>DAMCZI010000037.1:0-43355 GCA_032095175.1 Clostridiaceae bacterium
GGGGTGCTTGAAAAATTAACTTCCGGAATGCTTGAAAATCTACTTGCCAAAAACATATCAATATGATGTGGATTTATCTAAGATAAAATATATTGTACAAACCCATGCTCATTCAGACCATTTTGATGCAGGGCATTTTATCACACGACATCCAGATTATGCAGCACAAAATGTTAATCCCATCACTTTGATAGCGTCATTGAAGACGTTTTGTGCTATGAATAAAATGTTAAAGGATGAGGATGGGCGCGCAGATTTATTTTGTGCAGATTTTCAAGAAAAATTAAAGTTGTCACTTAAAACCATTTCACATTCTGAAACAATTGGCTTAGATGAATATTCCATTACAGCATTAGGGTCATTACATGATATAAATCAGCAAGCACTTATTTACTTGATAACACATAAAGATAAAACTATTCTATATGGAACTGATTTATTAGATATATGCCAAGATGTATATGACTTATTAGATAATAAAAGAATTGATATTCTAATTTTAGATCAAACATATGGAGAGGGATATAATGCTGGAGGGCATTTAGACGCAGGTCAACTAAAAACAATTATTGATAAACTAAGACAAATGAGTATTATTACTGATACCACTCTTATATATGCTACCCATATTTCACATGAAGGAAATAACATACATGAAAAAATGCAATCTTTAGCAAAAGAATATGGTTATGATATTTCATACGATGGATTAATTGTGACAATATAACAATATATTTTGAGATTGATTGCATACAAACACAGAAATTGAAACGAGATAAAAAAAGAAAGGCAAATTTCAATTTTAGGTTGAATAATAAAATAGTAATTTGAAAGTGAGAAGATATTACATGAAGAAAGATGTGACAAACAAAAAGTTTTGGGAGCGAGTTGCCTTTTTATATACTTCACTTATAGAAAAAAATAATTTATTGCAGTATAAAGAACTTTGTAAAGTAATTTCGTATTACTTGAAAAAAGATATGAATGTTCTTGAACTGGCATGTGGTACAGGGCAACTTACATTTTTGCTAGCAGATAAAGTCCATTCATGGGAAGCAACCGATTTTTCAGAGAATATGATAGAAATAGCTAAAAAGCGCATTATTAAAGAAAATATAACTTTTTCGGTACAAGACGCAACTGATTTACCATATAATGATGATTCTTTTGATGCTGTAATAATAGCAAATGCTTTGCATATTATGCCAAATCCAGAGGCAGCATTGAGTGAAATATATCGAGTATTAAGACCTAATGGACTACTTTTTGCTCCAACATTTGTATATGAGGAAAAGATACCTAGGGTAAAAATATGGTTGATAGAGAAATTTGGATTTCATACTTTTCATAAGTGGAGTAGTAAAGAACTTTCCGACTTTGTAAAAGATAAAACATTTACCATATTAGATCAATCAATTATAAAAGGTGCTATGCTTCCAGAATGTGTGCTTATTGGTAGGAAAGTCTAATAGATAAATTCCAATATTTAAAGTTGAGTATTATAAATAGTAATTTAATATATTTATTCTGAATATTAGAAGAAAGGGAATATATGAGTTATAGGATTGAAAAAGCAGAGCGAAGATATATAAAAGAATATATTTCTATATTTTATGAGGAGTACAATGAAGTATGCCAATCTAATCATTTGGTGCCGAGATTAGAAAATGATGATTTCATAACTTCTCAATTAACGGATTTATTAAATTGTGGTTTAGGATTTGTTGCTTTATTAGATGATAAAGTGGTAGGGTACATTACAGGACGGCCAGTAAATGAATTTTTTGGAACAGCCAATGGTGTGTATGTTCCATTGTTTGGACATGGTGCTGTGAAAGAAGGACGTAGAAAAATATACTAGGCACTATATTCATATGCTTCAGGAATGTGGGTAGAGAAGGGATTAATAAATCACGGGATTACAATGTTTTGTGTAGATAAAGAGTGCATTGACAGTTGGGTTTTATTGGGATTTGGGAATCGTTGCAACGATGCCATCCGCAGTACGGATGCTTTGCCAGAATTTAAGGTATGGGGTAATTATTCCATTATGAAAGCTGATAATATGCATTTGTCTGATATTAGTCAATTGTGTTTACAGGATGACAGACATTTCAAAAAAGCACCAGCTTTCATGGTAGGTCATGATGAGTGTGAAGAAGATATAATGATAAATTTTAAAGAATGGCTTTCAAGGGATAATCATCATTTATGGATTGCTTATGACGATAGAAAAGCTATTGGATATATGCGAATACAGGAAATTGGAGAATCATTCATATCAGCATATCCTGATATGATGAATATAACTGGTGCTTTTGTAGATCAGAAATATAGAGGGAGCGGTGTATCAAATATGCTTCTGGATAATATATTATTCTGGCTTAAACAACATGGTTATCACTTATGCGGTGTTGATTATGAATCAATTAATGTGACGGGAAGTAATTTCTGGAATAAGTGTTTTAAGCCATATACATATACCATGATGCGATATGTTGATGATAGGATATTGAAATAAAAAATTTCAAATTTGTAGATTTGAAGTAACCTTATGAGGGGATGATTTCATGGGAGAATATGCAAGAGAGATGCGAAAGTTAATAGGTAATGAAATTTTATTAACTGTAGGATGTGGAGCAATAATTGAAGATAAAGATGGGAGAATACTTTTGCAGAGTCGAAAAGATACAGATCAATGGGGAGTCCCAGGTGGATTAATGGAACTGGGAGAAACATTCATGCAAACATTAGAACGTGAAGTATTTGAAGAAACAAATTTAAGAATAGTAGAACCAAAATTATTTGGCATTTATTCTGGGAAAAATGGATTTGGAAAATATCCCAATGGAGACCAAGTATTTAGTGTACAAATTATTTTTCGAGTAAGTAACTTTACTGGAATACTAAAACAAGAAGGTGACGAAAGCAAGGAGCATAGATTCTTTGATAAGAATAATCTGCCTACAGTAAATTCATGCCAAATGCCATTTATTCTTGATTGGATAAATGGTGAATCAGATGGTATTTTTGTCAGATGACAAGTTCATTATTTCCTTATAAAACGCAAAAAGGCTTGCAATATAAAGTGTAAGCCTTTTGATGTTTTATAAAAAAATATGAAAGCGAGAGGAGGTTTGGTACTGGGGGTGGTATAAATGATTTTTAAGCATTAAGTATAGATGTATGTTATATAAAGTGGGTAAGTCTAAAAATATACTATTGCACAATGAATTTATAACAAAAGAAGGAATTAAAATAAATATATAGAAGATATTAATTGAAGCATTTATAAGATATTTTGATATAGAACATTGGATTCTCATATTGATTTACAAATAGTATTTAAATGAGAGTTATGAATGATGTAAATAACTCAATAAAATGGGGATTTGGAGGTGTAAAATGAATCAAGATAGTTCAACAAAATGCTGGAATCAAGTTGGCATAGATACTTGGACTGAAAAAGCTCAAACAAATGATTTCCGACTATATTATATAATGCCATATACTTTGCAAAAATTAGGAGAAATTAACGGGAAACAGGTTCTTGATTTAGGCTGTGGTGAAGGTGGATATTCGAGGGCTTTAGCGAAACGAGGTGCTATTGTTACAGCAGTAGATTGTTCTGAAACTTTTACAACTTATGTTGCAAATAAAGCTATAGAAGAGAGTTTGGACATTAGGACATTATGTAGAAATGCTAATGAATTAACAGGCATCATTGATAACACTTATGATGTTGTGCTTTGCTCGATGATGTTAATGGATGTAGAAGACCTTGATGGAACATTAAAAGAGATATATCGAGTGATAAAACCTAATGGGAAGGCTTTTATATCTATATTGCATCCATGTTTTAAGCCCAAAGAAAGCAAATGGATGCTGGAAGATGATAAAATAAAGGTATTAGTTAGTGATTATTTTAACCCAACAGAATGGGTTGGAGAGATTAAAGGTATTGACACCTCAGTAATATATAGGCATAGAACTCTATCCGATTATATAAAAGCTTTCGTAAGAAACAAGTTTACAGTAGTGGATATGAATGAACCAATTCCATCAGAGGAACAAATGGGTATGTCATCAAGAATTGGATGGTTATCAAAAATACCAATGTATCTGTTTATAGAATTAGAAAAGTAAATTTTAAATTTATCATTGTACTAAATCGGAGATTAAGGAGAATAATATGGAACAAATATGGGAGAAACTTTATAAAGAAGCTATGAATGTAATAAATCCACATGAAGTCTCAAGCACTATGTGGGTTGGAAGCGTTGCTTCAGCGGTGCTAACAAAAAAAGGGAATATTTATACTGGTATCTGTGTTGACACAAATGGTTCATTAGGAATGTGTGCAGAGAGAAATGCTTTATCAACAATGCTCACACATGGAGAAAATGAAGTAGATAAAGTCGTTTCTGTTTATAAGGACGGAAAAGTAATACCTTCTTGTGGTGCATGCAGAGAATTTATGATGCACCTTGGAAAAGATGCAGATAATATTGAAATGTTGCTTGATAATGAAGGGAAGACAATCAAGCTAATTGACTTACTTCCAGAATATCCAAGATATAAATAGCTTTATTATATTTGAATAATAAATTTTAAATTTAAGGTTAAGTATTATAAATAGTAATTTTATCGATTGAATATAAATTTTAGGAGGAATTATGAACAATACATTTTTAAAAGAGCCTTGGTTAAAATGGGCTATTGAAATACAAAGTATTGCACAATGTGGATTAACCTATACAAAAGATGCATATGACATTGAGCGTTATGAACAGTTAAGAAACATATCAGCAGAAATGCTAAGTTATAAAGCCGACATTCCAGTTGAAAAGATAAAGAGTCTTTTTTGTAATGAGGAAGGTTATCAAACACCTAAATTAGATACAAGGGCTGCAATTTTTAAGGAAGGAAAAATATTGCTTGTTCATGAGAAAAGTGGAAAATGGTCTTTGCCAGGGGGATGGGTTGATGTATTAGAATCAATAGAATCAAATACAATAAAAGAAGTAAGAGAAGAATCAGGTCTTGAAGTTACTGCTAAGAAAATTATTGCAATTCAAGATAGAAATAAACATAATGTTCCGCTATATGCTTATGGAATATGTAAAGTATTCGTGCTTTGTGATATTATAGGTGGAACTTTTATCGAAAATATAGAAACAACAGAAATTGACTATTTTTCGCTCAATAATTTACCTACTCTTGCAGAAGAAAAAACTAATAGAGAACAAATTGAACTGTGCTTTAAGGCTGAAAAAGATGAACAATGGATAGCTCTATTTGATTAAAATATAATATAAATCCCAATTTGGGGAGCTGATTGGTAATGGAATTATGGGATGCATATAGAGAAGATGGAACACTAGCAGGTTGCAACTTGGTTAGGGGTGATGTAATCCCTGAGGGTTTATTTCATTTGGTAAGTGAAATAATAGTTAGGCATGAAGATGGTATGTTTCTACTTATGAAGAGAGATTTGAAAAAACTGAATTTTCCAGGTTTGTATGAAGCAAGTGCAGGTGGTAGTGCATTGATAGGTGAGAGACCTTATGATACTGCAATTAGGGAACTCAAAGAAGAAACAGGGATTGAAGCTCAAAAATTAGAACAGATATATAAATATATGGGTAAGGATACTATATATTATGGCTATCTATGTAAAACTAATTGTGATAAAAATTCTATTACTCTTCAAGAAGGTGAAACAATATCCTATTTATGGCTAACAAAAGAAGAATTTTTTAAGTTTATTGAATCAGATAAGTATATCCAGAACCATAAAGAAAGAATGAGCGAATATTTAGATACAATTAAATAAATTTTTGATTTTTGGAGTTAAAGTAATATAATTTTAGCTTCAGCTATGTTATATCCTTCTTAAAAAAACATTAAAAAGCTTGCAATGTAAAGTGCAAGCTTTTTAATTTAATGCTCGAAGCTCCCAATACTTTCCTAATTAAAGAAGTCATCATTTATTGCCACATACATTGGACATAGAATATTGAGTGAACAACCTTATTTAGTTTTATCATAACAAGGGTAGAATCCTTTTTTTGTCTACAGCCAGAGAATAGGGAGGCGGCTAGAAGAAATGCTGCCACAAGAGCAAGTGTCTTTTGGATTTAATTAGTTAACCTCCAGTTTTTAATATCACTTATAATATGAAGAGGGGATGAGGTCTGCCATTATGGGAAAATTGAGCAATTTTGATCATTAGTTACACTTGTATGTTATATAGTAGGTAAGTCTAAAAAAGAAAGAAATTTAGTATTGTACAAATAAATTTAATAACAAAGGAAGGATTTTAAATAAATATATAGAAAGTACTAATTATTACATTTATTAGACATGCCGATATAAAACATGGAATTCTCATTTTGACTTGCAATAGTAAGAAAGTGTGTTGTAAAGATAATTAATAGTTTGTGAGGTGAAAGCATGCTGATTTTAACATCAAATGGATTATCATCAGATAATCTTATTAAAAGGATGACAGAATATTGTGCTTTATTATCTAAAGCAGTTATTGTTACAACTGCGTCTGTTGGATATAAAGAAAATGATTGGCACGTTCCACGATTAACTAAAGAATTAAAATCACTTGGTTTAGCTGTAGAATACTTTGATTTTGATGTTCAAAACCCAGAGTTGTTACTAAACTATGATGTTATTGAAATCAATGGTGGTAACCCATTTTATTTATTAAAATCTATGAGAAAAACAAACTGCGAAGTCATTATGAAGAGATTAATTGAAGAGAAAATTGTTATTGGGATTAGTGCTGGTTCTATTATTATGCAAAAGAATATAAATTTAATTGCACAATACAGTCCTGAATTGAATGATGGTGTGAATCTAACAGATTTTTCTGGATTTGGATTTTCTTCTATAGAATTATTGCCTCATTATAGTAGATATATAACAAAATTTAAAAGATTTGAAGAGAGAGCGAAAGAATATGAGGCTGCAAATGATTGTGAAGTAATAAGAATTAATGATGGTCAAGCAGTTATAGTAAATTCTAATAATTACTTAATAATTTAACTATATATTACGAGTATTGGCTTTGTATAGACCGAACAAAATTCAGACAAATTACTCCTATAAAACGTTAAAAAGCTTGAAATGTAAGGTATAAGTTTTTTAACATTTTGTGAAAAAAATATGATATAACAACTAAAAACTAGCAGGTGATAGATGATACATAGCTAGTTATGTATTTCTATATGATTATAGAGATTGATTTTTTTATTATGTAAAAACTTGTGTTTTTGCATATGCCACATTAACCTCATTTCTTATAAACAGGTCTATCTTTAACCATCTTCTTTAAGGCCCCCTTCATTAATTGCCACATATATTGGAGCATAGAATATCGAGCGAACAACCTTATCTAGTTTTATCATAACAATGGTAGTATCCTTTTTCTGCCCACAGCTAGAGAACAGGAATGTGGTTAGAAAAAATGCGGGTAGAAGGTTTGATGCTAGAGGATGATGAAAATGGTTTTTTAGTAGTAATTGTATTAAGAAGAAATTTAAATGGAGGAATATTATGATTTGTATAAGGAGTGATCAGACAATATGAGAACTTACGATGCAATTGAACAAATAAGTAAAAAAATAATAAATGAGAATATTTGTGATGCCATACTTTTAAAAGGTTCTATTGGAAGAGGCGATGATGATGAATATTCTGATGTAGATATGTATGTTATTGTAGGTGAAGAAAAAATGGAACAGTTTTTAAACAATAGAATTGAGTACTTATTGGCATATAAATCAATAGTTTATTATAGTTATGCTAATTTTGTTGGTCCACAAATAATAGTAATATTTGAAGATGGATTACATTTTGATTTATATGCTGTTACGAAAGAGTCATTACCTACAACTGATGAAGCCAAAATTGTTTATGATCCAAAGGGATTGATGAACGACTATGTTCCACAAATTAAGTATATGGAAAAATCTAGTTGTGTGGGAATGTTCAATGATATTTTGTATAACTTTATTGAGGCTGATGGAGCATATAAGAGAAGAAATTATCCGTGGACTTCTAGAATTTTAAACCACTCAATTGCTGAATGTTCAATATTGCTGAGATATATTTATGATAATGAACATGCTTATTTGGGTTTAAAGAAGATTAATGAAGTACTTCCAATAGAACAATATCTGTGGCTAGAAGAAGCATCAGAAAATCTCAACAAAAAAGGATATAAAATAGCCAATGAAAAAATCATTACTATCTTAGAACATGTAATAGAAAATATAGATGAGGATATTAGCAGCAAATTTAATATCAACTTTCTAGAGTGGATAAAGGAAAATTTAAATAAAATAATATTTTAGCTTAATTAACAATGTTACTTTGATAAATAATTAAAAAAACTAGATAAATTCTATTTGTAGAGGTGAATAATAATGTCAATAAACAAAATTATACGTAGACCATATCGCTATTTAGTAGATTTTGAAAAGGTTTACCGATTTATGGTGGAAAATTATTCAATAGATTGTGCAACAGGAGAAAAAGCTCCCTTTTTTGAGTATGCACAAACTCTTATTGATTTTGACCGTGAACATACATATCTTTACTCTATTTGGGAAGATGATGGTGAAGTTGTAGCATTTTGTTACTATGAGATGAATCCTGCACAAGTATCTTGTAGTTTTAAAAAAAGTTATGAATATTTATCTGATGATGTAATTGCATATGCAGAGCAATATATGGGAAATGAAGAAGGTAAAGTATCATTTAATATTTACAATAAGCAAAAAGTTCTTGTAGGTGAATTAATAAAGAAACAGTATAAGAAAGTAAGTGAGGAACCTGTAAAAATATATGATTTGAAGAACCCTTTAGAACATTCTTTACCTAAAGGGTTTAGTTTTCTAAATTCTGATAAAGTGGATTATAAAAAATTAACTCAGATGATATGGAGAAGTTTTGGGTCAGATGATTGGCAAAATAAAGATGCCACAGGAGCATATATACAACTAGCATCCCCAAATCAAACTAAAGATTTAAGTGTAATAATTGTTGCACCAAATGGTGACTATGCATGTTATGCTGGTATGTGGTTTGTTGCAGAAAATAATCTTGCTTATCTTGAACCATTATGTACTATGCCAGAATATCGTAAAATGGGACTTGCTTCTGCTGCTTTATCTGAATTAAGTAAAAGAACTAAAAAATTAGGTGCAACACATATGACTGGTGGAGTTAATAAATTTTATTCTGATTTAGGATATGATACAGTTAGTTATAATGAATTATGGGAAAAACAATAAAACAAATTTCAATTTAAGGTTGAGTTATATAAATAAAATGATTTTTACCAGTGATTTATGGAGGTTAAATATATGAAAAAAATAGCAGTAATTATTTATCCATACTTTTCTCTACAAGAAATTACTACACTAACTTCATGTTTAAAGATATGGTTTGGTAAGGATATAGATTATTTAGGAAGTGAAATAAAAATTTATGAAAGTGAAGAAGGCTTTCAAGTTACGCCTACAAAAACATTTAATGATATCAATTTAGATGACTATAACTGTGTTATATTACCTGGAATAATTAATCCATTACCTGCTTTGTATGACAATAAACTTATTAATTTTCTTGCTGAATTGAAAAATAGAGATATTTTAATAGCATCAATATCATGTTCTCCTATTTTGTTAGCTAAGGCAGGAATATTAGATGAAATTAAATTTACAGCTGGTTTATTTATGCAAATGGTGGATATTTTTGAATACATTAATAAGAAAAATTTTGTTCACCAACCTGTTGTAAAGGACAAGAATATTATCACAGCAATTGGTTTTGCTTTTAGAGAATTTGCACAGTTAGTTCTGAATGAATTAGGATTAGATGTAGGTGAATCTTTTATGTGTCCTGTTACTAAGGAGTATACAGAAGAAGAACTCACTTTCTATTGGGAAGATGCAGACTATAAACAGTTTTTAGAAGAACTACAAGAATATCAAAACTAATTATGTTTAGCTAAATTCTAATTTTATGTTGAATAATAAAATAGCAATTTTATGAGGTGAAGAAAATGGGAAAGGGGCATATCATATGGCTTAATGGGGTATCAAGTTCTGGTAAGTCATCATTGACGGAAGAATTACAAAAGATACTTTCAGAACCATATTTTTGTATCGGACAAGATACTTTTACAGACATTATAGCACCATGCTTAAGTGGCTATTTCAACGGTATTGATGGTGATTCTCTATGGTATGTAGCCGTAGATGCAATGTATCATACAATTAAGACTTACTCAGATATGGGGTTGAATGTGCAAAAAACATATATAAAGCTGTTAAGTAAAGCGAGCAAATTCCAACTTAAGGTTGAGTAATATAAATGGTAATTAGTCAATTCAGAAGGGAAGATATCATATGGATGGAGTGGCAAAGTTAATAATATTAAGAGGTAATTCTGGAAGTGGTAAGACTACTACAGGCAAAGCTTTACAAAAAAAATTTGGACATGGTACAATGCTAATTTCACAAGATGCTGTTAGAAGAGAAATGCTATTTGTGAAAGATGGACCCAATCCAGAAGCAAGTCAGTTATTATTGGAACTTGCAATATACGGAAAAAGCCATTGTAATATAGTAATTTTGGAAGGCATTTTTAATTCAAAGTGGTATAAAAAATTATTTAAAAATTTACTAAAGGAATTTAACAATCAAATTTTTGCATATTACTTCGACATACCTTTTGAAGAAACTTTAAATCGTCATAAACAAAAGCCTAATGCACATGAATTTGGAGAAGAGGAAATGAGAGAATGGTGGAATGAAAAAGATTTATTAGATATCATTCCTGAAATATGCCTACATAAAGAATTAAGTTTAAATGAAATAGTGGATATAATCTATCATGATGTTATATAGTAAGTGATAAATTCCAAATTTGAAGAGTCTTAAAGTGAGAAGAGAATTAGGAATTGTACATTGTGGACTTGCTTGTTGTTTATGTTCAGAGAATAAAAATGTTCTAGTTGTAATTTTGGTGAATATCCGGATAAAGAATGGTGTGATAATCATAAATGTTCTATTAAAAAAAGACATAACTGCTTGTTATTTATGCAAGGAAGAATTTCATAAGGGGTTATTAAACCAAATAAAGCCTTATGGATTTACTTTGTTTATTAAGAGATATGGAATTGGAGAGCTTCTTGATTGTTTAGAGAGAAATGAAATAAAGGGAGTAGTGTATCATAGAGAAGGAATAAATGGAGATTATGATGATTTTGATAATGTTGAGGAACTAATATCTTTTATTAAATCTGGAATTCGATAAAATAGGAGTTTGTAAGGGAGATGAGTACTGTGCCGTATATATTTCTTCATGGTCTAGGACAAACCTCTTCAAGCTGGAAGAAAACAATTAGTAACATTGAAGAACGATCGGATATTATTTGTCTAAATCTATCTGACTTGCTTCACGGCAAGGAAATAACTTATACAAATTTGTATGATGCCTTTTCTGAATTCTGTATGGATTTTTCTGAACAACTGAATATCTGTGGATTGTCACTAGGAGGTATCCTCGCTTTACAATATGGCATTGAAAATCCATCAAAAGTAAATTCTATGGTGTTGATAGGTACACAGTTTGTCATGCCTAGAACATTACTCAAATTTCAAAATGCTATTTTTCATATCCTGCCAGATAGCATGTTTCAGCAAATGGGTTTCGGGAAAAAAGATTTTATTAAACTATCAAAATCAATGGTAGATTTAGACTTTCGTCATAATTTGAATAAACTTTCATGCCCTGTTCTTGTTATCTGTGGAGAAAATGACAAAGCAAATAAAAAAGCCTCAATAGATTTGAAAGAGCTTCTGCCTCATGCAGAAATTCAAGTTATAGAGAATGCAGGACATGAAGTTAATGTGGACTCACCCGAAAAGTTAGGGGAAATTCTTAATGCTTTTTACATGAGAAATTGTTAATAAAATTCTAATTTACAGAGTTTTAGTAATATAATTTTAGCTTTAGTTATATTTTATAAGAAAAAATATGATAGAACAACTAAAAAATAGCAGGTGATAGAGGATACATAATAACTGCAACATATAATAGACAGATTGATATAGAACATACAATTCTTATGTTGATTAACAATAATATTAAAGCGTAAAATGCAGGTTGTTTATATAATGCAGGATGAAATGGACAAATCGTCATATAAATTGACAAGTAAGTATTTTTATAATCTGATATATTAACTATTGAGGGATGGTGATAAGATGAGTTGGATTGACAAGGTCCAAGAAGCAATTGGATATATTGAAGATAATTTACTTGAGGAATTAACAATTGAGTCGGTAGCAACGGCAATTAATTATGCTCCTTCATCGTTTCAAAATCTGTTTAGTGCAATTACAGGATATTCTGTTGGTGAGTATATAAGATTTCGTCGTTTATCATCTGCAATTGATGACCTTGCTGAGGAAAAGCTTTCTATAACTGAAATATCCTTTAAATATGGTTATGAAACAGTTGAGGCATTCTCAAAGGCCTTTAAAAGATTATTTGATTGTTCTCCCTCGAAATATCTACAAATCAATTTAAACCACAAAAAATTCAATCCGATAGTAATTGATTTCAAATTACAAGGGGGATTTAGCATGGTAAAAAATTTTATACCTAATTTATTAAAGGTAGATTGGTCTGATAATCAAAGGCAAAATGAATTTGTAAACAGTGTCGTTTCTGCACTTAACGCACTTGGTGAAAAGCTAGATTATGATTATGTATGTGCCGTTTCTGGTAGTGCATTTCGTACTTCTTTTTCAATGCCTTCTGTTAATAAGTGGAATCATGACAATTATCATGTTATTAATGCGCCGATTATTATTGAACATACATTTAAAATGCTCGGTTATAAAGTTACCCAACATATTATTGGCGACTATGAATATGATAAAAAGCTTATTATGGATAGCATAGATAAAGGTATACCTGTAATAACACTTGAGGGCGTTATAAACTGCTCAGATGCTTGTGTAATATCGGGTTATGACAATGATGGCAATGTACTTTTAGGATATAATCCATTTATGTATGTCAATGAAGACCATGATGAAGCACCAGATGATACAGGTTATTTTAGAAAATCAGGCTGGCATGATGGATTTTGCCAAGAAGAAAGCAAATTATGCATACTTATTATTGAAGGTAAGTGTGAAAAACCATCTAAAGACGAAATATTTATGGAAACCATCAAACTTGCTAAACGGTTAATTCTAGAAGAAAATATTGCACTTGGCCAATATAATGGTTTAGCGGCTCATAAAGCATTTTCTAAAGCTTTGCAAACATATGAATGGGACGATAATTTTGAGCCATATCTTAATGTAATGTGCAATTTTAAACAATATTTGGACAGGCAATATGCAGTTAAGTATTTCTATAATAATGGGCGAGATGATCTCGCAGAACAATATGAAAAAATAACTTCCCTTTGCAGAGAGTTAGCTCAACTGATACCTCAAGATTTTTCAGCAGAAAATTTGTTTAGTGACAAAACAAAGTTAAAACCATATTGTGATACTTTATTAAAGATTTGTGATTTGGAAGAAAAAGTAGTTTCACTTATTGATTAGAAAATAAGCATAGTTAGAGACTATTTTGCTTTGAATCGTTCAAAAAGTACACTTTATTAATAATCCCAATAGCGCTATTAGTTTTGAGAATAATGACATGATAGTACATATCCAGCTGAGGCAAAGTTAGTTCGGGATATTGTTATAGTGTACATTAGCAATATTGTATAGTAAAAGTTTATATCTTGTTGTATTTGAAAGGAGAATAAAAATGGAAAATGTTCGAATTTATGAAATTCCTCAGTGTAAAATGGTAGCATCTCAATGTGGTATGTTTGGTGATGGTAAACTTGAACAATTCGATGAATGGTTTAGTTCATTTCCAAGAATGATATTTCCAAATGATTTTTTATGGTATGATAATGAGCAAGAAGGATTTATATGGTATTACATATACAGAGATGGGATGAATGTACCTGATGAGTTTAATATCATTGATTTCCCTGGTGGACTATATGCTGTTGCATCTGATATAGATGGGCAGGACTCTTCAGAGGTAATAAGTGTGATTAAAAATTTTATTAAGGAAAAGGGTTGTTTTGAGGAAGATACTTCTCGTGAATATCTGGGGAATATTCCAACACCACCATCTGCCTATAAGGCAATGGGATATAATCAAATGGATTATTATGTGCCAATAAAAATCAAATAATATATATTAGATGAGTACAATTTTTAGTATATATTATTCTTGTTTGGTGTCACAAAAGTCTTATAAAACGTTAAAAAGCTTGCAATGTAAAATGCAAGCTTTTAATTTTATGTTAAATATGTGAAAGACTAATTAAAAACAAGTGATGTATGATAACTAATTACCAATGTTTCTAAGCAAAGTATATTCTATAGGGTTTTGATGATTAATTCTTTTTATGTGTTAACTTGTGTTTTCATATACGCTGCATCTGCCTATTGTCAAGTCGATAGTTATATCTTCATAGATGCTCTCTTAAAAAGCCTTTATTAATTGCCACATACATTGGAGCATAAACGAATTTAATGACAAAAGAAGGAATTTAAACAGATATATAGAAATTGTTAATTATAACATTTAAGAATGTATTGATATAGAACATAGGATTTTTATATTGATTTACAATAGTAATAAAAGGAGAAGCGATTCAATTCCATATACATAGTGTAAGTAAAAAATATTTGAAGTGAGGTATTAAATGAATTATTCAGTTGTATTTTATTTTGATGATGAAACAGCTAACAAAATAACATCATTGATGCATTTGATCACTGATAATGGGGTTAATGATTATTTAATTTCAAATAAAGTTCCACCACACATTACAATTGCAGATTTTGAATGTGAAGATATAAGTGCTGTTATTAATTCACTGGAAGTATGCAAAGAAAAAATAAGACAAGATTTTGTATATTGGGCATCTATAGGATTATTTAATCCAAGTTTCTTATTTCTTGCACCTGTTGTTAATCAATTTCTTTTAAAATCATGTGAGATGGTAAACAATTCAATTAAAGTAGTTCCAGCAACTAAAAATAATAGTTACTATATACCATATCAATGGGTGCCACATACTACTATAGCAGCCAAACTATCCTCACAAGAAATTGGAACTGCTTTTTTAGTTGCAAATGATAATTTCAAAGCATTTGGAGGATATGTCACAAAGTTGGCTCTTATTCAGAATAAACCCAGAACTGATATAAAAGTATGGTACCTACATGAATAACATCAGTAAATAAAGTTACAGCATAATCTTATTAAATATACTGCAAGAATTGCTTTTATTACAAATAATAATAAAAATCAGTACTAAGGGGGGATACCAGTGGAAAATCTGAAAATACAGGACTACAATCCCGAAAGGGATAAAGCCGCTATCAGAGCCATGGTGTGTGGGGATGAATACTTTGATGAAATGTTTCAAGAGAGCGAAATGAATTTTAAGGACGGTATATTTGTTGCTTGTTACAACGGCTTGACAGTAGGTTTTCTATCATTTAGCAATTTTAAGAGAGCAACTGATACGACAATATTTGTCAACAAGGAATATAGAAGGATGGGTATAGGTACCGAACTTATTAAAAAGGCGGATAAATTGCTTTTTCAAAATGAGATAGTTGAACGTTCGATGGGTTTGTGTATAGATGGTGACAGAACTTCATTGCAATTTTTATACAAGAATGGTTATTATATATTTCATTCATCTTATTTCATGGAGCATGAAGGTGAAACTCTTACTGAAAGTAATAATATTTCTGTAAGAAAATATGAAGATGATGATTATCTTAAATTTCATAGTATTAGAGAAATGGCTTTTTTCAAAATGCGTGAGCGTGTGGGTATGCTTCCTTCTTATTATTATGCTCCTGAAGAATTAGAACGGAAAAATTTTTTAGATGATAGAAACAATAGATTTGTTATGCTTGTCAACGGTGAAATAGCTGGAATCGGAGTTATTGATGGCAGTGAGATACGACAAGTTGCTATTCAGCCAGATATTCAATCACATGGATATGGCAGAGCTTTTGTTTCATTTCTTGTAAATGAAATTATAAGCCGAGGAGAAAAAAGCGTGAAGCTCTGGGTTGTCAAAGGTAATTTTGCGAAAAATTTGTATGAGAGTCTTGGTTTCAAAGAAAAGTCATTATATCATTCTGTACATAAATATTATAGACCAGACAGCCGATTGAGCCAACCGCCAAACAAGGATATATTGTAAAAGTTTTAAAAATATCATTACAAAAGAAGGAATTAAATTAAAAATGGAAAATGCTAATTATACATTTAATAGATATATTGATAGAGAACATGGGATTCTCATATTGATTTACAATAGTAAGATATTGCACTATAATCCGATATTTTGTAAATGATTGAGAGATGGTGATATATAATGGGCGAAAAGGAGAATTTAGCAGTGTTTTTAGACTTGCAAGGGACTTTGGGTGGAGAAGGTAGAGGAAGTATAATGAAATTTTCATTTTTCCCAGGAGCAATAGAAGCTATAAAGATAATTAACGATCATGAATGGTTAGCTATTCTTATTACAAATCAGGCACATATATCAATGGGATATTTTACATTAGAGGAGTATGAAAGAAGGCTAGAGAAACTTAAGCAGGAACTACATGAAGAGGGTGCTTATCTTAATGCAGTTTATTGTTGTCCACATGGAGCAAATGAATGCTCATGTAGAAAGCCATTAACAGGAATGATTGAAAAGGCCATACAAGATTTTAATATAAATATTAGTAATAGTTATATAATTGGAGATTCGGGAACTACTGATATGGTATTAGCCCAAAAGGTAGGTGCAAAAGGTGTTCTTGTTCGTACAGGTTCAGGTGAAAGAAGTTTAACAATAAGCAGACATAAGTGGGCAGATTATGAACCAGCACATATAGCTGATAATATTCTTGGTGCTGTAAACTGGATTTTTAAAGATTTAGATTAATACACTATTTTCTTTTAATGTATATTTATAAAATTATATGAGGGGGTATAAAATTGAAAAGTAGAATAAATTTTGAGAAATTTATTTCAGATGATAAATTTCATTATTTTTTAGATTTAGCTACAAATGAAGAAGTGGAGGTAATGAATTATGGAAGAGTGTTTACATTAGAAGAATCTGATCTGCAATACAAAGGTATGTTGAGAATAAATAGAAAACATGAGGGCTTTGGATACTTTAAGGTATTTCTAAAGGGTACAAATACTTATATAGGTTTAGGGGCATTGGTAGCTAATGATGATTTAACTAAGGGTGAGATTGAATATCTTCTTTTGCCTGAATATTGGGGACAAGGCTATGGAAGCGAAATTGTTGAGGAGTTATTAAAAATAGCAGAAACAACAAAGAGTATAACACGAATTGAAGCATCAATAGACCCTAATAATATAGGCTCAAGAAAAATATTATTAAAAAATGGCTTTGTTTCATGCAAATTATATAAAAACCCTGATGATGGTTCTCCAGTAGAAATGTTAAGCAAAAAAATAGTATATCCCGTACTATGAAATTTTGTGAGCAAATTATATTTTCAAAGCACTTATATTGACATCTTGTTATAATAAATAATTGTGCAATAAAGGCTATTTGTATAACACACAGATAAAAATAATCTTTTAGAAATGGAGCATTTAAAATGAAAGAGGAAATATACAAGTGTTTAGAGAATTATGAAGAACAAACAAAGCAAAGATTTTGTATATTATATGGACTTATTTATGAAAGTACTTTTCGAAATATTGATGAAAAATTATGGGCTAAATTACCTTCATTTTATGTAGGTAATAGTTTTGTTCGTCTTATTCCCTTTAAAGACCATATTAATGTCGAAGCAAAAGCAGCTATTTTTCATAAAGATGAATTGTCAGAATATAAGATAACACCCAAAGGTATGCTGCAAATTTTTCATAATCAACAGGTTCCTTGCGAATTGTTAAAAATAATTTTTAAAGAAAGTTTTGAGTAAATTATAGTTTAATCGAAAGAATCTTCTAATATTATGCTTGGAAATATTGATTCGTTAAAAAAATTATAAGAGGGGTTTGATACGAATTAATTCCTAGTCTTTGTATATTAAATATAAAGACTCAGGAATATTTTAATATAGAAGTTCTTTCCCTTGTTTAAAAACATTGAATAATTTATAATTGGAATAATTTATGATTAGGGAGGGCTTATAATGATTTATTATCAAGATGATAGTATTAAGATTAGAGATATATGTAGCGAGGATGTTATTAATCTATTTTCCTGTAGAATAGACAGAGAACTTAATTTGCATGATCCAAGACCAATACCTCATACAAGTAAAGAATTGGTGGCAGAATGTATAGATTATTGTAATAGATTTGATACTGAAGTAATGAATGATAATGTTGAAGATAGACAGTACAAATATTTTATTATTACTAATAATGAGGGGAATTTTATAGGCTTTGTTAATTTTTTTAGCATAGATAAATCAAAAAAACAAGGTGAAATGGGAATAAATATATGCGACAAAAGGTACTGGAGAAAAGGTATTGCCTATAAAGCAATAGATATAGTAACTAAGTACATATACAATAATATGGATATTGATAGAATATATATTGAAACTGGTGAAACTAATAAACCTGCATTGGGATTGTTTGAAAAACTAAGTTTTAAAAGATGTGGTGAGTACATTGAAGATGATGAGTTCAAGTTTATAGTTATGGAAAAACGAAGGAGTTCTTTTTAAAATAGTTTGCGATTTTTAAGGTTTGGTTCAGTAGGATATGATGAACTGAGCTTATTATTTTTGGGGGATTTAATAATGAACAGGCTAGATTAGATAAAAGAAAAAAGGGAAATGGCAGAGAAAAGGTATGATACAATTTTTTCTATTGGCTACGATAATAATTGGGGAGAAATAGAAGAGATACATAAAGAAAATTTATTATACTTTTTAGGCTTAATTCCCAGTGGTGATACAATTTTAGATGCTGCATGTGGAACAGGTAAGTATTGGTCAATAATAACTACAAATGGATATAATGTTTTAGGTATTGATCAGTCACAAAAAATGTTAGATAATGCAATAAACAAATTTCCAGATATAAATGTTAAAAAGATAGGTTTGCAGGAAATAAGCTTTAATAACAGGTTCAAAGGAATTATTTGTATTGATGCTATGGAGAATGTTTTCCCAGAAGAATGGACACTTGTTCTTAACAATTTTTATAAAGCTTTAGAAGAGGATGGGTATTTGTATTTTACAGTAGAAACAATTAGTAAAGATGAGACAGAATATGCATTAAAAAAAGGACTCGAAATAGGACTTCCAGTTGTTGAAGGGGAATATGCTCATGAGGGAGGTTATCATTATTATCCTTCTATAGAAAAAGTCAAAGAGTGGCTTAATTTATCAGGCTTTTTTATCATAAAAGAAGGCACTTCAGATGGATATGAACATTTTATTGTGAGGAAAAGTTTAATAAGGAGATGTAGTCATTCATCTTATCTAGGGGGTTAGTTTATGTACTTAGCTATGGACGATTTTGGAGAAGACTATGCTCAAGAAATTAAGAAATTAAATAGTGAAAAGGATAGATGGAAGAGAATAGCTGATATAGCATGTCAGTATGGATTAAAGGGTATACAGATAAATCCATCAGTATATAAGGGACAAATGGGATTATCATTAAATATGATTCCAAATTATTTTGACAAATTTAGGCTTACTTATCACATTGGTGGATTATTCACGTTGGAGTCTGAAGATGACTACAATAATTTAAATAATCAAATATCAGAAGCATTTGATATTTCAGCTGAGCATGGGGTTGAGGACGTATCGTTTCATCCTCCTTTTATAAAAAATGAAAATAATATAATACGAGATAACATAAAAGGATACCTGAATAGGTTAATAGAATATTGGATTCCAAGGTTTTTAGATAAGAACATAACTTTATCTCTTGAGACTCATGTTACATCAAAGTATTTTGTTTTTAAGGGATTAAGTGATTACAGCAAATTTGTATCAAATTATAGGGAACTTGGTGTACTTATAGATATATCACATAATTTTTATGATAAATATAGTGTCGATGAAATCCTAGATACCTTGAAAGATTTGAAAATCACTGGACTGCATTTAAGTGATGCTATTTCAGAAGAAGAGTTTCATAAGGGGACTCACTTGCCCATAGGAAAAGGAAATATCGATTTTGGTAAAATCATAACCCAATTTAAAGATAATCCTAATATATGTGGAGCTTTAGAGATAAAAGGTCTATCTAAGGAGATTTCTGAAAGTATCAACAATTTAAATGCTTTCTTATCCAATAGAGCAGATCATTAATTCGTGACATTCTTATTAAATGTAAAAAAGCTTGTATTGTAAAGTGCAAGCTTTTAATTTGACATTATAGAAAACATATAACATAATAGGTAACAGATGTTGCGCAACACGTGTTGCGAGGGAGGGGGAAATATGCCACCTAAGGTAAAGATAAATAGAGATATGGTAGTTCATGCAGGCTTTGAACTGATTAGAGAGCAGGGAATTGGCTGTTTAAATGCAAGGAGCCTAGCAGATAAATTAAACTGTTCAGTAAAACCCTTGTTTAGGTTATATGAAAATATGGATGCTTGTAAAGCTGATATCATGACGGAAGTTTGTAATTTTTACAATGCTTTTGTGGAGCAGCGTATAAGACCAGATGATCAGTTATTAACAATAAGTCTAGCATATGCAGAAATGGCACAAACTGAACGCAATTTATTTCAGGCAATGTTCGTATCAAATGCAAATCCAGCATGGAGTATTGCAGATGTATTGGAAGCTGAATGGAATCAAGGTGTTATTGAACAGACAATGATTAGATATAACATTTCCAGAATGTGTGCAAAAAAACTATTCCGTGATATATGGCTGTATACACATGGAGTTGCAACACAAATATATGGGAATGCTATAGTGTTATCCACTAAAGAGATAAAGGAATTAATTACGCATGCAATTATGTGCTTTTTAAAGGGGGAATCTTAAAATGGAAGAAAAAGATTTAGAATACATAGAAGGTCTTAAGGAGTGGCTAGAAGAGACAAAAGATACAAAACTTGAGGAAATGGATCAATTTTTTAAAGAACGAGTTGATGGTTATGAAGAACATATGTCGCCATGGAAAGAATGCTATGAATGGATGGCGGAGCTTATTCCAGAAGGGACAAAGGAATTGTTGGATGTCGGATGCGGAACTGGGCTGGAGCTAGACAATATTTTTAAACGATTTGCTAATATGAAAGTAACAGGTATTGATTTAGCGGAGTCTATGTTAAATGAGCTTAAAAGAAAGCATATAGATAAAAATCTTACACTGATTTGTGAAGATTATTTTGCTGCACCTTTTGGAAAAAAGTGTTTTGATGCAGCAGTATCCTTTCAAACGTTACACCATTTTAAACCAGAAAAGAAAATTCTAATTTTCCAAAAACTTTATGATAGTTTGAGGGATGGCGGCTGTTATATTGAATGCGATTATATTGCAAGAACACAGGAACAAGAGGATTTATTATTTACTGAATGTGATCGTAGAAGAAAGCGAGATAATATTCCAGAAGATGTGTTTATTCATTTTGATACACCTTTAACCCTGGAACATGAAATTGACTTAATGAAACAAGCAGGATTTGAAAAGGTTGAATTGATGGGATACAAAGGAGAGGATCATACACCAATGATTGTTGCTACTAAGAAGTCAGCAACTGTTAATAAATAAACAAAATATTGTAATTATATTAAATTGTAATATTATTTTTAAATGTTCAAAAGCTTGCAATGTAAAGTGCAAGCTTTTAATTTTGTTCATTAACTAGAAACTTACGCTATATAATGATTAGGTCTAAAAATGGCAAAAACATTTATAATTGTTCTCTCAATTGTATTAACTTTCATCAATACATATAATTTTATTATGAGTTAAATTAGATTTTTAAGAAAAGACAAATTAAAAGTTGTATTTTATTTAAGGGAAATAAATATAATAGAACTTATGTATATAAACTTGGATATAGCAAGGTTTATCTGAGTACGAACCACATTCAATAATATGAAAAAACGGGATTCTGTGAAACAGGTTTAGATATTGACAAATGGGGATATCCAAATAAGGTTTATGAACATGACAGCTTAGCATAAAGAAGAAATACTGCGAATATGCGATTATGGTGATGCAAGGTACAGAAGAAACAATAAATTTCAAACACAATAATTTTTATATGTATTATTTGTGTTGTACCTTTTTCATTTTCTATTCATTACATATGAAAGGGGTACATTATTTATGTCCAAAAATAAAATTCTAGAAAATATTGATATATTTAAATGTCCTATATGTGGAAGCAAAATGGATATTTATGACTTGAAAAGTTTAATATGTTCCAATAAACATTGCTTTGATTTATCTAAAAATGGATATGTGAACTTATTATTGAGATCTAATAAAACAGGATATGATAAAGCAATGTTAAAATCAAGAAATATAGTATGCAAGATTGGTTTTTTTAAACCAATGTTAGAAAAGATAAGCGATATAATAGTAAAGGAGATAAGCAATACTGTCTTTGATAAAAGAAGAATATTGGATGCTGGCTGTGGTGAGGGTTCTCACTTGGAACAAATTATTAGTAAATTGCGCAATAAGACTCCAGTTAACTTTGATGGTGTAGGTATTGATATTTCCAAAGAAGGAATACAAATTGCAACAAAGGAGTATCCGGACAATATTTGGTGTGTTGGGGATTTAGCAAAAAATCCTTTTATGAATAAGAAATTTGATGTAGTGCTTAACATCCTTTCACCATCAAATTACTTTGAATTTAATAGGATTATTTCTGATAATGGAATACTTATTAAAGTTGTTCCAGGAAGTAATTATCTTAAAGAATTAAGAGAAGTGTTCTATGATAAAACAGATAAACAAACGTATACAAATGAAAAAGTTTTAAAACACTTTAGTAATAATTTTGATTTAATAGATAAGCAGCAAATACTGTATTGTATAGAATTAGACAAAGAAAACCTTAGAAACCTAATAAAAATGACACCTTTGTCATGGAGAGCTACAAACGAAAAAATTCAAAAAGCTCTTAATATTAAAAGTAACAGAATAACAGTAGATTTCACCATTATGTGTGGAAAAAGATTAACACGGAGTTCTAAAATAAATGATTATTAAAAAGTATCTTTTTAATGAGTGTATACCATTGATTTTTACCTAAAGCATACATCGTATGGATAATCACGGAATTAATTGTAGTGTGATTTTACCATAAAAAAATAATTTGTAACAAATATTAACATATTGTAATATAAATTTAAATGTGCTATAGTTAAATTATATAGAAATTGGTATATTGTAACAATTGTACCTTAGTGGAGGGATAGTATGAAAAAGTGGGTATTTCCAGTAATTTTCATTTCGATCTTTGTTTTCACATTTGGTTGGCATTATAATTTAAACTATAAAATCAGAATAGCTCCACCTTCTGAGGAATGGTCAAAGGATGTAACGGTATCCTCAGGAAAAATTAAATCTTATCCCAAAATAATTCACATCAATGGTGGTAGCATTATTGCTCACGAAGACAATGATTCAATAAAGCTTGTAAAAATAAATCAACTTGGACAAAAGATATCAGAAAAAGTTTTACCGGGGGAAGATACTCTATTGAGGTATTTAAACCTTCTAACTGATGGAAATAACATATATGTCAATTGGAGGATTAAAAAGAAGGGAATAGCTTCAATTGTCAATGTTACACTTGACAAGGATTTTAATGTAATAAAAAAATGGACAATAAATAATCCTGTTGAAAGCATACAGATAGGAGAAAATATTCATGTTTTATCCTATGAAGATAGAATTGAAATAAATAATATAAAGACCGGAAAAACATCTGTACAAAAGGTTAATTCACCAACTATGCTTGCAGGAACAGTTAGAGATGGCCAAAATATAATATCCTATTGGGAAAATGAGGACAAGTTTAATTACTTTATAGAAAAGGATGGACAAGTATCAGATATAAAGTTAGCAGCCCCTTTTACTATTATTCAGCAGAGGGATACATTAAATAATGCAGCTTTAGGAACAGACGGGAAATATGGATACATCATTCTTGAAATGCAATCCAGGGATGATGGATTTGGAACGGGCAGACTGGTAACTTTTTCTCTTGAAAAGGAAGATTATAAAATATCAGAATTTAGGGTAGGCACTTATAGCAAATATGCTTATAATCCTGTTTCAATACCATCTGATGATGGAGCTAGGTTTATGATAGCTTGCCAGAGGAAAATAGGAATAAGAAATACATATAATAATATTGCAGAAATTACACTAAAAGATAAAAATGTATCTAATATAAGCTTTGTTTCAAAAACCACAGGAGTTTCAATGTATCCAGGCGGAAATAAGGATATGGCAGTATTTTGTTCATATGAAGGAAATGATAATATGAATGTATTAATTGCCTCAAAGGATGGTGCATTTAAGAAAATCTATAATGCTCCAAGACCTAATGAAAAAAAGCTTGCAGTAACAGATACTTTTGATGGCTCATTTAAAGGTGTTTCTCAGGTATTCCTTTTAGGACTTAGATGGTTTATGATAATAGGAGTTATTTTGGGAATACTTGTGGTTGTTGGAAACAGGATAAAGTCAGATAAAAGTAGACTTTGTGCTTTTTCTTTAGGATATGGACTTTCTGCTTTAACAATCGTATATGTAATATATGATGTGTTTTTTAAATTATATGAGGGCGTTTTACCTGGAATATTGGGGAACAAAGCTTTTAGCATTTTTATAATGATAATAATTAGCCTATTCCCAGGTATATTTGCTTATATAAAATATAAAGACAGATTGGATAATGGAGGAGACAATCTTCCGATATTTGATTTTGCAGGACCGATTTTAATTAATAGTATATTAATATTACAAGTGTTCTTTCCATTCTTACCTTAAAGATTATATATATTAAATTTATATGTGTATAAAAGGGGCTGTTGCACAATTGTGTTATAGTCCCTTTGAAGAATTAAAGAAAAAAATGGAACTGCATATTTTATCGTGGTATAATTTACTCCATGGGGGGAGAGGGAAAATGAAAAAAGTAAATAAACTACTATTAACACTTGTTTGCATTGTATTTATATCAATATTGGGATATGAATATAGCCTTAGCTATAATTTTAGAACCCAGCCACCGTCTCAGGAATGGGCTAAAGGAACACAGATTTCAAAGGGAAGTGTAAAAAATTATCCCAAGCTGGTTAAACTGGGGGGAAATTATATAGTTGTCCACGATGATGGGGATAAAATAAAGGCTTTAATTGTTGATAATTTAGGTAAAGTTTTAAAGGAAAAAACCTATCCTGCTGGTGATAATCTTATATTAAATTTAAACATGCTTAATGATGGCGAAAATGTATATATTAACTGGATTACTATAAACAAGGGTACGAAGTATTTAAACAATATAAAATTAAACAAGGATATTGAACTTCAGGATAAATGGACTATTGAAGGGGTAAATGAAAGCGTTCAATTGGATGATGTTACCATGGCAGTCCTGCTTAAGGATAAGATTGAAGTGTATAACATAAAGGACGATACAAAGGTTTATAAGGATGTAGTATCTCCAACTCTTCTTGCTGGATCAAAAACAAATAGAGGATATATAATAACATACTGGGAAGATCAGCAGGCCTTTAAGTATTTTTTTGTAAAGGATGGAATAGCTTCATCTGCCGTGACAGCTGTTGATGTAACAGTATCAAGAAATGTAACCTTTACAAAGGCAACTGTTGAATGTGATGATAAAACAGGATATATGATAATAGAATCTAAAACCTCTGATGAATATGGAATTCCTAAATTTATAACTTTTGATTTGGATAAAGGTAATGGTAAAAGCAATAGACTTAAGATTGATTATTATGGAGATTTTGCATACAATCCTGTTGGAGTATCATCTGGTGATGAAGGGGCAAGATTTTTAATTTCATATGAAAGATATTATGGATTAAGGGATATTCAGAATGACATAATAGACATAACCTACAAAGATGGAGAAATGGTGAAAAGATCCTATTTAACAAACGCAGGAAATCCGATGATGTATCCGGGTATATATGGAAATACAGCGCTTTACTGTGAATATATAGGTGATAAAAATTTAAATGTATACATGACATCTACTGAGGAAGCATTTAAGGCAAAGCATAATGATATAAGAGGTTATGAAAAGAAAAAGGCAGCTGCAGATACAATTTTAGGAACGGCCAATACATTTGTTGGAGTCTTAACTGTTGGAATAAGATGGATTGTTGTAGCAGCAGTTTTAATATCTCTATTGGGATTATTCTCATATAAGTTAAAGGATAAATCTACGAAGGTGTCTTTTTCTATTATATATTTCATTGTAACGATACTTAAGCTTCTAGTTATATATGATATGTTCTACAAGGCACCTATGTATAATCTACCTTGGTTTTATTCCACTACAACAATGGGATTGTTATTCTGTATTGGAATAAGCATATTATGCTTTCTCTATGGGTACACAAGATATATAGTAAAGAGAGGATCTGGAAGTTATCCACATGTTATGAGCCTTGTAATTGCATTAACAATGGATTCAATAATAACTCAACTTCTTTTTATACCATTTATGCCATAAGGCATATTAAAGAAAATAACAAGTCAATATTTTGGCCTATTTTACGTCATACTTCGTCAATGAAAGCTCAAGTTAGCCCAACTAGCTTGAGCTTTCATTTCCTCGTCTGACGTAAAATATCCTCAAAATCTTGACTTGTTATTTCCTTTAATACGCCTAATGAAAAATATGCAGTTGACAAATTTGTGTATAATATTATAATATTAAAATTAACAACTTGATATTTATGCTATGAGAAAGAGGAGTAAACAGTTAGACCATATAGAGAGAAAAGTCCACAGGCTGTAAGGCTTTTCAGGTAAAGGATTGTTGAAGGTAGCTTTTGAGCTTTCCGTCTGAAATATATAAGTAGGATGGAACGGTAAATCCGTTATATAATGAGTGTCAGCAGTGTTTTGCTGCTGAAATAAAGGTGGTACCGCGGTCCTCCGTCCTTTGGGATGGAGGGCTTTTTATTGTTTTTAAAACAGATTTCTCTACTTAAGATGAATATGGCAACTACTCTATTCTGCAATTTTCATCTTTAATAAGGAGTTTCTTTGGGGGTGATTCTTTGGATACCTTGAGTATAATTCTTGTTGTTGTTGGCTCTATCATTGTGTATGGTGTTAAGTATATTACAAAGCTTTTAAAACTGGAATTAAGCGAAATGCAGATCTTAGTAGTTAAAATAATTGGATTTGTAATCGCTATAGCAGGCTTTTTTAGGATATTAGGAATAGTATAGGAGGGACACATATGGAAGAAAGTAAAAATATTGCAAAAACCTATAACCCTAAGGAATTTGAGGATAGGCTGTATAGTGAATGGATTGAGAAGGGGTATTTCACTCCAAAGGTAGACCCTAAGAAGAAGCCATATACTATAATGATGCCTCCACCAAACATAACAGGACAGCTGCATCTTGGACATTCACTGGACATTACTCTTCAGGATTCACTTATAAGATGGAGGAGAATGCAGGGATATTCAACTTTATGGCTTCCAGGTGAGGATCATGCAAGTATAGCAACCGAAGTTAAGGTTGAAAATCAGCTTGCAAAACAGGGACTTTATAAAAAAGAAATGGGAAGAGAAAAATTCCTAGAGAAGGTTTGGGATTGGACCTATGAATATAGGAACCGAATAAAGAATCAGTTTATGAAGCTTGGAACCTCATGCGATTGGACAAGAGAAAGATTTACAATGGATGAGGGATTAAACAGAGCAGTTAGAGAAGTATTCGTTAGACTATATGAAAAGGGATTAATATATCAGGGAAACAGGATAATTAACTGGTGCCCAAGATGTATGACTGCTATTTCTGATGCAGAAATAGAGTATAGTGAAAAGGAAGGAAACTTCTGGCACATAAAGTATCCTCTTAAGGATGGAAGCGGATTTGTTATAATAGCAACAACAAGACCAGAAACACTCTTAGGTGATGTGGCTGTTGCTGTAAATCCAGAGGATGAAAGATATACTGACTATGTAGGAAAGACATTGGTTCTTCCACTTGTTGAAAGAGAAATACCTATTGTTGCAGATTCATATGTTGATAAGGAGTTTGGAACAGGTGCTGTTAAGATAACTCCTGCCCATGATCCAAATGACTTTGAGGTAGGACAAAGACATAAGCTTCCTCAGATAGTTGTAATGAACGATAATGGAACAATGAATGAGCTTTCTGGAAAATATCAGGGAATGGATAGATATGAAGCTAGAAAGGCAATAGTTGAAGACCTTGAAAAGCTTGGACTGTTAATAAAGATTGAGCCACATACTCATAATGTTGGATGCCATGATAGATGTAACACAGTTGTTGAACCTCTACTTTCAAAGCAGTGGTTTGTTAAAATGAAGCCACTTGCAGAACCTGCAGTTAAGGCAGTTAAGGAAGATAAGGTTGAATTTATACCTGAAAGGTTTGCAAAGATATACTTCAATTGGATGGAAAATATACAGGACTGGTGTATATCAAGACAACTTTGGTGGGGACACAGAATTCCAGTATGGTACTGCAAGGACTGTGGTGAATTAACGGTAGCGGTTGAACCAGAGTGCTGTTCAAAATGTGGTTCTAAAAACATACATCAAGATGATGATGTACTAGATACCTGGTTCAGTTCTGCATTATGGCCTTTCTCAACACTTGGATGGCCTGATAATACAGAGGATTTGAAATACTTCTATCCTACAGATGTACTTGTTACTGGATATGATATCATATTCTTCTGGGTTGCAAGGATGGTATTCTCAGGAATTGAGCAGATGGGAGAGGTACCATTCAAGCATGTATTGATACATGGTATTGTTAGGGATTCACTGGGAAGAAAGATGTCAAAATCCCTTGACAATGGAATAGACCCACTTGAGGTAATTGAGCAGTATGGAGCAGATGCATTAAGATTTAGCTTATTAACTGGAGTTTCACCAGGAAACGATATGAGATTCTATATGGAAAAGGTTGAGTCTTCAAGAAACTTTGCAAACAAGATTTGGAATGCATCAAGGTTTGTACTTATGAACTATGATGAGGAACTTGTTAACAAGTATAAGAAGGATGTTGATAAGTATAGAAACACTGCAGATAAGTGGATTTTAAGCAGAGTAAATCAGGTTACAAAGGAAATTACAGAAAACCTTGATAAGTTTGAACAGGGAATGGCTGCTCAGAAGATATATGATTTTGCATGGACTGAGCTATGCGACTGGTATATAGAGCTTGTAAAACCAAGACTTTATGGTGGAGAGGAAAGCGACAAAGCAGCAGCACAGCTTACTCTAATTGAGGTATTGATAGACAGCTTAAAGCTTCTTCATCCATTTATGCCATTTATAACAGAGGAGATATATAAGCACTTAACAGATGAAACTCCTTCAATTACAATAGCTAAGTGGCCTGAATACAAGGAAGAAAGAGCTTATAAAGATGAAGTATCAATGATGGAAAATATAATCGATGCAATAAAGTCTGTAAGAAATATTCGTTCAGAAATGAACGTTCCGAATTCTAGACATGCAAAGATTATGATAATACCATCAACAACTGAAGCTAAGCTTGCCTTTGAAGAAGGAAAAATTTACTTTGAGAAGCTGGCTTCAGCATCAGATGTTGTATTCCCATCAAGAGAGGATATACCAAAGGATTCAGTTTCTGCTGTTATACCAGGAGGAGAAATATTCCTTCCTTTAGAGGATTTGATAGACAGAGAAAAGGAAATAGAGAGACTTAGAAAAGAAAAGGAAAGACTTGAAAGCGAAGTAGAAAGAGTTAATAAAAAGCTTTCCAATCCTGGATTTGTAAATAAGGCTCCTGAAAAGGTTATAAACGAAGAAAAGGAAAAACAGGCAAAATATCAGGATATGCTGGATAAGGTTATTGAAAGACTTGAAAGCTTTATAAAATAATTTGTGACAAATTAATTAGGGGCCGGTGGTGGTATATATCAATAATTCCAACCTCCGGTCTTATATGTTTCGCATAAATGATTCTACATTGTTCGACCCTAGCATTTATGCGAAATCATATTCCTTGATTCATTAATCGCACGACACCCAATGAAGTATCTTTAGTGCGATTAATATAATTACAGGTGGAGGTGATTTTATGGATTATAAAGAAGCCATTGAATACATAGAGAATACAGGAAAGTTTGGAATCAACCTTGGATTAAAAAGAATAGAGAGGCTTTGTGAGCTTTTAGGAAATCCAGAGAAGGATTTAAAGATTATTCATGTTGCAGGCACAAATGGCAAAGGCTCCACAACTACTTTTATTTCCTCTATTTTAATGTGTCAGGGTTATAATGTTGGAATATATACTTCTCCATACATAGAAAGGTTTACAGAGAGAATAAAGGTTAATGATGATGAAATAAGTGAAAATGATATAGCAAGGCTTGTAACAGAAATGAAGCCTTTTTTAGATAGGATTGAAGAGGAAGGCATGGAGCATCCTACAGAATTTGAGATAATTACTGCCTGTGCATTTAAATATTTTAAGGATAAAAATGTAGATTATGTTGTACTTGAGGTAGGACTTGGAGGAAGGTTTGATGCAACAAATGTGGTCAATCCATTACTTTCTGTTATTACAACAATAAGTTATGATCATATAAATATCCTTGGAGATACACTTTCTAAGATTGCATTTGAGAAGGCTGGAATAATAAAAGAAGGCAGACCTGTTGTAATATATCCACAAGAAAAGGATGCATGGGAAGTGCTTATTAAGGTTGCCGAAGAAAAGAATGCAGAGGTGTACCCAGTACAGGATATTAAATATAATATTATGAGCAATACTGTAGATGGCATAGTATTTAATGTCCATGGAGCAGCTAATTATGAAGGGTTAAAGATAAACCTTCTAGGAGAACATCAGGTTATGAATGCTTTAACAGCCTTAAGAGCAATAGAGCTGCTAAGAAGAGAGAATATAAAAATCAGTGAGAAAGCAATAAGAGGCGGACTTGATGCTGCAAGATGGCCAGGAAGGTTTGAGATATTAAAGAGAATGCCATTTGTAGTTCTAGATGGGGGACATAACATTCAGGGTATAAAATCCCTTGTAAGAGCAGTTGAAGAGTATTTTAAGGGCAAAAAAGTAAAGGTAGTATGTGGAATGCTTAAAGATAAGAAATATGATGAAATGATAAGGGAACTTTCTAAGGTTGCTGATTCCTTTATTACTGTAGAACCTAATAGCCCAAGGGCATTAACATCGTTGGAATTAAAGAAGGCTATAGAAGAGCATTCAAAAGCTGCCACAGCAGCAGGCTCAATAAGAGAGTCAGTTGAAATTGCACTTAATTCCTCTGCAGAAGATGAGGTTATAGTATTCTGTGGGTCCCTGTATATGATAGGGGAAGCAAGAACAATATTGCTAAAGCATTTTATATAAATCAAAAATTCTATTACATTTTGTCTTTTTAAACATCCTAAGGTCGGACCAATACTGTAGGGCTGTTTAAAAAACAAAATGTAAAGAATTTTACGATTTATATATAGACAAGAAATGTAGTTAAAAAATGTATACTTTTGCTACTTATATAAATATAATATCTATATAACAATTTATGGAGGAAACCTTTTGTGCAGTGAACCTATTTCGAATGTTAAAATGGCACAGAGGCTTTACTATCTTGCGATTAAATATGAAGCGAAGGTTTCAAAGGGCGTTGTTATCTTTGCCAGGAATATATGCGACAGGTATACGAAGGAAGCGAAGAAAATGAATGCTAAACTTAACAGTGAGGAGTTAATGAAAATAATACTAAAATAAATTAAGAGTGCCAGGCATCAGGGAGCGGAGAATTTTATTCTCAGTTCTCTAGTGCCTGCACTCTTCTTATTCATCGGCTGAAATGTTCAGTTTTCCTTTTATGCTTGAATGTACCTCGCCATATTTTTTCTTCCAGAGGCTGCATATGCGTCGGGCTTCCTCTCGAGAAGAAACAGGTATCCTTATCTCTAAATCGGTATTACCATCACTTAATATCTTGAGGCTTACAACAAAGCTATCCTTGCCATCAGGTACAAAGTCGGATAGTGCTTCCACCTTATTTTTTTCTTTTAAATCACAACTCTTAATGTATTCGTCTATGAGTTCCTTCTTTTTTTCTGGGACTCTATTTATAAAGAATCTAAGAGTTTCCTTGCCTGTTGGAGTTATAATGAGTAAAGTGTGGTTATCTCTTTTATCATTTTTCAAAAATCCGCTCTCTGTTAGTTCAGATAGATATTGCTGAAGTGAAAAATAGTTAATAAGGTTATTTTCCAGGACTATCTGAGTAATTTGAGAGTTGGAAACAGGTATATCCAATTCACAGAATATATATAAAAGAAGAAGCTTGTTTTCTGCAAGCTCTGTCATATCTTTAAACATTGAGAGACCTCCTTGCCATTATTATTTTTATTATATCAATAATCAATAAAGAATGGCAAGAAAAAACCCCATTTAGGGGTTTTTTAAGGTCTTATATTTTATCTGGGAAGTTGCCCTGCATAAGTTGTTTTTCTGCTAAGGATACAAGTCTTTTAGTCATGGTTCCTCCAACTTTGCCGCAATCTCTTGAGGATATTTCACCCCAGTAGTCCTCTGAACCCTGATAAACAGGTATCCCAAACTCTGATGCTATTTCATACTTCATGTTATCGAGAAGCTGATGAGCTTCAGGAACAAGTTGTGTTCTCCCAGAACCATTTTGACCTGCTGCCATTTAAATTCCTCCTTGTATTATGTATTATTTGTCATACATGTAATTATATCTTTATATTATTAATTTGCTTCCTTGGGGATTATTATGTTAGTGGTTTAGTGGGAAGTGTGGGGAAAAGTGCTAATCGTGTGATAAATGGTAAATTAGAAGGGTAGGATATTCTCCCACCCTTCCAATTTGCCATGTTACGAGCACTTGGCTAGGTCATTTTGTGTTTTATAGGGATTTTATAGTTTTTTCTGGTTCCATGCTTGTGAATACTGTTTAATTGAGATTTTTGGGACTTACTTTCTCTGTGAGTATGTCTATCCTCTATTATAAGGTTTTCTGAGGCAAATTCCTCTTGGTGTCCCATTATATTAGTAAACCTTGTGCTTCGCATGGTCATATAAAATCCCCTCCCTTAAATTATAGATAACCAATTAAAATTTGGTCATATATAATCTGTATGCAAAGTAATAAAATTCTTTACATTCCGCCTTTTCAAATAGCCCTGCAAGGAAAGTTCGATCCTAGGCTGTTTGAAGAGACGGGATGTAATAGAATTTCACTTTGCACATGGATACAAAATAAAAGGACTTTTACTTTGCATCTATCATTAGCTTTTGCAGATTTTTATTTAAAATTCAGGGGAAAAGTGGTAGATATACAATAAGCCACACTTTTAATATATGTAATTTATTTCATAACAGATTAATAAAATATAATGAAATGTTTTTTGTGGGGGATGAAATTTGAAGGCGAAGTATATATCAAGAAACAAAGTTTTAAATCTTGTACTTGTATTTTTTATTGTTCTAATATCGATTATCTATTCATCAGGTAAAGGGTTGAATTTTATAAATGTATTTTTAAATACTGAAAGAGAAGTGCCTATATACTGTGTTGAAACTAATGAAAAGAAAATAGCTCTTACCTTTGATGTTGCTATTGGAAATGAGTATATTGAGGACATATTAAAAATACTTGATAATAACGGTGTGAAAGCCACTTTTTTTGTTATTGGGAGCTGGGTAAATAGATATGAGGATGTTTTAAAAAGGATTGATAATGGAGGACATGAAATAGGAAATCATTCAACAACTCACCCGCATTTTACACAGCTTTCCACTCAAAAGATAAAGGAAGAGATTTATAATACCAGCAGTAGAATAAAGAATATAACAGGTAAAGATGTAATAATTTTTAGACCACCCTTTGGAGATTACAACAGTGATGTGATAAAAACAATTATGGAATGTGGATATTACTGTATACAATGGGATGTAGATTCTCTTGATTGGACAAATCCAGGGAAAGAGGTTATATATGAAAGGGTTATGAAAAAAACAACCAATGGTTCAATACTCCTATTTCATAATAATGCTTCACAAACACCTGAGATTCTTGACAGAATAATAAAGGAGCTTAAGTCTAAGGGGTACGAATTTGTGAAGGTTACAGAGATAATATATAAAGATAATTATTATGTAGATCATACAGGAAGGCAAAAGTTAATCAGGTAGAATTAATAAATGTGCATAAATATATCATTATACGTATATCATATGTTTAATTAGGATATTAAAGATTGGTAGAAAAAATCCTGACATTCGGAGTGATTATTATGATAACAATAGGAATACTGGGGAGCAGAGGAAAATCAAAGGTTGCCAAGATTCTAGAAGAAAAGTTAAAGGAATACGGTAAATCTCTATATATAATAGGAACGAGTGAGAAGAGTGCATATGAATTTGAAAAACTACTGTATTGTGATATTGACTATATAATAATCGAGATATCAAGGGAAGATATACTTGGAGAAAGTATAAACAAAATAAAGTTTGATATTATAATACAAACTTCCCTTGAAAATGAGAATGAGGAATTTATAGATCAAATTCAAAATATAATATCCTGCATAAGAGAAGATGGGTATATTATATTTGATTCTGATTCATTACAAAAAATTAACTTTGTTTGTGAAAAAATATATCCTATAACCTATGGATTAAATGGAAAGACAACAGTGACTGCATCAAGTATTGATGATGTGGAAAGCTTGTGTTTCAGCTACTGCCTGCAGAGAGCTATATTTACAATAACAGGAACGGTGGTACAGCCTTTTGAAAAACCAATAAGAATTGATGAAGATTATAATAATATTATCTATCTTTTAGGAGCATTTACGTGTATAATAATATTAGGCTATGGAATATAATTCCAAAAATGTAATCATAATTTTACTTACTGATTAATATTATATCTTTAGAAATTATTTTTATTTAAGGTACGAAGGGAGAGGGATGGGTAATGGTGGACAATTTAATTTCTACTAATAGGGTTTATATCGAAGGAGTTGCTGCAACAGATTTAACCTTTAGTCACGAGATGTATGGTGAGGGTTTTTATAACCTTAGGGTTCAGGTGCCGAGATTAAGTGAGACAAGCGATTACTTGCCCATGACAGTTTCAGAAAGGCTATTATCAAATATTGATGTATCAATTGGAAAAACGATTAAGATTGAAGGACAACTAAGATCATACAACAAATTCGTCGATGGTGCCAACAGACTTATATTGACCATATTTGCAAGAGACATAAAGCCCATAGAAGAAATTTCTAAAAGCCCTAACCAAATCTTTCTTGACGGATTCATATGCAAAGCCCCTGTCTTTAGGACAACACCCTTTGGCAGGGAGATTACCGATTTGCTCGTAGCAGTAAATAGGCCTTATAACAAATCGGATTACATACCAGCAATTGCATGGGGAAGAAATGCAAGATTTTCGAACATGCTCGAAGTAGGCTCACATATAAAACTATGGGGAAGAATACAAAGCAGAGATTATGAAAAGAAATTATCAGAGGAAAACATAATTAAAAAGACTGCCTTTGAAGTATCTGTTTCCAAAATGGAGAAGGTAGATGAAGAAAAAGCAGAACAAGAAAAGATAGAGCAGGAAAAAGTAGAATAAAAAAATGAGGGCTAAATTTAGCCCTCTATTTTCTTATTTTATTTACTACACCTTAAATCATCAAGTAATTTCGTTTTATCCTTCGTTTTCTCATCAACACTTTTTATTACTTTTGCAGGGGAACCTGCAACAACAACTCCTGGTTCTACGTTAGATGTTACAACTGAGCCGGCAGCAACAACTGAGCCTTTCCCGATTTTTACACCCTCAAGTATAACAGCATTTGCTCCAATCAGCACATTATCCTCAATTATGACAGGGTCCTTACTTGGAGGTTCAAGAACTCCTGCTACAACAGCGCCAGCACCAAGGTGTACGTTTTTTCCTATCTTTCCTCTAGCGCCAACAACAGCATTCATATCAATCATGGCGCCTTCACCTATTTCTGCTCCTATGTTTAAAACTGCACCCATCATAACGACAGCATTTTTACCGATGGATACACCTTCTCTGATTATTGCACCAGGTTCAATCCTTGCCTCAATATCTCTAATATCAAGCATCGGTATTGCGGAATTTCTTCTGTCCCATTCTATTTTGTATTTATTTATTCTATCTTTATACTTTTTTATAAATTCGTCTACTAAAGGGTTTTCGCCAAAGACTATGTAAAAATCGCCACTTCCGAATATTTCAAGCTTATCCTCGGCAATTCCGGATAAATCACCTGATATGTAAGCCTTAATAGGAGTTGCCTTTTTTGCATCCTTTATGTAGCGTGCTATTTCATAGGGATTTGTTAAATCATATTCATTGGATGATATCATGAATATTCACTCCTTACTGTGTAAAATAATATCAAAAATTGCTTTCCAAAATTTATAATCCATAATATATCACCCGGATTATCATTTGTCAAACAAGAGCAATATTTCCTATATAAATCGCAATAAAGATTTTGAATAATGTACATTGCGATTTATGAATCAAGTAATATGATTTGGCATAAATGCTTAGGGTCAAGCAATTTAGTATCATTTATGCGAAACATATAATAGCTTCAACATACCTTTTAATCCTATCCATGGCCTCAATAAGGGTATCCATCGAGCAAGCATAGGATATTCTTATATAGCCTTCTCCATACTCTGAAAAGGCATCTCCAGGTACAACAGCGACATTCTCCTTTTCCAAAAGATTTGCTGCAAACTCCAGGGATGTCATATTAAATTTTTTGATGGAAGGGAAAATATAGAAGGCTCCATCTGGTTTTATAACATCAAATCCTGCTGAAACAAGCTTTTCATAGACATAGTCCCTTCTCTTAATGTATTCACTGCGCATTGAGGCGGCATCATCAATACCGTTCATTAGGGCTTCTGTGGCGGCATATTGGCTTATGCTGCTGGCACAGGTGGAGTTATATTGATGTACCTTAATTATATTAGATATAAGGTATTTAGGGGCCAAAACAAACCCAATTCTCCATCCAGTCATAGAATGAGATTTTGAAAGTCCATTTATTACAATGGTTTTATCCCTCATTCCAGGGAGCGAGGCTATCGAAATATGGTTTCTATTATAAACAAGTTCGCTGTATATCTCATCAGAAAGAATAAAAATCTCTTTATCCTTTATAAGCATTGAAATATCAAATAGTTCATCCATATCAAGTGCAGTGCCAGTTGGGTTTGAGGGTGATGGAATGATTATGCATCTTGTTTTATCTGTTATTTTAGAAGCAATATCCTTAGCTGTCATTTTAAATCCATTCTCCCTTGTATCAACGTACACTGGTTTTGCTCCACAAAGATGAATAATTGGCTCATATCCTGGATAAACAGGACCTGGAAGAATAACCTCACAGCCTTCTTCCAATATGGTTCTTAAGGATGAATCTATTGCTTCACTTGCTCCATTTGTTACTATTATTTCATCCTCAGGGCTGTATTCAAGGTTATATTTAATGCTCATGTAGTTTGATATAGCTTTTCTTAAATCTAAAAGTCCTGCATTAGGAGTGTAAACTGTTTTATTTAAACCAATTGCCATCTTTCCTGCTTCCTTTATGTGCTCAGGAGTGGGAAAATCTGGCTGGCCTATTGTAAGAGAAAGTGCATTTGGATATTTTGAGGAAACAAGGTTATAAAATTTTCGTATTCCGGAAATTTGAATTTCTCTAACTCTTGTGTTTATTAAATGTTCCATATAATCACCTTTGCATATTATATATTTTGTATATCCTAGTGTCAGGTACATTGCAAGTGGCAAGTTGGATGATGCTGAAAATCACTCAGTATCATCCAGCTTGCCACTTGCCTGACATTTATGCTATTAGGGAACTATTCTATGACGTTCTTCATTGTATAGAAGCCATTTTTCTTTCCGACCATGAACTTTGCTGCTCTTACAGCGCCATATGCAAAAACATCCCTTGAAAGAGCTGTATGATTTATTTCTATAATTTCGCCAGGACCTGCAAACATTGTTTGATGTTCGCCTACGATTGAACCACCTCTAACAGCATGTATTCCTATTTCATTTTGTTTTCTTTTTTCAGTTTTTGAATGCCTTCCATATATATATTCTCCATTGTGTTCTATTTCTTCATTTATAGCATCTGCTATCATAAGTGCTGTACCGCTTGGAGAATCAAGCTTCATATTATGGTGTTTTTCGATTATTTCAATATCAAATTCCCCATAAAGGGATTTCGCTGCCTGCTTTACAAGAGAAAGAAGTAGGTTGATTCCAATAGACATATTTGCTGAATGAAATACTGATATATCTTTAGAAGCTTCAGCCATGCTTGCTTTTTCTTCTGGGGTAAATCCTGTTGTACATATTACAAGTGGAGTGTTTGTTTTTCTTCCAAACTCCAGTATTAAAGGAAGACATAGATGATTTGAAAAGTCAATCAATACATCAACTTCCTCCTTAACTTCCTCTAGACTATTATATACAGGGTATGGGTTTTTATACTTATCAATAGATATGTCAACACCGCAGGCTACTTCCATATCCTTTGATTCAAAAATTATTTTTGTTAAAACCTGCCCCATTCTTCCGTTGCATCCGTGAAGTAAAACTCTCATAATTTCACCTCTAAATATTGATTCCATAGGAAATCATTTCTTTTTTTAGAGTCTCAAGGTTCTTGTTTGACATATCAACAAGAGGAAGTCTTAAATGACCAACATTCATGCCCATAAGATTCATTGCTGTTTTTACTGGTATTGGATTTGTTTCAATGAAAAGAGCTTTTACTAAAGGAAGCATCTTTAACTGCATATCTAAAGAACCCTTTAAATCTCCATTAAAGAACTTTTCACAAAGATCATGTGTTTCCCTTGGGATTATGTTTGCAACAACTGATATAACTCCCTTTGCTCCTAAGGCCATCAGTGGAACAATTTGATCATCGTTGCCTGAATATATATCAAGCTTATCTCCGCAAAGCTGTGCTATTTCAGCTATTTGTACGATGTTGCTGCTTGCTTCCTTAACTGCAGCTATATTCTCTACCTTTGACAATTCAAATAGTGTTTCTGGAGTAATGTTTAATCCTGTTCTTCCTGGAACATTGTAAATAATTATAGGCTTTGATACTTGTGATGCTATTGCTTTGAAATGTTCTATACATCCTCTCTGGGTGGTTTTATTATAGTAGGGTGTTATTACTAAAAGTCCATCTACACCAATGCTGTCAGCCCACTTGCTCATTTCTACTGCAGCCTTTGTGTTGTTGCTTCCTGTACCAGCAATAACAGGTATTCTTCCATTTATAACATCAACTGTAAACTTAATAGTTTCCTTTCTTTCCTGTTCACTCATTGTTGATGCTTCGCCTGTAGTTCCGCATACAATTATTGCATCAGTTTTTTGCTCTATATGCCATTCTAAAAGTTCTCTTAGTTTTTCAAAATCTACGCCACTTTCATTGAATGGAGTTACAATTGCAACTCCGGATCCTGTAAATAGGCTCATATATAATCAACTCCTTATATGTTTTGTTATTATTATATGCAATTCTCATGCTACATTGCAACAATGAGTAAACTAAATAATAGCTTTTCTATAAATAATGAATGACTTTACTTATAAAATACTCAAATTAATTTCAATATAAAGATGTTTGAATGAGGAAAGCAATAGAATTTATATAGAATGTCAGGATTTAATATTGAAAATGTTAAAATATTATACAGAAATGTAACAATTATAAACTATCTACTGAAAAGTGAGTTAATAATAAAAGCAATTTAATATGGAAGAATAAATAAAAATCACTGGATTTATAGCGTATAATTGAAAAAAATGAAAAAATATATAAAAAAATAATGAAAAATGATGAAAAATGGCATTACAAAACTATAATAGGGCATTATTTGCCTTTTATGAATTTCGTAATTTGATAAATAAATGTTACAATATTATCATATAAAAATAAACAATATTATATATAGCATATCAATTATCAACAAAAGTCAGTCAAAAACACAATAAATTTTTAAAAAATATCTATAAATATTGCAGAATAATCAATAAACAAGTGTCATAAAATAAAAGGTTAATAAAAATGTTAAGAAAAAAACAAAAAAATGTTTAAGAAAATTTTAAATTGTTAAACAATTGTAAAAAATGCAACCAAAAGTGAAAAAAATTTAAAAAATATAAAAAAGTATGAAGGAATTTTAATATTTATGGAGAAATAGTAAGTAAAGAGAAAAATTAATATGGATGTAACTGCTGCTGCAGTTATTATAAACATCAAAATTTATATCAAACGAAAAAGGGGGATACATAATGAAAAACAAGAAATGGTTAGCACTTCTTCTAACACTTGTTCTTGCACTTTCATTCGGTTTAACTGGATGTGGTGGAAGCAAAAAAGGCGGAAGCGCTGATGGAGAACAGTTCCTTAATGTTTCAATGGTTAACCCAAGAACCTTTGATTACCAGAAGGCTACTGATGGAAGTTCAAATCAGATTATAACAATGGTTATGGATGGACTTACAAGAGTATCAAACGATGGAAAAGCAGACAAAATTGATCCAGCCATAGCTGAAAAGTGGGAAACTTCTGAAGATGGAAAGGTATGGACATTCCATCTAAGAGATGCAAAGTGGACAGATGGAAAGCCAGTAACTGCACAGCAGTTTGTTGATGGCTGGATAAGACTTCTTGATCCAAATAATGCATTTGACTATGCTTCATTCATATTTGATGTTGCTGGAGCACAGGAATTTAACTCAGGAAAAGGTAAAGCTGAGGATGTTGGAATAAAAGCTGTTGATGATAAAACTTTTGAAGTTACATTAAAAGCACCAGTTCCATATTTCCTACAGATAACTCCATTTAAAAACCTTTATCCAGTAAGAAAAGATATTGTAGAAAAGGCTGGAGACAAATATGGAGTAGACCCAATGCAGATGGTTTTCAATGGACCATTCCTTATTAAGGAATATGCAAAGGGAGCAAAGATTTCATTTGAGAAGAACCCAACATACTGGGATGCAGATAAGGTTAAGCTACAAAAGGTCAACATGACATATGTTGAAGAAGAAGCTTCAAGACAACAAATGTTCCAATCAAAACAACTTGACGTAACTGGTGCTAGAGGAGACTATGCTAAAAAGTATGCAGATATGGCTGAAAAGGGACAACTTGATAAGACTTTTGGATATGCACCTTCTACATGTTATGCAATATTTAACTGCCAGACAGGTGGTTCAAGTAAAATATTTATGAGTCCAAAGGTAAGACTTGCATTTGGACTTGCACTTGATAGAAATGATTATGTAAATAATATATGGAAAAGAGGTTATGTTGCATATGGCCTGATTCCTCCATCATTAATGATTGGAGATAAGGAATACAGAAAAGAAACAACAGAGCCATTTAAAGAATTAGTTGATAAAAAGACAGATGTTAAGGCTTTATTCCAGGAAGGATTAAAGGAACTTGGAATGGATCCAAATAAACAGTATACAGTTAAATATCTTGATAATGGAACTGATTCAGCTTCCAAGTTAATCCAAGAATGGTACAAGGCACAGTGGGAAAAGACACTTGGAGTTAAAGTAGAACTTGATATATGTGCTGATGAACCACAGTATTGGGAAAGAATAGATAATATGGAATATGACATATGCACATACATGTGGACTGGAGATTTCAACGATCCAGAAACTTACTTTAATTTGTTTACTACAGGAAATACTAATAACCCTGGAAGATGGACAAGCAAGGAATATGATGATTTATATAAAAAATCAAAGACTTTAACAGATAACAATGAAAGACTTGAACTCTACAAGCAGATGGAAAAGATACTTCTTGTTGATCAGTGTGCTATAGCACCTATATTCTACAGAGATGTAAGATCATTCAGACATACTTATGTTAAGGGCGTAATGTACACAATGTTTGGACCAGATTTAGATTATAAGTATGCTTACACTGAGGGAAGAAACTAATTTATCTATTATTACAACAGGGCAATGCCCTGTTGTAATATATATTGTGGAGGAGGATTAAAAGATGGCCAAGTTTTTAGCCAAAAGAATTGGGTATATGTTCATCACAATGTGGTTAGTAACCACAGCAACCTTCTTTCTTATGAACACGCTTCCTGGTGACCCTGTTAAAGCGATGTTTAGAAAGGCGCCACCTCAAGTACAGGAGAATATTAAAAGAAAATGGGATCTAGACAAGCCTGTAACAACAAGATACATGTTATACCTAAAAAAGGTAGTTACAGAGTTTGAACTTGGTGAATCAATGGTTTACCCAGGTGAATCCTTTAAGTCAATATTGCATGACAAGCTACCAGCATCTGCAAGACTTGGTTTTCAGACTATTCTTGTAGGAGTTACAGTAGGTGTATTGCTTGGAGTCTTAGCAGCATTTAAGAGAGGAACGTGGGTAGACTATGTTTCTGTATTTGTTGTAATACTTGGAGTATCTATACCAAGCTTCGTGCTTGCACTCTTGATACAAAAATATTTAGGTGGTGGAGCTTTCCCAATACTTGGATGGCCTACTGGAAGTGCTAAATGGTTTGGAGGATGGGAATATACTATTCTTCCAACAATTGCAAACTGCTTTGGTATGATTGCTGGATATGCAAGATATACTAAGACATCAGTACTTGAAGTTATAAATCAAGATTATGTTTTAACTGCAAAAGCCAAGGGACTTTCAAATAGTGCAATAATATGGAAACATATTATGCGTAATGCTTTAATACCTCTTGTTACAATGCTTCCATTAACAGTTGGTGGAGCACTGTCAGGTTCTTTGGTTATAGAGAGAATATTCTCAATTCCTGGAATAGGACAGTATTTCGTTGGAGCTATAAATGCAAGAGACTATTTCATGATAATGGGAGATACAATAT
>DAMCZI010000038.1:0-29465 GCA_032095175.1 Clostridiaceae bacterium
CCAAGCTTTATTCAACTTGCCACTTGCCACGTGCCTGGCACTTTTAAAATTATTTTCCTTAGTGCGACAGCCCCTTATAACAGCTTTTTTATCGCCTTTTTGCCTTTGATAATGATGTCTTATTTGACATATACAAGCTTATTCCTAGAATTATACCACATAGACAATAATATACTGCATCATGCATCTTTATAACATATATACACAAAATGCCTATCACAAGAAGTACAAGCAATCCAATACAAGTATATGCAAATGGCTGCCATTCCTTCTTTAAATTTAATTTTATATTCAGCTTACTTACTATGTTGTATTTTTTATCCAACTTTGAAAAAATAAAACCACTTATAAGAGCACCTAGAGTCATATACAGAATTTTTAACAATAAATCTGACATAAAATTCCCCTTTCATCCCATTTAATATTAGCTCATTTTTATTTAATCTCATACAACCATTATATTAGCAATATATGGCGTTTTCAATGATAAAAAATTAGGCGTATTAAAGAAAATAACAAGTAAAAGATTTTGAGGATATTTTACGTCAGACGAGGAATGAAAGCTCAAGCTAGTAGGGCTAACTTGAGCTTTCATTGACGATGTATGATACAAAATAGACCAAATATTGATTTGTTATTTTCTCTAATATGCCTTAAATATGAAATGGAAGGATTATCCGTTTATATTGCACAAGAAATTTGATAAACTTGGAATGAATACTGAAAAAAGAATATAAATATTTCATTGACAAAATGAAAGCTTTAATACATAAAACTAATGAAAAGGAGACATACATATGGAAGAGTTTATCCAAATGCCTAGTTGGATAATAGACAAAAGCTGTATAGAATATAGCCCCAACATATACGAGTTTCTTAAAACCTATGACATTACGGATATAGAAAAAATAGATTTGAATTATATAAGAGACTACTATAGAAGAGACAGGGAAAAGGGTATAAACCTTATAGATGAACTTGCCCTTAGGGGATTTACATTTAAAAGTAATATAAAATCGGGACTCCTTCCAACAGAAATAACCTGTGATGAGGAAGCCTATATATTTGTAAAAAATAATGGTACAAGCTTTAAAAACATAAGCTTTAAAAGACTTGGCATTGCAAATTTCCTGGAAAGGTTCAATGTAGCTGATGATTATTTTTTTCAATATATAAGGCTCTGCGATTTTATGCATCTAAACAGGAATATACTACCTATTACACTAAAGAGTGAGTTTATGAACAATGGTTTTCTTGTTGTTGATGACTTAAAATTCATTAGTGGTAATTTAGAGACTAAAAATGATGTAAGAATAAATATGGTTTATTCAGAACCAGGATTTATTCTGTTTAGAGACTTTTGTAAAAGCAAAGGCCTAATTTACATGAGTGAATTGGAAAGGTTTGATTTTGAAAACCTTTCATATATAAAGGGCTTTGGTCGTGTTAAGATAAACAAAATTATAGACAAGTATAATGAGTATAAAAAATCAAAGAAGAAGTTTTCTCAGGATGATAGTAAGGATCAAAGCATTAACAGGCTTGATGAGTTTTATTCAAAGCTCCCTTTAAGGACTTTTGAAGATGCTATAAAGATCGATAATGTATTTTCTGAAAATGGATTTAATAAATTCAGAGAATATTGTATGGAAAACAACCTTACGATTATGGGACAGCTTGAGTATTTCCCCTTTGAAGAACTTATAAACATAAATGGCTTTGGTGGATCAAAGGTTAGTAAGATAGAGAAACGATATGCGGAATATAAGGAAGGAAGTAGTGGGACAAACAGTGCTTTATGGGTTCCGTTAATTGTTGACGAATACTATAAGGAACAAAAAATAGAATCGATTAAAGCACTAGACATAGACGAAGGTATTATAGAATTTCTAAAGGAACAGGGGATAAGCAATATTGATGGAATCAAGGATATAGATATACCTAAAATACCTGTAGGAAAGAAAAAGCTTGATAGGTTTAAAGAGAACATAAGGCTTCTTGAGATACCACCCCAGGATCTATTAAGAAGGGTACTAGATGAGATTAAAGAGGATCCATGCTTTGAAATATACAGATATAGATCTGCAGGAAAGCTGACTCTTCAGGAGATAGGTGAAAAAAAGAACCTTACAAGGGAAAGAATAAGGCAGCTGGAAAAGAAAATAAAAGCATACCTTGAGGGATATTTTTTAATGTTTGGTGACTACATAATAAACTCTTCACAAAACAGAAGCCTAATAGACAACGACCTTTTATCTGAATTATATGATGAAGAAATGATATATATAAAATATGCCCTTAAAAATGAATGCTCTAAAAGAATAGTATACCTTGAAGAAATAGATAAATTCCTTGTGGACAAGGATGTTGAAGCAGTAAAGGAAACCCTTGATACAATAGTTGACGAGCTTCCTGAAATGTTTAATTACTATGATTCCATAGTGGATATGGACGAGCTTTTGGGAAGGTATGATCTTGAATTTTTAGATTTTGAGGATTTAAAGGAGTATGCCCTAAATAGGGGATATAAAAATGTAAACAACTACATGTGGAAGGGTATTGTAAGTCTACGAAGAATGTACAGCTTTATAATAAAAGAGTACTTCAAAGAGGGAATAAGATTGAGTGATGATGAAAGCATTGAAAGGATTAGAAAAATTGTTTCTGAGAAGTTTGGAATAGCGGATTTAAGCGAAAACAACAGAGCCATACAGGGAGCAATAGGAGACGAGAATGTACTCTGCGACAGAGGGACATATATACATCCTGACTTTATAGACGTTCCAGATGATCTTTTAGAGAAAATAAAAGCCTATATTGATGAAAACCTTAAAGACACAATGGTTATAGGTGATATATTCTATGTATTTGAATCCGAGCTTTTAGAGGGAAGCAATATAACTAACAAATATTTTTTACATGGTGTATTGAGATATTACTACAATGATGAATACCTATTCAGCAGGGATAACCTAAGCAGGATAAGTGGAGAAGTATTAAGTACCCATATGCTCTTAGAAAAACTCCTTAGGGAAAAGGGAGAGCCTATGAGCAAGGATGAAATAAAAACCTATTATCCTGGATGGACGGACGTTATGTTTAACAATGCAGTAAAGTTAAACAAAAACATAATAAACTGGGATAATAACTATTTTATTCACGTTGGACTTTTAAATATAACAAATGATGATATTGAAAAGCTTAAATCAACAATTGAAAAATTTTTGGATGAGGGAAATGGCTATACAAATTCAAACATAATATTTAAAAAAATTAGACTTTCAATGAATGATTTCTTTAAAAGAAACCATATTAAAAACCATTTTAACCTTTTTTCATTAATGGAAAAGCTTTTTGGGGACAAATACTATTTCAGACGCCCCCATATTTTAAGAAGCAAAACAGAAAAGCAGTTTACAAGCATAGATATTTTCTATGATTTGATACATGAAAGGCAAAGGATAACCTATGAAGAATTTAGAGATTATTTTAACAAGTTTAAATTCACTGAAAGCACAATATATGATGCCTTTAGAAGAGTATCTGATGATCTTATGCAGATAAGTAAAACAGAATATATATTAAAAGAAAACTTCAATATTGATGATGAGAAAATTAAAAGGATAGAAGAATGCATATACAGTGAGCTTAATGATAATGAATATATTCCAATGCTGAGCGTAATGGATTTTTCAAACTACCCCGATGTGGGCTATGAATGGAATCCATACCTTTTAGAAGGAATAATAAAAAGATATATTAAGGACTTAAGGCTTATTGAAAAGGACTTTAAAGACAGAAGATACAGATGCAGTACCATTGTAAGAAAAGATTCAAGCATTAAAAATATGACAGACCTTATAATCTACGTAATACAAAATGAATACATGGACAAGGAAAACATGACACTCTATAGAATACAGGACTTTTTAATAACAAAGTATATAATACTTAAAACAATACCTGTGGAAGTATGGGAATGTGAAAGGATAAGCATAGACGAATACAACAGAATTGAGATAAAAGGAGAATAGCTTATGCCCTTTAAGGATTTGAATCTTAAGCTTATATATGACAACTCCACAATGGAGATAACAGAAAATCTAATAATTCCCCTGCTTACTGAAACAAAGCTATACCACAGGGGCGTTGGATTTTTTTCATCCAATTGGATAAGGATAGTTACAAAGGGCCTTAATTCCCTTGCTAAAAGGGGCGGAAGGATAGAACTAATAACCTCACCTAAGCTTAGTGAAGAGGATTGGGAAGCAATAAAGCTTGGTGAAAAGGCAGTTGTAAACAAGGTCCTCTATGAAAGCATAAAAAGAACGATAGATAGAGAATTTGATGTTAAAACAAAACATGACTCCTTAAATCTTTTTTCCTGGCTTATTGCAGATGGAATAATAAACTTAAGGTTTGCAGTATGTAAAAACAAAAAAGGAATGTATCACGACAAGCTTGCAATATTTGAGGATGAGTCTGGAGACAGGGTATGCCTCCACGGCTCCTTCAACGATTCTCTCCAGGCAACCTACAACGGAGAAAGCTTCTCCGTTTTTAAAAGCTGGGAGCCAGGACAGGCAGAATACGTAACAGAGCATTTAAAAAGGTTTAAAAATATGTGGGAGCAGAACAATGAATTCTATGACCTATATGAGGTCCCAGAGATGCTTAAGGTTGAATTAAGAAAATATCAATCAGAAAAAAGGCCCTATGAAATAAAGAAAAAGGAAATACAGCTTCCTAAATTCATAAAAGATTTAAACGACTACCAGAAGCAGGCTATAGAAGGCCTTATCAATAATGATTGGAAGGGCATATTAGAGATGGCAACTGGAACTGGTAAGACAATAACAAGCATAGCTGCATCAATGAAATACTATGAAAAAAGGGACAGGATATTCTTAATAGTTGTAGTTCCCTTTAACCACCTGATTGAACAGTGGGAGAGCAACATACTAAGCTTTGGCTACAAGGTGCCGGTTAAATGCTGTGAAAGCAAAGGACTCTGGTACAACAGACTTAAATCAAAGATAAAGGATTTTAACTCAGGGCTGACAAAGATAGAATGTGCAATAGTTAGCTACAAAACCTTTGGAAGCAGTGACTTTCTAGACCTTGTATCAAAGATTAAAGAAGATGTGTTTTTCATAGCAGATGAATGCCACTATGCAGGAAGCGGCTCCATTAAAGGACATCTTCCACAAAATTTTGATGTAAGGGTAGGTCTCTCTGCAACTCCTGACAGATGGTTTGACGAGGAAGGTACAGGCTATATAAGAAACTATTTTAAGGAAACAGTATTCGAATACGGCATGGAGGAAGCAATAGAAAATGGCTACCTCTGTAAATATGAATATGAGCCAGTTGTTGTAAGCCTAAATAGCGAAGAATATAGAGAATACAGGGAACTGACAAATAAAATAACAAAGATTTTAATGTCCACAAAGGAAGTGGAAAAGGACTCCCCCCTAGAGAGGCTAATACTTAAAAGGGCTGATATTATATCAAAGGCAGAAAGCAAACTCCCAATACTTATAGAAATGCTAAAGGAACAGAAGACCAGAGAAGGCATGAAGCATACACTGGTATACTGTTCAAAGGGAGAAAGCAAGAAAATAACAAAGATAATATCCGACCTTGGAATAAAGGTACATGAATTTGTCGCAGATGTAAAAAACTCCGACAGAACAAAGATATTAAAACTGTTTGATGTAGGTGAAATAGATGTCCTGGTAGCCATAAAATGCCTTGATGAAGGAGTAGATGTTCCCAGCACCCAAACCGCATACTTCCTTTCTAGTACCTCAAACCCAAGGGAGTTTATACAAAGAAGGGGAAGAATTCTTAGAAATTTCCCGGGAAAGAACATGGCAAGGATAATAGACTTTATAGTCCTTCCAAACAGAAACAGTATTGAGCTTTTGGATGAAAGGATAGATACAAATATAATAGAAAAGGAAATGCCCAGGTTTGCAGAGTTTTCAAGGTTTGCCTTTAACGAATTCAGTGCAAGAAGTGTCGCTAGAAGCCACTTGTCCCCATATAACCTTGAATATCTAATGGACAAACTCCCCTGGGAGGTATACAAGGAAAGAAAGGAGAGATATGACTATGAATAGAACAATAAACATAAACCTTGAGGAAAAGATAGGTGAGTTTCCTGAGGAGCTTAGGGAAATAGCACTTGAAATGATAAATAACCTAAATAAAAACAACGTTTCTGAAATCACGGTAGAAGACATGGTTGAAAGAAGAATAAATCAATTGGCAGTAAAGGGTGAGTAGCATGAGATTAATAAGCTTGGAAATGCAAAACTTTAGACAATACTATGGAAAACAAAGCATTGATTTTAACTGCAGTGATGATAAAAACGTAAGCATAATACTTGGAGAAAATGGAGAGGGGAAGACAGGAATATTTAGAGCAGTTGTATTTGCCCTCTTTGGAGTAGTATACCTAACCCAGGAAGAAAGAAGCGGAGTAAAATCAAAAAAAGATGAGGACATAGTTCATCTTGTAAACCTCAACAAAATGAATGAAAACATAGGAGAGCCTGTGGAAGCCTGTGTAAGGCTAAAATTCCAGCACGACGGCTTTGCATATGAAATAAAAAGAAGCAAGCTTGAAATGAAGGACGATGATGGAGAAATAATAGATGATGCTCCAATAAATGTAGAGATGCTCATAACCGACAGAGACGGAAACATAGATCCAAACAAGCTTACAAATGATGATGACATCCAAACAATACTAGGAAACATCCTGGATAAAAAGCTTAAGGACTTCTTCTTATTTGATGGTGAAAAAATAGAAAGTCTATCTAAACCAAACCAGAAATCCAGGGAAGAGGTTAAAAACGGAGTTATAAAGCTTTTACAGATTGACTCTATAACAAAATCAATAGAAATATTGGATCACCTTGAAAAGAAGCAAAACTCAAGGATAAAAAAATACACTACAAACACAAAGCTTCAAGCAGCAACAGAGGAACTTGAGGGTGTTAAAAGGGATATAAGTGTTTTGGAGAGAGAAATTGAAATACTGGATAAAAACATAGAGGACTGTACAGATGAGATAGATGAAATAGAAGGAAAGCTCTCTCAAAACAAGGACATTCAAATACTAATAGATAAAAAGAACCAGAAAAAATCCGAAAGAACAGAAAAAAGAAGACTTTTATCAGAGCTTAAGGAAAGAGCAAAGAGATTCCTTCCTCAAAACGCCCACAACGTAATACTTGAGGAATTTATAATAAAAACAAAGTTCTACCTTGGACAGGAATCAATAGACAAAAACTACTCAACGGATATATCCATAGACCTTATAGAAAACATACTACAGGAAAAGGTATGTATCTGCGGTAGAGGGTTTGAAGAAGGCTCAGAGGCCTTTGAACTCCTTAATGAGCTAAAAACAAAGTACAATAAGTCCGAGCTAAACACCTATATAACAATATTTAGAAGCAAGGTAAGAGACTATCTTGATAACAAGGATACAGTAAAGTCCGACATGCAGGACATCCTTATGAAAATCCGTGAGATAAAGGATGAGATAGAGGAAATAAACGTTGAAATAGACAACCTTGAAGAAAGGGTTAAGGAATACAGCCAAAACGAAGAAAACCTAAAATACCTTCAAGGAAAGCAGGATGAACTTAAGAAAAACAGAAAAAGCCTAGAAAATAAGAAGCTAATAACAGAAAACAAGATAAAGGAACTAAGGAACTTTCTAACTAAGCTTGAAGAAAGAATAGACGAGCTTACAAGGGGAGAAGAGTCCCTAAGGATTGAAAGCTTAAAGCTTAAGCACATAAAGGATTTAAAAGCAAACTTCACAAAAATCCTAGAGGACTACAGCCTTGAAATGAGGGAAAAGATTTCTGAGGAAGCAACAAGGATATTTAAAACACTAATATCCTCAAAGGACAAAAACATAATAGCACGTATATATATAAATGAGAACTACGAGATAAAGGTAAAGGGCTGGGACAACAGCTCCATAACCTCAGACATCTCTGCAGGCCAGAGGCAGATTGTATCCCTATCCTTTGTAATAGCCCTTGCAAAGGTTGCCTCAGGAAGCATAAACAAAATGAACGTTCCACTTTTCATGGACACTCCATTTGGCCGTGTTTCCGGTGAAAACAGGGACAACCTAATAAAAACAATCCCAAGCCTTACAACCCAATGGGTTCTTCTTATGACAGACACAGAATTTACAAGAAAAGAAGAAGAAGAATTCAAAAGAGCAGATAAAATAGGCTGTGTATACAGATTAAAGCAAATACGAGAAGGCTACACAGAAATTCAAAGGGTAGAAGACTTAACAGCAACCCTTTCAAGGAGGTAACAGCAATGATAGTAAGTTTCAGCTTAAACGACAGTTTTTTCATACACAAAAGCAAAAGGTTTGAAAGCATCTACAACCTTCTTGTAAACAAAAAACATTTATTCAAAATGAACGAGCTTTTTACCCTTGCTGCAGCAGTGGGCTTTAAAAACAACAAAAGAGTAAAGCTTGAGCAAAAGGGAACAGAAATGAGAAGTGAGCATTTTAAGGAAAACCAGCTTGCAGCACTATACTCAATAATGCTCAACTCAAGTGATATAAATGCAGACCTAGAAAGCTTTAGAGACTATGATTTTGTAAAGAATGCCTTCAAGATAATTGAAGAATACTCCGAGGGTGGCATGGAAATACTCTGCGATGAAGTCTTTGAGGACAAATGGAACGGAATAAACCTTGATGAAGAGTATAATGAGTATGAGATTGATTTGTTGAGGTTTGTTTATGATGATTATAATGAGAATATTGGATTTTAGGAGAGAAGTTTTAATTTTATCCTAAAAAATCATTCAGAACTATATCTAGGAGCTTCAGTATTTGCTGGAGCTCTTTTGTGAAATATTATGACCAATTATTATGTGGAATAAATTTGTGCTAGAGGCTATATGTTTTGTATAAATGATTCTACATTGCTTGATCCTAAACATCTATGCGAAATCATATTCCTTGATTCATTAATCGCACAGCACCCAATGTAAAATCTTTAGTGTGATTAATATAGACAAAATCGGATTTTATTAATATTTACTGAATGGAAAAATAAGTATTGATTAATAAAAAAAAGTATGATAAACTTGCATTAAAGTATCCGCTTAAGGCATGTTAAAGCGGAGTTTTAGGTGAAAATATGATTGATTATAATTTGTTAATTAAAGAATTTAAAAAGCATAATGGTATAATGAAAACTTCAGAACTTAACACTATTGGCTTTAACAGTAGAAATATATTACAGTTCTTGAAAGAAGAGAAAATTATCAAACTCAAAAGAGGAATATATCAACTATCAGATGATATTGATACCACAGAGGAGATTATTATAGCAAAACTATTTCCTGCAGCTGTAATTTATCTTCAAAGTGCTCTTTTGCACTATGGTTATACAGATAGAATTCCTTATTCATGGCAAATAGCTGTTGATAAGAATAGTTCTAAAAGTCAATACAAAATAAACTACCCTGTTATAACTCCATTCTATTTGGAAAAAAAACTTATGGATGTGGGAGTAAGTGAGTATAGCATAAATGGCATTAAAATGAAAATATTTGATAGAGAACGTACAATTTGTGACATTCTACGATATGAAAAAAAGATTGATAAAGAAGTTTTTAATAAGGCCATCCAAAGCTATGTTAAAGATAATGAAAAGAATATTAATAAGCTAATGGAGTATGCTAAAATTTTAAGAGTACTTAATAAAGTTAAAATATATATCGGAGTGTGGCTATAATGACAAATAGAGCAAACATAGGAGCATCAATAATTGCAAGATTAAAAAATAAGGCTAAAAAAGAAGGATTACAATTACAGTTGTTGTTGAATCTCTTTTGTCAGGAAGAATTTCTAAGACGAATAGGAAAATCAAGATTTTCAGATAATCTTGTCTTAAAGGGTGGTTTTCTTTTATATTCCCTTAGTGGTTTTAAAGGCAGACCTACAATGGATGCAGACTATTTATTAAAAAATCAGTCTAATGACATTGAAAACATTAAAAAAATTATTTTTGATATTGTTGCTACTTTAGCTATAAATGACTTTATAAAATTTGAGATAAAAAGCTTTGATACTATAGCTGAACAAAGAGAATACAATGGAATTAGAGTAAATATGATAGGGTATATTGAGAATACAAGGACTCCTTTTAGTGTTGACATTGGGGTAGGCGATGTAGTAATACCTCCACCTTCCAGAATGTCTTTGCCTGTTTTACTTGATGATTTTGAAAGACCTAATGTTCTCACATATTCATTAGAAACAACCATTGCAGAAAAATTTGATGCAATTATATCAAGAATGGAATTAACTAGTAGAATGAAAGACTTTTTTGATATTTACTATTTGGCTAGTACAAATGATTTTGATGGAAGAAAACTTCAGGAAGCAATATTTGAAACATTGCAAAACAGGCACACTGTTTATGAGCACGACTCTTTAGATAGAATATATAGTTTAATTGATGATAAAGACATCTTGTTAAGATGGAAAGCATTTTGCAAAAAAACACTTAGATTTGACTTAGACTTTCAAGAGGTAATTTTTTATATAGTTAAATTTATAGAAATACCTTATAAAGCGATATTAGAGGAAGATGAAACATTTTGCTTGTGGAACCATAAAGAGAGACACTATGAGAACAGAAAGATTATTATGGATAGTTGTGATAGAAAACAGACATTAGAAAATACATTATTAGAAAATTAATAATATATCAATCTTAAACTACTTATTTAGTTGTTTTACAAAAAAGTATTATGGTATAATTTTACCATAATTGGACTCTCTTGAAATATATGTTAATGAATTTAAATGCTCTTTTGGGATGTGATATTATTATGGATATAATAATTATTATTGCATTAATAATATATGGCATAAAAGTTTTGACTAATATAAGAGGCACAAGGCTTACAAAGTACTTAGAAGAGGGAGATAAATTATATAATAAAGAACATTTCTCAGAAGCACTGGTGTTTTATAAAAAGACTATAAAAATTTGTAGTGCATCCTTTTCTTCATATGATAAGATAATTAAAATTTATGTGCGTCAAGGTCATTTCCCGGATGCTCTATCTACCTGTGATGTATTTATAAAGAAATTTCCTAAAAACTATGTCCCCTATTATACAAAGAGCATAGTTTATGAAGAATGCGGAGAACTTGAAAAGGCATTAGATTGCTATAATCATGCCTTTGATATAGATCCTAAGGAAGGCGATATATGCCTTCGTAGGGCAGCTGTCCTATTTGCGCTTCATAGATATGAAGAAAGCATAACTCAATTTGACATGGCTGTAAGTTTAGGCTGTAGTGAAGGGGATGTTTGCATCAGAAAAGCAGCAGCACTTATCAACCTTTGCAGATATAGCGAAGCAGAGGAATACTGTAAACCTATAGCGGAGAATTACACCAATGGACACTATCTAAATGGTAAAATTGCCTGTACAGAGTTTTATCAGGGAAAATATGAGGCTTCAAAGGAAATTTATGATAGCATTTTAGAACAATGCAATGATGAAGAAAATAGATGTTTTACTAATCCGCTTATCCCAGAATATCTTGATTCTATTATAGAATTTTTGAAGCAGAATAATATTGACTGCAATGAGCTTGAAAAGGATGATTTGGGCAATAACGAAAAGAGAGAAAGCGTATTAAAAGCTATAGCACAAAATATAACATCAGTTGTTAATGATAATGAGAACTGCGATAAAGAAATTTTAAAATGGGCTGCCGACAGATGGATAGAAATACTTGAATGCTATTTGAGTAATAAGCAGCTTGAAAGCACTATTTGCGAAAAGTCTAAAGCTTTAAATTCTTTTGATATTGAAATACATAATGAAGATATACCTGATTTACAGATAATTCATGATGAAAAAGGTATTTTGAATAAAGTAAGATCTAAAATAATTAAATATTACATAGTAAATGGGTTTTACTTAGTTCTCATATTATTAGTAGGATTTTGTGCATATAAAGGCTCACAAGATTCTCCATTTCATTTTGGTAATACATTTAGAAGTAACAAACTGGAAGACGCTGAAAAATCTCTTGGTTATACATTTGAAGGTGAAAAGCTGACAGGATCAGGAGCCTATAATGAAGCAATTAAACTCTTCGATAAAGCCCTTGAACTAGACTCGGAAACTCCCAGAACACATTTTGATAAGGCAATAGCCCTAATAAATTTAAATGAATACAATGAAGCACTTGATGAATGCGATATCGCATTAGAGATAAATCAGAATTATGAAGAAGCCCTCATATGCAAAGGTGATATCCTAGTTTTATTAAACAGACACTACGAGGCGATTAACTGCTATGAAAGAGCCTTGGAGATAAATCCTGAAAATGTTGGTGTGGCTAATAAAAAAGAAAAGTGCGAGAAATTGATAAATGATAAAATTAAAAGAAACAGCTAGCTTATTATAAGAATATTTAACCTATAATAAATGAAAACCCAGCAAATCAATTAAATACTGGGTTTACTAAGTCTATTTATATATAGTTAAAATAATATTTTCCTGCCTGTTTTTTTATTTAAGATTTAAGCCTATAAAAAATCCTGCAAACATAGCAGCGATAATAAAGAAACACATTATTCTTGTAATGATTACCAACTTATCACTATTTTTTTTATTCATAGAAACTCTCCTTTTTCTTCATTATACAAGTGATTAAACAATATAATTATATCATAAATAGTATAAAGGACACATCAGATCGGGAGGATCAATAAATGGAAAGTGATGAATCAATCAGGACATGTAAACGTGTCTTTAAACAGATTTTACATATGATGATTGGTGTCATACTGATTTTAACCCTCAATTCATGTAAAGCTACCCAACCTAAGCAAACAACAGCACCTAAACAGTCGATTGAGGAAACTGAACCAGAAGTGCTGCCATCTGGAAAAGCTAAAATACTCGGTATCGCTGGCAACAATCGCTATAATTATGGCATAAAGTGGTGGTATGAGTACCTTGAGGTAGACATTAAAGTAAATGTAGGAGAGAAAGAGCGTTATAATTTCTTTGCCTTGCTTTATTCTGCCGACGGTGAATGCGTTACTATAGGCGACCTAAAAGAACCAGAAGTTGAGATGGCTTGCAGAATAGAAAGCACTTACCTTCCAAAAGGGGTTAGCACTGTACCAATTTATTTTCATGTAAGGAATATAAGAAAAATAAAGATGAATGCCCCCTACAAAGTGCATATTTATCTGTGTTCTGGAGATTCAAAAGAATTAGGTAATGCAGAGATTTATACTTCGACTTATAAAAATAGGCAGTTTTCTAAGGATGATGATTAACTACTATAAATAAAAACTATACAGGAAGAATAACTGCCCAGAAAACTATCTAGAAAACTATCCGTAAAACTGGAAAAGGAATACAAGATTTAATTATGGATAACCCAAATATAACACAGAAAGCTATATCAGAAAAACTTGAAGATATTACAACATCAGGAGTGAAATTTTTAATTTTATGCACATCATTACATTACATTTCCGTTAACATAATTTGAATGTACCATAGTTTACCGCAAACATTGCGATTATGTTTTATTCCAGCAAACGTCATGATACAATAAGAATCAAGTGAATATTTTCTGATAACTATTAGAACAGTACAGGAGATGATATTGTGATAGAACCATCAAAAATAAAAGAAGCATTTAAAAAAGTTGAAGATGAAAACTATGCTTTTAGAATATATTTAAAAAATCATGCAGATCCAGATGAAATAGATGAGCAATTTTTAGAGCTGCATAATGAGTTATTTAAAGATTATGATTGCAGCAAATGCAGAAATTGTTGCAAAGAGTATTCAGCAACATTTGAAGAAATTGAAATAGAGCCGGCTGCTAAGTTACTTAAAATAACAAAGAAAGAATTTATGGATAAGTATATAGGAATGACTGTTAATGGATATGAGGTAAAAGGAAAGCCATGTCGTTTTTTAACTGAAAATGGTGCTTGCAGCATTGAAGAATGTAAACCAGAAGTATGTAGAGAGTATCCATTTACAAATAAACCAGAAAGATTACATAGCTTGCTGAGTATAGTTGATTTTGCAAACGTATGTCCAGTAGTTTTTGAAATGCTAGAAAGATTGAAGAAAATTTATGGATTTAAGAGAAGACGAAGGTATTAGTTTGATAATGACTATATGTATGAATTTTATATTGGTGGAAATAGAAAAAATGTTAAAATCACATATACAGGCAATCCGTATGAGATATAGAATGATGTTGCTTTAGAAGAAGCTAACTTATATAAAGGTCAAAAAATTAAATATGTTTTTGATTTCGGTGATGATTGGGAGTTTGATATAGTTGTTGTTGATATTGATAAGAATGGTGCACTACAAATAAGACCAGAGATAATAGAATGAAAAGGACAATCACCAGAGCAGTATCCTGAATGAAAATAGATTTATAGGAAACATTAATTTAGCCCTTGAATGCAGGTAATGCATTAGCATAAAAATGTTCCTATCAGAAATTGATGTAGACTGTGAAATTGTAAACAGGTTACAAGAAAAGGAGTAGTAGCTTATGAAATTATATAACAAATTAGTTAGAGATAAGATTCCTCAAATTATAGAAGCCCAAGGCAATAAATATGATATAAAAATTGCTAATAAAGAAGAGCATTACAAGCTTCTCGAAGTAAAACTTCAAGAAGAGGTCAAAGAGTTCCTTGAGGATAAGAACCTTGAGGAATTGGCAGATATAATGGAAGTGCTATATGGACTAGCTGATAATTTGGGGTATACTGAAGAAGATTTGAACAATAAGAGAATAGAGAAGAGAGAGGAAAGAGGAGGATTTGAGGAAGGCATTGTGCTTCTTAAAGTACATGATAAATAAGTTGTTTTATGTAATGTAAGGTGATTAAGTAAATAAGGGACAGCTAATTAAAAATGTATTGATAGATTTTTAATTAGCTGTCCCTTATTTGTGTATATATATGATGGCATATTGCCTTTGATAGCTAAATTATTTAATGATGTTTGTATGTGGTATTCTGCTGGACTTATATTCCTATATTTTAGGATGAATTGATATGATTTTTACTAATAAATGGTTTAGAGAAGGTATTAATAAACCTCTGAAAGTCAATAATCCTAAAGAGGTGAAAGCTATATTAAAAAATGAAGTTAAAAATGTACTCAGTCCAGATACTATCTATTCAATGGATAATATCATACTTAATAAATATGCCCATATAAAAACACCGCAATATATATTTGATTCCCTGCAGAAATTTAAAATTGATGAAGAATACATTGAATGGTTAGCAAATAAAATTATTAGCCCAAAGAATATAGTTTTTGCTTGGGACTCACTGAAATATGCAAATATTAGAGGAAATAGAGCTATATATGTACCATTAGTTTATCATAGAGCAACTTTTAGGCGCTTAAATGATGCTCAGAAGGAATGGTATTTTTACTGGAGACAAAGGGTTTTGAATGATGAATATCTTGATACGGATTTAGATTATATTCTTTTATTTGCCCATGAACTAATAAATTATACCTTCAATGATAATGCTGCTTTTAATGTAAGTATGATGGAAAGGCTATATGAAAACTATAGGGAAAGAGAGCCTGAGTTAGAAAATTATCTTCCTATTTGGATACATGATTTTTTAATTGAACTTGGAGAAGAAAAATTAGCAGAAGACTGGTGTATTAGTTATGAACCTAGGGAGGATCCTTCATATAAAAGAATAGTTAAAAATCAAGACAAGCTTGATAAAATATGTATTGTAGCATGGAAAAAATATCTAAAGCCATATAAAGAAACCGAATTCTTCAGAAATAATAAAAGTAAAATATATTATACCTTTAGACAAGGAATTGTTCTTTTAAACGATATATATAAATCCCAAGGAATAAGCCTTTTAGAAAATTGGTTTGAAAAAGAAAATATAATACGGAATGGGATACTGTTTACAACTTCAGTATCAGCTGCAATAGTAGGAAGAAGTTTAAATACAACAGATAGAAAGTATGTAATACACCATCCTTCAAAAAAAATATTTGATGAAATTACTGCTCTCCTTCAAATGAGTGAAAATGTTTTAAGGTTTATTATGGGCGAGGAAAGATATGTTGAAGTGCAAAGTGAACAACTTCCAGATAATTTTAGGAAAATGCTGTTTAAAAAGCTATATTCTAAAAAATTGAAAGATAGATTTATCCTTGCTCAGGAAGGAAGAAAAGGTGAAGAAACCATAAGTATTTCACCCCCACTAAAAGAAAAAAAACTTTGGAATGAAATAACCTTTAATATGGCAGAGATTGAAAGGCTAAATAAACATAGTGAGGAACTTCAAAGCAACTTTAGAGAAATGGGATATGAAGATGATGAAGTAGGGCAGGCTTCATTACAGGAAGCAGCAATAGATGATGTTGTAGTTGAAGAGACTGATAAGAATCCTATAAACAACTTTGAATTTAATTGTGGTAGTGATACAAAAGAGGATGAGTTTATTGAATCCTTAAATGCAATGGAACTTAAATACCTTGAAAGCTTTGAAGGTCTCAAAAAAAGTATAAGTGAATCAAATATATTTATTAAAACCATAGGCATGATGTTAGGTACTTTCATTAGCAGCATAAATGAAAAAGCAAATACTTATTTAGATGATAATCTTATAGAAATCCATGGGGATTATTATGTTATATACGAAGACTATGAGGACATAATTATTAAAATTAAAAAAGGTGAGGTAAATGAACATTAAAAAAAGAGATTCATCAGTAATTTTAAATGCTCTTCAAGGTGGAGTTGTTCCAGCAAGAGGTCTTCAATATATAATGGTAGGCCGTGCAGAAGAGGCCAATCAAATTTTAAGAGAACTCGGCAATGTTAAAAAGGGTTCATCAATCATCAAATTTTTTATTGGACCCTTTGGAAGTGGTAAAAGCTTTATGCAGGCACTTATTCAACAAATAGCATTCAAGGAGAATTTTGTTGTTGCCAAAGCAGATTTTACCCCGGAGAGGCGCCTTTATGGAAGTGAAGGTAAGGCAGTTGCACTATATGGGGAATTGATAAAAAACCTAGCTGTTTCCACAGTACCTGATGGAAATGCCCTACCAACTATTCTTGACAAATGGATAAGTGAAGTTCAGTCAAAGGTAGCAGTTGAAAATGGCTATGGCTCTGTAGAATTTACAAACCCAAGTTTTATTAAGGATGTTGAAGTTGAAATAAATAAAACTGTTACTAAAATGGATGCATTAACAGGTGGATTTGATTTTGCTAGAATTTTAACTCTATATTTCAAAGGATATATAGAAGATAACTCGAGCCTTCAAAGATATGCATTAAGATGGCTTAAGGGAGAATATGCAACTAAAACTGAAGCAAGGCAAGACCTTGGTGTTAGAGACATAATCGATGACAGCAACTATTATGACTATCTAAAGGTTATATCTCAATTTGTAAAACAGATAGGATATGCAGGGTTGGTAATAAACTTTGATGAAGCAATAAATCTGTATAAAATAACCCATTCCCAGACAAGGGATAAAAACTACGAAACAATACTTAAAATATACAATGATACGCTTCAAGGAAATGTGGAAGGGCTTTATATTACAATTGGTGGTACCCCTGAGTTTCTAGATGATGAGAGAAGAGGACTATTTAGCTATGAAGCATTGAAAAGCAGACTTCAAACAAACAGATTTGCAACAAATGAACACCGTGATATGTCACAGCCTGTAATAAGACTTACTCCATTAAGGATTGAAGAGACATTTGTTTTACTTCAAAAGGTAAAAGATGTTCATGCTGCTCACTATGAATACTCAACAAGAATAACAGATGATGATATTAAAAGATTTATTCAAATTGAATACTCAAGACCTGGTGCAGAAGAAAACATAACAACAAGGGATGTGGTAAGGAATTTTATAGGTGGGCTTAATATTCTTCAACAGAGCCCTGATGTAAATCCTACATTAATTTTTGGTGAGGAAGAAAAAGTAAAAGAAGAGATTAAAAATCCAATCCAAAATCGTTTCCAAAGAACAGCTCAATAGGAGGTATTTATGGACTCCTTTAGTTTATTATCAAAAAAAATGCAAAAGAAGGTTTGGAATATGAAATGGGATAGCTTTACTCCTGTCCAGGATAAGGCTATTCCCGTTATTATAAATACAGATAATGATGTTATCATATCCTCTGGTACTGCTTCAGGCAAAACTGAGGCGGCTTTTTTACCAATATTAAGTCTTATAGAGGAAAGTGCAAAATCAGCCTTAAAGGTTATATACATTTCTCCACTTAAGGCACTTATAAACAACCAGTTTGAAAGAATTGAAAATCTCTGCAGCAATCTTGAGATATCAATCCACAGGTGGCATGGAGATGTTGAACAGAATAAGAAAAATAAATTAATGAAGAACCCATCAGGAATACTTCAAATAACTCCAGAATCCATAGAAAGCATTTTTACTAATAAGACTGAAAAAGCCCACATACTCTTTAAAGATTTGGACTTTATAGTTATAGATGAAATACATTCCTTTATTGATAGGGAAAGAGGTGCGCAGCTGAGATCTTTGCTTTACAGAATGGAAGGATATTGCAACAAAAGACCAAGGATAATAGGGCTATCTGCAACCATAGGTGATTTTGATTTTGTTAAAAAGTGGCTAAATTCCAAAGATACAGATAATGTTGAGGTTGTTGAGGTTAAGGAAAGCCAAAAGGGACTGTTGTATTCGTTAATGCATATGAATACCCAAGTAGATGGGAAAAAGCCAATGGAGCTATATGAAGATATAAGGGAACTAACTAGGGATAATAAAGCTCTGATCTTCTGCAACAGCAGGGGTGGAGTTGAAGAAACTACTGTATTCTTAAACCGATTAGCCCAAAGAGAGGGAATAGGCGAAACTTATCTTGCACATCATTCTTCTATTGATAAAAATGAGAGGGAGTATGTTGAAAAGGCAATGGCTTCGTCTACCTATCCCAAAAGTGTTGTTGCAACAAGTTCACTTGAACTGGGAATAGACATAGGAGAGATTGAGCTTGTTATTCAGATAGATAGTACATTTACAGTATCATCACTAAAACAGAGACTTGGACGTTCAGGACGAAAAAAAGATGCAGATCAAATGCTTCAGCTTTATACAACCGGAAGTGATAGCCTGCTTCAATCATTATCAGTTATGGAGCTATTAAAGGATAAATGGATAGAACCAGCCAGGGGGTATCCTCTTCCCTACGATATTCTTTTCCATCAAATAATATCAATATGCAATGAGGCAAATGGAATCACATATGAGGATTTGTTAAATAGAATAGGGGGTATTTTAGTATTTGATGAATTGCCCCGAGGCAAAATAGAATATTTGATAAATCATATGGTAGAAAATGATTATCTTGAAATTATACAGGGGAGAAATGAGTATATTGTTGGCATTGAAGGAGAAAGAATTTTAAGAAGCAGGGAATTTTACTCTGTATTTATGAATTCAGATGAATATACGGTTCAACATGGAGTTAAAACAATCGGAAAGATTGATAAAGGATTTACAGTTGCTGAAGGGGATAACATAATACTGGCAGGCAAGCTGTGGACCATAATCAGTATAGATATGAAAAGAGACAAGATATATGTAGAGAGCGCTTCAAATGCAAATCCTCCAAGATATTTTGGCGGAGGCGTAAAGCTTCACAATAAAATATTAGAGAGAATCATAGAAATACTGTGTGACACAAATGAATTCAGCTATATAAATGATGATGCAGCACATTTATTAGATGAACTAAGAACACCATATAAACTCCATGGAATAACTTCTGAGGAAAGAGTGATATGGAAGGATAGAAAAGAAATGATTTTTGAAACCTTCACGGGTACTAAGGTTTTTAGAACACTTGTATGGATGCTGAGATCCATGGGGATAAAGGTAAAGGGCTGCGATGACTTAGGAAGAATAAGGATGGAGAGAGATAATTCAATCATAGATGTATTAGACGGAATAAAAACAAATAATTGGTCTCCCCAAGATCTTATTAAACATACTAAATGTGATGAGCTTTTTGTATCCAAATATTTAGAATATCTTCCTGAAGAGCTTCAATCCAACATGCATATTGCACATGGGATAGATATTGATGGGGTTAAAGAATTCTTAGGGAAATACAAGATAAGGGTTTTGGAAGTTTAAGCTGAGTTTTGAAAATTGTATATCAAGTATAATTTCAAGTTTTTATTGTGACTTGAGGTCTCAAAAGGGACTATCGCGCACTATCTCTTGGTGACAGGCTCTTGAGTTATGAGTTATTTAAGAAAATCTATCCATTAATTCTCATCTATCATAAATAACTCATAACTCAAGTGCCTGTTACCTAGGGATATAAGGTATAACCTTTCTTATGCAACAACCCCATTTGCTTAAATATACACTATCTAATCAAATTAGTTCACCCCTCATATCTATCCCAGCTACTGTATAAACGCTAGTTGTACCAATCTGCTTTATCAATTCCATCATACGGTCTATATCGATCATTTCAATGTTCATAGCATTGCAATATTTTTGGCATTGCTCGCTAAACCGTGTAGTAGTTATAATAATACCTTTTTCTATAGGTTTCTTCCCATCAAACCCATAATCCATAGCTCCTCTCAATTTGTGTGCGATATCCTGTGTTATTGAACTAGAGCTATAATCACCTTCCTCATCTAACCCCTCAACTATGCAGTCCTTCCAATGCTTGCACTCTGCAAAAATATATTTTCCATCCTTAAATAAGATAATATCCTTTCCGCCATCTTTAGTTGCTTTTGTTACCCCTGCCTTATACCCAAGCATCCTAAACAAGCACCCGCAAAACACCTCAAAATCCCTTGGGGACATCATCTTTATCCTCTCTCTAATTAGCCATAAATCTCTAGGCTTCAGATGCCTTAGCAATTTAATTTTTTGCTGACTTTTATATAAGTAATATGAAAGAATGATAATAACTGCAATTAAAATAAATATTACAAATAACATAAAAAAACACCTCGTTGATTATTTTATCCAACTTATTATGTGGACATACATAATGAAAAAATGTTGCTAAAGATTTAAAAAACTGACACATAAAAAGTTTAGGTTAGTGTCAAACAAGAAGAATATAGATATCTAAATGAAATGTTTAGTGGCTCCTTATGTTATTTGTTTTTATAGATAGCAATATTTTGTAATAAAAAATAAATTTATGGTAGGAATTTGGAAAAATATTGCGAATACATATATAGATGATTATTGAGATGTTTTGAAAGAAATGGTTAGAATGTTATCATCCAAAGATAACAGTTTTCAAAGGCAAATAATTTGAATATGAACTTATATTATTAAGGAAGTTTTATCTTTTTTTAGAGTATAGGAAAAGGAGTCATAACATATGAAAAATGATACAATAAAGCTTTCCAGCGTTGCTGAAGATCTATTTATAGATATATTCATAGATGTATTTGGACCCGAAAATTCAAACTATCTTTTTATACAGTATCCAGTAATGGACATATACGGAGGAAATCGCTATATAGATTTTGCACTGGAATGTGGAAATCAAAAGATTGCTATAGAGATAGATGGAGAAACATACCATAATCCTAATAAAGTATCCCAGAATAAATATTATGATGATCTATTAAAGCAAAACAGCCTTATATATAATAACTGGAAGGTGTACCGTTGGCCTTACAACCAATTAAAAAACCAAAGGGAAAGAGTAAAGGATGAGCTAAAAACCTATTTAGGAGAACTCCCAATATTTAAAGAAATACAGGACTACCTTCCGACCCAAAGAGGAAAAATAATTGAGCTTAAGGAACATCAGGAAAATGCAATTGAAAACCTTGAGGATATGAGAAAAAAGGGAGAGAGTATAGCACTTCTATATCATGCAACAGGTACAGGTAAGACGGTTACAGCAGTAACAGATGCAAAAAGGCTTGGTAAAAGGACTCTATTTATTGCCCATACAAAGGAGCTTGTAAATCAGGCTAAAGAAACCTTTGATAACCTTTGGGGTGATGTTGATACAGGACTTTATATAGGAGAGAAAAAGGAAAAGGACTCCTATGTAATATGTGGTAGCATACAAAGTATATCGCAAAACCTTGATAAATTTAAGCCAGATGAGTTTGAATACATAATAATAGATGAGGCTCATCATGGAGCGGCTGAAACCTATAAAAAAGTGCTAGGCCATTTTAACCCTGAATTTACCCTTGGCCTTACTGCAACTCCAGAAAGGGAAGATGGGGAAGACATATTAGAGCTATTTAAAAATGTCGCCCACAGACTAGACCTTGAGACAGCTGTAAAAATAGGGGAGTTAGTACCTATAAGATGCATAAGGGTTAAAACAAACATTGATATATCAAATGTAAGAATAAATGGTATTAAATACAATTCCCAAGACTTAGAGAGTAAGCTTTTTATTCCCGAAAGAAATAAAGTGATACTTGATACATATATAGAATTTGTTAAGGATAAAAAGATAGTTATATTTTGTGCCTCTGTTAAGCATGCAGAAGAAATAGCAGAGCTTTTTAAAAACTCTGGTATAAAGGCAGAAGCAGTATCCGGAACAACTAAAAAAGCTAAAAGAGATAGAATACTACAAGAATATGAAAATGGAGATATAAATGTTCTCTGTGCCTGTGACCTTTTAAACGAAGGTTGGGATAGCCCCAAAACCCAGGTTTTATTTATGGCAAGACCAACAATGTCAAAAACAATATACCTTCAACAGCTAGGAAGAGGAACAAGAAAATCTGAGGGTAAGGATTGCCTTTTAGTCTTTGACTTTATAGACAACGCCAACCTATTCAATATGCCATTATCTTTGCATAGATTGCTTAACTTTGATAAATACAGACCAGGTGAATATATCCTAGCTCCAGATGGATTAAAAAAATTTGACAATGATCTGTTTATGAGAGGTGAAAAACCAGAGGCATTGATAGACTTCCCTATAAATGTTATGGACTATGAGCCAATAGAGCTTTTCAACTGGCAGGAGAAGGTTAAAAACCTGATATCCCAAATGGAATTTGTAAGGATGGTAGATGTCCAAAGCGAAACCATCGAAAGATATATAAGGGAAGGTTTAATAATCCCAGATCTTGAGATACCAATGGGAAGCAGAAGCTTTAAATATTTTAAACAAGAGACTATAGAAAACTATGCAAAACAATTTAGCTGGCAGCTTATTACCCCAGCCAATATGAAGGATAAATTTATTGAGTTTGTTAAGAAAATGGACATGTCCTATTCCTTTAAACCAGTTCTTCTGAAAGCAATGCTAAAATATGCAGATAATGAAGGAAAGGTATGTGTTGATGATATAGTTAACTATTTTATTGATTTCTATGAAAATAGAAAGAAAAAGGGCCTAAAGCCCGAAAAACCCAACAGCTTATACAGCAGAGAAAGTTATACCGAAAAAGAGGTTGGAAGAAACATATTCCAAAACCCATTTAGGAGGTTTGAGGATATGAGATTTGTGGAAAGATGCAGGGATGTGGAGTATGTGGAGTTTAACAGGTATATTTGGAGGAGACTGGAGGAGAAAGAGAAGGAATGGATTGTTGGGTGGTGTGATGGGAAGTTGGAGGAGTATTTTAAGAGGATAGTTTGAAAATCTAATATGTAGAAAAGTGAAGATAAGATTATAAAAATCTATAACAAGCTCATAAGAGATAGAATCCTTAAGATAATAATGAATTATGTCATGAAGTCTAATGTGGTTACTTTAAATAATGAGGATTATATAACTGAGATAAATAAAAGGCTTATGGATAAATTTAAAGAATATCAGGAATCAAAACTACTGAGGAAATAGCAGATATTATTGAGGTTTTATATTCAATTGTATAATATAAAGGTCTAAATAGAGAAGAATTTGAGGCAGTGAGGGAGGAAAGTATAGGAAAAGAGTGCTTTTAAGCAAGGTAATAAATAATAAAAATTATAATCTGTGATTTTGAGGATATAACATAAATTATATATAAAAAGATAGTGAAATATACTGTGTACATCTTCTTATGTTTATTATATAATGCGTAGGAGTTTAATAAGTTTATTTGAACTCTCGAATAGGATTGAAATTTTAATTTCTGCAAATGAAGTCTATTAAATATTTTATATTATCAGAACTTTTATGGATGAAATGAGGTATGTTAAGGGTCTTGACTACCTCTTGAAAGTATAGCAATTCTTCATTTTGAAATTTCTCGATATTATTTATATTATAAAATATGCCATCTCTTTTATAGAGACGATTTGTGATTAAGCCTGGGGTATCATATAGCAGAACTATTTTTTGAGGAGCAAGCTCCTTAAAAGTTGACATAGGTATTCTTGTTATTTTGTTGCTTTCATCTAATAAACAAAAATGTCCATCTAGTATACACTCAGGCTTATTTATGTAATTGAAAGCTTTAATAAGTAAATCTTGGTTTTTATTAATCTCAGAGACCCTTTTATCTTTTGAAAAATTTTTCATCTTGAATTCAGAGATTAAATAACTTGCAGAGTAGGTTTCTAATCCAGTGTTTTCACTGATGATATCGCAGACATATGATTTACCTACCCCATGAACTCCACCAATAAATATCATTTATATCACCACATGAACATTATACCATATATGTAAGATAGTAGACAAAAAAGTTTGATTCTAGGTGAATTTTACTATAGAATTAAATTAGTTAGATTATTTATTAGTAGTAGAATAATGATTAATACTAAAAATAAATTAAAAGTCTTGGGGAAAGTAAAAAAGTTTAGGTAAATATATATAAAATGCTATGTATGAAAGTTAACTATTGGTCTTCTATATTTGCATATAATAAAATTTTAGAAAATATTATGTAATATATAATTACAAGATAAATAACACTATCTTTATCTCTAAAGTGTTATTTGATGCAAGGGGATATTGTAAGAAATACTTAAGATTGAAAAATAAATGTTATATAGAATAACTGGATAAGTTTTATGTTTTTATTAAAAAATAAACAATGAAATTATAAGGGGGCAGGGGCATGGCAGATAGATTTAATTATGTGCCTTTTGGAAAATGTGATCTCAATGACCCATTTTTTAATACATTAAAACAAGATTATCCGGAATTTTCTGATTGGTTTCAAAAAAAAGGTTCTATTGGGGAGAAGGCTTATATATACCAAGATAAAAAAGGAATATGTGCATTTATTTATTTGAAAAAGGAAAATGAAGAAATAGAACTACAAGATAAAATATTACCTAAAGAAGAACGATTAAAAATTGGTACCATGAAACTTGAGGAAAGAATTAAAGGAAAGAGATTAGGTGAAGGTGCGCTGGGTATTTCATTATGGATATGGCAAGAACTAAGATATAACCAAATCTATGTGACTGTTTTTGAACATCACCATGAGCTTATTGCTTTACTTGAACGCTTTGGGTTTGCCTGTGAAGGCAAGAATCGTAGAGGGGAATGCGTATACATTAAGGATCGCAGAAATATTAAAAAGAGTGATCCATACAAATCATTCCCATTTATTAATGTTGATTTTAGTAAAGCAGGATACATACCAATTAATGATTATTATCATGATACTTTATTTCCTTATTCGGAACTAGCAAGAACAGAACAAGAGACGTTAGAACTTTCTGCAGCTAATGGAGTATCTAAAATATATATAGCTAGTCCTTCTAATTTCATACATATTAGACCTGGAGAGCCAGTGCTAATTTATAGAATACATACAGGGGATGGAATAAAAAAATATAAGTCAGTGGTTTCTTCATTTTGCGTTATAACAGCTGTAACTGAGATAAAAAGTAATGGATTTTGCTTAGTTAAGGTAGAAGATTTTATAAAAAAAGTTAATAACAAAGCTGTTTTCGATGAAAAACAATTAAGAAAAATCTATAATGAAAAAAACTCAGTAGTTATGATTGAAATGGTGTATAATGGATATTTTGGATCTGGAAATAATGTCAACTATGATTGGCTTAAAACGAATGGTTATTTTGATGGATATCCATATAGTATTGAATTATCTAAAGATGATTTTATTAATATATTGAAAAAGGGTGGAAAAGATGTGCAGAATGTTATTATCAATTAATCCTGAACATGTAGAAAATATATTGAATGGAAGTAAAAAATTTGAATATAGAAAAATTAGATGTAGTCGTGATGATGTTAAAAAAATAGTTATTTATGCTACATCACCTATAAAACTTATAGTTGCAGAAGCTGAAGTTAAAGACATTATAATTGATGGACCGGATGAAGTATGGAATATTACAAGTGATTTTTCAGGCATTACTAAGGACTTTTTTGATTTATACTATCAAGGAAAAGAAATTGCAGTTGCATACAGATTGGGAAAAATAAAAAAGTTTGACAATCCTAAAACATTATCTGATTATGGACTGAATTATGCGCCACAATCATTTGTTTATATTGATTAAAAGGATGCCAGCTCATTGTATGGTGACATGGACTGGCATCCTTTTAATCAATATTAGCTATATCAAGCAGATATCCATTTAAAAATCTAGGATTATTAGAGTGTATTATATACATTAAGAATTATATTATGATCTACATATTACCCAATAGTTTAATTTGATATATATTCAAGAATCTTTTCATCTACTGGAGCTTTCATTGAAAAAGTAATATTTACTATAGGTAATTTATCTCCAGTATCATTTGTAATATCCGTTTGTGCATAATATACAGGCTCCATATCACCCATAAAGTAAAAATCAGTTCCTTCACTATCGCTTTTCTTTATAAAAAGCAAAATTCGCAGACCTGTTTTATCATAATTTTGTAAGTCCTTAATTTCCTTTGAGTTCATGTGAACTCGGCTTCGTGTCATCCAGCTAAATCGGTGCGCATTAATGAAATGATCTTTATATTTGGTACTTTCGGATATATCCTCTCGTTTTTCATATGTGACAAAAATAGGGCAGGTATTATATTTAATACGATATCCATATACAGTAGAGGATTCATCAGTTCCCCAATTTAATATTTTACACACATCTTTTCGTGTGTATTTCTCATATAGCTCAAAACCTTGCATAAAACTATCGATTGAGAAGGAATTTGTAAAAGTATATATAGCATAGTTTAATATATCTATAAGGTACATTCTAAAGTTTTCATTTTCTAGTGCTGTTTGAAGATCAGTACTTAAGGTGAATACATTATTTTTGTACCCAATGCTCTTTATATTCCTATAATTGTTTTGGTCTTGATTATTGAAGAACTCACAATTTAATATTCTGATACATGATTGTATTGTAGCATCAGATACAACATAAGAAAACTTTTGAAATATTATGTTCTTAAATTTAGAAACGGATATAGTTTTCTTATTTATAAGCTCCAAAAGCAATATAGACTCTTCAATACGTTTTGCACTTCCTAACTCTTTTGAGAAAAACTCCAAATATTTTGATTGAAGTTCAGAAAGTTCATTCTTCACTTCCTTTTCAATGCTACAAATAAAATTAAAGTATGATTTCGAGTAATCCACAAAGGAATATGGATCACGACTTCCGTAATTTACAAAGTTCATCATCGAAGGTATTCGCCCCAGCTTATATTTTAATAATGTATAATCCTTTACTAGGTCCTTCTTATTATTTAGCTTAACTGCATCAATAGAGTCAAATATCCTTTCAGTTGTTATAGAATCAAAGTTAACTGTTGAAGCCCCCGGAATATAACTACTGCCATTATTAATAAGTTTTCTAAGATTGTCCTTATTATATGAACTATCTCCATATAAAGCAATTGGTATAAAAAAGTTGTTTTTATAATTCCCAATAAAATCAATTATAGTTAAGAATTCTTTGTTATCACTTTTTCTTAGACCACGACCCAATTGTTGAACGAAAATAATAGCAGATTGAGTTGGTCTTAGCATTATAATTTGGTTAATTGATGGTATATCAACACCTTCATTAAATATATCAACAGTTAATATGTAATCTAATGCTTCTTCTGTATCTATATCTGTTTCTAACCTTCTAATTGCTTCTTCTCTTTCCTGCTCACTATTTGAGCCATCTAGAGCCAATGTTCGATATCCTTTAGTGTTTAATTTATTAGAAAGTTGAGTTGCCTCATTTATTCTACTGCAAAATATTAAACCTTTTATACGCCCATGGTCACATCCATAAAACGATGCTTTTTCAATAATGTGCTTAACACGTTCATCACTAACAAGAGAATTAAAGTTAACATTTTCATTTATTAGTTCTCCATCAATTTTGATATCGCTAACACCGTAATAATGAAAAGCACATAGCATGTTTTCTTCCAAAGCTTTGTTGAGCCTAATTTCATATGCAATATTATAATCAAATGTTTTAAATATATCATAACCATCTGTACGTTCAGGAGTTGCGGTCATTCCTAATAAAAATCTTGGTGTAAAATAATCTAATATTTTTTGAAATGTATTAGCTCCAGAGCGATGAGCTTCATCTATAATGATATAATCAAAGTAGTCCTTTGGGAATTTTCCTAAAATATCATCTTTGGATATTGTTTGAATGGTCGCAAATAAAAAATCTGATTTGAAATCCTTTTGGTTTCCACTTAAAATACCCATTTCCTTTTCAGAACCAAAGATTCTTTTGTATGAATGAAGAGAGGCACGTACTATATTTTCTCTATGTACAACAAACAGAAGTCGTTTAGGATTACGCTTTTTTACATCGAAGGCAGAAAGGTAAGTTTTGCCTGTGCCAGTGGCAGAAATAATTAATGCTTTATTTTTGCCTTCATTGCGCAAAGCCTCTATTGATTTTAATGCTTCAATTTGCATCTTGTTTGGACTAATACGACCAATTGTAAAAACAGCTTGTTCTGGATTTTTTAATGTTTTATATTTTGAGGTATCATTATATATTTTTTTGTATTCATCTATCCAGGCATTGTTAACTATTGTTGCACTATAAAAGATACGATTAAATTCTTTTATGGTTTGATTAAGGATTTCTCCATTCTCTAGGGAAGATACTTTCAAGTTCCATTCTTGATTATAACTTAATGCATTTTGTGTTAAATTGCTACTTCCTACAATCAATGTATATATATCTTTATTTTTAAAAATATATCCCTTCGCATGAAAATTATTATCAATAACAATACGTACATCAACATTTTTTAACTCAATTAATCTCTTTAACGCCCTTGGTTCAGTAAAATTTTGATATTGGGAAGCCAATATTTTACCTTTAATACCTTTAGATTCAAGTTCTTTGAGAATATTTATAAGAACTGCAACCCCGCTATTTGTTATAAATGCAACTGAAAAATAAAACTCATC
>DAMCZI010000038.1:29475-42979 GCA_032095175.1 Clostridiaceae bacterium
TTAGCTCGCTTATTATGCTTGTAAGAACCTTTTGACCATTTTTATTATCATTTAGTAACAACCTAGGTCGATAGCTTTCAAGTGAATCTAAGTTAGAGTCAATATAGCCTGTATATAAACCTTTTGCAAGTTCCTCATTAGCATTTAAATTGCTAATATTCATATATTTCCCCCCATTATCTTTTGAACAATTGGTATATCTGCAGCAGCCCAATCAAGTTTAGATAATTCTTTTGGATTTAACCAAACATGATTAACATGTTCCTTCCTAACAAATTCTCTATTAGCAACATGACAGACATAGCTATGCATTTTTATTGAAAAATCAGGATATTGGTGTTCAACTGTTAAGAAAAAGTCATTTTCACCTAATGTTACATTAAGTGACATCTCTTCTTGAAGTTCACGTTTTAAGGCTTGAATATGTGTCTCTTCATTTTCAATTTTTCCTCCAGGAAATTCATATTTGTAAGATGTATATTCGTACTTACTTTTGTTCCTCTGCATACATAACACTTCATTATTGTCTATTATAATAGCAGCTACAACTTCATAATGTTTCATAATAATCACCTTTTCATTTTATAAATATTATATTATTAGATTTATGAATTATATTAATAATAGTTATTTTTGATAATATATATAAATAATTATATCCTTTAAATAATGGCTAGTAAATTAATAATGATTAATTAATATAATTTTATGAATAGAATTTGATATAAAGAGGATAATTTGTTATAAATATTTAAAATATATAAGCTGTTTTATTGCAATATTTGCAACATATCTATTCCGGCAGTGGCAAAATGAGTTATATTAAAAATTATTATACTATAAGAGGAACTAATGGGTTACTTTGTGATATGGATACGAAGGCTTGAAAAATACTCTGGAATATGGGGGAAACATATCTAAGAAAAACAAGGGATTACCGGATTTATATAAATTTAGAAAAGTTATACATTCGATTACATAAGTAAGAAAGATTGTATCCCCTCGTCTCTACCAAATAAGAACTATAATTTTGATACAATGCTAAAGCTCTTGATTTCAAGGGCTTTAGCTATTTTTTGAGCATAAATTTTACGATGATTAGGCTAAAAATATGGCATTCAATATCCATAATATTACATAAATGCACCGGGGTGTGCAAAATCGGTGCAGGGGTGTGCACCTTTTAGCGGAAATAATTTAAGATAATGCTTTAGTTGTGGTTAATAAAATAAATTGTTTGTAGGTTTAAATGACTTGCTATTTTGGGTATTCAGAGCGAACATAACACTACCAAAATTATCGGTAGAAATGGGAATTCATCTTGAATCCGCGAAATGTAATCATTATATCGCCTACAAATTCAAATCAACCAAATCGCTATTTAGGAACACCGGGAAAAATCCATGTTGTAGGATATGCCAGGGTTATTAAAGGGACCGGTGCCGGTGTACAGATTAGGAAAAATGTCAGAAGGCTTATTCAGATAAACCGGGATGGGAATTGACATTTGTTACAACAGACTACCGTCAGACTGAGAATCAGGATTTAACATGGAACAGCTTTCTTACCATATGCAAAGGCATAAGGTGTGGATACATTGATGTTCTCATTATCCATTCTGCTAATGACATGGAAGAAGCACTCTCCATAGCAGAATGGTTACTTCCACTTTGTAAGGAATTTGGTGTTAAAGGATATTTAGCTCATAATGATCTCTGCTATCAGAATTTGATTTCTAATCATAATGATAGGCTTGTGGAGGATATTTCTATCCAATATAAGTATTATAATATTAATATTGAAAAATTTAGCCTATTCTGAATATGAGGCAAAAAATTATATTCAGAATAGGCTAAATATAGTTTCAGTGGAAAGTTATATTGTGAAAAATGCGGAAAAACTTTAAAACGCAGGCACTGGAATAGTGGTACTAAATCTGCAAAAATAGTATGGCAGTGCAATAGTTATATTGAAGGAAAAAAGAACTCCTCTGCAAAAGCAGAAGATGATTTAATATTAAAGAGAGCCTTTATCCAACTATACAATGATATGGTTGTTGATAAAGGTTCTTTTTTTAAAAGTATTTTTGGAGAATGTAGAAAAAGTTATAAGTAAAGATACTGTAGGAGCTGATATTTCAAAAACTTCAAATGAAATAACACAGCCGGAGCAGGATTTAAGTGAATTGGTGCAATTAAAGATTAGAAAGCAGATTGATGATAAATATTACAACAAAGAATATGCCAGAATTACAGCAGAACTTGAATCTCTAAATCTCAAAAGGGATGAACTTTTAAACAGCAAGCTAAATGATACAAAGCATAAGGAAAAAGTAGAATATATCAAGCAAACTATAGGCAATGGCAGTGAACCACTTACAGAGTTTGATGACAGCTTATTTGTAGCACTTATAGATAAGGTAATTATAAAATCACCTAAGCATTTTAGGTTTGTATTTGAGAGTGGGATTGAAATGGAGGTTGAAATTTAAAGTTAAAAAGAAGAAATTATAAATCTATTCTATAAATCTGTATGGTTATAAAGTATAAATTTGGTAAATAATTAAATAATGTAAATCTTGCATAATTAATTATTTTGAAAAATAGATATAGTGCATATGGAGGTAATGTTATGAATTATGGTGAATGTTGTGAATGTACCAATGTAAAATACGTTAAAAATAAATACTACTGTAAGAAGCATAATAAAAAAAATAAATAAGGATGATATAGTAATTTGTGCTTTTTACAATAAAAATGTAGAATAACTTAGGGTTATATTCCTAGGTTGTTTTTTTGTGTAAAAAAACATATAATTGTATTTGGTAATATTAAGAATTTCTGGAGGGCAATTATGGGGATTGCAAAATGGAGGAAAATTGATTTTCATACGCACACACCAGAAAGTAGGTGTTTTAAGAATCGTAATAACGTAAGTCCAAAACAATGGATTGATGCAGTAATGAAGTCAGGTCTGGATGCAGTAGTTGTAACAGACCATAATTCTGTTGGTTGGATAGATAAACTGAGGAATGAACTAAAGGATAACAAAGATTTATTTATATTTCCAGGAATTGAGTTTTGTGTAGGAACTAGTTTCACGCATATGCTATTGATTTTTGATCCCAAAATGAAGACTGAAGATATAGAAGGATTTGTGATGCAGTGTGGACTTTTAAAATCAGATTGGGGAGATACTACTAAATGTATAGATGAAAAAACTTTTTCGGATGTAATAAAAAAATATAGAGAAAAAGTTCTTATAATACCAGCTCATTTTAATGAAGAAAAAGGTCTTTGTAAAACTATTGGTCAAAACGGTATAAAAGAATTCTATAATAAAATAAATTTTGATGCTATAGAAGTTAGAAATGAAAATGATATAAATGAAGTTAATAATAAAATAAAAAATGAAATTATACCTAATATGGCTGTTGTAACTGGCTCAGACAATCCAGGTAATAGTACAGGAGAACATGATTTAATCAATTTTGGTAAAGCATATACTTGGATAAAACTAAGCGAATTTTCACTAGAAGGATTAAGACAAGCTTTTTTAGATTATGAAACTAGAAGCTATTGTGTGTTATCTAATGGGAATTTATGTGAAGACAAAAACATTGTTAAGCATAATTACATATCTGGAATGAAGATTGCTAATCTTAAGCATATTGATGAGTTGAATTTTCGACTTTCTCCAAATTTAAATTGTATTATTGGAGGTAGGGGATCTGGTAAGTCGACAATAGTTGAAATGATAAGGTTAGCATTTAAACAATATGATGAGAAAAAAAAGAATCATATTATCAATAATACATATAGAGATGATACTAATATTGATGTTTATTACAAATTTGGCTCTATAAGTGAATATTGTGTACATGTTAAAGGAAAGAAAAATGAAAAGATTTGGAATGTCGAAAGTGATGATGGCATAACTAATGATATCCCTAAATTTCCGATATCAATATACAGTCAAAAAGAATTATTTAACATTATTGAAGATGAGAATAATTCAGAAAAAAATGAAAATAGTCCATTGTTAGAAATAATTGATGAAAATGTGAGCTTAAAAAAGTCAGAAGTTTATGAAAAAATTGCGACAATAAGAAAAGAAATACTTACATTAGTTGAAGAAATTAATGTTATAAGAAATCAAACACGAGAAATAAAAACATTAAAAGCAGAAATAGAATTAAGTAAAAGTAAGTTGTCTAAATTGCAGGATACTGGAATTATTGATAAGAGAAATGAGTTAATGGCATTAAAAGAAGCTTATAATAGGTTAAAAGAAATACTTAAAGAAAATATAAATTTATTAGATGATATGGCTAAAAGCTTTGAAAGAAAGGTAATCCAGGGTAGTGAAAGGAACTCAAAACTTTTAAATAATGAAATAAATAATAAGTACCTTAAAGATAATATTTTAAATATCAACCATATTAATGAGAATTTATTAAAATCTATGTTAGAGAGTAAATTTCAGTTAGAAAATGAGAATAAAAAAATTGAAGAAAATGAATTAAAAATAATAATTGATAAAAAGCAAGTTGAATACAATAAATTATTAGATAGTATAAATGGAATAAATATTGAAGACTATAAAATTATAGAAAATGAAATTAATGAAAAAAATATAAAACTTATAAAGCTTACACAAAAAGAACAAGAAGAAAACTTATGTGTAGATAAAATTAGAGATAAAATACAAAAATACATTGAAGCTTATGAGGAACTTTCAAATTTAAGAAGAGGTATAATTGAAACTATAAATGATAGAGCTGTTAATATACAATTAAAAATAAATACAATGTCAAATAGTGATAAATGGTTATCTAGTATTAGAAGTGAATTGGGTAAATTAAATAATTTTGATTCTGAATTCGAAAAGATTAAGAAGAAGATTTTTAAGCAAAATGGTGGGATTAGGAAGGATGAATTTCAAAGATGGTTGGAATTTTTAACTTTGAAGGAAGATGCCAGCATAAAAAATTATCTAAATGTTTCAAATTGTGATGTACGTTTTGAAAAGTTATGGTTAGATAAGAAAAAAGAAAATACAATACAAGCATTAATAAATTTTATTCCAGAAGATAAGGTTGAAATAAAGATAATTAATAAAATTAATAAACGGAATAAAATAAATATAAATGAAGCTTCACCCGGACAAAAAAGTGCAGCAATTTTAGCATTTATTCTTAATCAAGGTGATTCACCATTAATTATAGATCAGCCAGAGGATGATTTGGATAATAGCTTAATAATCGATTTAGTTGTTGAAAGTATAAGGAATACAAAAAATTCTCGTCAAATAATAATTGTTACTCATAATCCTAATATACCAGTATTGGGAGATGCAGAAGGAATAGTTATTTTAGATAGAAGTCAAAATGGAAAAGTCATATTTAAAAACGGAAAGAAAACAGGGTGCATAGAAGAAAAGATGATTAAGGAAGGTATATGTGAGATTATGGAGGGTGGAATACAATCGTTTAAGTTTAGAGAGAATAAATACAAGTATATAAAATGATATGGTTTTATATAAATAGCTTAATTACTTTGGAAATACTATAACTATTCTACCCAATTATAGAAGTCGACTTGTCCCGACCCATGTTGAGTGCGTTGCGTTGATAGAGCGCAAATAGCTTGAAATCAAAGGGATAGCGGGTTTTAATAGAATATTAAAGTGTGTTATATTCCTGCAGACGACAGTTTGGGGGGACTTTTGGCCACCGGGGGCAAACTAATGCGCAAAAGGGTAAAAGGAATTAATTATTTTTATTTAAAAAAATATTAAAATAGTAAAGATAATAATTAGTATTATCTTTATATAGTGAATTTAATCCTTTTACTTCCAACACGTGGAGTGTGTAGAGTTGATAGTAAGGTAAGGGCAAAATGTCTTTATTTGTAGGACATGGTAAATTATAAAGTTGCAGTCAAGCTAAGCGTGAAATGAACGCAATAGTGCTATTGGGATTAAAGATACAGGGGTAGAAGTTTATACCGTCAACGGAAACAGAATGGCTTTATATGATAAAAATATCATTTGTCTACCACAGAAGGACGTACTAATCGGGTACAGACCTTACCGGTATGTGGGCGAAATTTCGTAAAATGAGGTGGAGAATTCGAAATAGAACTACGGTTTTACTACGGATGAGGAAAGAAAAAACTAAATAAATACAAGGATTGGCAGGGCTTTGTGGCTTTGCCTTTTCTATTTAATTACGTTGAGCTTTATATTGTAAATGATGCACCCAGATGTTAAACTATAGAAGTATATCAGGCTTTATGTGAGGCTTTGATCTGAACAAGACAATTTCTATGAGTATTAGGGTAAGTGAAGAAGAATTAGATAAATTAATGCAGGCTGTCAGGCTAGAAGCATATACATCCTATAGTGAGTTCATAAGGAGAACTGCGTTGAAGGAAGTGGATAAAATTATAGAGGAAAATGACGAAAAGAAGACAAACTAATAAAGAAAGGATGTTACTATGGACATTAAGGAAATTTTGTCAAAGAACGAGTACGAAAAGCTAGCTCAGTTTAAAGAGGAGGACAAGCAGTGGATCAACAATAGGATTCATGCGAGAAAAGACGGACAGCCTGGAGTAGAATGCGTGGTTCGAGGCATGAATAGTGATGGTGATTATTTTAAATTAACACCTGAGGAGATTGTGCGCCAGTATTATGCATACAAATTAATATCAGAGTATAAATATCCAAAGGAACAACTAAGCTTTGAGGTTCCGGTATTTTTTGCAGGAAAGTCAAAGATTGATGATAAGAGAATTGACATTGCTGTTTTTGATAAAGAACAAAAAAATATTGATATGATCATAGAAGTAAAGCGTCCCTCTATAGATGATTATAATAAAGTATATGATTTAGAAGCATCAACACCATTTCAGCAGATGCAGTCATATTGCAACCAGAAACACCCTCAGGTAGGTGTTATCGTAAATGGCAGCAAACGACCACAGTTTTACGATTCACCTGATTATGAAAATGAACTTACAATAGATAGATTCCCTCAGTGCGATGAGAATATAAAAGAATGGAAAGAAAAAAGACGTTTCACCCTTAAACAACTTATGCAATCGGATAGGCTTCAAACTGAAACGCTTAAAGATATTATTTTAAATGTGGAGCAGCGATTCGGAGCCAATGATTCAAGTGATAAAGCCTTTGAAGAAATATTTAAGTTGATATTTACAAAGCTGTTTGATGAAGTGCAATCAAGCCAGGATGCTGATGTTATTGCTATTGGCATAAAGAATTTCGATACAGAGTTAAAAGATATTGGTGATTCTGAGTTTAGAGTTATGGAATTCAGAGCTACTGGCAGTGAGACTCCAGATGAAATATATAAAAAAATCAATAAGTTATTTAAGAAAGCACAGAATAAATGGAAGGGTGTATTCCCAGCAGATTCTGTCCTTAACATGCAGAAAGCCACTGTTAAATCATGCGTTAAGGAATTACAAAATATAAAGCTTTTTAATTCTAATCTTGAAGTTGTTGACGATGCATTCGAGCACCTTGTAAATCAGAATCAGAAAGAGGGAATGGGACAATATTTTACTCCTCGATATGTTATTGATATGTGTGTAAAGATGTTGAATCCTAAGCCTGATGAAAAAATGATAGATACCGCAGCAGGAAGCTGTGGATTCCCAATGCACTCTATTTTCCATGTTTGGAAGCAACTTAATCCAGAAGCATATAATCTGTTTACTACACGTAAGAGAAAACAGGAAGAAACGGATTATGTCCAGAATAATGTTTTTGGTATAGATTTTAGCGAAAAGAGCGTCCGTGTAGGAAGAATGCTTAATATTATTGCTGGTGATGGACATACGAATGTTATAGAACTGAACTCTCTTGATTACAAAAATTGGGATAAAGACTATATTCAAAATACTGACTGGTATGATAAATACGGTGAAGGTTTTAACCGTCTTCAGAATTTAAGTTCAGTTAAGACATCTACTAACCCTGATATAAAGTATAAAGGGTTTGACTTCGATGTCCTTATGGCAAATCCTCCTTTTGCAGGCGATTTGGATAACAAGGAGCAGATTGAGCAATATGATTTAGGCCATAAATATAAAGATGGCAACATGATAACTACATTACAAAATAAGGTTGGAAGGGATATTCTATTCATTGAACGTAATTTGAATTTTTTGAAACCAGGTGGACGTATGGCTGTTGTATTGCCACAGGGTAGATTTAACAATTCGACTGATAAATATATTCGAGATTATATCACTGAAAGATGTCGTTTGCTTGCGGTTGTTGGATTACATGGTAATGTATTTAAGCCACATACGGGTACGAAAACCAGCGTATTGCTTGTGCAGAAATGGACCGATGAAAACTGCGGATATCCAAATATCTGTCCTAAACCAGAACCTGATGAGAATGGAGATATTGATTACCCTATTTTCTTTGCAACAATGCAGGAACCCAGCAAAGATAATTCCGGCGATAAAATTTATGTCACAGAAAATTACGTAGCTTGGAATAGCTATTCATATAGAACTGTTAAAACTATATTATACAAGGAAGATGGCGCTATTATTGAACCGGATGAGTATAACGTTATCTCTGACAAGGATAATTATGAGAAAATTACGCGTCAAATTATTTATACTCGAAAGGTTGATGATGTCCAGGTTGACAAAAGCGAGTATGAATCAGCAGTAAAAAAATCGAATTATAAGAAGACTGTAATTAATGATTATAAGCGCAGGACCGATGGCATGATCCTTAGTGAGGAAGAATACAAATCAAAAACGAAAAAGTCTAATTATACAATTAAGGTTGAGACTATTACAACTCTTGAAGAGCATCGTACAGAAGAGGGCACTACTCAATTTATTAAAGACCTTTTTATTGAGCAGTATGGTAGCCTAGAAAGTCATAAAAAGTGGATTCAGGAGAACAGCGTATTTGTTAAAAAAAATGCAAGCGCAGATCCTGATATGGCTTCAGAAATTTCTATTGATGAATGGCTTGCACTTGATAACGACAAGCAGGGGGTTTATAAAAAAGAGCCTGTCCTGGGTGATAATTGCAATCCTATTATCAGTGATGATCATTACAATACATTATCACCTGATGCTCAGAAATTTTATATTGTGGCAGAAGAAATTAAGGAGGTTGTTGAACGAGTAAAAGATACTCATGGACATATTTTTGTAAAGCATGACCTCTTCAATCATGATCCTGCTCTTACAAACTGCAATCCTAATAACGTATATAGCCAGAATGGTATTGCAGAAGCTTTTACAAAGTTTGCCCATGATGAAGGTCTGAGTTTTGCACCTACCGATGATGAACTGGAACAAATAATGCATCCGGAGAACAAACTCCCTTTTTAGAAAGCCTCTCCAGTGATGATGTATATAAAGATTTGTTGGAGAGGCTGGAATGCTCTGTTGTTAATTTATTATATGTTATTTCGGAACCATTTAGATTAGATGCAGAATATTATTCTAAGAAGAATCTGCTGATAGAAAAACTTGTTAATGAAAAATCTGGTAATACTATCAGTGAATATGATGGAAAGATAGATTGCAGCGCGTTTTATCCATCAATTACTGGATATTATACTAATGACCATTCACTTATTCCGTTTTTAAGAGTGAATGAGATTAGCAATGGATTGGTTGTATTGACAGATAATACAGTTTTTTTGCCACAGAAAGTATTAGATGATAATCCATCTACAATTTCAGTGGCATATCCGGGAGATTTAATTATTGCAAAAGGCGGAAATACTTTAGCGAAGGTTGGATTAGTAACGGAAGAGTATCCTGCATATGCTACTTGCAGAGATGTTATTATTCTTCGAACTAATGACATAAAGGGGATTAACAAGTATTATTTATGGTCTTTTTTGCATTCAAAATACGGACAAGATTTAATGTGGAGGGCAGCTACACAGACGGGACAGCCGCATCTAACTTTACCTATAATAATGAATATGCATGTTCCTTATTATTCCACTGCTATTCAGAATGAAGTTGAAAAGTTATATGTGGATTCCGTTAGGATGAAAAATGAATCTGAAAAATTACGTATAAAGGCCGATAAAATCCTTGCAGACGGATTGAAATTGAAAAAGTGTACAATAAATACAAATTCGATTTCTATTAGGAATGCTAAGGAGGTTTTTGATGTAAATAGAATAGATGCCGAATATTTTAATCCCAAATATGATGAATATTTTGAAATGTTAAAAGAATATAACGCTTCATATATACCAGATGAATTTGAGGTAATAAAAAATACCGGGGCAGCATACGCAGAAGGTATAAGTGAGGTTGGTGTAATAAAAACAAAGCAGTTAACCAATAATGGGGTAAACATTTATAATGTTGAAAGCTATTTTGACATTGAGACCTGCAATAGGCAAAAAAGTAATTATTTGAAAAAAGATGATGTTGTATTTGCAACGATGGGCGTGGGTTCTCTAGGTAAAATAGGAATGTTTTCATACAGTGGCGACAGACGGTTTGTTACAGATTCAACTTTGCGCATATATCGAAAGAAAGCATCATCAAAGATTTATCCAGAGTTTTTGTGCGTTTTTTTACAATCAGATTTAGGTCAGGAATTGATATACCGTTATGTGGTAGGAAGTACTGGAATTATTAATGTATATGATGATGATATAGCACGCATTCCGATTCCGGTCTTGGCGGATAGTATACAGAGCGAAATTGCATCATGTGTAAAAGAAAGCTATAAATTACGTGATGATAGTAAAAAACTTCTTGAAAATGCAAAGCGTGTTGTAGAAATAGCTATCGAGCAGGGAGAAGAAGCCGCACTGAAACTTTTGGAATAAAACATAGGGGCGCCCTAAATCTCCACCACCTTTTTACCGGAAGACCGATGCCCCATCAAACGTAGATTTTGCGAAATTGAAAAAGGATATTCTATGACAATAATAAAGCCTTGTGAAATCCTTGAATCTAGGCATTTTGCAGGGCTTTATTTTGTGTAAATGTACGCTGTTTTGTACATAAAAGACTTGCTATTCATCTGGTTTAGAGTGGCGGCTATCTTTAATAAAAAGATCAGTTGTGAAATGTTCTAAAAGTATAAGTGGTTTTGTAATAGTTCGTTAAATGGCTCTTTAGTGCATTTTTTAATTTAAAGAAACATAAAATAGAGTTTATAACTCAAAAGACATGTCAATACTCTAAAATGGAGGTGTATGACATGTCTTTTAAAGTTTCATGGAAAATGCATGTAGTATGTCTTATAATGACTTTTTTAATGTGTTATATAATGAAAGATTGCTTGATTAATATATCTACGGGTTTAATTATCAATAATGTTATTTTAAATATAACAGGCAATTTATTATTAGATGAAATAATCTGTTTCTCATTGATATTCATACCGTTAAACATAGTACACGAATTCCTTCATGGCAGTGTCTATAAAATATTCGGTGGAAAGGTTAAATACGGATTTAAAGGAATATGTGCATATACACAAGAAATTTCCGGTATAATTTTGCATAGAAACAAATTCTTATTAGTACTTCTAGCCCCGGTTACTGTTATTTCAATAATATCTGTATTAATTCCAGGTGAGATAGGTGGTATAGTTTACTTTGTTAATATTGCAGGAAGTACAGGAGATATATTAATGGCCTTGTACCTATGCAAGTTTGATAATGATAGCTACATAGTTGATAGGAAATATGGCTTTGATGTAACCCAAAAGCCATCATCGACAATTAGTATAAAGTAGATTATGTATAAAAGTAAATTGACTTCTAATATTTTTGAAAATATTAACTTTTTATGATAATATTAAACTGAAAATTATAAAAGCAAAGGAGTGATAATGTGAAAACTAAAAGAAAGCTATTAAGCTTCGGAATCATATTGACATTTATGTTTACATTCTTATATATAGTAATTCCTAAAACTAATGCAGCCACACCACAATATTTTAAAGTACATTATATCGATGTTGGTCAAGCAGATAGTATTTTGATTCAACAAGGCCCTAATACAATGCTAATTGATGCTGGTAACAACGAAGATGAAGAAACTATTATTAAATATTTAAAGAAACAAGGCATAAAGAAGTTGGATGTTATTATAGGTACACATCCGCATGAAGACCATATTGGCTCAATGGATGCAGTAATTGGAACATTTGATATTGGTAAAGCATATATGCCTAAAGTAACAAGTAATACAAAAACATTTTCAGATGTACTGGAAGCGGTTAAGAGAAAAGGATTAAAGATTTCATTACCAACCCTAGGAACAACATTTAGGATAGGTAATGCAAGTTGTACTATACTTGTACCAAACGGAACAAAATATGATGATTTAAATAACTATAGTATTGTTGTTAAGGTTACATATGGAAAAAATTCGTTCTTGTTCTCTGGAGATGCAGAAGCAATATCAGAGATGGAAATGGTAAAGAAGAAATATAATCTAAAATCAGATGTCCTAAAGTTAGGGCATCATGGAAGCAGTTCATCCACTTGTGCAAATTTCGTAAATGCGGTAAATCCTAAATATGCAGTTGTTTCAGTAGGAAAAGACAATAAATTTGGTCATCCTACAAAGGGAACAATGGATAGAATAAAAGCTAAGAAAATAACAGTTTATAGGACAGATGAAAGTGGCACAATTATTGTTACAAGTGATGGTAAAAATATAAAATTTGACAAGAAACCTGGAAGTTATAAGTATGCAAGCAACTCAACAAGTGGCAGCAATACTTCTTCTACAAAACCATCTACTACAGGTTCAATGGGAAAAATAGTTTGTTTTACTCCTAATGGTAAATCGTATCATTTTACTAAGAGCTGTTCAACATTATCAAGGAGCAAGACTATTTTACAAGGAACTTTAAAAGAAGCAATTAACTCTGGTCATGCTGATCCATGTAATAAATGTGTGCACTAATATTAAAGATTAAAGGACACTAAAAGTGAAGAAAACATGTTTTTAGAAAAATAACTATTATTATAAGGCAGAGAGGCAATAGCTATGAAAAATTTAAAATGGAAGGCTTTAATATCATCAATTATAATGACTGCATTTATTTTTGGAAGCCCGGCTACATTTACATGTGTAAATGCATATAGCACCCATAAAAGTAAAGCACCTAAAAAATCTGTAAAGAAAGAAGCAACTGTTTACATAACAAATACAGGTAAGAAGTATTACAGAGGAAATTGCAGAACTCTTAAAAAAAGTAAGACTGCGATTAAATTGAGCAAAGCAAAGAGTATGGGATATACACCATGTAAAGTATGCCATCCATAAAAAATAAAAGATTGATTTAAGGAAGCTTTGTTAATACCTTAATTTGTCTGTAAGGCTAGCCGAGTTGTAAATAGTTACTATGAAGCGGGGCTACTGCCGCACCCCCGCTAGGGGGTCAGATCGTACGCCAAGATAAGGGCGTCATGTATAGCAGGTGGGAATTCTGCATGGTAAAG
>DAMCZI010000039.1:0-42455 GCA_032095175.1 Clostridiaceae bacterium
TTTGAATAATGTATATTGCGATTTATGAATTAAGGAATATGATTTCGCATAAATGCTTAGGGTCGAGCAATGTAGAATCATTTATGCGAAACATATAAAAGCTAAAGAAATGTAATATACCATGAAATAATGGACATAATACTCATGAGGTGATTTTATGGAATATTATAGCATTGGAAAGTTTGCGAAATTGATAAACAAAAGTATAGTTACATTAAGGTTATGGGACAGGAAGGGTGTTCTAAAACCAGCCTATATTACAACAGGTGGGCACAGGATGTACAGCCAGGAACAGCTTAATGAAATACTTCATATAAAGAACCAAGGTATGCCTAAAAAAATTATTGGATACTGTAGAGTTTCAAGTATAAAGCAAAAGGAGGAACTGGATAAACAAATTCAGTATGTAAAAGAATACATGATAGCAAAGGGATATTGCTTTGAAATCATTTCTGAAATAGGCAGCGGAACCAACTATAACAAACAGGGACTAAATAAGCTTGTAGATATGATAACCAATGCAGAGGTAGAAAAGGTAGTTATTCTCTGCAAAGACAGGCTAGTTAGATTCGGTTTTGAGATTATAGAAAATCTCTGTAAAAAATATGGAACAACAATTGAGGTTATAGACAGTACTCCAAATACAGAAGAACAGGAATTAGTTGATGAGCTGATACAAATTGTTTCAGCATTAAGCCAAAGGTTCCCAGGGAAAAAGGCAAACAAAGCAAAGGAACTGGTACAGGAACTAAAAGTAAATTAATACCCAGAACCCAACTTTTGTTATGTGTGCAAAAGCTGGGCTTTTATTTTAATATGAAACAGATGTATATAAAAGAATGCTGTGTATAAAAAAAATTAGAAACATGGATATAGGATTTGTAAGTTGTGATAATATATTATAATAGAAAAATAGGTGTATTAATTTTTAATAAAATGCTTTAGTGATTACTTTTAAAACTTATGAATTGAGGAAGAATGCTATGAAAAAAAGAACCTACATGATTAAAAACTATAGGATAATTGGTGATAAGTTTAGACAGGAGAAAAAACTTGATAGGGCAATTGAGTTTTATGAAAAGGCATATAAACATGATGGAAATAAGGATATAGAGCTGCTTTTAAGCATGGGGCTTACCTATGAGGAAATTGGGGGAATTGAGCTTGCCATGGAAAAATATTTTGAAGCTATGAAGTTGGATTCTGAAGACCCAAGAGTATATTATTGTCTTGGAATTTTATATGATAACCAAAGAAGCTTTTCAGAAGCAATTGAGTATTATAAAACTGCCATTGAAAAAGATGAAAACTATGATAGAGCATATTTTTATCTTGCTAATGCATATGATGAGATTGGTGAGACTGAAAAGGCTATAGAGTTGTACAAAAAGACAATACAATTGAATGCTGATGATAAATTTTCATATGTTAATCTAGGTTCGATATATGAGGAAATGGGTGAATATAAAAAAGCTCTTGAGCTTACAGAAAAGAGCCTTAGAATTGATCCGAGCTACTATAGAGGGCTTTTCAATATGGGAGTCATTTTAAATAGAATTGGAAAAGTTGAAGAAGCAGAAAAGTACTACATTGATTCTATTGAGATAAATCCATATTCACCTGATAGCTTTATAAACTTAAGCTCTATTTATATTGATGAAAAGGAATATGATAAAGCAATAGATATTCTCAATAAAGGTATTAAGTTTAATCCAAATTCTGCCGATGTATATTACAATAGGGCTTGTTGCTGCTGTCTTATGGGGGATTTGGAAGATTCCCTTAAGAATTTAGTTAAATCAGTAGAGCTTGATAAGGATATATTAGAATATATGAAAACAGATAGTGAACTGGATAAACTAAGGAATTATAAAGGCTTTAAAAGGATGTTTATACAGGATTAATTAATAATACAGTATGTTAGGTTGAAAACATATTGGATGATTAGGAATACGCTACCTATAAAAATGTTGAATTTCATAGAAAAAAACCTAGATACATAGTATGATTACAATATAGAATAATTTAACATAATAGGGGAGGGGTTTAAATGCGTGGATTAGTATTTACAGAGGTTGGAAAAATTAAACTTCAAGAGGTTGAAAAACCAGTATTAAAAAATGATACTGATGTTATCGTAAGAATAACTACAACAACAATATGTGGGAGCGATGTACACCTAGTATATGGACATATACCTACAACTCCAGGATATGTTCTAGGACATGAGTATGTTGGTGTAGTAGAGGAAGTTGGTGCAAAGGTAAAGAATTTTAAACCAGGAGACAGGATTATAGGACCGGCAGCACCATACTGTGGGCAATGTGAAAATTGTAAAAAGGGAAATCTTGCTCAATGTCAAAATGGTGGAATTCATGGAAGTGGTAAAGAAATGGGTGATATACCAGGAACCCATGCAGATTATGCAAGAGTACCTTTTGCAGATGTAAATCTGCTTCATGTTCCAGATAACCTGTCAGATGAACAGGTACTATTTGTAGGAGATATATTCTCAACTGGTTATCATGCTGTTGAAAAGGGAAGAGTAAAGCCAGGAAATACAGTTGTAATCTTTGGAGCAGGCCCTGTAGGTTTATGTGCTGTACAATCAGCAAAGCTTTTTAATGCAAGTAAAATAATTTTAGTTGGTAGAAAAAATCAATTAAGATTGGATATAGGTAAAAAACTAGGGGCAACTCATATAATAAGGACAGACCAATGCAATCCTCTAGAAGAAATTGCAAGGCTTACAGATGGAAGAGGTGCAGACGTTGTTATTGAGGCAGCTGGTTCAGAAATTGCAACACAGCAGGCACTTCAGTGTGTTGGAATAGGTGGCGTTGTTTCATTAGTTGGATTGTTCCCAGGACCTATTTCACTTCCTATTCATCAAGCACTTATGAAGAATATAACTATAGAAATGGGTCTTGGCTATTTAGGAAATATGAAGAGGCTGTTAAGCATAATTGAAGCTGGTACAGTTGATCTTACACCTCTAATCACTCAAAAGATGAGCTTTGATGATATAGAAGAAGCCTTTAGACTTTTTGAGAAAAATCCTGATAAGGTTATAAAAATTGCAATAAAGACACAAAAGTAGATATAAGCCATATCAAAATAAAAAGGATTGGAATTGTTAGATTCTAGTCCTTTTTATTTCATGTAAATAGTGTATAGAACTATGAAACCATAGCGTTTTTAGATGAGTTTAAAAATATCATTGAGCTTGATGATATATTAAGGTTATAATACGAATATATGGAAAAACCTTGAGAACAATTTGTATGTACAATTCTGGAGGAACTATGTGGAATAAAACTTTGCTTATTTTCATAAGATATTTTTTAATATTGATAATGGCATCAGGGATAATCATAAATAAAACAAATTTAACTACTCCAATGATAATATTTATGTTCATATTTTTAATAAATAACCAGCTGAGATTTTTCTCTCTGGATAGGAAAGTGTTTAAAATAATATCCTTCGTAATGGAAATTGTATTTATAGTTATTGCTTATAAATGGATTGGAGGATATCTTATTACATATCTTGTTTTAGCGGCAATGGATAGTAATATAATATTTAAAGAGCCGGTCAAGCACATATTTAACTTAGTAATAGTTTTGCAGTGTATAGTACTTTCTTTGAATGAGGCAAATGATTTTAAATTTATAAACATCTCTTTATTAATAGTAATTATTGCAATACTGTATCTAATAAAGGATGAGAATGATAGGAAGCTTGAGGCACAAAAGCTTTATGATAAGCTAAGAATTTCAGAGGACAAGCTTAAGAGTGCCAATAGAGATTTAGAGGTTTATGCCAGCTCAATTGAAGAGATGACATTGCTAAGAGAAAGAAACAGACTTTCAAGGGAAATACATGATAGTGTTGGACATTCATTATCAGCGATAGTAGTACAATTAGGGGCTATTGAAAGAACAATAGATAAAAATCCAATGGCAGTAAAAGAGGTAGCAAAGGAACTTAGGAAATTTACTCAAAATAGCTTAGATGAGGTTAGAATGGCTGTAAGAGAAATAAAGCCTAAAGAATTTGATGATTATGAGGGAATATTGATTATTGAAGAGCTTATTAATAACTTTAAAAAGATGACAGGAATAGAGGTTAGGCTTGCCTTTACAAAGGAAAAATGGCCTCTAAACAGTGATCAATCCTTTGTGATATATAGAATAGTTCAGGAGTTTTTGGCCAACAGTCTAAAGCACGGAAAAGCTACATTTATTCAGATTTTTATGGCATTTAATGAATATAGATTGGCGGTTACACTAAAGGATAATGGAGAAGGAAATGACAACATAGTAGAAGGGATTGGACTTAAGAGTATGAGGGAGAGAGTTGCAGAAATCGGAGGTACTTTCAATTACACAACAAAGCCTAAAGAAGGATTTTTAGTAAAAATAGAATTTGATAGAGTAGAGAAGCTTAAAATATATTCTCAGGAGGAAGAAAATGGACATGGTTAATGTAATGCTTGTAGATGATGAAAAGCTTGTTAGAACAGGTATGGAAATGATACTTAATACATATGAGGATATTAATGTTATAAGCACTGTAGCTAATGGTGAAGAAGCTTTAATGGAATGCAGAAAAAACGAACCGGATGTTATTCTTATGGATGTTAGAATGCCGAAGTGTGATGGAGTACTTGGAACAAAATTAATAAAAAAGGAATTTGAGAATGCAAAGATTTTGATTTTAACAACCTTTAATGATGTGGAATATATTCATGAGGCATTAAATTATGGAGCATCAGGATATCTTTTAAAGGATAGCGATTATGATTTGATTTATGAGGCTATAAAAGGGTGCATTAAAGGGAATGTGGTAATTAATCAGCAGGTAGCCTCAAAAATCCTAAATGAGAATATAAACTATAATAAGAAAAGCAATTTAGAGGAGATAAAAAGCAATAATGATTTAAATGATAAGGAAATAAACATAATTAGAGAAGTAGCCAATGGATTATCTAATAGGGAAATTGGTGAAAAATTGTTTTTGTCAGAAGGTACAATAAAAAATAACATAAGCAATATACTAAATAAGCTTTCTCTAAGAGATAGAACTCAGCTTACGATATTTGCATTTAAAAACAACATAGTTGAATAGGGAGAAGTGCCAGGTATATGGCACTATATGTTTCGCATAAATGATTCTACATTGGACGACCCTAAACATTTATGCAAAATCATATTCCTTAGTTCATTAATCCCACAACACCCAATGTAGAATTTTTAGCGGGATTAATATAAATATAAATCAAAAATCTATTACATTTCGTCTTTTTAAACATCCTAAGGTCGGACCAATACTGCAGGGCTGTTTAAAAAAACAAAATGTAAAGAATTTTACGATTTATATATAAGTGACTTAAGTAATTTTTTTAGTTACTCCTAGAACTGGCTATACCCCCATAATTTTTCTAAAATATAATTAGAAAGGTTAAGGGGGTTATTTTTATGAATAATATTGTTGTAAAAAATGTAACTAAAAGATTTGATGATAAGTTAGTTTTAGATAATATATCCTTTGAAATAAAGGAAGGGGATATATTTGGACTTATAGGACCTAATGGAGCAGGTAAATCAACATTAATAGGCATTATGACTGGACTTCTTAGGGCAAATGGTGGAGATGTGACCTTAGGAGGATATTCTATAGCAAAGGAGCCATTAAAAGCAAAGGAACTTATAGGATTAGTACCACAGGAATTGGCTTTAATGGAGACATTGTCTGCTTATGATAATCTTGAATATTTTGGAGCCTTCTATGGATTGGGAGGAAGAATTTTAAAGGAGAGAATTGAAGAAGCACTTACTGTAACAGGTTTAAATGAAAAGAAGAAAGTAAAGGTTAAAAAATTCTCGGGAGGAATGAAAAGAAGATTGAATTTAGCAGTATCAATAATGCATAGACCTAAAATACTTATATTAGATGAACCAACTGTAGGTGTAGATCCACAATCCAGACATTACATTTTTGAATTTATAAAGAAGATAAATAGAGAAAACAATACCACAGTAGTATATACTTCTCACTATATGGAGGAAGTAGAACAGCTGTGCAGCAATATATTTATTTTAGATGAGGGAAAGGAAATCGCTTCAGGCTCAAAGAGTGTGATTAAATCCATGGCAAATATAAATGGTACTATTAAGCTTGGTATTGAGAAGGCTGATGAAGAATTTTTACTTAGGATAAAGGAATTAAAGGGAGTTAAAGACTGCGCTTTAGAGAATGATGAAATTTTAATATATGTGAATGAAGAAAGTTTTGATATAGAGGAGCTGCTGAATATAACAGCCAGGGAGCATAAAAAAATAAAAAAAGTAAATATTGAGGAAGCTTCCTTAGAGGAAGTATTCCTTTCACTTACAGGAAAAAAATTAAGGGACTAGGGGTGTTATAAATGAGAATAAAAGCTAGCATTATAGTTGCTTTAAAGGGAATATTATCTCAATGGAAACAGACTTTATTAGTATTTGCTGCATTCCCTCTAATTATTGCTATGTTAATAGGGAATTCTCAAAAGGATATGTATAAACCAGATGTGAATAGAGATAAAATCAATATCAAAATTATAGATAATGACAATAGTAATGCATCAAAGAATTTTAAAGAGTTGTTTCAATCAAAGGGATTAAAAGAAATCTTTAATGTTGCAGGTAAGGCAGATTATGAAATTACCATACCAAATAACTATGAAAATAATTTAGTCAACCTAAAGGAAACCGCTATACAGGTTGATGAAAAGAAAAGAATATCAAGAACAAACGAAGTAATTATAAAGACTGTCATAGAAGAATACACAAAAAATCTAACAGAATACATGATTATATCTAATAAAATAGCTAGCATGAGTATAAAGGATAAGGAAAAGCTTTTTAATGAGGTTATAAGCAATGTGAATAGAATTTCATCGGTTGCTTCCTTGAAGCAGAATATAGTTAAAGGGGAAAGGGTTTTAACAACATTTGAAAATCAGGCTGCAGCTATGATGACATTTATGGTGTTTACAATTATACTAAGCTGCATTGCAGGATTCAATATGGATAAGGAAAATGGAAGCAATAAAAGATTGATGTCTACTCCCATGACAAAGTGTGATTTTTTCAATTTAGATTTACTAGTATTTTTTGTTGCAAGCTTAATATATGGAATAATATATGTTTTAGGATTTAGAGCAACAGGTCTAGCCTTTAAGGGAGCCAATCCCTTAAATATAATGGCTATATTAATATGTCAAAGCTTTTTAATTGCCAGTGTTGCAGGTGTTATTATAGCTTTTTTCGGGAAAAATGCTGCTAATACTATAGCTATTGTGCTTATGTATAGTCATATTGTTTTTGGTAATGGATTTATTCCATTAAAGGATGTAGGCAATAAGGTATTCCTGAGTATTTCTAGATTTTCCCCGGGAAATATTATTTCAGAGGCCTATAGGAATTGTATCCTTTTTAATTCCTTTAACAGTCTTAGTAAATATTTGATTATTATGCTGTCAGCAGCACTAGTGGCATATTCCATTAGCATACTTAAAGTGAAGATTAAATGGGGGGAATAATATGAAGTTTTTATATATGGTATTAGTTAACTGTAAAAGGTATTTTAAGGACTATAAAAAGATTGCTGTTATTTTTATCATTCCAATTGTAGCAGTACTCTTGGTAAAGGTTATATCAAACCCTAATGAAAATCAGAATTTAAATATAAAAGTGGCAGTTGTTAATTTAGATAATGGACAATTGGGAAATAAACTAGTGGAGAAGATAAAAGCGCCTAGTGTTTACGATAATAAGGAAAAAGGTCTAGAAGCATTAAAAAACTATGATATAATTGCACTGTATGAAATACCAGAGAATTTTACAGAAGAAATAAATGGGAACAAAAAGCCGATTATAAATTCTTATAAACTGGAAGAAGGAAATACTACACAAATATTTGAAGCACAAATAGAGCAGAATATAAATGAATTATTTAAGATTGAAGTACTTAAAAAGAATAATATTATAAGTGATGGAAATGAGTTGAATAAAAATGTTGTAAAGCTTAAATATAATATGGAGAAAAGTATAGTACCAGCAGCTGATTTTTTGGGTATTATTATGATAATATTCTACCTGTTTTCGTCTTCAAGCAATATAAGTGTGGATTTGTTAGGTCTTAGACAAGGTAAAATATTGGAAAGATTTTTGTGTACTAGCAATAGGGGGTATGCAATAATTGGAAGCATATATCTTTCTATGATAATAACAGAAACTATAATATATACATTTGCATTTGTGGTGATGAAGGTACTATTTAAATTTAATTTTGTGAATTTTGAAGTTTTAGTGCTGAATATTGTTTTAATGAGCATGGTATCCATTAGTCTGGCTATAATGATTAACAGAATTTTTAAAAACCCGGGAACTACATCCTTAATTATAAACTTAATATCAATAATAATGCTCTTCCTATATGTAGGAGGATCAATCGCAGAAACTTCAACAAAAGTTCCAAAGATTATTTTGACTCTAAGCAAATTCACACCACTTTATTGGAGTCTTTCCAGTATAGAAAAATCAGTATTATTTCCAAATGTTTTTGTGCTGATACTAATAGCACTAGTCTTCTTTAGTGCTGGAAGTATAAAGTACTCAAGCTTTGCTAAGGAATCAAAGTAATATGAATTTTAAAGATACAAAAATAAGGGATAATCACGATTATCCCTTATTTTTGTAGAATATCTTCAAGTACTTCACATAACATGTCAGTATCCTGCTTTGTAGTTATAAGAGGCCCATAGAATTGTAAAGAGTTATAAAACTCAGAATAGCCAACGAAGAAACCTCTTTTGATAAGAGATATAAACACTTCCTTTGCTTTGTAGCAATTATCAAGAATAGCTATATTCATCATGCCTCGGCCACGTATCTCAGTAATTCCATTAATCCTAGCTAAATTAGAACGCAGATATGCACCAACTTCATTACCCTTTTCTACTAGCCCTTCTTTTCGAATTATCTCGACCACTTTTCGTGCAATCATACAGCCAAGTGGATCATTACTGTGGGACTGAACATACCTGTAACCTGAATTTTCGATTGTTTCAGCTAAAGGAGTTTTTGCTAGCACCCCACTTATGGGATAACCATTTCCAAGCCCTTTACCGATAGCAATAAAATCAGGGGAATTATCTTCGGTATTCAAAGTTCCATAGTGTTGAAAGCCAAACCACTTGCCAGTTCGACCAAAGCCTGTGGTTACTTCATTTACAACAATGAAACCGCCTGCTTTTTTAGTTTCCCTAACTAAATATGAAATTAATTTTTCTGGGGGACATAGTACAAGTCCACCTGAATTCCCTGGTTCAAATACAAAGGCTGATATTTCAGAAAAATTAATATCGGAGAACTTTTTGCATTCAATGCAGCTTATATTTTTAGTACAGGACAAACATTCCTTTATATCTAAGTCAAGCCACGTATCAGGATTACGGGGTAGTCTTAAACCTGAAGAGGCTCCTAGATATGATATGGAAAAGCATAGCTTTTTATTTTTTTTACTGATTAAATCAGCTAAAGCAACAGCAAGAGAAACAGCTTCACTACCTGAGGACAAGAAGGTTCCCTTATAGCTTGATTTTAGTTCAGCGGCAGTTATTAATTCATTAACCAACGCACCAGGGTGCTCTGTATCAAAAAATTGATGGGTATGAAGAAGTTGACCTAAATTATTATTGATTATTTCTACTATTTCCTTTCTTCCATGACCAAGAACTGCAGCCCAGTCACCAGATTGAAGATCGACAAGCTCTCCATATTCCTGGGTTTTAACTCGAACACCAGATGTACTGATGGCAGTAAGGGTAATACCTGGGGCAGCAAACATTTTCATAACTGGATCACTACTTAATTTATTCATTTTTATCCCTCCCAAATCTTGTATATCCCTAATTAAAGTATATAATTATGGTTATAGTAGTTCAATTACTTATAAATTAATCTGTACTACTACAGAGTAGGGGTGGAGACTATATAATGGGTAAAATTAATAAATCAGAAATAGTGAAAAGATACATTTATGAAGAAGATAAAGCAGGTAGAATTAAAAATGGACAACGTCTTCCCAGCTGTAGGGAATTATCAAAAAAATTATCAATAAATAAGATTACTGTAAACCGAGCATATAGAGAGCTAGAGGAGGAGCATAGAGTTTATAGCATACCAAGGGGCGGCTTTTATTTTGTTGGTATTGATGAAAATACCGATCATTCTCAAAGTAATACAGATTTCAAGACAGTAAAACCATATGATAAGCTTATACCCTATAGAGAGTTTACCCATGTAATTAACAAAGCTGTGGACATGTATAAGAATAATCTTTTTGAGTATGAGGCAGCAAGGGGGCTAGAATCATTAAGAAATACCTTGAAATATGAATTTGAGAAGGATGGAGTTTATACTGGTAAAGATAGAATTGTTGTAACTAATGGGGCACAACAGGCTATAAACCTGGTGCTTCAATATATATTTGAGAATAATGATAGAAAATTGCTTGTGGAAGCTCCTACCTATGGACTTGTTATAGAAATTACAAAGCATTTAGGAATAGATGTGATTGGCATAGAAAGAAGAGAGGATGGCTTTGACTTTAAGAAAATGGAGGAACTGTTTAACACAGGTGAAGTTTATGCTTTTTATGTTGTGCCAAGACATCATAACCCTACAGGCTATACACTAAAAGAAAAGGATAAACAGAAAATTGCAGAGCTTGCAAATAGGTATAATGTTATAGTTATTGAAGATGATTATTTAGCAGATTTAGGCTCCAAGAAGGGAAACATGCCTATACACTATTATGATATCAGCAAGAAAACGGTATATATAAGGAGCTTTTCGAAGACATTTATGCCTGGCATAAGGATAGGTGCAGCAGTTCTCCCAGATTTTTTAGTTGAAGGAGTTGCTAGTATAAAGTATTTGAACGATTTAAATACATCAAAGCTTCCGCAGGCAGCACTGGATTTATTTATAAAATCAGGAATGTATGAAAAGCATATTAAAAAAGTAAGAAAGTCATATGAAAACAAGCTTAAAAGGGCAAAAGAAATCTTTTTAAGCCTAGAGATAGATGGACTTAAATGGCATGTACCAGAATGTGGAATATTTATTTGGGTGCAATTGCCTAAATATATTGAAGCTGTTAAGCTGGAGAAAATACTTGAAAAGCAGGGAGTACTAATAAGGACAGCTTTGGAGTTTTTCCCTAGGAAATGGATAAAAGATGATAATAGCCATGTGCCTGAAAATTGTGTAAGACTATGTATTTCAGGCGTTTGTGAAGAAAAAATAGATAACCTTTCAATTTTTCTTTCGGCAATCAATTCCTTGGCAAGGGGGCAGCGCTAATTATCTGTCCCCTTGCATTTTATTATTGAAACTGCACAACATTAATACGCCTAACATTGAGCTTAGAATGATTAAATTAAAAACTAATAAAGTGGGGTTACTTATATAAATTTATCCTTTTTATTTGCCTTATAGTTAGGACAATCTATATAGCACATGTTCCAGCAGTATTTATTCTGGATATCATTATCGATTTCTTCGTTAGTCACATCACAGTAATAGCAAAAACCTTTTCTTGCAATAAAAGGACATTCCATATTATTAATCCCTCCTAAAAAATTACAATGTATATTTTAAATAAATATAAGTATGGTTTTGAGAAATTATTCCATGAGTTAATTCAAAAATTTATTAGGTTAGTTTAAATATATGTACAATTAAAGAAATCTGTGTAGCATTTTTTGTAACTTGACATATAAATAATATTAGAATAAAATATACCCCTAGAGGGTATGCTTAAAATAGAAAAAGGGGGAGCTTAAAATGAAAGGGTTCTTGAACACATGGAAGAAGTATTCATATCTATTATTATTATTTTTTGTTATAGGGGGGGTGTTTGATTTAAGAATCGGCATAGCTGCTATTATATGCATGTTGGCACCTGTAATTTTATCTGTAATCAGGGGAAGGTTCTGGTGTGGAAATTTATGCCCAAGAGGAAGCTTCTATGATAATATATTATCCAGATTTAGTGGCAAAAGAAAAGTACCTGGATTTTTAAAATCTACTTATTTTAGAGCTGCAATAACTGTGTTTATGCTTTCAGTGTTTACAATGGGGGTAATAAAGAATTGGGGTAATCCATATGGGATTGGACTTGTATTTTATAGATTAATTGTGGTTACAACAATTGTAGGTATAGTTCTAGCATTGATTTATAACCAAAGAACATGGTGTAATTTTTGCCCTATGGGAAGTATTGCAGCATTTATTGGTTATTTTAGAAACAGAAAGAATAAAAATAGGCTGCTTCAGGTAGGGGCAGGGTGTGTTTCATGTAAGTTATGTGAAAAAAAGTGTGTTATGGAAATAGTACCATATGAATATAAAGGGGGAGCAATAGAGCACCATGATTGTATTCAATGCGGGAAGTGCTCACTTGCATGTCCTAAAAAAATTATAGGCTAGACATCGGGGAAGAATGAGGAGCAGAACAACAGTATAGAAGAAGTAAAATTATAAGGGTGCTATTATTTAAAAGACGTAGACTCATCTTTTAAATAATAGCACCTTTATAATTTTATTTTGATTACAAAGTCTGTGGCTTTTCAATCATTATTTCATCATATCTAATTCTTCCGAGGGAGTTTAAATTAACTCCTAAAACTCCATCCCTTGAAACAACACCTGATTGCTGATGATAGAGGAATATCCATGGGCAATCTTCTATGATAATGCTCTGTATGTTTTTATACATCTCAATTCTTTTTTCAGGATTTATAATACCTCTTGCTTTATTCATGAGGTTTAAAACATCAGGGTTATTATAGCCTGTAAAATTAGTATAGTTGCCTGGATTAAACAGTGGTTCAAGGTAGTTATCTGGGTCTCCTGTATCTGCTATCCAACCCTGCATAAAGACATCACACTTGTCAAGATTGTCAGGTATTGAATATTTATCCGAAGGAACTTTTGCTACCTCACATTCGATGCCTATAGCCTTTAAATCTTCGATCATGTATGTTGTAACTTTATCATTAAGTGTAGGGGTTTTGGATTCTCTAGCTAAAAACACAAGCTTTTCCTTAATTCCATTGGGATACTTGGTTCTTATTATTTCTTTAGCTTTTTGTGGGTTATGCTTAAAGCCCTCTAAATAGCTGTTATCTATTATGCTTGGCGGGAATGGCCCCTTAGATTCGACAACATATCCACCCATCAAATCATTGATTATTCTTTCTTTGTTTACAGCATAGTTTATTGCTCTTCTAATAGCAGAATCCTTTGCAAAAATTGAGTTGGACTTAAGGATAAATCCAGCATAGGATGTACTCATTATACTTCTTAATATAATCCTGTCGGAATATTGGCTGTTCTTTATCTTATCAATTGAGGATCTGCCTTCAACTGATACAAAATCATATTTTCCTGATATAAAGTTTTCCATTGGTGTTTCATCTTTATGGGTGATTTCAATTTTATCAACATATGGGCATCCACCAAAGTAATCCTTAAATGCAGTTAGAGTGTATTTATCCTCACCAATATCTCCTACAATGTAAGGACCACAGCCTGTAAATACACCTCTTTCGGCATCAGCCTTATTTAATATTACACAGCACTTTTGCGCAAGGTTTAATATAAATCCACTGTAAGGTTCTGATAGTTTTATGGATACCCTATACCTGTCTAGGACCTTTATTCCTTTCACTTCTGATGCCTTTCCGTTTTTGAATTCCTCAGCACCATAAACTAATGCTAAAAACCATGCATTAGGAGAATTAAATTTAGGACTAAGGAGCCTTTCAAGGGAATACTTTACATCCTCTGCTGAAACTTCGTTTCCATTATGAAATTTGGTACCCTTTCTCAAATTGAATACCCAGGTTACATTATCATCCTCAACATACCATATCTTAGCAATACCTGGCATAATATCATTAGAAAGTCCTAGAATTAATAAGCCTGAATGGATGTTTGAAAGAAGTCGATCACTTTGAGAGTCAAAGGTCATAATAGGGTCAAAGGAATCTGGTATACCACCAAGATATGTTTTTAGTATATATTCATTTTTTGTGGCTGCATCTATTTTGCCCAATAAATCATTTGTAACAGTTTTTAAATCTTGTGATTTTTCAAAGAGTGATTCTATGGAGTTTTTTGTGTATTGAGTATTCATGGAGGCAGATTCAACCATAGACATAACTTTTTGAGAAGTATTATTCATGTCATCTGTGGATTCAACTATTATTTCAAGACTTTCCATTTGAGTTGAAAGGGCTCTGTTTATTTCCTCTGTAACATCTGTTGAAGTATTCACTGCATCAATTATGTTTCTAAATACTTCTTTAGTATTGTTTGCTATTGATACACCTTCCTTAACTTTAACACCACTAGTATCCATTGCTTTAGTTGTTTGATTTATGCTCTCATTTATTTCATGGATTGTTGTTGATATCTTTTCTGCTGATTCTGCACTTCTTTGAGCAAGTTTTTTAACTTCTGCTGCAACAACGGCAAATCCTCTGCCTGCATCTCCTGCTCTTGCAGCCTCAATAGAAGCATTTAAGGATAAAAGGTTTGTTTGATCTGCAATATCCTTTATAATTTTAAGCATTTCGTTTATATGCAGGGATTTTACGCTAAGGGTATTAACAACTTCCTTTACATATTCTACAGATTTTTGAATTTCATTCATTGCATTAATTGAGTTATTTGCAGCCTCATTACCCCCATCAGCAATCTTTAATGTTTCTATAGAGGTTTCCTTCGCATGGGCTATATTTGCAAAAACCTCCTCTGCAAGGGCGGAGTAGTTGCCTATTTCACCTGCAACCTTGTCAACGGATTCCATTTGAATCTCAACATTTTTCGCAATACTGTTAATTGTGTCTATAAGTCCTTCTACTGCGAACCCTGTTTCCTCAATTTTTCTTGATAGCTTGTCTACTATACGTTCCTGATTGTTCTTTAAAAGCTCTATATTATTGTCGTTGTTCTTAGGAAGTTCTTCATTAACTAAAGTTGCTTGATCATTGAACTCATCTTTAACATTCTTACCCTTTCTCCAATTAAACATTTAAATCCCACCTATTCTACATATTTCACTGAACATTGGAATAAAAACCTATTTTAGATAATTATAAGACATATTATGACTAATTTGTAGTATTTATATAAAATTTCTATTAGACAAATTTCCAAGTATAAGTGTTTTAAAAAAATTTAACAAATTTTATATAAAACCTATGTGGAAAAATGTGGTATAATATTGTAAACATATGGAAGAGGAGGGGCGGTTAACAAAAATGTCAATTAAAAAATTAAATTTAGGAGGGGAAATAATGAAAAAGTTTTTGGCCTATCTAATGACAGCTATTATGATTTTAGGCATAGTTGTGGGTTCACCATTTAATGTTCAAGCTATTAGCAAAAATAAGTTTGTTCCCAGTGTTCCGGATTTTAGAAAGGCTGATCCAGATTTAAAGAAAGAATTAGGTGTTAATCTTAAGGGAAAAGAACTTCGTGGATATAATGGAAAGGCATATATGAAACCAGGAAGTGCTGAAAAATTAGAGCCAACGGATGTAAAGGGACTTGACCATAAAGGGATAGCTATATTGGTAGATTTCCCTTTAGAAAATAATGAAGGTAAAATAAGTGATGTTCCTGGAGTTGACTATGAGAGAATTCCAAAAGACCAGTTTAATAACCTTCTAAATGGAACAACATATAATCCTTATGAACTTAATATGTTTAGTTCTCTTGCAACATATACAGATGGAGCAGGTAAAACATATGAGGCAGCAACAGACCGTTCAATGAGAAATTATTATACTCAAATTAGTAATGGACAATTCCAGATAGATGTAGAGGTTGTTGATTGGGTTACTCTTCCTAAATCATATGATTATTATTTAGGACAAAACAAGGGTTACAACAATGAAAATGGTGATGCATATATTGGGGAATTAATAAGTGATGCAATCGATAAAGCAGTAGAAAATGGTGTCGATTTTTCACAGTTTGCAGTAGATGCTAAGCCTGGTGATTTTGGAGATTTATATGAGGATGCTACTTCCTTTGTAGACGATAATGGTAATACAATTAGCAAAATAGTTCCTAATATTTTTATAATCCATAGAGGTACAGGTGCTGAATTCAGTACTGATCCTGGGGTTATTTGGTCACATAAATGGGATATTTTAAGTTCTAGTTATTTTGGAGAATATTATAGAACTGGATCATATCCAAAGGATGAGGATCTCAGATATAAGGTTGTTAATGGTGTTGTTGTTAATACATACAACATATGCCCAGAAGTTGGACAAGATATCACTGGATATTTGAAGTATGTATACCCGGATATTTTCCCTCCAACTTATGAAGGAAGAGAACCTTCACCTGCAGATCCAGGAGTTTATGCACATGAATTTGGTCATGTTTTAGGTTTACCAGACCAATATGATTATGGTTATGATTCAGAAGGAACAGGTGTGTTTACATTGATGGCAAGTGGTTCATCTGGACGTGATATACCAAATAGATACTACTCTGGCTTCTGTCCAGTTAATCTTGATGCATGGTCAAAATATTATTTAGGCTTTGCAAACCCAATTGAAATAAAACCTGAGGATGGAAAGCAAACCGTTACTTTAGCTCCATCAAGTCAATCTGGAGAAATATATAAGTTAGTTGTACCTGGCTCTGATGGAAGAGAATATTTCTTAATAGAAAACCGTCAACAAGAGAATTTTGATAAGGGATTGTCATATAGTGTAGATGGAGAAGCTGTGCATGGTTTAGTTGTATACCACATTGATGAAAATGTATTAGTAAGAAACTTCCATAGACCAAATGAAGCAGCTAACTGGGATTGGAATAACCGTGGAGCTAACTTTAAGGACAAGAAAACAGGGGAAAATCATTATGCTATAAGTGTAGTTCAGGCTGATGGCAGCTATGATATGGAAAAAGGAAATAATGATGGAGATGCAGGAGATTTATTCCCAGGAAAAGTTGGCATTACTGAATTAAATCCAGAAATTAAATCATCTCCAAACACAATTTCATTCTACAAGTGGGGCACAGACAGCAGAAGCTATACAGGAATAGGAATCGAGAATATTAAAGAAAATGAAGATGGAACTGTAGAAGCAACAATATACTTTGCTGAATAATAAACAGGAGTGCAGCATTTTTGCTGCACTCTTTGCTTAAGAGAACATCTTATACTTCCAGTACTTTTTCTAGTTGAATTATAAGAATTACTCCAAGTATGGCTGGAACTATCTGACCAATACATATACTTAAGGCAAGAATATGATATGGAACTTTTAGTATCAAGGAAAGCCATGCTGGTACTATAAGCCCTGGACCTAATATTATTGGCAATGTAATAAACCATTTATTCAGCTTAAATCTCCTAATTAAATAAACAATTCCTGAGGTTATTATTCCCACAGCTATTCCACCAAAGATATCGAATATTCCAAGCCCTCCCATTAGAGTGTTGCTTAGAAGATTGGCAATTCCCAGTGGAAGAATTAAAAATGGATAGATATAGCTTAAAGAATATAGTGCTGTTGCAATTCTAATCTGGTAAGCACCAAAGGCAAATCCCTGGGTGTAGAACATTATTACAATATACATTGCCATTACTATAGCTGAAATTGTAAGCTTTTTTATTGCTTTCATTTTGATAACATCCTTTCTCCATATATACAGCAGCCTAAAGCCCCATTGAACTGAGGAAAATTTGGAATTATTACCTCATCATAATCATTTTTAAGATAGTGAACAAGGGAATTGTTACATGCAGCTCCTCCTGATAATACAAGGTTTCTTCCCTTAAATTTTATAAGGAGGGGTTTAAGCCTTTTATAAAGTGAGTAATTAACTCCAGCACATAAATTGTTTATATGATTACCCTCTGCAATTTTTCCGATCAATTCTGATTCTGAAAAAACAGCACAGGTTGAGTTAAGTTCCACTGGATTTTCATAGTGCTTAAACATTTCATCGATGGATATTTCAAGTACCCCTGCCATATTTTCTAGATATCTGCCGCAGGATGCAGCACATTTTTCGTTAAGCTCAAGGTCTGTGATTACACCATTTTCAACCTTCACTACCTTTACATCCTGGCCTCCGACATCTAGTAGGATGAAGTTTTTTAATCCTGTTTGATAAAGTGCCCCATAAACATGGGCTTTTATTTCATTTATGGGTTTAAAGGTTTTTAAATCTATATTGTTTCTACCATATCCTGTGGAGATTGCAGCATCTATTCCTCCAACATCGAGCTTTCCCATATCAACAATAACCTTTCCATCATATCTGCAGTAATTTCTGTAAAAGGACATGGTACTTATTTTAAACTTATTTACAACAGTTCCATCCTCCATTAAAGCTACCTTTACTTCACGACTGCCAAGATCTATTCCAAGTGTTCTCATATAATCCCTCCCTTCAAATCAATGAGCATATCGAGAAAAGCTTCGATTCTTAGCTTTGTCCTTGAATCAAGTTTATTTAGCTTATCTCCCTCAATTGTAAGGATAGGAATGTCTATTTCCTTTTTAATTACTATATCTTCAACTGCTCTATAGCAAAATGCCTGGGTATAGTGAATTAAACCATCTAATTTCCTTTCTTCTATCTCTCTCTTTATCTCATTTAACCTGAATTCTATATCATAGGGATAGGTATAGTCATAATATTGTTCATAAATATCCTTTGCTTTATATGCCCTCGGGAAAGCAAATTCTCTTTGCACCTCGTTGTATACAAAGGAAGCATCAAACTTTTCAACATATTCATATATGTCTGTCATCATTGGTGGAACTCCAATATATCCAAGTCTAAGCTTTTTATAGGAAGGTTTTCTTTGCTTTATCTCATTAAGCTTGAGGTAAAGCATGCTTTTAAATTCATCAATATCCCCATTTAAATCGCTAAACATCACTTGAAAAAGGTGATTTTCAAATCCTGAAGCCCTTCCATAGGTATATGTTTCTTTATCTATTTCTCTGGCAAGCTCCCTTAATTCATTAAGCCCTTTTCTTATTTCCTCCATACTTTCAAAGGCAACGTTTAAACTTTTCATTAAATCATTAATGGATTTTTTAACATCATCAACTGTATGATTATGTGGATAGGCAAAGGGAATTACATTTACACCCTTAAGCTTTAAAACTTCTATTAATGCCTTTGTATTAGAGCAGTCTCCTTCAACAACTCCAATTATTTCTTTTATATCATTATGGATGCATGCTCCATATATTCCTTTTATCCAGGCACACATACTTTTAGGGAATCCATCTCTTTCAGCAGTATCAATATAATCGGTGTAATTGCCTGATGTTACAAAAAGGTTGTTTAAATCAACAACTCTGTATTTAGCTGCAAGCAAAACCTCAATTGGCAAAGTGGTTGTTATTCCAATGGTTTTCATAAGCACCTCCATAGTTTTTAGCAAATAAAAAAGGGCCCACTGGCCCTTTGTATATTCAAGAAAATAAAAATAAGCTATCCTAACCGATAGCTGGCCCGTAGTTTTATTTATAGACAGGATGGTTACGAACTGTCTGTTATTAACTTAGTAAATTCAAAATAAGAATATCACAAAAACTGAAAATGGGCAATTGGAAATGTTTAAAAACCTTTTATATGGAGATAACTATTAGATGTGCAACGATAAAATAAATGTGTATTTGTTTTGTTATATTAGTCGCATTAAGGATTTTATACTGGGAGTTGTGCGATTAATGAATCAAGTAGTATGATTTGGCACAAATGCTTAGGGGCGAACAGTGTAGAACCATTTATGCGAAACATATAGAATGAAAAGTAAATCAATATTTAGAAAGGAGTGATTAAAATGTCTGTACAAAATGTTATGACTGCAGATTTTTTACGTTCAGCTTATGGTGGGGAGAGCATGGCCCATATGCGCTACCTAATATGGGGAAGCATTGCCGAAAAAGAAGGATTTACAAACATTGGAAGGCTATTTAAAGCTATTGCATATGCTGAGCAAGTCCATGCAGATAATCATTTTAGAGAATTAAAGGATTTAAAGAGTGTTCATACTGTTACTGCAGGAGCAGTATTTGGAGCAGGTACTCTTGTTGAAAATCTACAGGGGGCTATAAATGGTGAACTGCATGAAATTGAGCAAATGTACCCTGTATATCTGCAGACAGCAGAATTTCAAAATGAAAAGGGCGCTAAAAAATCCTTCCATTTTGCACTAGAGGCTGAAAAAATCCATGCAGATTTGTTTAAAAAAGCCCAAGATGAAGCAAAAGAAGGCAAGGATATGCAGTTTTCAGCTGTAAATGTTTGTCCTGTATGTGGCCATACCATAATAGGAGATGCCCCGGATAAATGCCCGATTTGCGGAACTAAAAAGGAAATGTACAGGGCATTTTAAGTAGATCTTAAACAGAATAATAAAGGATGGTTTTTGAAATCAATTACAAGAACCATCCTTTATTATTCTGTTATTTATAAAGTTTTATTACTAAAAATATTTTCTTTTATAGCTTTGATAACACCTTTTTCTGTGTTGCTGCTTGCGATAAAGTTAGCATGTTTTTTTACACCATCAGGGGCATTTTCCATTGCATAGCTGTAGTATGCTTCCTTTAGCATTTCAACATCGTTAAAGTAGTCGCCGAAGACCATGGTTTCTTCCTTTGTTATTTTGAATTTATCCTGAACAAGCTTTAATGCTATTCCCTTATTAGCTTCTTTGTTATATAAATCTAGCCATATTTCTCCGGAGACAGATACTGCTATCTTATCCTTCCATTTTGGATAAAGATATTTATTTGAATTGCTGCTTGCACCCTTTGTATCTAATACAGCTATTTTTATGACTTCATCTTCTATATTTTCAAGATTATCAACTATTGTATATCGTGCATAATATTTTTCTACTTCCGCTAAAACATCCTCAGATGGTGGATTTATTATATATGCTGAATTTTTTCCACATAAAACTAAAAAAACACCAGGGATATCTTTGCAATCCCTTATTATTTCCTCTACATACCTCTTGTTTATCACAACAGAGTAAAGTTCCTCTCCTTTATATACTACTATCGTACCATTTTCGGCAATGTATATAATATTATCGCTGACATCTTCAAAGTTTGCTATTAACTTATAATATTGCCTTCCACTTGCTACAACAAACTTAATGTCCATTTCCATGAGCTTTTTAAAAACTTCGAAAAATTCCTTGTCTATTTTGCCCTTTTGATTTAGCAAGGTTCCATCCATATCACTTACAATTAACTTTATCATTATATATTGCTCCTTATTTTAGAATTAAGATGATATAAATTTTTAACAGCTTAATTATACTTGGTTCTACAATAACAATCAAATTTGTAGATATATATAAATTAAAAATTCTATTACATTTTGTCTTTTTAAACATCCTAAGGTCGGACTAATACTGTAAGGCTGTTTAAAAAAACAAAATGTAAAGAATTTTACGACTTATATATAGCTGATATATATAGAATTCTTCAGTTATGTATATATAGTTCCCAACATAATCATTTATAGTAAAATTCAATATTATTTAAAAAATATTCCTTGAATGTTATAAAATATATAGACAAGCTATTTTGATGTGATAATATTAAATTAAATGATAGAATAGACGCAGTTCAAATCGAATATTCAACGATGCTGGTATTTTGTGTATAAATAAGACACGTCGCTAGTTTTTGTTTCAAAATAAGTTTCAGTTATTAAATATATAATGGTAGAATAATAAAATTTGATAATTCTTATAAGACGAATATGATAGGCTTTTGTGCAATTTTTTAGAGAGTGTGGGATTTACTTATGAAAATAAAATGGGTAAAGTACTTTGTTGTTTTAATCTTAATATTAACAACTAAGACGGCATTTGCAAGTAGAGAACCAATAATTTATCAATCAGAGATTAATTACCCTCCTTATAAGTTTGAAAGCAATGGCTATTTTACGGGCTTTGATATAGATATATCGAATATGATTTTTAATAATGAAAATTCTGTATTAAAGATATCTGTGGATTCATGGGAAAATGTTTATGAGAGATTAAAAAAAGGTGAAATTGATACATGTGGGATGCTGGTGGTAAATGAAGATAGAAAAAAGGATATACTTTACTCAAAACCCTTATTTAAAACATATACTGCAGCTTATACAAGAAAGAGTTTCCAAAAGGTAAACCTTGATAATATTAATAACTTCGTTATTGGTGTTGGAAAAAATCAATATTCGGAGAGATTGGTAAAGCATGAATTAGGAATTGAAAAATATAGAACCTATATAACAATTGATGATGCTCTCAATGCTTTAAAAAATGGAGAAATTGATGTGCTTTTCGAAAATCAAGAAGTAGTTAATTACCTTATTGTTGGAAAGGGTTTAAAGGGAGAAATTATTCATCAGCTTAGCAACCTTTATCCGCAGAATGTTGCATATGGCTTTAGTAAATCAAGGGCAGATCTTGTGGAGTATACTAATAATAAAATAGATGAAATAAGAAAATCAGGAATATTTGAGGAAGTTAATGAAAAATATTTTTTTAGAAAATCTGATTTTTATAGAGAGCACAGAAGAAATAATATAATCCTTGCAGCATCAGCAGGTTTACTTGCTTTGTTATTGGTTTTTATATCCTTGAGGATATATATCAAAAAACTGAGTAAGAGGCTTTATAACGAAAAAGAATTGACTGATGATATTATTGATAACACAACTATTGTTATAATTGCTGTTGATAAGAACAAGAATATATTTAAGTGTAATAAAAATATAGAAAAATTTGGACTCAGCATTAATCAGATAATTAATAAAAAGTACAGCACCCTTAGGAATATAAATAAAAGCTACAGCTTTATTGTAAGAATGTTTGATAGAGCGATGAAGTTGGATTTGATTAATAATGAGGAGGTTCAAGTTGAAAAGCAGGATGGTAAAAGCTTTGTTTATTCCTTTAGAACAAGTGTAATATATGATTCCGATGGAAAGCCTGATTTATTTTTACTTGCAGGCATAGATACTACAGAAAGCAAAGAATATGAATACAAGCTACAGCAGAGCTATAATGAACTGGAAGCTACATATGAGGAATTAGTTGCTACAGAGGAAGAGCTAAAGGAGCAGTATGATGAATTGGCTATTGGCCAGGAAAAATTGAGATTTAGTGAGGAACGATTCAGACTGGCTACAGAGGCGGCTAATGACATAATATGGGAGGAAAATCCCAGTATCCAAACAGCATATTATTCTGATAGATGGTATGAAATTCTTGGCTATCCTAAAAATGAAGAGGATACTTCGAACCAGATGTGGGAGAAGCTAGTACACCCTGACGATAATGCAAAAGTTGAAACTGCTATGAATAACCACTTTGATGGAAATGCACCATTTTATAAGTGTGAATACCGTTTAAAAGCGGAAAGTGGAGAATATAAATGGTTTTTATCCAAGGGAAAGGCTTTAAAAAATTCTAATGGTGATATTATTAGGTTTATTGGCAGCTCCACAGATATTACAGAAATTAAAAACTACCAGCTTAAATTACAAAAGCTTGCCTATAGGGATGCTCTAACAGGCCTACCTAATAAAGCTTCCTTTAAAGAAGATTTTGAAAGGGCGATTAGTGGAGATAATACTGCTGCTCTGTTATACATAGATATGGATAATTTTAAATATATAAACGACACTATGGGACACTCAAATGGAGATAAGGTTCTGCAGAGGACTGGAAAAGAAATTGCTAACCTGATTGGTGAACATGGAATTGTATATAGACTTGGAGGAGATGAATTTAGTGTAATTTCTTGTGGGATTAAAAATAGACAAGAGGTTGAGAGGATTGCAGACAGCATTTTGGAAGGCTTTAAGAGACCTTTTAGTATTCAAGGTGCTTTTATAAATATATCATTAAGTATTGGTATCTCTATTTATCCCTGGGATTCAAAGTTGGATGAAGATTTAATCGTATATTCAGATATAGCAATGTATAAGTCTAAGGAATTGGGAAAAGGAAAATATACATTTTATAATGAATCCATGCGTGAGGCTATTGAAAGAAGAATAATGATAGAAAAACACTTGAGAGAAGCAATAGATAACAATGAATTGTATCTTCACTATCAACCTCAATTTGACATTAAAACAGGAAAAATTGATGGTTTCGAGGCATTGTTAAGATGGAATAGCTCAGATCTAGGTTTTGTGCCTCCATTATCCTTCATTAAGATTGCAGAGGAGAGCCAATTAATTATCCCTATAGGAGAATGGATTTTAAAAACAGCATGCTTGTTTTTAAAGAGTCTTCAAGAAAAGGGCTATAATGATTATAGGATATCTGTTAATATATCGATAGTACAGCTTATACAGGAAAATTTTGTGGAGCGTGTTCTTGAGATATTAAAGGATGTTGGAATTCCTGAAAAATTCCTTGAGCTGGAGATTACAGAATCCATTCTTATGGAGTCCTTTGAACGTTTGAACCACAAGCTTGAAATTTTGAGATCAAAGGGCATTCGAATTGCTCTTGATGATTTTGGAACAGGGTATTCATCGTTAAGCTATCTAAGAAAATTAAAGGTAAATACATTAAAAATTGATAAAGCCTTTATTAATGATATTTTAATAAATGATGAAAGTAAAGCATTGACGACTACAATTATAGATATCGGCCATAAGGTAAACCTTGAGGTAATAGCAGAAGGTGTAGAAGACAAAAAACAGCTTGAATTCCTGACAAGCAACAGATGTGATAAGATACAGGGATTTCTGTTTAGCAAGCCGGTTTCAGAACAGGAAATATTGAATATGCTTGGGAATGAGAAAAAGAATTAAAAGAAATGGATTCATTGATTATTCAGTGAATCCATTTCTTTTATTGTAAAAATAAAAGATAAAGTACAAGGATTTAACATGTTTAATTGTTATTGTATCAGTTATAGAATATAATATAATAATAAATTAATTTAAGTATACATAATGATAGATGGGGGGATATTTTATGAAGAAATTAAAGGGATGGGTTATTGGCTTAGTTATTATTGCAGTTTTGGCACTATTGTGTGCAGGTACATACAATAGTCTTGTATCCTATGATGAAAAGACAAAGGAGTCATACAGCCAGATTCAAAATCAGCTGCAGAGAAGACTTGATTTAATACCTAACCTCGTTAACACAGTTAAAGGATATGCTTCACATGAGAAGGAAATTATGGAGAGCTTGGCGAATGCAAGGGCAAATCTTGCAGGAGCTAAAACTATAAATGAGCAGGCAGCTGCAAATCAAGAATTAAGCAATGCCTTAAGTAGACTTCTTGTAGTTGTCGAAAACTATCCAACACTTAAGGCAGATGAGAATTTTAAACAGCTTATGGATGAGCTTGCTGGAACTGAAAATAGAATAGCAGTTGCGAGGAAGGACTATAATGGAGTGGTTAAGGAATACAATGTGAAGGTAAAAAGATTCCCAACAGTTATATTCGCAAGACTGTTTGGATTTAATGAAAAGCCATATTTTGAAGCATCACCTGAGGCACAAAAGGCTCCTGAAGTTAAGTTTTAGGAGGAATTTGAATGAAATTTACTAAAAGGATAATTTTAATTCTTGCAGTAGTTATATTGGTATTTTCTCAGTCTGCTTATGCAAAGGGTGGTTTTCCAAAGCCAACAGATAGGAAATATGTGAATGATTATATAAATTTACTTCCTGATGATACAAAGAATAAAATAGTTTCGATGGGAGAGGAGCTTTATAGGAAAACAACTGCGGAAGTTGCTGTTGCAGTTATAGATTCAACGGGAGATATGACCATTGATGAATATGCAAATGAGCTTTTTAGAGAGTGGGGAATAGGAAGTAAGGATAAAGATAATGGTGTGCTTTTGCTTGTTGCAGTTGAGGATAGAAAAATGAGGATTGAGGTAGGGTATGGACTTGAGGGAATTCTTCCAGATGGCAAAACGGGAAGGATAAGGGATGAACTCATTTTACCCTATTTTAAAGGCGACAATTATACTGATGGAATCCTAAATGGATATAGTGCAATATGCAATGAGGTTGCAAAGGAGTACAATGTTGAACTGGATGGAGATGCTCCACAGAAGTATTATGGCGAGAGCGAAAGCTTTGAAGAGGATATTTCCTTTAAAGATGTTTTTGTGATTATTATAATAATAATTGTAGTAATCTCAAAAATATTTAGAGGTCCAAGAGGAAGACATGGAAGAAGACGTCCGGGTGGATTCCCTCCAGGTGGATTTGGAGGTTTCGGAGGCTTTGGCGGTTTTGGAGGAGGCTCTTCTGGTGGAAGCTCAGGCGGAGGTGGCGGCTTTGGTGGCGGCTCCTCCGGTGGTGGCGGTTCATCGGGGGGCTGGTAAAAGAATCTAAGGTTATAAAAATTAAAGGTCTATGCGTTTACTTTGAAAATGCATAGACCTTTTCAATTTATTTTTCTTCAAATATGGAGTAATATTCGTCACCCCAGTATTTCTGTATGAATTCATCTCTTCCAGATATACCCCTATCCTGTTTATATTCAGATGGGCTCTTTTTATAAAAATCCTGGTGATATTCTTCTGCAGGATAAAATTGTGATGCAGGTAATATCATTGTCACTATTGGTTTTGGGAATCGTTTTGAAGCTTCAAGTGCATTCCTGGATAGTTCTGCTATTTTCCTTTGTTCATCGGAGGTATAAAAAATTGCTGTTCTGTAGGATTCCCCCCTATCCTGAAACTGTCCACCATCATCAGTTGGATCAATTTGTCTCCAATAGACATCAAGCAGCTTGTTATAGCTTATAATTGATGGATCATATACTATTTCGATTGCCTCATAATGACCTGATGTTTGAGATTTAACATCCTTATATGTAGGACTTTCCTTATGCCCTCCAATATAACCGGAGGTTACATTTATTATTCCATCAAGAATGTCAAAGGGTGAAACCATACACCAAAAGCACCCTCCTGCAAATATGGCTCTTTCATAGTAGTTTTCCATATGCATTCCTCCATAATAGAAACTAAATTAATAATATATTATAATATGTCACAAAAAACCTCAAGAACATAAATATTATCTATAAAAAATGGCTGCAGCAAAACACATTGCTGAAGCCATTTTTTTATAGTATTTTAACTTGCTTTGACTAAGAAATTTGCATACATAAAACTAGATATTACTATTTTCTTCTGAAAAAAATTCTTCTAGTGTTATATTATTTGTGTATATATATGTTGATACCTTTTTACCTACATATCTTATATGCCATGGTTCATAATTATAGCCTGTAATATCTTCTTTACCCTCAGGATATCTTAATATAAATCCATATTTATAACAGTTGTCCTTCAACCATTTTCCTTCATTAGTCTCTCCAAAATTATTGCTCAAGCCCCAATTAGCACTTTCACTTGTAACATCCATTGCTAGTCCAGTTTGATGTTCACTTTGACCGGGAAGTGCTACATATTTTGCAGCTTCTATTTTACCTACAGAATCAACTTTTCTTTCAAAAATTGATTGCTGCTTTTCATAGGATCTGTATCCGGAGGTAGCTAAAAGATGAATATTTTCATTTTCAGCTGCTTGGAAAAGTCCCTCTAAAGCATCGGAAGCTTCCTTCCTAAGTTGTTTCCTTGGAGAGTTCTCTGTGAAGGAAAACTTTACATCAGGTATTGTTAAATCACTTGGTATATAATCAGATTGTAGATTTCTATTTTTGTTAACTAATATAAGAATGGAATCAGTATTTTTGACAAAAACTTTATTGCTGCCATCAGTATAAGTAGTGTCCTTTAAAGAAAAAGTGCTGGTAGCGACTTTGGTGTCTGATGTGTTAGCGCTGCCATTTGAAGTGCTTTGGATTTCTGGTTGTTCTATTTTAGCTTTAGCTTTCTTTATGTTATTAGATATACTTTTACCTATTGATCTGGGAGCAGTTAAAATATAAATAAAAAGAACCAATACTACAGCAAATGGTATAAAAAGTTTAGAAAAATATTTTCTTTTTTTCTTTCGTTTTGGTGTTATATTCATAATCATTTTACCTCGCCTTCGTTATTTTAACTTAAGTATAAATTTCATATTTAATATAACTTTCATATAGTTGTAAAAAAGTTGTAAAATTCGACGAGATATGTTGAATTAATAAGCAATATGTCTATTCATGATATATAATTAAAGAAAAATGTTTTGCAGCAAAGTTATGATACAAGGAGTGAAAAGTATGGAGAAAATATTAATTGTTGAAGATGATATTGGAATTTCAGATATAATCAAATTAAATTTAAATATGGTGAATTATGATGTGGAACAGGTGTATGACGGGGAGAAGGCATTAGAGGTAATTGAGAAGGATAGATGTGATTTAATAATATTGGATGTGATGCTTCCTAAACTGGATGGTTTCACCTTAATGGAAAAAATAAATCATATTGATATACCTGTTATTTTCTTAACTGCAAAGAATTCAATTGCCGATAAGGTAAAGGGATTAAAAATGGGTGCAGATGATTATATAGTAAAACCATTTGAATCAATAGAACTATTAGCAAGAGTTGAGGCAGTTTTAAGGCGCTATGGCAAAAAGAATGATATATTATCATTTAAAGATTTGGAAATTTCACTTGAAGAGAGGGTTGTAAAAAGGAAGGATAAGGTCGTTGAATTAACCTTAAAGGAATTTGAACTATTAAAGCTTTTAGTAGTTAATAAAGGTATAGCACTATCTAGAGAAAAAATACTGGAAAAAGTTTGGGGATATGATTATTTGGGAGAAACAAGAACTGTGGATATGCATGTTCAAAAATTAAGAAAGAAATTGGAATTATGGGATGAAATAAAAACTGTATATAAAATAGGATACAGGTTGGAGGATTAAATGAAAATTTGGAAAAAAATATTTATATATTCATTAGTTCTTTTTCTTACAGTTTTTAATTTAGGAGCATTTTTTATAATAGAAAATAATCATAATCTTATTCTTAAAAGAGAAATTGATAGAGGATTAAGTGAGCATTTAAGCATCTATTCAGGGCTTAAGGGGAATTTACTATTTTTGAAAGAAAGAGTTGGTGACACAAGGATTTCACGAAAAAACATTTATAATTTAACCATTAATGATTTTATGAAAAATTTTAATGATAAAAATATGTATATTGAAATTTTGGATAGTGAAAATGAGGTTGTTTTTAGTAATTTAGACTTTGATATTACAAATGAGAGAACAGAACTTAAAAAACCTCTTGAAGAGAGAAGAAGCTATATTATAAGAGATGTAGGGAATAGGACATTTTTATTTATAACAAATTTGATGAATATAGGTAAAGAAAGTTTATCAGTTTCTTATGTGAGGGACATAACTTCCATATATAATAATAGGAAAGATCAATATATATTCTTTGCAAAGCTTGATATTATTATTTCGATTATTCTTGCCATAGGTATGTATTTACTAAGTAAATATATAACAGAGCCAATTAATGAGCTAACAAATGTTACTAGAAGAATTTCCAGTGGAAGTGTATCAGAAAGAGCTCAAATAAACTCCAATGATGAAATTGGTATTTTAGCTGAAAATTTTAATAAAATGTCAGATGCAATTGAGGATAAGATAAATCAGCTTGAGAAAAATGCGGAAGAGAAGCAAAGATTTACTGATAATTTAACTCATGAGATGAAAACTCCATTAACCTGTATAATAGGATATGCTGATTTTCTTCGTTCAACAAAATATAATGAAAAAACTTTTATAGAGGGACTAAATAATATATTTAGAGAAGGAAAACGCTTGGAAGAGCTTTCTGGTAAGATGATGAATTTAATCCTATTGAAAAAAGAGAATTTTAAAATGAACATGGTAGAAATGAAAGTTATATTGGATGAGATAAAGAATGCGTTAAAACCCAAGCTGGATAACAAGAAAATAGAATTAGTAACTTCAGGGGAAAATCAAAAGGTCATAGTAGAAAAGGATTTAATAAAAGTATTGATATCAAATTTAATTGATAATGCAATAAAGGCATCAGAGCTTAATGGTAAGGTATATGTGAACATTTATACAAATGAAGATTTGAAAACAGTAGTGGAGATAAAGGATGAAGGAATAGGAATATCTGAGGAAGACCTTCCTAAGGTTTTTGAGCCCTTTTATATGGTGGATAAATCAAGGACAAGATCCCATAATGGTTCTGGACTAGGACTTTCTATTTGTAATGAAATAGCAAATCTTCATGAAGCAAAGCTTCAAATTGAAAGCCGATTAAGTGAGGGGACTACTGTAAAAATCATCTTTAGTTAAATTTTACAAGTATTTTACAAGTTGGTTATACTAAGAATAAAATTTTAAGCAATACTTAATCTATGGCAATTCTGTTTGCTTTGGATTCTAAATCCAATTAGCAAAGAGTAAATATACTGAATAAACTTGCCATAGTTTACTACAAAACGATTTACAATCACTAAAGAAATCATGCTTAAAATTTTGATTTGGGGAGGAAGTCTATGAAAATGAGATTAGCTTTACTAGTTTTTGTAGCATGTATATTAACTTTTTTTGCATTTGGTAGTATTACACAAATACCAAAAAATCAATTGGTTGTAGAAGCTAAGACCAATGATTTTAATTTTACGGACATTGAAAACAAATTGGAGAGTAAAAAACTTGCTTTTAATGTTTCACAGAGCATGGCAGAACAAATAGCTGTTAATGCATTTAAAAGCTATTTTAATATCGAAATGAATGGAAAAAAATTATATAAATCAGTGAATAATTTTAATAGTGAAGGGCAGGAGTTATGGTTAATTACCTGGTCAAGTCAAAATAAGCAGTATATAAATATTGCTAAAGGTGAAAATTATAGAGCTCTAGTAGATGCTAATTCAGGGAAAGTATTAGATATTGGATATTATAAACTGAATGATATAAAAAAAGAAAAGTTTAGTATTGAAGAGTTGGAAAAAATAACACATGATTTTATAGAAAAGAATAAAATACTAGATGTTAATAAAATGAAATTTAAATATGAAGAATCTAAGGAAGTATCTGATAATGGTGGAGGTTATTTTTATTATTTATATTATGAATATGAAGGCCATAAAACACTCTTGGTTACAGTCGATAAAGCAGATGGAAAAGTTAATTCCTTTATATTCTTTGATGAAATAAATTCAGTGGGTTAAAAAAATAAAAGTTAATATAATATATTTGTAATCTCTGAATTTATCTTCAGAGATTTTTTTCTATGAATTAAACTAGGTATTTCGCATAAATGATTCTAATTGCTTGCTCTAAGCATTTATGTAAAAGCATATTCCTTGATTCACAAATCTCAATATACATTATTAAATACCTTAACTGCGATTTATATAATAAGCTTAACGATTTTCTTATATTTGTGATACAATATATCGAAATACATTTGAAATGGGGGATAGTATGAAAAGCATTGGAGCTTTTTTTGATATTGATGGAACATTATATAGAGAAGGATTAATTTCTGAGATGTTTAAAAAACTTGTTAAGTCAGATATTATAAATCCTGAGAAGTGGTATAACGAGGTTAGACCAGAGTATCAAAAGTGGGATAAGAGACAGGGAAACTACGATGATTATCTTCTTAAGATGGCGGATATATATACCCAGGCAATAAAGGGACTTCACCGCTCACAGGTTGAATTTATTGCAAAACAGGTAATACTTCAAAAGGGAGACAGGGTATATACCTTTACAAGGGACAGAATAAAATGGCATAAGGAACAGGGTCACAAGGTAATAACCATTTCTGGAAGTCCTATTGAGCTTGTTAAGGAAATGGCATCAAAGCATGGCTTTGATGATTACAGAGGTGCAACCTATGAATGTGCTGATGATGGATGCTACCTTGGCAGTATAATTCCAATGTGGGACAGTGCAAGTAAAAAGAAGGCTATTTTGGAGATGGCTGAGAAATATGATATAGATTTGTCCGGAAGCTATGCCTATGGAGATACCACAGGTGATTATTCAATGTTTGAAATGGTAGGTAATCCTTATTGTGTAAACCCTACAAGAGAGCTTTTAACAAGAGTTCTTGGAAATCCTGAAATTAGAGAAAAAATCCAAATAATTGTTGAAAGAAAGGACATGGTTTACAGCCTTGATCCTGACTGTATCGATATGGATTTTAAAGGATAGATGAGTTTATTAAGGCTTATATTAGGGAAAAAATTGTTTAAACTATTTTTTAAATAGAAAGATTATAATGGATATGGTAAACTAGCTATATGAGTTTTTGTAAAAAGTGCCAGTAGTTATAGTCTAAAGCCGTGGGTTTTATCCACGGTTTTTTGCGGAATGGGGGATTTTTTATGCGGAAAAGTATGAATGGAGATATTAAAAAGATTTTTAGCCTTTCATGGCCTGTTATGGTTGGAATGATACTTCAAAGTTTCTTAAGTACAGTGGATACTTATTTTATATCAAATTTAGGAACCAGTGAGGCTTCAGCTTCTTCACTGGGGAATTCTGCATCAAGTGTTATATTTGTAATATCAACAATTGTTTCAGCTGGCACAATAGCTCTTGTATCAAGGAGCTATGGAGATGGTGATATGGCTGGAGTTAAGAGGTTTTCTGGTGAATCCATTATGTTGTCTTTTATAATTGGATTAATATTGAGTATACTTTGCTATTGTTACACGGGTAAAATAATTAAGCTGGCATTTAATCCCAAACCAACTGAGGCAGTTCTTGCAGAAGAATACCTTTCTGTTATATTTAGTGGTACAGTGTTTGTATTTTTAAATTCTGCAGTAAGAACAGTACTTCATGCCCTGGGAGATACTAAGACACCTTTAATAGTATTTGGTATTTCAAATGTTATAAATGCAATTCTTGATCCTATTTTTATGTTTCCCCTTGGGTTTGGAATAAAGGGAGCAGCCATAGCAACAGTTTTATCAATGATTTTTTCGTTTTTAATGATTAGTGTTATATTAATTAAAAAGCTATATGCTTCAAGTATTAAAGATTTCGTTGAAAATATGCTGCTAAATATGAATGACAGCATAAGAATATTAAAAATTGGTGGATGGGCATGTTTGCAGCAAATTGCACGTCCTATAACTGGAATGCTTATGTTCAGTCTGGTATATGAGGTCGGAAATAGAGAAGGTACAGCAGCATTTGGAATAGGTGGACAACTATTTAATTATACATTTATAATACTTGCAGGTCTTTCAACAGCTATATCAATAATGGTTGGACAGAGCCTTGGAAGAGGAGATATAGATGAATGCGATAGTATTATAAAGGAGGGCCTGAAGCTTTCAGCGATTAATATGGCATTTTTCGCAATACCATATATGGTGCTTCCTGCAGAAATGATGGGCATATTTATTAAGGATCCCTTGGTTATTAAGCATGGAGTAGAGTATTTGAGAATTGTTTATATTGGAATCATATTTGTAATGTTTACAACCACCTATGGAGGAGCTTTTCAAGGTGCAGGAGATACATTCCCTCCAATGATTTCATCTTTGATTGCAAATGTTATTTTAAAGCTTCCCCTAGCATATGTTTTAGCAAAATATTTTGGTATGGGAACAGTAGGGGTATGGATAGCTGTAGCTTTATCAGTGGCAATTGAAGCGGGAATAATAACGTTCTATTTTAAAAAGGGTAGATGGAAGGAGAAGGTTATATGATAAAAAGAGTAAATGCAACAGATGCCTTAATGGATTTTTTAAATAGAAACAAGGTAGTTAATTTGAATATAACTGGAATTATAGAAAATGAGGAAGATGCCGAAATCTATTCTGACAGTGAAAAAGAACCACATGGGGTAGTCGTAAGGAATGGATATATGAATTATATTTATACAGAGGATGATAATTTTTTAGATGAGGCACTTGAAACATTGTTTAAGGAAGGCTTCTTTGGGTTCTCTGGTTTATATAGACCCCTTGCTGAAAAGATAAGGAAAAGATATCAAGTGCATTGGGAGAGCAGATGTGCACTTTACTATTACCCAGAAAAAGATATTGATTTAAGCAATATAAAAACTCCTGTTTCAACTATAGATATAAAGGATGCTGAAACAATAGATGAATTTTATACATATAGAAATGAAGATTCTCTTGAAGCAATAAAGAAGAATATTAAGAATAGGGATTCCTCAGCTATATATGTTAATGATGAAATTGCTTCCTGGGTGCTTATACATGAAGACAATTCCATGGGTATCATGTATACAAAGGAAAAGTACAGAAAGCTGGGCTATGCAGTGGATGTAACCTTTGACCTTATAGCAAAGATTTTAAAGTCAGGCAAAATACCATTTCTTCAGATAAATGATTACAACAATATGTCACCAGGACTTGCAGCGAAGTGCGGCTTTATACAGCATGGATATGCTGATTGGTTTGGAATAATTGCAGGAGCACCAAAGGAAATAATTGAGGCAAATGATGAAATTAGAAAACAGTATTTAAAAAATATACCAACAGCTAAAGAATATGAGACTTCTAAGCTTTATGGTATGTTTATTTCTACCTACAGTTGTGATAAGGAATGTGAGGTAATTGAGGGCTTCAGTGTAGAAAGGGTAACGGATACTAAAAACTTAAATACATGGTGTAATGTGCTTGCAGATGGTTTATTGATTAAGAATGATAAAAAGGAAGCCTTCATAGCTGGTGTATTAAAGGGAGTTTCTAATGAAGAGAATGGCTACAGGGTTTATATTGGAAGATATAATGGAAATCCTGTATCAACTGCAGCATTTCTTAATTTGGATAAGTGGAGTAGTGGGATTTTCTTTACTTCAGCAATTCCTGAGATGAGAAGCATGGAGCTTGGTAAAATAACGTTAAAAGAAGCAATGAAGAAGGAAATGGAACAAGGCGTTGAAGTTCTTGTTACAGCTTGTTCTAAAGAAAATTTGGAATTACTTAGAAGTATTGGTTTTACACATACTCATTTCATAGAATAGCTACATAAATCGCAATAAAGATTTTGAATAATGTATATTGCGATTTATGAATCAAGAAATATGATTTCGCATAAATGTTTAGGGTCAAGCAATGTAGAATTATTTATGCGAAACATATAGAAGCTGTTAACTTTTGTGTTATACATTCTTTTAAATTATGTAATAGCTTAACCAGCATACATTCCACAAGAATTATTTCTATTGGGGAATGTATGCTGGTTTTTACAATTTAAAGGTAAAATGATTAAAAAAGAAGGAATTGTTAATACTTTGCAGAAATATTCATAAGGATATAAGGGGCTTTATTAATTTGTGGAGGGATAAATATGTATACTGCTTTATTTAACATTTTTAATATAGCAGCAGGTATTACTATTCTGGTATATTATTTTACACACTTTAAGGATGCAAACCAATACTTTAGTTATGGTTTTTTTGTGGCAAGTGTTTTTACTTTTTTTCAGTTTTTAAGCTTAATTTTTGGGGGAGTCCATGGTTTATTTTATCTTCTAGTTGCAATTTTCGTGCTTATAATTTCTTCTTTTAAAGTGTATATATATGTGTGTACAGGAATGTATCTTTGTTCGCTTATAGGATATAAGGATCTTCCAATTGTTAGAAAGATACTTAAAAGCTTTTCAGATGAAGAGATTAAAGTAAAAGAGTACATTATAAATGTTGCCTTAGTTGCTATAGGCTTTATCATATTTTCTGTAATTCTTTTCAAGCTTACTTCTCCACAGGTATCGGCGGAGCTGAAATCAGTAATTGAAAATAAAACCTTCTGGAGTTGCTCAATAATCGAGAAGATAAATATGATATTATCCATGTTTTCAATTGTAATATCCGAGGAACTTATATTCCGATTTGTGATGCCCAATCTTATTGCAAAATTCTTTGATTTAAAAGATAAGAAATATTGGATTGCAATTATTATAACATCAACCTTTTGGGCTTTTGGTCATTTAAATGCACTTGACCCTGCATGGGTTAAATTTGTTCAAGTCTTCCCAGGGGGAATAGCTTTAGGATGGCTTTATAAAAAGCATGGACTTGAAAGTTCCATGATAGCTCATTTAGTGTTCAACATAGCTTTGATCTTTTTAAGTGATAGTCTTATATTGATGTAATCTACATTGTTTTATATATGTAACTTTATTATGGAAGGAGGTATATTTCCATGAAGGGAAAACAAAGGTTCTTTGCACTAGTTTTAGTATGTTTTTGCTTTATTTTAACTTCCTGTCAGGAAAAATTGTTTGGTGGATTACAGGATGATAAACCAGCGGTATCACAACAGAATAATAAAGAGCAGGAGGATACTGCTGAAAAGCCTGAGGATATACAAAAGGATTCCATAATTACAAAATTTAATATGCCGCTTTTAAAGGAAATAAAGTTTGATGCACCAAATAAGTATAATGGCTGTACAGCAGTGTTTCTAGATGAAAACAATATACTGGTATGCTTCTCCTATGGTAATGAGAGCGGCAGTGGAACGTCTAAATTTTATAGATATGATTTGGAAAATGATAAGGCAGAACAATTCCATGAGGAAAATGAATTTTTAATGAGTGAATACTATACAAATGCAAAGAAACTAAAGAATGGAAACATTGCTTTTATAACCAATACTAAAATACTAATATTTGATAAAAAAACACTTAAGGTTGTAAAAACTTATACTCCTCCAGAAGGAATAAGCCAAGGTGATATTGATATATCCTACAGTGGAGATAAAGCTGCATATACATATGCAAACGGATTATATTCATCTGCAATTGATTTTTCAAGGCCACGACTGCTTATAAAAGGAACTGGAGAAGCTGAGAAAGCCAAGGAAGCAAGGTATCCAATATGGTCTAAGGATGATAGCAAAATATTTTATACAATGGTTGGATATGAGTGGGTTGAAGGAATTGGTGCCATAGCTTTTGATGGGGCTAATAAATATTATTTTGATTACGAGGGGAAATATGATTTGTGTATGAATCATTTATTTACTAATAACAAGAAAATTCTTTTGGAAGATGGTCATGAACCCTCTAGTCATGCGATTCTTGATATAGATAAAAATGAATTGACAAAATTTGACACAGAAAATGCATGTACGGCAGAAGCCAAGGTCTACATTAGTGATTCTAAGGTTCTCATGCATAAGGACAATCAATATTATTTGCTGGATATAGATTCAAATAAAAAAATCAATGTTTGTGAAAGTAAGGAAAATTTAAATATTTATGCTTGGTCACCATCCTATAAAAGAATACTTGTAAAACAAAGAGATAAGAATGAGGATGTTAGTTGGTATGTTTGGAAATTTGAATAAACTTAAGCAAGTATAGATTATTATGAACAAATTCCAAATTTGTACAACATGTTGTGTAATATATGGTATAATTCATTTAGCAATAAAATTTCAATTGTATAATAAAAAAAATTAAAAAAATATGGACATACCCCCCTAATTTTTAGAATCTTTACGTATTACATTAATGGGATTGTCTAATTTAGACTTGTTGTGGATGGCAGTACTTTTTAATTAATACAAAAGAAATGGGTGAAAGTATGGGTAATAACGATTCTGAAATTACAGCATTTAAAATTATTGATAATATCCGAATGAAATTAGAAGAGATTGAAGTATTAGCATCGATTAGTGAGATTAAACAAAGGATTCGTGAATTGATAGAAATTATTGATGATGAGACTTTAAATGATAAATCGGTGTTTATGGAGAAAATATATTGCAAGGTTAAGGAAACAAGTGGAGTTAACGAACAGCTGAATACATATATGTATCTTCTATATAGAAATTTAGGAGAGGGAAAGATTTCTGTCAAAGAGGCTGAAAGGCTTTATGATATGTATGTTAATGAATACGCCTAAATACTTCTATAAATTCAAGGGCATTTTTAGTGGATTGAAACAATCAAGGGTTTCAGTCCATTTTTATTTTATATAGCTGCAAAGATAGAATATAGTTTAATACAAGCTATATTAAACGAAACTTCATCATAAAAATAAATATTATAACATGTGACTAATATCACTGCTTCGGGTTCTTATACCCAGTATTATATAAGCATAAGGAGCAAACAATAATAATTTATATAAATGGAGGGATTTTTTTATGGGAATGTTTTGTTTTCAGTGCCAGGAAGCAGCTGGCGGAAAGGGATGTACACTAAGAGGAGTATGTGGTAAGCCAGATGATGTTGCTAACCTACAGGACCTTTTAATTTACACTCTTAAGGGAATTTCAGCATACAATCTAAAGGCAAGAGACCTTGGAATTGTTAATGAAAATGCAGATAAGTTTATTATGGAGAGCCTGTTTACTACAATTACAAATGCCAACTTTGACAAGAAGGTATTTGTTGAAAGAATAAGAGAAGGACTTAAGCTTAGAGAAGAGATAAAGGCTCAGGTTATTGCTAAAGGCTCTGATGTTTCAGATATTACACATGATTCAGCTAAATGGATGGGTGATACTATCGAAGAATTTGAGGCTAAGGCAAAGAGTGTTGGAGTTCTTTCAACAGGAAATGAGGATGTAAGATCATTAAGAGAATTGATTATATATGGATTAAAGGGTATGGCTGCATATGCTGAGCATACTAATAACCTTGGATACAAGGATAAAAATATATTTGCATTCATGGAGAAGGCATTGGTAGCAACAACAAATGACAGCCTTTCAGCAGATGAGCTTGTGGCGCTTACAATGGAAACTGGTAAGTTTGGTGTAGATGTAATGGCACTTCTTGATAAGGCTAATACATCAACCTATGGAAATCCAGAAATAACAAAGGTTAATATAGGCGTTAGAAAGAACCCTGCTATATTGATAAGTGGCCATGACCTAAAGGACATGGAAGAGCTTCTAAAGCAAACAGAGGGAACAGGTGTTGATGTTTATACACATGGTGAAATGCTTCCAGCTCACTACTACCCAGCATTTAAGAAGTATGATCACTTTGCAGGAAACTATGGAAATGCATGGTGGAAGCAGGATAAGGAGTTTACTTCCTTTAATGGACCAATCCTTATGACAACAAACTGTATTGTACCTCCAAAGTCTGAGTACAAGGATAGAATTTATACAACAGGTTCAGTTGGATTTGAAGGATTAAAGCACATTCCAGATAGAAAAGAAGGAGGTCAGAAGGACTTCTCAGAGATAATAGAGCACGCAAAGAGATGCCAGCCTCCAACAGAAATTGAAACTGGAGAAATAGTTGGAGGATTTGCACATAACACAGTTTTAAGCCTTGCAGATAAGGTTGTTGATGCTGTAAAATCAGGAGCAATAAAGAGGTTCTTTGTAATGGCAGGCTGTGATGGAAGAATGAAGAGCAGAGATTACTATACAGAATTTGCTCAAAAGCTTCCAAAGGATACTGTAATTCTTACAGCAGGATGTGCAAAATACAAGTACAACAAGCTTGAATTAGGTGATATAGGGGGAATACCAAGGGTACTTGATGCAGGACAGTGCAACGATTCATACTCACTTGCAGTTATAGCACTTAAGCTTAAGGAAGTATTTGAGCTAAATGATATAAATGAACTTCCAATATCCTATAATATTGCATGGTATGAGCAGAAGGCAGTTATAGTTTTACTTGCTCTTCTATACCTTGGAGTAAAGAATATTCACCTAGGACCAACTCTACCAGCCTTCCTTTCACCAAATGTTGCAAAGGTATTAGTAGATAACTTTGGAATAGGTGGAATTACAAACGTTGATGATGATATGAAGATGTTTATGGGAATGTAAAATATATGGAGCTGCCATTAGGCAGCTCCATTATATTATGTCTATTCCATCTCATCTACATAAAGATTCATTGGATATGTTAGATATTTTGCAGGAGGCATTTTTTCAGTTGTATAGAAGCCAGGAGGTGACATAATAAGCTGTGGTATACGATTTACTATGGTAGCGCAGGTCAATTCAACTGTTGCAGGCTGCTGAATAGTTACTGTTGTATTGGGTTCACCATATATGGTCCATAGATTAGTGTCTACTTCTCCTTCAGGATAAACCTTACCTATGCACTGAGTTACAAGTATAGGACCTTGATTTGTAATTGTAGTAACAACAGCGGACATTCCAAGAGCATGGCCGGCTTTTATTGTCATTCCAAGTGTTGAGGAATATATATCCTTATCGTGGAATATAGGTATCAGTTTTTGCTCCATGGATTTAATGCTCCATCCTAGCTGAGAGCACAGCCATTGATTTGTATTCCACATGTATGAAGGAAGATCATCATTCTTTGCGATCTTTTCTTCAAAATCCTCAGGAGATAAACCAGCACCATGAACTTCCGCCAATGCAATACCATATTCCTCTACGTTATAGCTTGAGGAACCTTCAATTTTTACTATGTTATGTGTCGCTCCTGCCAGTGTTGTTATAAGGTTTCCCCAGAAAACATCCTGATAACCTGAACCAGCAAGAGTACAATAATTTTCCTTTGCAAGCCTATCAAGTTTATTTGTTATTGCAGGTGAGGTATTCCAGGGATAGAAGGCTTCTTCGCAGGTACTTATGGCATTTACACCGTACTTTGCAGCAAGCTCAAATGCTCCATATACATCAGACATCAGGCTTTTAACAGCAATTATACATGCATGAGCGCTGCATTCCTTAAAGACATTTTCAGCATCAGAGCGGATTGGTATGTTAATCTTAAAACCAAGACCAGCTACTTCACCAACGTCTTTACCTACCAATGCAGGATTCATGTCTATTGCGCCAACTATCTCTGCACCATTTTCATAAAGATATCTTAGGAAAACTCTGCCCATTTTGCCGCAGCCATACTGTATAACCCTAATTTTTTCTTTCATATGAAAACTCCCCTTCCTCATAATATTGTTTATATTTTAACAATACACTTTATACCAGGTATAAAGTCAAGGGGTTATTTGAATTCAATTGGGATTTGTAGTTTTATAAACATGTTTCTTTCATTTTGAGGAAATACAGGCAGCTCTGCCACAACTTCGCATATATAATCTCCAATGATTTGATAGTTATTATCCTTTATATGCTTTAAAAGCATATCTGCATAGCTTTTTTCCTTATAAAAGCTGCTGCAGTATATGCATGCAAAGGTGCTGGCAGGGATTATTTCTATACCTTCATCTGCTTTAAAGTCTTCATCAACGAAAAGAAATATTTCAGTGGATATGAATTTTCCATTATCAAGCGTCTTTTTTCTAAGTATTGAGCCTACATTGCAGAAGTAAATCATGGGAAGCTGATGTAAAAGAATATGATTTTTAAGCTCTCTTAATATATGCTCATAGGTTTCAAGACCGTAATCATATATGTTTATTCCGCTGTTATAGCAGTATATTCTGCGTTTGGGTATGTATTCTAAGATTATTGTGCCTTCCTTTGGAGAAGAAGAATAGCGATGGTAGTTTTCTAGTGATCTGCTAACTGCATTTTGCACTTGGTTAAGCTCTAGAATTTTTTTGTTGATGAAATCCTTTTGATTTTCTAGAACTTGCTGCACGATGCTTATATCATTGCTGTCAAGCTGCTCTTTTATCTGTTTTAGAGGTATACCCAGGGATTTCATATATTGTATTATATCAAGCTTTGCTGATTGCTTTATGTTATAGTATCTATAGCCAGTCATATCATCGGTATAATATGGCTTTAGAATTCCAATCCTATCATATAGGCGAAGCGTTTGTTCAGAAATATGGTTGAGCTTTGCCATTTTACCTATTGACAACCTATCCATAAATTAACACCTCCTTATGATGATTATATACGAAAAACTCTATATCAAATATAAAGTTTTTGATAAAGTTATTTAACATTTTCTTGATACTATTAGCTTCAATTGAGATATGTGCTTAAAATAAAGGTGGATAAGTGTATAGTGATAATTTCAAAAAAATGATAAAATATAATTAAGAGGAGATGATATATATGAAGAAAAAAGAAACTATAAAAATTGATGTTAATGAGATTGCTCTTAACACTAGAAAATTCAATTCTAATGAAATAGGCAGAGGGATTGGAATTCAGAAACCTAAAAAGGGTAAAGGCTCCTACACAAGAAAAGAGAAACATAAAGAAAGGAATGGTTATAAAGATTATGATCATTCTTTTTTTATACCCATAAATTGCAATTTAGGGATTATGCGTCTTAACGTAGTAGTAAGTTTTTATCTTTAAAGACCGTTCCAACCGAGGTGTCGGGGCATTTAACCCCTTGGAAAACACTCACTGCGTGTTGAAATTCTAAGATTGCATGGATGGCGAGAACCTAAGAACATTCGAAACTCATATGCTGCAAGAATTCTACATATTTTATTTTT
>DAMCZI010000040.1:0-41508 GCA_032095175.1 Clostridiaceae bacterium
TTGAAAATTAGTAGTAAAATTAAAGAATTGTTTGTTTAAAATGAGGTATGTGATCCTTTATTATATAGCTTGTCCAATCATGTAAGGTAAATTAAAAAGGTTAATCATATCTTTTAAAAAAAAACTAAACTTATGAAATTTTTTTAAGGGCGTAGCTCTTTATAAAATCCTCAAATATATTTCTAAACTCCTCATCTGTATCTATTAAGCTAATGCCAATGCTGCTTAACGCAGAAACTCTGCTCTGGGTTATGTTTCCTAGAAGCTCGCATATGGTTTTGCATTTATAGTTGCAAAGGCTTCTCATTAAAATCACAACCATTGCTTTTGCATTAACAGTATTTCTGCATTTCTTGGCATAAAGCTTAGCTTTTGGTACACCCATCTTAGAGGTTACAAACTCAACTACCTCATCCTCATTATTATTTCTTACAAGTATTTTTCTCTCGCTTCTGTATTCTGTCTTTTCATTTTGAAACTCAATTTCCTCTTTGAACTTCTTGTCATCACACGCATACACAAATTCTATATAGTTTTTCCTTGCGGTTTCTACATCCTTTCCAAACAAGCTCATTACAAAGTCTTCCTCCACCATTTCAAAGGGATCATGCCTTAATCCCAGATATACTCCAAGGCTTGAGAATATATACTTTTCGGGGCAGTTTTCATATAGGGGTAGATCTGTTGCATTATTGTGTATATATGCTGACAAGTTAAACAGGTATGCATTATCATTAACAATTTTGCTTTTAAACCTGTCCTGGAATAAATGACCATGCCTGTGGTGTATTTTGTTGAAGTATAGAGCATAGGAGTGATTGATAGAATGCATAATGCTTGATATATCGACACCATTAGCATCAATTATAAGGTGAAAATGGTTATCCATTAAGCAGTAGCCGTATACTCTGAATTTATATAGCTTTTGGAATTTTTTAATAAAGCTTATGAACTTTAGCTTATCATCATCATCCTTAAAGAGTAAAACCTCGCTAATGCTTCTGCCACATACATGAAATATTGATTTTAGGGTCTTTTTTCTTGCAGCTCGTGGCATAAGAACACCTCCCTTTCTATTTGGTATTATTTCACCAAATGTTAAAGGGTATTCCTCAATATGAAAAATTTTGTTTATATTCTAATATGTAAAAATTGTTGTGGTAAATAGTGGAATAAAGGTGGTTTCAAAGTAACCGTACCTGGGCTAGAGACGGTTACTTATTAAGGATTAGCTAATGGTTTGGACATCTTACAACTTCTATGCGAGTGGAGTAGTTGACGGAAGCAATATTTATTGATCTTCACGGTCTATTACAGATAAACCTAGGTAGGATGCTACGCATTTTTCCTATACTATGAATTGAAGATTTGTACTTAATTACTTTACAACATTGTTATATAGGTGTAATATATCTATAATAAATAGAAAATAAGTAACAATTTACCTTGGTCGTTTTAGGTTGTTAGTAACCATTCAAAGAGTTGCATGAAAAATCATAAAATCTTTTCTTAAACTTCAATATAATTCAGCACATAAATAAATTTTCATATTTAATAATCAAAAATATTTACGTTTGGGGGGTAATGGGTGAAAGAGATTTTAAGAGAAATCTTTAAGGAGCTTTCAGGAGAGTGTGATTACCTGGAGATAAGAATTGAAGAAAGTGAAAACACAAACATAGTATTTGAAGGTCCAACCTTGAATCAGGTAAGCAAAAGCATGGAAAAGGGAGGCTTTATAAGAGCACTGTACAAGGGTGGATGGGGAGGAATCTCCTTTAATGACGTTGATAATATTAAAGAATATGCTAAATCTGCAATAGAACAGGCAAAAAAGGTTGGAAAGGATAAAAGCATATTAGCTCCAGTGCATGTTGTAGAGGATGAGGTACTTTTAGATTTAATAAATGACCCAAGAGATGTTTCCTTTGAAAATAAAATTGAACTGATGAGAAAGTATAATGACATAGTTTTAAATTATCATGAGAGTATAAAATCTTCAAATACAGTTTATTTTGAAAAGTTTACTTACATAATATTCGCCAACTCAGAGGGAACATATATATATCAAGAGAAAATGGATTTATCAGGCGGTACTGTAGCAATAGCCTTAGATGGACAGAATAGGCAATCAGCAAATGCAATTTTTGGAAGTACAAAGGATTTTAATGTAGCTCTCAATCTTGAAAATGAGGTTAAAAAAGCATGTAAATTAGCTATAGACTTACTTTCAGCACCAAAGGTTAAAAGTGGAGAGTATACTATAATTGTAGATCCTAAACTAGCAGGAATATTTGCCCATGAAGCCTTTGGTCATCTAAGCGAAGCAGATGATTTATATGGAAATGAAAATCTTAAAAAGGTTATGTCATTGGGGAAAGAATTAGGGAAGCCTATTCTAAATATATATGATTCTGGTATGGCCAAAGGAAAAAGAGGCTCTCTTGTATATGATGATGAGGGAGTTAAAACAGAAAAAACATACCTGATAAAGAATGGAAAGCTTGTAGGAAGGCTTCACACAAGGGAGACAGCAGGTAAGATGAATGAAAAACCAACAGGAAATGCAAGGGCAATGTCATATAAGTATCCCCCAATATGTAGAATGAGAACCACATGTATTGAAGCTGGAGATGCTGCCTTTGAGGATATGATAAAGGACATAGAGCTTGGAATATTAGCGTGCAGTTCAAGAGGCGGAGAAACAAATAATGAAATGTTTACCTTCTCTGCAGCATATGCTTATATGATAAGGAAGGGTAAAATAGCTGAACTCATAAGGGATGTAAACCTATCAGGGAATGTATTTACTACATTGAAAAATATAGACATGATAGGAAAGGATGAAATAATAATAGATGGAATCGGAGGATGTGGAAAGTCAGATCAGTTTGGGTTGCCTATTAGTACTGGTGGGCCATATATAAGGATACAAAACGTTGTTGTTGGGGGTGCTGAATAATGGGTAACATATTAGAGAATGTTGTTAACAGGGGTATAAAGGAAGCAGAGGTCTTCTATTTAGACAATTTTCATGAGGAAGTGGTTTTTGAAAACAACACGTTAAAGACAGTGAAAAAATCTCAAAGTTCTGGTGCTGCATTAAGAATGGTTAAGGATGGAAGAATGGGATTTGTTTCATCAACAAATTTGGCTGATACTGATAAGCTTTTGGATAATGCAGAGGCAATAACAAAATATTCAGAGCCCAAGGAATTTGGCTTTGCTAAAAAGGTAAACTATAATGATGTAAATGTTAAGAATGATAAGATCTGGGATATACCAGATGAAAAGATGATTGAGGATGGCTATACAGCAGTTGAAGCTATTAAAAAGTATGATACTGAAATATTGACAAATATTAAATTCCTACGGGAGAGGCAAAGAGTTAAGCTTGAAAATACAAATGGTGTGGATGCTGCTTATGATAAGGATATATTATCAATAGCATTAACAGGTAATCTTACTGAGGGAACAAATCTGCTTCAATGCTATAGCATGGAAAATGGTTTGAGGGAAGATTATGATATATGTCAATTAGCAGAAAAAACAATAGAGAAAATAAAATTGTCAAGGAATAACTGTAGTTTTCAGCAAGGAAAAAAGGCGGTTATATTTACACCTAAATTTTTAGGAGAGGCATTAATAACTCTGCAAGCTGGTTTAAGCGGCATTTCGGCCTCAAGGGGGATATCGCCCTTGTGTAATAAATTAGGAGAAAGAATATTTGATGAAAGGGTAACAGTAATAGATGATGGAACTATGGAAGGTGGATGTGGCTCCACACCATTTGACGATGAAGGAGTATCTGCTCAAAGAACGGTACTTATTGAAAATGGAATTCTAAAAAGTTATATACATTCTTTAAAGTCAGCTGAAAAGCTTGGACAGGCTCCAACTGGTAATTCATTTAAAAGATCAACGATAGCTTATAGCAAGGAAATAGAGCTAATTCCTCAGCCATCTTTAACAAACATGATTATGAAACCTGGAAATACTAAATTTGAAGATATGGTTGCAGATATAAAGGACGGTATAATTATTGACTATCTAATGGGAATTTTCGCGAATAACCTTATGAATGGTGATTTTAGTGGAAATATAGGTATGGGATATGTAATTAAGGATGGAAAAATAGTTGGAAGGGTAAAGGATGCCATAATTAATGTAAATATATATGAAATATTTAATAAAAACCTTGTTGGCTTAAGTGATAGCCTGCATAGTGTTTCACCCTTTGGAGATTTTATTTCCATAGCAAATCACAGATTGCCATATGCTATGTTTAAAGATATAAATGTGACTGCAAAAAAATAAAACTTTTTATATTAGATGTGCTTTAGAGATAAGCCTTTCATCCCTGTTTATGGAATGAAGGGCCTTTTATATTACTTAATTATTGGTAGACTACAAGGGTGGAAGTTATATTTGTTATATTGCTTGGATAAATATGGTATAATATAATTGTGAATACGCCTTAATCTTATAGGAGAGTGTGCAAATGGAGGATAGAAAGCTTGCCTTTCGAGATACATTTGGCCAGGCTTTTATAATGTTTGCAGTGCTAAACTTGGATTTTTTAGCTTTATTTACTGGGGCACTAATTGATGGAAGAGTATTTAATGATTTGAGAGTGTGGAGTATAAAAGGCGAAGCACAGGTGGGTGTATATCTTACCATATTTGTTTTATGGGGACTTGGGATATGGTATGCTTTTAGATGGTTTAAGAAAAAGCATATGACGGATATTTTTGGCTTAAAAATAAATAGGGAAGAACTGATTGGATATATTACAGCTATATTGATATGTATAGCAATACCGGTATTGTTCAACGAACAATTTCCAGAGATATTAAGAGCTTATAAAAAATTTTTAAAACTCTATGGAGGTTTTTATGGACTTTTAATTACCATTCAGCAGGTTATATATTATTTACAGAAGACATTTCTAGTAGCATTCATAGTCACTTTATTTCAAAAATCAGGAGAGATAAAATTTAAAAAAACAAATATTCCATGGGGAGCAGTGGGATTGATACTCACATGGGGAATTATCCACTTTGTTTCACATCCGCAGGGAGCCATATTTACAATAATGGAAGCAGCGTTGTATGGAATTTTCTATGTGATATCTGAGAAAAAGTTTTATCCATTATTTTTACTAATCTTTTTACATTTTATCCTTTAATAGAAAATAGGTTAATACTAGCTTAAAGCTTTACTATACAGATGATAGTGTACCTGAAGCAAAGGGGGGGATTCTTTGAGAAGGAAATGGGCTTTGCTTTTAATAGCAATTATGATTTTTTCGGGAGCTGCACTTTATAAATTTGCATATGGATACAGGGATGGAAAAAATGCATCTATGAAAAGATATAATCAAGAGAAGATCATATCCTCTACAATTGTTGAGCCCTTTGAAAGTAAGGAGACTCTGCAAGATGCAGACAAAGAGTATAGGATAACTACACAATATAAGATACCCTTTTTAAAGGGGGAGCTTATAATCAATAGTGTGGGGAATGGAAGCTTTAAAGATAAAAAAGGGAATATAAAAGAATTTTTATTTAAGCCTGGTGGTAAGATATTAAGACTTATGTACTGTTTATATAGAAATGATTTGATTTTATGCTTTGATGCCACTAATGGAGAAAAGGCATGGAGCTGTATAGCAAGAATAGAATCAGTTTCTTTAGAAACAAGTTATATGGAGAAGATTGAAGGATATAACATTTTTTCGATTATGCAGGACAGGTTTATTTATTTTTCTACTGCAGAAACTGTAGGAAAATTCGATGTTGATAAACCGGGGATTGTATGGATAAATAGAGATTTATTTGAAAAAAATAAGATATCATATTATGATAAAGTTGCTATATATAAAGATATAGCAGTCTTTGAGAGTACGCAAAATGTAGATGATAATGGGAATGTAATTATTGCATGTGAAAAAAAGGATGGAAGTGAGAAGGAGCCAATATATATCCTTGAAACCATACATGGTGGGGGAGAGCTTTGCTATAGATATAATAGAACTCCTGACGCAAAGACAATCTGCTACAGGCCTCTTCCCATAAATGATTTTAAAAAATATTTACCTTCGGATATGAAAAAGAGAATAAATACAATCAATAAGGAAGATTTACCATTCAAGGTAGACGAGGCCTATGCAATAATTTTTACATCACAGGAGATAAATGAAAAGGGGCCTAAATACAATGTACAAGTGTCATATATGGGAGGAGATAATTACAACCCTGATTTTTTTATAGCAACAGTTACTAAAACAGATAAGAATCCCCTTGAAGGGGTTAACTATAAGGCTGCGGATACTGATGACTTTGGTAACAGTGTATATGTAAAGAAAATAGAAGATGATGTTCAGCTATTTCACCATGTTTCGGATAAGGCTGAAAATACTACCTATAGCTACTATGTCTATGATAACAACAGCAACTGTATAAGAACTGTAGTAACAGTAGTTAATGAAATATACTGTTATAAAAATGGGCTATTCTATAGATTTGGCTACAATGCTAATAAAAACAAAACTGATCCAAAGTATATTGATGTAATGGAGAGGAAGGCTGTTAGCTTTATAACTGGCGATCAAGAACAAAAAGATAACAGGTAGTCTATGTGCTTGTTGCCTTAGACATTGGGGTATAATTGTATAAATATAGTATGTTATGAAAAAAATATTTATTAGAAAATGCAGTATTGTGAGGGATAAAAAATGCTTAACTATGAAGAAAAAGCATTATTAGAATTAAGGTCATGGCAGAAGAAAATGGAGAGAAGACCTTCAATTACAAGTCGAATAACCAAGGGATTTCAAAGGAAGATGAACAACCTAATACCTGAAAAAGCCCATGAAATAATAACAGGAACAATTAAAAATATGGTTAAGGCTGTTTTAACAGGCTCGGAATATACAACAAAGCAGCCCCTGCCATTGGCTTCTTTTGAAGATAGAGAAAAACTTATTAGACAAAAGATTGATTTCTATAAAAAAACTGCCGCAGCAAGTGGAGCAGGAACAGGAGCGGGTGGATTTTTAATAGGTCTTGCAGACTTTCCAATCCTTATGGGACTTAAAATAAAGTTTCTGTTTGATGCAGCAAGCATTTATGGTTTTGATGTGAAGGATTATAAGGAAAGGCTTTTCATACTCTATGTTTTCCAACTTGCCTTTTCAAGTCAGGAGAGACAGTTTGAGGTATACCACAACATGCTCAACTGGGATAATCATGTAAAGATTCTTCCATCAAACATAAATGACTTCGAATGGAGAACCTTTCAACAGGAGTATCGTGACTACATAGATATTGCGAAAATGCTTCAAATGCTTCCTGGAATAGGTGCGGTTGTGGGGGCCTATGCAAACTATAAGCTTATGGATAAGCTTGGAGAGACAGCAATGAATGCGTATAGGATGAGGATATTAAATAAGGCGTAAAGGTGAAAGAGTTTGAAATGTTGACTTTGCCTTTTTATAGGTATATATTATAAATGTTGACTAAATTATAGAAAGTGAGGTGGGACTGTGGAAAAGCATATTATATTGGTTTTGGATACGAAAAGTTTCTCGGAATTTGGTACGGGTACGATAAATTACGGTATCTTTATGCCTAAATATAGATTCTACAGCTCTGCCTTTATGGATAGTGTTGCATGATAAAGCCTGTAAAACCTGGTTGTTACATTTATGAAATTGGCTGCGAGGGTTTTGAGTTTTATTAACGATAATGCAACTTATATAGATATATAGGCTCTGGGCTGTGCGTTCAGGGCCTTTTTGTATGCGTTTTTATATATAGTACGAGAAGTTAATTGTGTTCTATATAGATAGCATAGATTTAGGCTGTGGATTACCATGGCTTTTTTTATTATATATAACGCAATAAAGATTTTAAATTAAGGTATTTATTGCGTTATATGAATTTCGGAAAATATATCGCATAAATAATTTTAAAAAAAGTAAAATCATTTATGCGATATATATAGATTAGAGTGTAAAAAATTATGTAAGCGGGTGATTTGATTGAGTATTAAAAAGGTTTTTTATAAAATATACAGGTTTCCATTTTTAATAAGCATACTTTATCAGTATTCAGATACATTCCTTCAAATATATATCGCAAATTCCATAGATGTTTTTTTCAATAAGGCACTTGATGGGAATACAGGATATATTGCAAAAAACTCCATAGGATTTATTGGGATAATATTTGGAGTAATGCTTATCCAATATCTTATTGCATTGCATGTTGATTGTGAAAGACAGAGAAAGAAACAGAAATTTAAGAGATATCTCTATGAAGAATTTTTGAACAACAGCCTTATACAAGTTGAGAAGCTGACAACGGGGGAGATATTAACAAGGTTTGATGAGGATGTTGACAAGGTTATATCTGCCTTTGATGGTTCATGGGGAATTATAGCTGCATCGGTTATTTCAGCTGTAACCTACGTGGCTTATATGGGGAGGGTAAATCTGACTGCAGCAATAATAATATTTGTTTTAGGATGTCTTCCATTTATACCATCTATTATATTAAAAAAGGCATTTGCTGCAAACTATGATGGATATTATAAAATCGAGGACATGATTGCAGGTCATATAAAGGAAACGATAGATGGGTTTGAGCACATTAAGCTTAATAATATGTACTCCAGAATGGAAAAGGCATATTATAAGCTTCAAAAGGGAATGGGAAAATGGGCTATGTCTGTGGAAAAGACCTTTATTACTGGGAAGTCAATGAAGGAGGGACTTTTAAGCATAGCTAAATTTGGGATGTACGGTTTAATGGGATATTTTCTATACAAAAATATTATAAATCCAGGGGACGTAGTGCTTATGGTTTTACTTTCAACAAAGCTTTTTAGAACTCTTCAAGCAATTTTTGATGAGTATCAGAATTTAGCAGAGGCAAAGGTTGCAGTTGAAAGAGTTAATGAAATGCTTCCAAAAGAATTGAAGGAGGAAGAGAACAAAGGTCATAGTTTAGAGGATATAAAAACAATAGAGATAAATAATCTAGTCTTTAAATATGAAGAAAAGCCTGTAATAGACGGCGCAAGTCTTTCTGTTAAAAAGGGAGAGAAGCTTTTAATTGTGGGATCAAACGGTTCAGGGAAATCCACAATAACAAAGATACTTTTGGGTTTATATAGAGATTATGAAGGAGAAGTAAAGATAAACGGTATTCCTATAGATAAATTAAATTTAAAAAGCTATAGAAACCTTATTGCATGGATTCCACAGGAACAGTATTTTTATCCAGGAGATGCAGCCTTTAATATGAAATTGTTATCAAACAAAGTGAGCTTAGGATTTAGCGAATGTGCTTCTGCCTTTGAGATTGATAGAGATATAGCGGAAGGAAGACCATGTGACAATCTTTCTGGAGGACAGAGACAAAGAATTAGCCTAACAAGGGGACTTTGTAGGGACGGTGACTTATATATACTTGATGAACCTTCAAATTATCTTGATTCTAAGGGAATAGATATGCTTAAAAGCTTTATAAAAGAAAGTGACAGAACAATAATAACTATATCCCATGATGAAAATTTAATTGAAGCCTTTGATAGGGTAGTTAGGCTTCAAGCTGGAAGGTTCTTGGAGGTGAAAAGAAATGAAAAATAAAAAAAGAGAATTGATTCAAGAGTTTATAAAAAAATATTGGCCTCTATCATTGGTTGCTATTTTTAAAAATACATTCATTCAATATGTAAACATATATATTGTAGGGATTGTATCCCAAGCAACCGATGCAATTCTTAATAGAGACATCAATACAATAAAGAGTAATTTAATTTCACTTATTTTTGCTGTTATAGCGGTTGTAGTTGTATTTCCTCTGATTGATTATTTCAGCAAAAGGGCATGGGTTTATCTTGGAGTTAAATTTGATTCTTCAATGTATAACAAATTTACAAGACAGAAAAGAAAGGTGCTAGATGAACAGGAAAATGGAGAACTTGTTTATCGTGTTGAAAACGATCCTCTAGACTATAGAGGGAATATACATGATATAATAGTTGAATTTTCAGTATTAGTTCTTGTAATTGCACAGTCTCTTTATCTTATGCTTCCAATACATTTCCTGTTTGCGGTAATATGCTTATTTTTAAGCATACTTCCAGGGCTTATGCCGTTTATCACTAAAGAATGGATAAAAAAATTCTTTAAGGACGAGAAGGAGTCATTAGGTGAGATAGGAAACCATGAAAAGAAGCTGGTAGAGAATTTTCCCTATACAAGGGTTTATTCATTAAAGGAAAAGGTGCTTTGTTCCCTTGATGAAGTATACAACAGATATTTTAAAGAGGTATTTAGAAAAAAGGCATCCCTGGAGAGAGGCATAAACTCACTTAACAGCTTTTTCACCCTTATTTGCCAGGTTGTTATATACATCATAGGGAGCTATTTAATAGCAAAGGGTGCAATAACAGTAGGCCAAGCAGTTAAATTCTTTGGGTTATCCTTTGTGCTAAAGGACTCAACAGAATATTTAATTTATGGGCTAAAGGCATGTTATCAATTAAATGCTGCAGCAGAAAGAATTCTTGAACTGGTAGGGGATGAAGAAGTAAGTGGCCAAGTAGAACTAACTAATATAGAGTCAGTTGATTTGAAGGATTTAAGCTTCTCCTACGGTGATAGAAGTATTTTAGACAGAATAAATCTATCAATAAAAAAGGGAGAACATGTAGTGCTTAAGGGGGGAAACGGAAGTGGAAAGACAACCTTAATAAAGCTCTTAACAGGATTGTATGACAATTATAATGGAAGCATTGAGTTTAATGGGATTCCACTAAATGGGATAAATTTAGAATCCCTAAGGGATCAAGTTACACTTGTTTCTCAGATGCCATTTTTATTCAACACAACAGTATACGAAAACGTGGCGATGGCAAGAGAAGAGGCGAAACCAGAAGAAATTAATGACATAATCAATAAGCTTGATCTATATGAAATTAAGGGCAAGAAAGTTGGAGAAAATGGAGCATACTTATCAGGAGGACAAAGACAGAGAATATCCATTGCAAGGGCACTTTTAAGGGATACCCCTGTTGTAATACTTGATGAACCTGATAATTCACTTGATTTCGAAGGAAACAAATGGGTAAGAGAGATTTTCAAGGATACTGATAAGACTATTATTGTAATAACCCATAATAATAGCTGGGGTGAGATGTCAGATAAGATTTACAGATTAAGCTAAAAAGCATATTGCATCTATAGCGAGCTGATTTATGTAATTTAAGAACTTGATAATCAATAATAAAGGTTGGTGTGCTATATTTATATAGTAAAAAATTGTTATTAATAATGAGGGGGATCATTTAATGAATGTTAAAGTAGTTTTAGCTAACAAGGAAAATTCAATAATAATAAAAAATATTTATCCTTTATACCTGCATGATTTATCTGAGATTCATGGAAACCTTCCAAATGAGTATGGTATTTATGAGGATGAGCCAATTAAAACATTGATGGAGCAATATGAGGTTCAGAATAAATGGTTTGAGGAGCCAGATAAATTATTCCCATATATCATAATGGCTGATAATAGACCAGCAGGGTTTATGCTGGTAGCAACGCATCCCTATATACCAAAGGATGTAGACTATCATGTGTACGAATTCTTTTTACTTAGACCTTACCGTGGAAAGAATATAGGGGAATCCGCAGCAAAGCAGGTTTTTGATAAGCATGAAGGGAAATGGGGGCTTTTTACCCATCCTACTGAAAACAATAAAAGAGCACAGGGATTTTGGAATAAAACAGTAGGCAATTACACATCAGGGAATTATGAAGTAAGTGTTATGGAGACCTTTGATGGTAATAAGATGGTGTTTAAATTTAGCAATAAGAAATAACATGAATTAAAAACTGCTTGATGCTCAAAGCATCAAGCAGTTTTACTATGCTCTTTTGAATCTTTTCTTTACGAGATCAAGAACATAATTAAATTCATCCATTTTTAATATATAAGCTGCTACGGCATATATAATAATGCCTATTATAACAGGTAATCCAACTACGATAATTTGTGTAGGCTTTCCGTTATGGCCCAATAATTCTTCTATAATCCTATAGGTTATAAAGACAATACTACCCATTACAAGGGATGAAATAACTGACTTTTCTACCGAAACTATAAGCTCTTTTGTTCTAAGGTGATTCAATTTCTTCCCAAGCAGTTTATAAAGGAGTGTCATTTCAAGAATTGAAGTTATAGATGTAGAAAATGCTATTCCACCTATTCCAAGATTAGTTAAATTCACAATGAATAGGCTCAGTACAGCATTAACAACTAGAATAAGAGTACTAATTTTAACAGGAGTTTTAGTGTCTTGTACTGAATAAAAGCCTCTAATTATTATGGGTACTATTGACATCCCAATTGATGCAAAGCTATAAAAAGCAAGAGCAATTGCTGTTATACTGACATTTCCCTCAGTAAATTTACCCTGTTTAAATAACAGCCTTACTATTGGTACGTTTAAAACAATCATTCCAACAGCTGCGGGTATAGTTATAAATATAAGCACTCTGAGCCCTAAGGAAAAGGTCTTTTTGAAATCCTCATACTCTTTTCTTGCAATCTGTGAGGACATTGTTGGATATATTGTTGTTGATATTGCTGCAGAGAATATCCCTACAGGAAGAAGCATTATTCTTTGCGCATACCTCATTGCTGATAAACTCCCATTATCAAGAAATGATGCTATATTCTGATTTACAAGAAGCTGTGCCCTTACTATGGCAAGTCCAATAATAGTTGGTCCCAAAAGTTGCAGCATTCTCTTATAGCCAGAGTTTCTAAAATCAAGTTCAAATTTAAACCTTCTAGATACTTTTGAAAATTTCGGTATTTGTATAGAGAAATTTGCTATAGCACCAAAGACTGCACCAATAGCTATTCCATATATACCAAGGGGCTTACTAAGAATAATTGTTCCTAATATGATGCCCATATTATATACTACAGGCCCAAAAGCAGGAATTTTAAATATTTTATAGGAATTCAATACTCCCCTTACAATTCCAGCCATAACAGTAAAGGTTACTGCAGGAAGTATTACTCTTGTTAGACTTACAGTAAGCATGTACTTTTCTGGATTACTAACAACACCTGCCGCAACAAATGGTACAAGATACTTTGTAAATATTTCACCTATTATATTAAATCCCAATATAAACAACAGGGCAACGGTTATGAATGTATTTGCTGCCTTCCATGCACCATCCTCATCATCTTTTGCCAAAAATTCTATAAAAACAGGTATAAAACCTGCGCTTAAAGCTCCCGCAACAAGTAGGTCAGACATTATATCTGGCAGTGTAAATGCTGCAATATAAGCATCACTTTTCATGCTTGCGCCGAAAAAGTTTGTCATTAGCATTTCTCTTACAAGGCCCAGTACTCTGCTCAAGAAAAGTGTTATCATGACAATAACGGTTGCTTTGCTTACATTTTCCTCTTTAGCGTTAACCATAATTTATCTCCTTTACCTATATAAGTTATTAACATTATAATGCATAGAACTATTAAATTCAATCTGCCCTATTCTATCTAAATTAATCAGGTAGAATGAATATATATCAACTTATTAAAATTAGGAAACAAATATTGATTTATACTTACTTAAATGTAATCATATGGGTAAGGAGGGATCGATTATAATGTTTAATATAGTAAATACTGTATTAATAATAATTGTTGAAATTGGTATTTTAATGAATATAGTTATGCTTTTAAAAAGAAAACCCAAAATGATTAAAACAAAGCATATATTTTACCCAGCAGGTGCAATAATCGCTATAGAATACATAGGCCTTATTGAAGTTTTTATAATCCATCATGTGTCTATAGAGGAAATACTATTTTACCTATTTATATTGGCTATACCGCTACTAATTTTATGTATAAAAAAAGCTGAAATACCTCACTTGTATTTTATTAATCTTAATACAAGAAGTCTTTATGATTTAATATCCAATATTTTAAAGGAAAAGGATATTTTCTTTGATACAATATACGATGGAAACTTGAAATACAAAATTAATATCCCAGAATGGGAGTCTACTGTTAGAATATTTGGTACAAAGGAAAGTTCTGCTCTAAGAGTGGGTGGCAAAAACCGAAAAGAAACACTTGTATATTTACAAAATATAATAAGAGAGAAAATACCAAAGGTAGAAAATGAAAATATATCATTTAAAGAAATTCTAATAAGCATAATACTTCTTGTGTTTTTTTCATGGAATATATTTCGTTAGCCATATGAGATAGCATGTCTTTTCGATAGAGTATATACTATAGAATAAAGGGGAACAATTTGATAAAATTAAATTATAAAGAATAATAGATAGATTCAATTAAGGGAGTGCATTAAAATGTATCTACCAAAAGAAACTAAAAAGAAAATAGTGGATTTTTTAAAAGCGGAATTCAGTCCAAAGTTTATATATCTTTTTGGCTCTTTTGCTAAGGGAGAAGGAAGAGAGGATAGTGATATCGATTTAGCTATCTATACTAATAAGATAATTATTCCATATACTCTTTTTCTAGCTGCTAACAATCTCTCTTTTGAAGTTAAAAGAGATGTACAAATTGTGCATCTAAAAGATATAAGTACAGTTTTTTCTGCTCAAATTGTAGGAACAAAAGAAATATTATATTGTGAAGATGAAATTTTAATGGCAAATTATGACATCAGAGCTTTTAAGGATTATGCAAAACTAAATGAGGAAAGAAAAATTGTATTGGATGCTATTGAGAGGGATGGGAAAATATATGGTTAAGGATGTTTTATATAATAAAATAAGTATAATTGAAAGATGCTTAATTAGAATTAGAGAGGTATACAACAACAATCCGGATAATTTAGCGGATTATACTAAACAGGATTCAATTGTGTTAAATATTCAAAGAGCTGTTGAAGCCACTATTGATATAGCCATGTATCTTGTTTCTGCAAAGAAGCTTGGAATTCCTCAAAACAGCAGAGATGCCTTTGAAGTGCTAAATCATAATAATATTATTGATGATTCTATGCTAAAAAAATTGAAGAACATGATAGGATTTAGAAATATTGCGGTTCATAATTATCAGAAACTCAATCTGGATATTTTGCAAAAGGTAATAGAAAATCATTTGGAAGACTTTGAGGAGTTTATATACATAATAAATAAAGCTTAATATATAGAAAAGAATTTGAGGCACTGGATAGAAAACAAATTAAATATCCAGTGCTTAGTCATTTTTTATATAAAAATCAATCCCTTAACATAATTTTCAACAGCATTTCTATACTCTGTAGGTCTGTAATCCATATTTCTTATTAATTCAAGCATTTCATTTTTTGAAATATATTTAGCATCTGCTACCTCGGATTTTTGTAATGTTAAATCACAAATATCAATATCTTTACATACTACATAGATATCAATAAAATGATTATATTTTTCCCAGCGTATCCTTCTTAGGAGGGTTACATCATCTACCTTTATACCAAGCTCTTCATGTATTTCTCTAATAATTGCGGCTTTACTTGTTTCCCCAGCCATAACATGTCCCATATGTATATCCCAGCCACCTGGTAAAAAGGTTTTTGTGGCTACTCTTTTTTGAATCAAAAAATCTCCCTTTGAATTATATATGTATGCATGTACACCTAAATCATATTGATTATCAGACAGTGGTGCATCCTTTGGCGCAATTTGACCAGTCTTGCTTCCGTCCCTATTTAAGATATCAAAATACTCCATAAGTTTTCCTCCTTAGTTTATAAATATAAATTAGTATTTTACATTAAGGGCACTAAAGACTCTACCTCGGATGATGTGCGATTAATGAATTATAAAAAATGATTCACATAAGTGTTTATTGATGAATGTTATTAAGAGCGTTTACGTTAAACATGTTGATACTTAAATATTGTTGAAAAAAGTATGTACTAATTAATCCTTGAGCAGAAAAATTTGGTGGTTTCTCCTTAAGATGAGAGGGTGTATATGAATAAAAATACAAGGTACTTAATTTAGGGAAAAATGCGCATACAAATAATATACAACAAAATAGTAAAAGTGGAAAGTATTTAATAAAAAATGCAGCGAATTTTATATTATAGATTTAAAAATATATTTATTTGGAATAGTTGACTTTTATAATCCATGGTGATATATTTGTAATAAATAGTGATAAATATATCACCATGAAGGAGGCGCCAAGATGTTTAAAAGAAAGATTGGGTATTTGGGATTTGTTGGGTTTGCTAGTTTTAATGCATTCGATTTTTTTGCATCTCATAATACGGCAGACCTTGGTTATTTATGTTTTCTGGGGTTCTTTGCATATTTTTGGATTGCTAAAATAGGTGTAAGCATCCCAGATGAACGCTACTATGAAGATTCAAAATTGGCTAAAGCATTTGCCTTTAATATTGCTATAATGGAGTTAATTGTACTGATATTAGCAGCTATTTTTATACCATCTGTCCGAGAATATTTAATAGCTGGTGTAGCGTTATGCTATTCATCATTGCTTATTATTTATGCAATTAAGTTTTATACATTAGAGGAGAAATAGGGTGCAATATGGGAGAGTTTGTTTGTAAATTAAAAAAATATAGGCAGTTAGCAGAATTAACACAAGAGGAGTTGGCCGAAAAAGTTGGAGTGCGTAGAGAGACAATTATTCGATTGGAAGCAGGAAAATATAATCCATCCTTAAAGCTAGCAATTGATATTTCGAGAGCAGTGAAAGCACCAATAGAAGATATTTTTATTTTTGATTAATATTAGTATGAGCAAGTAGAAATACTTAGGTCTGTGTAAGGCATTTATTAAAAACATATAAAGTAGATATGAGCTGCCCTGGGGTCACATACATTTATAGATGATTTCCCAGGGTTGGTCTCATTCTATGTGTTGGAGATTATTTGTAGTTCTTTTTTTGATTTATTAGATAATTAAACTCTTTGTCAAGGCTTGCATATTCAGGATCATTTGGTGTTAATCTACTTATTTCTCCTATTATATAAGCAATTCTGTTTTCAATTAACATTTTTTCTGCTGCACTGGATTTTGTGTTATCTTTAGTTGTTTTTGAAGTTTGAGAAATCATATCTTGATATTCTTTAAAGCCAAACTCGTGGCTTTTTATACTACAGCCATCAAATACCAGAAGCCTATTGCATATTTTTTCTAGCATATATCTGTCGTGGGATACGAGGAGAATTGTTCCTTTGTAGTCACAAAGTGCATCCTCAAGCTCCTCACGGCTGTGCAAATCCAGATGATTTGTTGGTTCATCAAGTATAAGACAATTATTTTCATTTAGTATGAGATTCGCAAGCTTTACTCTTCTTCTTTCACCAAGACTTAAAAATGAAACAGCTTTTTTCATCATAGCCTCAGTAAAACCCATATTGGAAAGAAGGTTCTGTGCCTTTGTTCTTTTTTCTCCTTCAAGTGCAGCTAGAATTTCAAGTGCTGAAGAATCACAATTTAAATCATCTATATTCTGATTTAGATATGCTGCCTTCATGGATGGACTAACCCACAGCCTTCCATTATCAACGGATTCTTCTCCTAATATAATTTTGATTAAGGTTGTTTTTCCACATCCATTTGGACCAATTATGCCTATCCTATCTCCTCTTTGAATATAAAAGGAACTGTTTTTGAATAGTGCTTTATCCTTATAGCTTTTGTATATTCCAGCTGCTTCTAATATATTTCTACCAAGCTTTTTGGCATTGCTAAATTCAAAGGAGATTTTCTGCTCTTCCTTTGGCTTTTTAGTACCTTCTTCAATTAATTTTTGGAGTCTATTAACTCTCGACTTTATTTGCTTATCCATTCTCTTTGCTTTTCCACGGTAAAACTCTTTGCCACCAAATTTTACACCATTTTTAATGGCAGTTTCCCTTGCTTGGTTATGGGCTTTGTATGACCAGTTTTTAAGATTATCAATCTGGTTTTCAATTGTTTCTTTGTACTGTTTTTCAATTAAATACTGGTGAAGCTGACTTTCATAAATTCTTTTTTTCTCATCTCTGTAGAATGAGTAGTTGCCGGGATAATCAAAGGTACATCCGTCTTCAATTTCAACAATATGGTTAACAGCCCTGTCTAGGAAATATCGGTCATGGGATATTATAAGAACAGTTCCCTGAAAATTATTGAGTTCTGAAACGAGCCATTCAATTCCTTGAAAATCCATATGGTTTGTTGGCTCATCAAGTATCAGCATATCTGTATGTTCTGCCCAAAGCTTTGCAAGAGCAAGCTTTGTCCTTTCTCCGCCGCTTAACCCTGTAAACCTTTCCTTATCCCATCCATAAACCTTCTTAAGTCCCAAACGGCTTGTTGTTTCAAGAAAGCTCTCACTCACTTCAGATTTTTTTAACATATTCATCCTATATGCTCCGGATTGAAGAAGGTACCCTATTTTTAATCCAGTCTGATTTAATTTAATAGTGCCAGAATCCTTTTCAATACAACCAAATATTATGTTTGCAAGGGTTGTTTTTCCTGCTCCATTGCTTCCTACAAGACCTATTCTTTCTTTGGACTGTATATCCAGATTTACGTTTTTTAAAACATTTAAATCACCATATGATTTAGTTATGTTATGATAGCTTAATAACATCATATATATCACCTCAATTATTTTATTTATATCGTGAAGATCCTATTGCAGTTCATCTCTATAAGATCCTTAGGAAGTCAATTTAGACTGCCCTTTTATGAATATAGGTGGAGGAATTTTAAAGCGGTCCTTACAGCTTGTTTTTTACATAAAAAGGCTGTAAATGAACACAAATCCATTTACAGCCTTGTACACGATAATATTGAGTTTATAGCTATATATACTGTATTAAAACCCTTACATTCTATCTTTAAAGCAGTCTGCCTATTTGGCTTGACATTAGGATGCTTATGAAGAATGAAGTATTAAAATATATAAACAAGCTATAAACAACAAAAAAGCCGTGGTAACCCACGGCGTCTTTTCAATATAAAACCCACAAAATTATTATATTTCAATTTTCAAAGCAACTATAAATAGCTGGTTAAATCCCAGGGCGTTTGAAAGAAGAAATACAATAAAACTTGTTAGTCGTATATATATTTAAAGCTGACTATGTGTTACTAACTAGAAAATCATAAAAGAATACACTACTCCCTTAAAAAATAGGGATTTCCTTTATGAACAATTATTAAGTTAATTGTTATCTAGTTAGAATAATATTCATCAAGCTTTACCTCTCATTCCTTAATTTCCATATAATACTATCAATAATTTCATAGAAAGTCAAGTGAGATATCATAAGCCTTTGGGATTCTTTAGAAATTTACTATACCATAAAGCACTATCCTTTAATATTCTTTCTTGTGTTTTAAAATCAACATAAACTAAACCAAATCGCTTGGAGTAGCCATATGTCCATTCAAAATTATCAAGAAGAGACCATAGGTAGTAGCCCTTTAAATTTACTCCAGATTTGATTGCTTTTTCTGCAGAAGAGAAATGTTTTTTTATATATTCTATTCTATCATTATCATGAACTTTATTATCTTCAATTTTATCCTTAAAGGCTGCACCATTTTCAGTTATATATATAGGGATGGAGGTGTATTCCTTAAGCTCCATAAGCAGCTTATAAAGTCCTTCGGGGTATATCTCCCAATTCATATCGGTAATATGTTTTTCGTTTATAATATTTTTAATATCCGGGTTATTAAATAGCTTCCAGCTCTTAACAACCTGCCTGGTGTAATAGTTAAGTCCTATAAAATCCATTGGGGTCTTTGTTATTTCAAACTCCCTTTTTGAAAGTCCCTTTGTTAATCCGAAAAGGCTTAAAAAGACTGATATAGCTCTGGGGTATTTTCCTCTAAACAAAACATCAAGAAAAAACTTGTTTCCAAGACCATCAAGCATTGATACAGCCATTTTAGCTCCCTTAGAATCAGGATCAGGCTCATAATATATTTCATTTAAAGCTATTCCTATTTTGCCCTTGAGGCTGCGTTTTTTATATCTTCTAACAGCAAGACCATGTGCAATAAGAAGGTTTTCTCCAGCATTTAATGCTTTTTTCATATTTATTTCACCAGGGGCATGGGTTCCTGCCATATAACCTCCAGCGACTATGGATGATGGCTCATTTATTGTTATCCAAAAGGGAACTCTATCTCCTAGAACCTTAAACATAGTATCAGCATAGGCTTCAAAAAAGCTGCATATTTCCCTGTTTGCCCATCCTCCCATTTCTTGAAGCTTTTGAGGCAAATCCCAGTGATAAAGGGTTACCATGGGTGTGATTCCGTTTCGTATTAATTCATCTACAAGCTCACAATAAAACTTTATACCACTTTCATTTATTTTTCCAAAGCCATCAGGATAAATCCTAGTCCAGGATATAGAGAAACGATAATTTTTAATACCTAAATCATGCATTAATTTAATATCTTCTTTATACCTGTGATAATGGTCACAGGCAGTGTCACCTGCATCTCCATTTGTTATTTTTTGAGGAACTTTACAGAATTTATCCCATATACTTAATCCCTTCCCATCCTCATTATACGCACCTTCAATCTGATATGCCGAGGTTGCTACTCCAAATCTAAAATCCTCTGGGAAATAGAACTTATCCATGCCATTCTCCAAATAGTGGTTCGTAATTATTATATGTGGAATAGCAAAGAATGTTATGGGTTTTATAAAATAGATTTTATATGTGTAACTTTTTTAAATTTATTGGTACTATATACATGAATGTAAAAATGAACCAGAGTTATATATTTAAAGGAGCTTTTAAATGGATGATATTGAAAAGTTATATCTTCTCTACAGAAAAATGATTTTTAAATATTTATATGGTTTAATAGGGAATTATCATATTGCAGAGGAGTTAACCCAGGAAACCTTTTTTAATGTACTAAAATCACTATACAAATTTAGGGAGGAATCTGGAGTAACTACATGGATTTATAGTATTGCAAGGAATGTATATTTTAAATGGATAAGAAAAAACAAACTGAGTTATATGGATATTGATAATATAGAAGAACTGTCTGCCGGCATTGATGAGATAAATGATTTATTTGAGAAAAGTGAGAGAAATAAAAAAATCAATTATGTTCTCTCTAAATTACCTAATAAATATAGGGAGATTATCATACTAAGGGACTGGCAGGGTCTGCACTATGAAGAGATTGCAGCCATAACAAGTCATTCAGTTTCATGGGTTAAGGTAAACATATATAGAGCAAGGAAGGTTTTTAGAGAAGAATATAGTAGATTGGAGGGAAATGAATGAAAAATGATATATGCCAATTGATAAAGGAAGTACTGCCTTTGTATTTGGAAAATGATGTTTCAGAGGAAACAAAAAATATTATAGATGAACATTTAAAAAATTGCTCTAAATGCGGGAAGCTTGTATCAGAATACAGTAATGATAAGCTTTATGGCCTTGAAGAGGTAGATGAAATGATAGAAGGAGCTGACAGCTTTAAAAGAATAGCGAAAAGATTTAAAAGGTTTATGTTAGGTATATTGATTGTTATGTTTATAGTAATCCTTTCTATAGGAACGACAGGATATTATGTTGGTAGATCAAGTCATATGGATGTATTAAATGTTAAGACAGAGGATGATATAATAAATTACTATTATGAAAGAATACCAGGACTAAGACGTGCTCAAAGAGAGGGAAATCTTCAAAACATATGTAGAAGCGCAGAACTCCCAGAGGGCGTGGGAGAAATATATTATGACAAGATATGGTATACAAGGGGAAACATTTATTTATTTTACCATGTTGATTTATTCAAGCCTGTTGAGAATATGGATATGTTTTTTGTTAATGGGTTTATCCACTGGAATGATGGTAATATAACCTCGGATACAGCTGGTAGTGGAGGAACTGCAGGACTTAAGTGGATCAAGTTTGATAAAAAATATTATAGGGTAGTGTCATATCCAAACCGCAGTGAAATGATAAAAACAAATAACGAGGAGGTTAAAGAAAAGCTCAAAATGAAATTTGAAATGGATTATTCAGCTGGTATAAATGGTGGTCATAATTTAAAACTCCCTGAAGTGGAATTCTCTGTTTTGTATGATCCCTTAAAGGATGAAACATATGAAATCGCTGTAAACAAAAAAGTGAAGATAAGAGAGGGTAGTGAAATACTGTTTGAAAATATGGTTTTTGAACCTCAAAGGAGCATTATTAAATTAAAATATTTTGATGATGGTGGGAACAATTTATATTATTTAAAAGGAACATTAATAACAGACACAGGAGAAAAGAAGAGCCTTGATTTGAGTTTCACAAAATCAGAGAAGGACTCTAAGGAATATATAGCAGAATTTTATGCTATGGATAACATACCTAAAAGTGTGGAAATAAAAATTGATGAACTACAGCTTGTAACAACCCAGAGCTTGAAATTTGAAATAGATGCAAAGCAATTTCATGGCAAACTTAAAGGACAGGGACAAAGCAAAGAGATTAATAAAAAAATAGGCAGGATAGGAGAATCTGATATATATCTAGATAAATTATTCTGGGATGATAGAGGGGTAGATTTTATAATCTTTATAGATAAAAAGAGTTCCGATGTGAACACATGTTTAAATTCCTGGGCAAGCGAGGAAGATTATAAAAAACGTCTTCTTGAGGATAAAGATTATGAAAGGTACCAGGAGGTTCTGAATCGAAGAATGCCTATGCTCACTAAGTTTACCAATGAAAAAGGAGAGACTGCTCAAATGAATGATTATGGACAGGGTGGAAGTGGCCCAGGTCCCCGAATAGAGCGCTTTATAGGTAAGGAATTCGTTGAAAAGTCAGATATGGTGTATGTTGAAATTTTTAATCTTGTAGAGACTGTTTATTGTAAATAGGGATAGAACAACTTCAACAAAAAAATAGTTTTATGCAACATTGAAATTTGAATATTAGGGTTTTGTGTTCTTGACACAAATTAATATCTAACATATACTAATATTAGAAAAATTCTGAATTGGAAAAGGAGAACTGAAATGAGCAATATTGTTCTTGCATAACCTTATTAATTTAATAAAAGTGGCAGATGACCTGTATTTATAGGTCTTTTGGTGTATGCCATTTTAAGGTTTGTTAGGGCAATATTCATCGAGTTCTTTATTCCATACAGGCTGTATTGTATAGTGCAGTACCTTTGTACTGCTGTATAATTTAGCGTACATTTTTGTGCGTAATAGCTTTTGGTAGAGATTTACTGCGAATGGATTGTTGTTCATTTGCAGTTTTTTATTTTTTGAATATATACGGAGGTACGAAAAAATGGGCAATAAGTAGTTTGGGCAGAAAAGGGTATGTACTCTTTGTCTGCCAGAGGATTATTAAGACAAAGAGGAGTGGTAATATGTCTATAATATTTAAGGAAATATCAAAGATTTATAACGGAAAGAAGATTTTTGAGAATATATCAGGAAGGATAAGTGATGGGGAAAAGTTAGGGATTATTGGAATTAATGGAATAGGAAAGACAACTCTTATAAGAATACTGCTGGGTGTTGAGGAAAGAGACTTTGGTGAGGTTTCATATACACCTCAAAATATTAGGTTTGGATATTTAAATCAGTATACAGCCTTTGATGAGGATGTAACTGTGTATGAGGAGCTTTATAAATCAGGTTTAACCTCAATGGATTCCTCCTTTAATACAGATAGCTATAAGAACAGGCTTAAAAAGGCTCTTTTAGAAATTGGCTTTAGTGAGAAGGATTTTGCTCAGCCTACTTCTAGGTTAAGTGGGGGAGAAAAGACAAGGCTTTCTATATGCAAGATACTTATGGAGGAGCCTGATGTACTTGTTTTAGATGAACCAACAAATCATCTTGATATGGAGAGCATAAAGTGGCTTGAGGAATTTTTAAGGGATATCAAAAAGACAGTCATAATAATATCCCATGACAGACAGTTTTTAGATAACGCTGTTGAAAAGATTTTGGAGATGAAATATGACTGCATAAATGAGTATAAGGGTAATTACAGTGAGTATAAAATCCAAAAAGAGAATGAGGTGAGGAATCAGGAGAGGGAGTATGAAAAGCAGCAAAGGGATATAAAACACTTAAAAGAGGTAATATGTGATAGAAAGACATGGTTTGAGAGGGCGCACAAGGCAGCAGGTCAAAATGACTTTTTAAGGGCAAAGGCCAAAAAGCAGATTAAGGTTATGAGGGCAAAGCAGAGACAGCTTGAAAGGCTTGAGGAAAATAAAATAAAAAAACCTGAAAAGGATATGGCTGCAGCCTTTGAATATATGGGTAAAACAGCAGAGGGGAAAAAACTTCCGGAATATCTAATACAGGCAAGTAATTTGTACAAAGCCTTTGGGAAAAAGACCATTTTTGAAAATACTTCCTTTGATATAAAGAGGGGAGAAAGAATAGCCCTTATAGGTAAAAATGGCTCTGGGAAATCAACCCTTATAAAAATGATAGTTGGAGATGAAGGTATTGATAATGGTTATATAAATACAAACCCTTCATTGAAGATAGCCTATTTCTCCCAGGAACTTGAAAACCTTGACTTTAGCAGCACTATACTTGATGACATACTAAAGGAAAAGGTTCCTGTAAACTCTGCAAGGCTTGTATTAGGATGCCTGCTCTTCAAGGGAGAAGATGTATATAAAAAGATTGAGGTTTTGAGCATGGGTGAAAAATGCAGAGTTGCTTTTGCAAAGCTCATTCTTTCTGGAGCAGATATGCTTATACTTGATGAACCTACGAACTATATGGATATAGTTTCAAGGGAGAAGATTGAGGAGGTACTAGAGGATTACAATGGTGCATTGTTATTTGTATCCCATGACAGGTATTTTGTAAAAAGGGCTTCAAACAGGATATTTGAAATAGAGGATAGAAAAATAAAGATATATGAAGGTAACTATGAGTACTACCTATCAAAAAAGCTTGATGATGAGAAGAAGGAAAGAGTGGGAATTGATTATACAAGCATAAAGAATGAGATAAGAAGGCTTGAGTGTGAAATAGCCTTTATGTCTGGAAGGTTTGCTGATCCAAGGCTTGGAGCGGAAGAAAAGACTGAACTTGATAGGAAGTTTATAGAGACTTCAAGGAAAATAAGAGAATATAGGGAAATGGTGAAGTAAAATGAATACTCTCTATAGAGTATTTGGCTTAGATTTGGGGTGATAACATGAAAGGTATTAAGGCTTTAATATATCAATTTAAGGATTATAAAAAGCTTTTAGATAATAGTAAATTTATGAGATTGATATTAGCAGGTTTTGTCTCATCAATGGGAAACAAGATAAGCTATTTTGCACTGCTGATAAAGGTTTATAAGCTATCAGGAGGGAAGATACAGAATTTAGGCTTCCTTGCAATAACCGAGATGCTTCCATATATGATATTTGGAACTCTTGCTGGTATGGTAGTTGATAAAATATCAAGAAAAAAGATAATGATAATTTCAGATGTGCTAAGGGCATTTGTAGTTGTGTCAATAATATTTGTAAAGGATATGAATTTTATTTATGTAACTGCATTTTTGTCTTCCTTTATGGGAGTTTTTAGAGAACCTGCACAAAGGGCGTTGGAACCAAACCTTGTTGATAAGGAAGACATACCACTTATGAATTCCTTTGGTGCAGCAGCAAGTGACCTTATACAGATAATAGGCTCTGCTGTTGGAGCAGCTGTTGTAGGATTTTTGGGAGTTAATACCTCGTTTATAATAAACGGTATAACATTTCTTATATCAGCGATTATAATTTCTACAATAAGCATAAGGGAATTACACATAGATAAGGCAGCCGAATCAGCTGGAAGTGAAGCTGTTGGAAAGGGCAGCCGATTTAAAAGAGAATTTAAAGAAGGAATATCAATTATATTAAAGGACAAAAGCCTTAAGCTTATGACGATGATAAGTCTTTATATGACCTTCGCAATAAGTATGCAGGGTACACTTATATTTGTATTTTTAATTGAAAACTTTGGTATGACTGAGGCGCAGGCCAGCAAATTCTGGGGTATTCTACTTTCAAGCATTGGTGTAGGAGCACTTTTGGGAAGCATGATATTAGGTATAGTCGTTAAGAGAACTAAAAACAGATTTAGACTTCTTCTGAATATACTGGTTTTTGATTCTATGTCTCTAACACTATTTATACTCAACAGGTTTTTGCCACTGTCAGTTGTAATATTTGCATTCTTAGGATGCATAGGAACTGCAGACAACATAATATTAAACACATTTATACAGGATACTGTAAAGGATGAAAATAGAGGGAAAGTATTCGGAATGCTGGGTACATTAAGCAGTCCTATTTCCATACTTTCAATATTTGTAGGAACCTATGCCGCAGGGCTTATAACTGCAAAAAATGTACTATTAATTGCAGCGGGACTTGAGCTTATGATAGCTTTAGGTGTAAGGTTTACAAAGGGGTATAAGGAATATAAGGGAATGATTGTTGAAGAACAGTCAGAAGTGGAAATTGCATAGTAATAGTTCCAAGAATAAAAATATGTATTGTTTATAATAAATTAAGTGATATTTAATGTAATGAATTCAGACTTTTATTATTGACACCCACGGTTCAGACTCAAATCAGATATGAGTTTACACTAAAGGGGAGGGATTTTATGAAAACCTATATATTAATCTATGATGATTTTGCTCTTTTTGAAGGAGTTCTCACAGGCTTGTTTAATAGGTCAAAGGGCGAGATAGTAACTGTTGGAATTACTAAAAATGAAGTTGCCAGTGAAGAGGGCTTTAAGCTTGTGCCTCATATTGAGCTTAAGGATGTAGATATTAATGATGTGGATATATTTATAATTCCTGGAGGAAACCCTGAAGGACTATTTCCACATAAAGATCTTTACGAGTTTATCATAAAGCTGAATGATATGGGTAAGATGATAGCTGCAATATGTGCGGGACCAACTCACCTTGCAAGGGCAGGAATATTAAAGGGTAAGAAATATACCACAAGCATGCCTGTTGAGGAATGGCCGGAATTTGAAAAGGATATGTTCGTTGATGAAAACTGTGTTAGAGTAGGAAATATAATAACAGCCAAGGGAAATGGATATGTCGATTTTGCCCTTGAGATAGGTAAGGCAATGAATATATTTGATGGTGAAGAAGATTATAGAGGAACGGTAGAATTCTTTAGAAATTTTAGAGGTTAATGAACAAAGGGCAGTTATTCAGATTTGATCTGGATAACTGCCCTTTGTTGCAGCCACATTTTTGTTAATATAAACTGCTAATAGAACATATCTGTTATATCCCTTGTTGTTTTATCTTCAATATTATAGAGTTTAACCATAACCTTATTATTCTCAAATGTAAAATACATAAGGCTTTTGCCAGAACGAGAAAACCTTAATTGACCTATAATTGGGGCATTCTTTACAATTTCAGTTTTTTTAGATTGATCTGATAAAATGATTGAACCATTATGGTCTGGGTTAAATTTCATATAGGCTATGATGTCTTTATTGTTGTAATCACAGAATTGAACATCTGGCAATTGGTTTAATAGGCTTGTTCTTGATGGAATGTAATCAATTATTTTACCATCAATGTATATTCCATAACCATCTCCAGCTTTTATAAGGGCTACAATTTCTTTAGATGATGGACTGATTCTGGGGTAAATTACATCTTTAATAATTAGTTTGTTATTAATTCCAAGTTCATTTTGAGGTGGTGTAAATCCATAAAGATTTAGGCCGTTTCTATCAAGCTTTGTATAGTATATTGAAGGACTATAGGTGGTGGAGAATACACTTTGGGGAGATAGATTATATTTTTGAGTCATATTATTTGTATTTGGTGTGTTGAAGAAGAACATTCCTTGCTGTGGTGCTTTATATTCATATAGAAATCTATCATTAGCTTTTGTGTAATATAACCATCGGTGGCAGTCAAAATTTATAGCATCTTTAAAGTCTGGTATTGAAGCATAAGAGTAAGCAAAATTTGCATTATACATACTCCTTTGTGAATCATATACTAATTCTAGTTTATTAATTCCAAGAGGAGAAGCGGTAAAGAAATCATCATAATCCTGTGCAATAGATAGTATATCCTTAAGGTTTTTATGCTTTTCAAAGTCTGCTAACTGTTGTACCTCTCCATTATCAAGATTTACAAGGTATAGCATTGATTTATTTGTAAGAGGATTTTCTTCAGCAAGGAAGAGAACACATTCCTTATAGATATCTATTAGCTGCATATTTAATATATTTCCATATTTCGATGATTCAATGTGGATGTTAGGGTAATTGTAATTTACCTGTGCAATGCCAGTATTCTGATATATGTATGTGGATAATGTTATTAAGACAACTGCAATTGTGGAAAACAGCATCCCGAATTTCTTCATAGGAAATACCTCCCATAAATGTTATAATTCTATTATAGTACAAATCAAGGTTATAGAACAGTTTTCATTAACCTGTTATGTATATTAGGGGTGATAATGTGAATTTAACTGAGAAACTAAGTAAGGCAAGGGAAGCAATGGGAAAGGCATGGTGGATTGTTTTTGTACCGATAGTATTAGATGTTATAGCTTTTACTACTTATATTCAAATTTTTAAAATGCAATATTATCCTCCAGCTAAATTTTTTATACTTAAGTTGGGTGTAATATCTGCACCCCCTAGTGCAAGCTATCTACTTGAAAATTTTCCAAGCATCATTATAGGATTTAATTCTCAATATGGTGTAACAGGATTTATCCGGGAAATAAATCTGCTTAACATGCTTATAGTTTTATCTAGTATAATGATCATGTCGTTTTTTAAAAGTGGATACATGGGATGTATTGAGAGAGCAGGAATAGAAAAAGTAAAGCCATTAGATTTTTTTGTGTTTGGTAATAAGAATTGGTTTAAGTTTTTTGTATTAGATATTATAAATATTATTCCAGCACTTCTTATGTTTAAAAGTCTTGGGTACGTATATCTAATGATGCTTTTCGTTATCTTTTTCTATGTAAAGTATTCAATTGTTGTAGATGATAAGAGCCTTGGACAAAATTTCTCAAGGGGAATATCCCTTTTATTTGACAACTTTGGATTAACCATAAAGATGGCATTATACTATGGATTTTTATTTTCTCTTGTAAGCCCTGTAATATTTTATTTTTCAGCATCGGGAAATATCGGGGTTATAATATCAATTGTGATTATAAGTTTTTTAGGAGTCATTTTTAACAAAGCTACTTTAGAAGTATATAGGGGAATTGTTAATGGAGAAGCTATAATAAAAAATGCTGATGATAACACAGATAATGTAGGAGAATAGAATAATAAAATATGTTTATAACTGGTATCTACTGCAATAAGCACTATCAATATTATTAAATTATAATAATATTGATAGTGCTTATTGCTAGTTTAAAAAGGTACTTATAAAATTTTTCATGAAAAGATTATTTAAAAATGATAGATTTACTTTTGTATTCTGGGTATTGCTATCACCTCAAAACATGAGGGATATTGTTATTTCTTTATTCTTGGAAGCATATAATCCAAAAATATTCCTGAAATAAAACCACTAAGAAATCCAGTAAAGGACATTATGCCGAGCAGCATAAAACCTATACCTTGAAATCCTTGAGTAGATGTTCTTGCAAGATATATGCTGTATGCTCCGAGGGCAATGGCGGCGATGGAAGGTATATACTTTACAAATTTTTTGCTTTTAAATATTTTATGTAGTATAAATGTAATGAGTATAAATGAGATAATGATTAGAACTAATATAAGAATAAAATTTTTCATTGGCTGCACATCCTTTCATAATGAGGATTATAAATATTTTAACATAATTAAATTCCAAATCAAGGACTTATTAATTTTGGTAATAAAAACCCATAAGGCTATATGGTATTAGGAGTGTACAAAGGTTATAATTGTTTTAATGGAATAATATTTTTAACCTTTAAGAGAGGATGTTATTATGTCAAAGGTTGCAATTATAAGGTGTGAAAGCTATGAATACGACAAGGTGAAAAAAGCTATTACAAGAGGAATAGATCTAGTTGGAGGAGCTTTAGAATTCATAAAGCCAGGTGAGAAAATACTTCTAAAGCCTAACTTGTTAACTGCGGAGGTCCCAGAAAGATGTGCGACAACACATCCTTCAGTTTTTAAGGCTGTTGCTGAAATATTTAAGGAGGCAGGTGCTGAATTATCCTATGGAGATTCTCCTGCTACCTTTAAAATGAAGGAAGCCGCTAGGAAATCTGGAATTGAAGCAGCGGCTTTAGAAGTTGGAGTAAAGCCAGGGGATTTTGAAAGTGGTCAGGAAGTGCATTTTAAAGAGGGAAGGCAAAACAAGAAGTTCGTACTTGCCAAGGCAGTGCTTGAAAATGATGGACTCATCAGCATATCAAAGCTTAAAACCCATGGACTAACCAAGATGACAGGAGCTATTAAGAATCAGTTTGGATGTATTCCAGGAGGGCTTAAGGGAGAGTTCCATGTTAAACTCCCAGATGTTGAGGATTTTTCAAGGATGCTTGTTGACTTAAACCTATGCATAAAACCAAGGCTTTATATTACCGATGGAATTTACGCAATGGAGGGAAATGGGCCAAGGGGAGGAACTCCTAAAAGGATGAATATACTTTTAATATCAAAGGATCCTGTTGCCCTTGATGCTACGGTATGCAGAATAGTTAAGCTAAATCCTGAATATGTTCCAACAATAAAGCATGGGAAGGCTTTAGGACTTGGGACATATGTTGAAGAGGAGATAGAGCTTGTAGGAGATGACATTGAAGGCTTCTATGATGAAAAATATAATGTTTCAAGAACGCCTTTAAAGGCATTTAATCCCGTTAAGTTTTTAAGATATGTAAGGAATATATTGGTGCCAAGGCCTGTTATTGATAAGGACAAATGTATAAAGTGCGGAATATGTATAAATATGTGTCCAGTGAGACCAAAGGCTGTGGATTGGATAAATGGGGATAAAGCAAAGCCGCCAAAGCACACCTATAGAAGATGCATAAGATGCTATTGCTGTCAGGAGCTTTGTCCTAAGGGAGCAATTGAAATAAAGGTGCCCTATGCTAGAAGATTTATTGTTAAGAATAAATAAAAAATGAATGAAGGTAACAGGCACTTGAGTTATGAGTTATTTATGAAATAAAAGGCATAGAAGTAAGTTTTTCATAAATAACTCATAACTCAAGTACCTGTTACTTGGGAATAGCAGAAAGTGCCAGGCATGCGCCTGGCACTTTTGATATTCATACTTTATAGTAGAAGACCTGCTATTGTTCCTGTCATGCATGTTGCAAGAGCACCGCCTATAAGAGCTCTTATTCCAAGCTGAGCTATTTCCTGTCTTCTTTCAGGAGCGAGTCCACCGATGCCTCCTATTTGCATTGCAATTGAACTAAAGTTTGCAAAACCGCAAAGTGCATAGGTCATTATTGTTATAGCCTTTGGTGATAATCCTCCGCTCTTAATGAAGTCAGCAAGCTGTGTATATGCAACAAATTCGTTTAGAACTATCTTTTGTCCTAATAGGTTTCCTGCTGCAACCGCATCACTTCCAGGAACACCCATTACATATACAAGTGGGGCAAAAAGTCTTCCAAGTATCCAGCTAAGGCTAAGACCTGGGAACCCTACAAGCCCGCCAATCCAACCTATTGCTGCATTTAGGAAAGCTATAATAGCTATAAATGCAATAAGCATTGCACCTACATTTAGTGCAAGATGAAGTCCTTCTCCGGCACCATGAGCTGCTGCGTCAATGACGTTAGAGTTTATTTTTTCGGATTTCAACTCTGTCTTTCCCTTTGTAACAGGAGTTTCAGTTTCAGGGAATATCATTTTTGATAAAATAAGTCCTGCTGGAGCAGCCATTATACTTGCAGCTAAAAGATGCCCTGCATTTACTCCCATGGCAACATATCCTGCCATAACACTTCCTGCAACTGTTGCCATACCTCCAGTCATTATTGTTAAAAGCTCTGATTTAGTCATTGTGCTCACAAATGGTTTAACTACAAGTGGAGCTTCAGTCTGTCCAAGGAATATGTTTGCAACTGCTGAAAGAGTTTCAGCACCACTTGTTCCAAGAAGCTTAACGATTCCTTTAGCTAGTATGGATATAATAAACTGCATTATTCCAAGGTAATAAAGAACGCTCATAAAAGCTGAGAAGAAAATTATAGTTGGCAGTATCTGAAAAGCAAATATAAATCCAAATTTATTTGAATCAACTAAATCGCCAAATAAGAATCTGCTTCCTTCCTTTGTAAATTCAAGAAGTCCTGTTATAACACTGCTAACTCCCTCAAATGCTGCTCTTCCAAGAGGAAATTTGAGTATTAGAAGTGCAAATAATATCTGAAGTCCTATTCCTATTGCTACAAGTCTCCAGTTTATCTTTTTCTTGTTGTTTGAGATTAAATAGGCTATGGATAGTATAACGATTAATCCTATGATTCCTATGAATCTGCTCATGTTGAACCCTCCTACGTTTAATGCTGTGTTCTTTGCTTCTTATCTCCCGTGAATAATATGATGAGCGCAATATATTTAGATTACAAAACAATTCGACAAATTTCAACATAAATATATTTCCAACTTTAATTAGGAATTTACTTAGGATTATGTGCGAAGAGCAAAAGGCACATGGCAAGTTGATAGTACTGGGTTATCCAGTGCTATCCAACTTGCCTGGTACTTTTACTTTAACTATCAATAAAAGTGTTTCTGTGTAATTGAGTTACATATATATCAGTAAAAGTTTTGAAGGAGGTCTTAAATAAAATCCTTACTTAATTTCAACTTTAAATGTTTCTTCGGGGTATATATCAATACTTTCAGCCCAGGTGCAGGCTTTTATATCTTTTATACATTCCCTATAAAGTTCTATATTATGCATGGCATCACTAATGCTTAAAGCATTTATTGTAGTTTTTAAGGATAGATTTCTTTCTGACTTATATTTTCGAACCTCTCCTATTATACTTTTTAAGTTTTCTCCAAAGGAAAGCAGCTTTTCATCGGAGCATCTATCATACATATTCCAGGTCATGGTGTGTATGGATGGAGTCTTTTCAAAATCCTTGAAATACGCCTGATATATTTCCTCTGTTATATGTGGTACATAAATTGAATACAGCTTAAGGATTTCAAGAAGTACATTGTATAGAGCATATTGAGCAGAAAGCCTCTCGTAAGCGCCATGGATTTCTGGTTTATACAATCTATCCTTTATAATTTCAAGGTAGTTGTCACAAAAATCATTCCAGAAGAATTCATCTATTTTCTGTCTTGCAAGACCTATCTCATATTGGTTAAGAAGATCTCTTGCATTTATCTCTGTTTCTTTAAGCTTTTCTAATATCCATCTATCTGGAGCCAGAAGTTTTTGAGGCTTTTGTCCTTTATAGTCCTCAAGGTGCATTATACAAAAGCTCGAGGCATTCCAAAGCTTGGTTAGGAATCGTTTTGATATCTTAAGTTCATCCTCAGAGAACATGGTATCTGTTCCAAGCCTTGCGCAAGATGCCCAGTATCTAAGGGAGTCGGCTGAGTATCTTTCTATAAGTGTATTAGGGGATAAGGGTGAATTATTCTTTGATTTACTTATCTTCTCTCCCTTTTTAGCTAAAACGAATCCACAAATCATTATGTCCTTCCAGGGGAGTTTACCGGTATGAAACAAGCTTCTTACAATTGTATAAAATGCCCATGTTCTTATTATTTCATGGGCTTGAGTTCTCATTCCCATTGGCATGAGCTTATCCGAAATGTCATTCTCTGTACCCCAGCGAGAATTTATAAGAGGGGTAAGGGATGAGGTTGCCCATGTATCAAGTACTGCAGCTTCGGGAATAAATTCCGTGCTTCCACAAGTGCAGGGGGTTGATGGGCCTTTTTCAATTGGATTTATTGGAAGCTCCTCTTCATTTGCAAATATGATTTTGCCGCATCTTTTGCAGTACCAGATTGGAAAGGGGATTCCAAAGTATCTCTGCCTTGAAATGCACCAATCCCATTTCAGATTTTCTACCCATGTAATATATCTTGTTTTCATTGATGGTGGATACCAGTTTATCTCATCTGCTGCTTTAAGATATCTTTCTCTTTCACTTAATATATCAATATACCACTGCTTTGAAGGGATTATTTCTATTGGCTTTCCACATCGTTCATGGGTTGAAACTGTATGCATAATAGTTTCACTTTTTTTAAGAAGTTCCTTTTCCTTTAAAAGCTCTATGATTTTCTCCCTTGCAGCAGCAATTTTAAGTCCACCAATAAAAGGAACATCAATGGATATTTTCCCATTGGATTCTATAACCCTTCTATAGGTTAGTTTGTACTTTTCATACCATTCAACATCTGTTGTATCTCCAAAGGTTGCACACATTACTACACCGGTACCCTTGTCCTTTGATACTTTTTCATCGGATAGGATTGGGATTTCATATTCGTAAAGAGGAACAAGTGCTGTTTTTCCTATATATTTTGAGTATCTTTCATCGTCAGAATTAACAAAAAGGCATACGCAGCCATATAAAAGCTCTGGACGGGTTGTTGCTACGATAAGTTCCTCTTCTTCAACCATAAATGGTATATAGTTAAATGTTGTTTCTATATCTATGCTATCAAGCTCTGCCTGGGCTATTGAGGTTTGGCAGGTTGTACACCAAAGTACAGGAGATTCTTTAATATATGCCTTCCCTGCCTTGGCCATTTCAATAAAGGCTTTCTGGGATATCTTTTGTACCATAGGATTAATAGTTTCATATTTCAAGTTCCAGTCAACGCTGAATCCCATGGAAGTCCAAAGCTGTCTAAATTCATCTTCATATCCTTTAGTTGTATTAAGACATTTTTTTATAAACTCGCTCCTCTTAAGATCAACCGCTCGGATATTTTCTTCCTTTTCAACAAGCCTCTCAGTTGGAAGTCCGTTGTCATCAAAGCCAAAGGGGTAGAATACGTTTTTCCCCTGCATCCTTTGAAATCTTGCAATCATTTCAGCCTGTGTATAGGAAAATATATGACCTATATGAATACTTCCACTTACGGTTGGTGGAGGAGTATCTATTGAAAAGGTCTCTTTTGTACTTTCAGGGTTATATTTATATATGTTATTTTCTTTCCAGTAATCCTGCCATTTCTTTTCTGATTCGGTTGGGTTATACTTTTTGTTTAACATAAGAACACCTCCAATTAATTTTAAGGCTACCAATGCCCTGGTGACAGGCTCTTGAGTTAATTAATCAAAAGCATTGTAAAATGCTTTAATTAAATAACTCAAAACTCAAGTACCTGACACCCTTCCTGTTTCCCTAGGGCGCCTCAGGGAAAACAGGAGCAAATAAAAAACCCTCCGTCCTTAATAGGACGAAGGGTAAACTCCGCGGTACCACCTAGATTTGTACAATGTACACTCTCAATATAGTACGGGCAATAAGCCGATACTACTTCCCTTTTAACGGTAGGAAATCCGGTAAAGCCTACTTTCAAATGATTTCAGTTTACGGCTCAGGTGCTACCTTCATCATCTCCATCATGGGAAATTTCCACCAGCATTCCCTCTCTACATTTCAGAATAATGACTACTCCTCACCATCAATGCCTTTTATATAATTTATTTTTACCTATTCTAGCAATAATATTATATGATGTCAAGGTATATTTTGTTAATATATACAGATTTAAAAGTCTATAAGCTTCTATTGCTATTTTGAAAATGTATTTTCAACAACACAGGGCAGCAATGAATATATGGATTTGCCGATTTTTTCTTCAAAATAGTTTTTGATTTCAAAAGTGGATTTCCACTTAGGTACTATAAAATCATTTAATCCATGACGCATTGCCACATCAACCATTCTTTTCTCCATCAGGCAAAAACCCTGAGGAAGTGCTATGGCATCACAAAGCTGAATAAGCTTATCGTAGTCTGTGTATTCAACATTTTTTACATATTCTTCTGCAAACTTATACTCTTCTTCAGAACAGTCCCAATCACCAAAAGCACATTTTATATCCTGGTATGGAAAGGAGTGTGTCATGCAGATCTGTGCAGGAAGGTCATAACCCTTTTCCTTTAAAAAGTTATAACCAGCGATGGAATGTCTCATACCCTTTGATTTAGACCTTCTGCCTATATCATGAAGTAAGCCTAAAACCATAGCAGTGTCACCATCAAGTTCTCCTGTTGCCTTTGCAATATATGATGCTGCTTGTCCGACATATATTGAATGCTGAACCCATAGACCAGGAAATAATATAGATGCTTCTTCTAGCATTTGCTCTGCTTCTTTAATAGTAGGTATATTTAGTGAAAAGTTACTCATAATTACCTCCGTAAATCGTAAACTCAATAATTTTGCAACACTTATATATATAAATATACAGTAAAATATAATAAATAACAACATATAATAACATTTGTATACCACAAATACTAAGAATGTTGGTTGTTTTTTAGTTGTTTCGATTACTCGAATATTCTGTATTTGATATGTTTATAAAAGGGGCATATGGGAATATTGCTTGTGCTAAAATATAGATAAAAGGAAAAATTTTATTAAATCGGGGGTATTCGTGTGGAGAAAATTAAAATTGATGACTTTACAAGGTACAAATTCCTATCAGGGATAAAACATTCTCCTGATGGAAAATATGCTTGCTTTACAGTACACGGAATGGATGTTGATGAAAACAAGTATAATTCAAATCTATGGGTCTATAGTATTGAGGATAAAAAACATTTCCAACTTACATCCTTTGATAGTGAGAGAAGCTTTATATGGATGGATGACAGCAAAACTATCCTTTTCCTTGATGTTAGGGATTCTAGAGATAAGGAAACGAGGGAGTCGGGTGAGGAATTTACCCAGTATTATTCAATTAATATTCATGGAGGAGAAGCATTAAAGGCTTTTAGAATATCCAAAAGTGTTAGTGCAATTAAGGTAATAGATGAAAATACATTTGTTTTTACAGCCTCACATAATATTGGAATAGCAGATATCGATTGCTTGGATGATGGTGAAAGGGAGAAGGAGCTTAAAAAAAGGAAGGAAGAAAGAGATTACGAGGTTCTTGAGGAAATACCCTATTGGAGTAATGGAGGGGGATTTACAAGTAAAAAAAGGAGCAGACTTTACACATACCATAGAGATACTAACAAGATTGATGCTATAACTGGGGAGAATACAGATGTTGAGAGCTTTAATTTAAACAGAGAAAGAAATAAGGTTGTTTTTGTAGCTCAGAATTTTGAAGGGAAAATGGCACTTACAAATGATATATATGTTTATAACATATGTGAAAATACTATAGAAAAGCTTACGAATTTAGATGGATGGAATTATGAATATGTGAACTTCATAACAGATAATGAGCTTATATTCACTGCAAGTGATATGAAAAAGTATGGAGTAAATGAAAACAGGAGGTTCTATATATATAATTTTGGCACTAAACAGATAAAATCCATAACTCCTGATTTTGACAGGAGCCTTTGGAGCTCTGTTGGTTCTGACTGCAGGTATGGTGGTTCACAGAATATGCAAATTGATAGGGAGTATCTCTATTTTGCTACAACAGAGGTGGATAGCACATTTTTAAACAGAGTTGATGTAAGTGGCAAAATAGAAAGAGTAATTACAAATAACGGCTCAGTTGATGGATGCAGTGTAAAAAATGGAGAAGTTCTGTTTATTGGTATGAGAGGAACTAAGCTTCAGGAGTTATACAGATTAGGTGATGTTGAGGAACAAATTACTGATTTCAATGGCTGGATAAATAGACAGAGAAGTGTTGCATCCCTTGAAAAGCTAAGTGTTGAAACTGAACCTGGAGTTGTAATTGATGGATGGGTTATGAAACCTGTTGACTTTGAAGAAGACAAAAAATATCCTGCAATATTGGACATACATGGAGGACCAAAGACGGTTTATGGAGAGGTCTTCGTTCATGAAATGCAGTATTGGGCAAATGAAGGATATGTGGTATTTTTCTGCAACCCAAGGGGAAGCGATGGAAAGGGAAATGAGTTCGCAGATATAAGGGGAAAATATGGAACAATAGATTATGATGATATAATGAAGTTTACCGATGAAGTTCTTGAAAGATACAATTTCATCGATGGAGACAGGGTAGGTGTTACAGGGGGTTCATATGGTGGATATATGACAAACTGGATAATAGGACACACTGACAGATTTAAGGCAGCTGCATCCCAGAGAAGTATCTCAAATTGGATTTCAAAATTCTGCACAACGGATATAGGATACTATTTTGTTGATGACCAAAATGGTGGAACACCATGGAGCAACCAGGAAAAGCTGTGGTGGCATTCTCCATTAAAATATGCAGACAAAGTTAAAACTCCAACACTTTTTATACATTCAGAGGAAGACTACAGATGCTGGCTTGCAGAAGGATTACAGATGTTTACAGCATTAAAATACCACGGAGTAGAAGCAAGGTTATGCATGTTTAGAGGTGAAAACCATGAATTAAGCAGGAGCGGAAAACCAAAGCACAGATTAAGAAGATTAAGAGAGATAACTGATTGGTTTGATAAATATTTGAAGGCATAAAAAGTGGTGAAAGAAGGTAACAGGCACTTGAGTTAAGAGTTATTTAGTTAATAAAAGTATAAATAGATAATTTAGCTAAAATAACTCATAACTCAAGAGCCTGTCACCTTCTTTATCTATACATATTCCATATTCCGATGTCTCTAAAGCCTATTCTTTTATATATGTCCCCTGCCTTTGGGTTTTTATAGTACAAGCATAGTGTTTTACCTTGTTTTACCATATCTTCGCATAATGCTTTTACACATGCAGAAGCAAATCCCTGTCCTCGTAGGCTTTCGCTGCTCATAACGCTTACAACCATTGCAGACATACTATTTTCTGCTGAGGATTGAGCATAGGATATTATTTTCCCATCCAGTTCAACATAATATCCATGAGCTGTTCCTGATTTGAACTCGTTTATAAGTATTTCTTTAAAGTCTCCGCTTCCACTTGAAAATTCCTTTATATTATTTTTAAGCTCAACAATTCTTTCTACATCATCCAGTGAAGCTTTTTTAACGATTACATTTTCATTGACTTTAAATGAGGAATCAATTTTATTTAATACAGCAAAAAAATGAACATCTGGATCAGGCAAATTTAAAGCAGAACCTTCAAATTTAGATATAATTTCTTTCTTTCCTGTAAGCATTCCAAATTTATCATAACTCTTTATTATTTCTACAAATCCATTTACATCAAAATCTTCCTTTGAGTAAGCTGTGAAAATAGAAAAAAATCTTACCATTACAGCCTTTAAAACTCCATTTTCATCAAACTCCCCATAGTAGTCCAGAAAAGGTTTATCATATCCATGGTTTTCAATATCCCCAATTATGTACAGGTTGAATTCAGGTTCATTTTTTACAAGCTCTATAATCTTTGAATTATCATCTTGATTGAGTTTTCTAATCATAACATTTTCCCTCCTTATAGTAACAACATCACTATCTATTTCTATATTATATAATATCTAAACAATATGTGGGAGATATTTAATGGACACACTTAGATTTAAAGTTGAAAATGAACTGGACAGAGTAAGGCATGATAGAGGGAATGATGGGTTAAGAGATTATATTAAGCAGTTAGCACAAAAAGATAAGAGGAGGGCGATAGATTTAATTAATGAAGAAGAACTCAGCTTTGCTTCTTTGTTTGTGCTTAGGGACAGAATACAGCAACTAGGTTTTTTTGATCAAATGAATATTAGAAATAAAATTGCACTTGAAATCGTTGATGAAACTTTAAAGGAATACAAGGTGGAACTGGCACCTTCAGACATGGTATCAAGTTTTATACAAAATGTTCGCGCAGCGTTAAAATGGATGTTTACAACTGGTGCCTTTGATGATGGAATGAGTGATGAGTATGATGAGGTAATGGATATTACTGCAATACTGCTTGTGAAGGTTTATAAGGATAAGGGTATTTTGCCGCTTCTGGCGGATATGATTTTTAAACGATATAAAATGGGGACCTGTATACATGATCTCGCATGGGCTTTTTTTGAAAGTAAGGAGCCATACAGCTTGATTTTGATTGGAAACAGGCTTCGATCAAGGGAGATTAAGGATGTTGAGTTAGCTTGTAAATTACTTGGCTTCATACCTGGTGTAGATGTAAAAAGCAGTGTAGATGGAGAAACGCAGTATCTTGGATTTTTCAATTGGATTGAAGAAAATCGACCATTTCTTTATTTTACAGGAGAAAGCTTTCAGCAGAAGAATAACCCGACACCCTATGTTGTTGTATTAGAGGCAAAATACCTTTGTAAGTTTATATCTATTGATATAGGAAAGTCATTGGAACCCCTTACTAAGGAAGAGAGTGAACTATTAAACAGCTTTAACAAACAGGATGATGATACAAAGATATTGATCTCAAATTATTCCTTTAGACTGCACCATGATGATGTGAATAGATGGAATATGTGGCTTCACCGTCCTATTGAAGAACAGATAAAAATTGCTGAAGCAGGGCAGGTGAAATAAATGATTAAGATTTCAGGAAGTATAATTGATCCTAAAGTTATTTTAGAGCAATATCCAGAAGGTAGTGTACAAAGAAAAATAGTTGAAATACTATCTATGAGTAGTGAAACATATCTTTATAGAACATTAGAACAATTAAAATTTGAAATTGATTTACGAATGAATATCATAAAGGCCTCAAGGGAGCTCAATGATAGTGATTTTTCATTTAGGGTTTTTCATAAATCAATATGTAATTCTGATTACTGGGAGCGTACAGATGAAGGAGGATTCCTATTGAGAAAGGATGTGAAGCCCTCTGAAGCAATTAAGGATATCTATAAAAACAGTTCAAAGTATGGAACAGAATGTGCTACGGCAATAGTTATTCTTTATTATAAAGCAGTTGCTGAGATATATTCTCAGGGGCTTTTTGACAGTATGTTCACTAGCATATATTTAATGGATTGGCAGCACATTGATAATGATCTTAGGGTTGACTACTATGCAAATGAAAAAGACTATTTACCCGGGGATTGCAGATACTTTAAAAACCCTGATGTAAATCCTGTTACCCCGCAATGGCAGGGAGAAAATACAATAGACTTGGGGGATGGAACCTATTATGGTCATGGTATTGGGATAAGAAAGGCAGAAGGGATAATTGCTGCACTTAATAAGCGAAGAAAAGATGGTGCAACTAGGGATGCATACCTAATTAATTCTGCAACAAGGCCAGATTTTATGTATTTAGCAGATAAAAATAAATAGACCTGCAGTAAAAATATACAATATAGGGATTATGCTCTTAACGTAATAGTTATTTTGTACCTTTAAAGACCGTTTCAACCGAGGTGT
>DAMCZI010000041.1:0-40494 GCA_032095175.1 Clostridiaceae bacterium
TTTGAGTTATTTAATCAAAAGCATCGTTAGATGCTTTCATTAAATAACTCAAAACTCAAGAGCCTGTTACCTAGACAGCTCCCTTTTTAATTTCTAAAACTTACTTTCACAAAATTATAAATATAGAATTTGTTTATTTCATTATGAAACACAAAGCGTATGAAATTTCATATTTTTAATGAGCGCTTACTTTTTCGGAGGTTTCCCTGGCACTTAAGGTGAAATTATTCGTTGTGCAACAGACCCTAATACCTTCCGATATATTCCCAGCCTGTTATTATACCTTTATCTCCTGGCTCCCATCCTGGAGGTACTCTTAAACCAGTGCTCTCACTATACTGAAGTCCCTGTATTATCCTTAAAATTTCATCTACGTTTCTTGCAACGGGCTGTGGATTTACCATTATACTTTGTATGGAACCTTCAGGATTTATTATAAATGTTGCCCTATAATCAGCTCCGTTTTCTTCATTTAAAACGCGATACATCCTTGAAACCTTTTGAGTTCTATCAGATAAAAGAGGATAATTTACTTTCCTGCCCGATGGGGATGTCTGCATGAAAACCTTGTGAGAATATATGCTGTCTGTACTTATTACAAGAGGGATTGCATTTATTGCATTAAATTTTTGATGTCTTTCAGCAACTGCTGCAAGCTCTAATGGTCAGAGAAATGTAAAATCGGAGCTATAGAAAAATAATACAACCCATTTTCCCCTATAATCCAAGAGTGATACATCCTTAGGTTCATTATTAACAATTGCAGGAAGAGTAAATTCTGGTGCCTTGTCTCCAAGATCAAAATAATCACAGCATCCTTCCATATCTATTCTTTCGTGTATATAGAATCTTTTATCAGCAGATTCCCTTGACATACACTGGCTGTTGCCAGAAAAGGCGTTGTAGCATGGTCTCATAATATACCTCCAAAAATATATACACTATATAATATTCATAGATTAATAAGGTGCTATAATAATGTTATTTTTAATGAAATGGTATGATTAGAGGAAAAAATTGTGGAAGATACTAATATTTTTAATAAAACAGTTTTTATTTGGATGATTTTTGATTAAAATATATCTATAAAGAGAGGAGGAATTTTATGAGATATTCACATGAAATCGATTATAAAATACATGGTGACGACATGCAGTTTGTTGAAATTGAGCTTGATCCACAGGAGACTGTAGTTGCTGAAGCTGGAGCAATGATGATGATGTCATCAAATATAGCTATGGAGACTATTTTTGGAGATGGTTCCGGAAGAAATGAACAGGAAGGATTTATGGGAAAGCTTTTCTCAGCAGGTAAGAGAGTTCTTACAGGAGAAAGTCTTTTCATGACTGCCTTTACAAACAGTGGATACGATAAACAGCAGGTAGCCTTTGCGGCACCTTATCCAGGAAGAATAATACCAATGGACTTGACACAATACAATGGAAAAATAATATGCCAAAAGGATGCATTCCTCTGTGCAGCAAAGGGAGTTTCTGTTTCGATAGATTTTAGAAAAAAGCTTGGTGTAGGCTTCTTTGGAGGAGAAGGCTTTATAATGCAGAGGCTTGAAGGAGATGGAATAGCCTTTGTTCATGCAGGTGGAGCCATAATAAAGAAGGATTTAATGCCAGGAGAAACTCTAAGAGTTGACACAGGATGTCTTGTTGCAATGACAGGTGGAGTTCACTATGACATAGAATATGTTGGAAACATAAAAACAGCTTTCTTTGGAGGAGAGGGAATATTCTTTGCAACTTTAACAGGACCTGGTTCTGTTTGGATACAATCCCTTCCATTTAGCAGATTGGCTGACAGAATATTTGCAGCAGCCCCAAGGATTAATGGAGGAGCTAGAAAAGGAGAGGGAAGTGTACTTGACGTTTTAGGCGGGATAGGAAATCTCTTTGATGGAGATTAATCGAAAATGGCAGTTCGATGGTAATAGTCGGGCTGTCATTTTTTATTTTGTCACTTTTACTAAACAACCATATGAAAAGATTAATAAATTGTAAATAATTTACAATTTATGAAAATATATGATATAATACTATTAGCATATATTATTACTAGATAATTATATTAACAAATACATACAAGGAGGTGAATGTAATGAAGATAATTAAGAGGAATGCTAAACCAGCTAACTTAAAATGCATATATCCATTACCAGACCATTATCCATGCCCACTAGACTATAATCGCTAAAAGTGTGACATAAGTTAGAAACCTATGAATCAAAGCAATTAAAATATTATTTTAATTGCTTTGATTTTATTAAGAAAGGAGCTATTTTATGAAATATAAAACATCTCAATTTAACATCACAGTCCCAGTAGAACGTAGTGATGAAGTTATTTTATTTAATACAAAAGAATGTTCTTTTGTCGTACTTGATAAAAAAAACAAGAGTTTTTTAACTAATATAGACGATATTAGTACATATGAAGAGGATGTTGTTTCCAATTTGATTGAGCTTGGATTTTTAGTTGATGAAAATCTTGATGAAATTGAAAATTTAAAGCAACAGACAAAAAAAGCACGAATATCAAGTGAATCTTTGTCATTAACAATTGCAACAACACTAGATTGTAATATGAACTGTTATTATTGCTTTGAGAAAAAAAATCAGCAATATCTATCAACAGATGTTGCTGATAAAATTATTAATTATATATTTGAGCGTTTATCCTCAGGACAATTCAAAAAACTACTAATTGTTTGGACAGGTGGTGAACCTCTTTTAAATAAAAACATTATTGAATATATAAGTACTCCAATCATCCAATTTTGTAGTGATAAAGAAATAGAATATCATGGTTCTATTATAACAAATGGTTTACTTTTAAATGAAGAGACAGTTAAATTTCTTAAAAATATGCATGTTAGAGATGGACAAGTAACGGTTGATGGGCTTGAGAAAACTCATAATGAAAGAAGATTATCAGTGGATAATTTAAACAGCTTTCAAATTATTATAGATAATATTAAAACTGCATATAAGTACCTATCTATTGGGATTAGAGTGAACATAGATTGTAATAATAAAAACGAAATAAAGGACTTGCTTGATTACCTATATAAATCCTTGGATTATAATAATAACAATAATCTTTCAGTTATATTGGCACAAGTTAACGGATGTACTACTACACTTCCTGAACAAGAGTATTTTGAATTTCTTAGAGATATTTTTAATATGCACATTACAGATAGTAAATTGGAAAAGAACTACCCAGTTCCTTTAAATTTTGCCTGCGGTGTACAATGTAAAGATTCACTTGTAATAGCGCCAGATGGATATGTATATAAATGCTGGGAAGAGATAGGTATTAAAGAATTTTCAATTGGAACAATTGAAAAAATAAATGATGATTGCAAAATAAATCAGAAATATTTAGCAGATATGTGGCCTATAGAATGTGATGGTTGTACATATTTACCAATGTGCCATGGAGGATGTCCAATGAGGAGAGGTAAAAATAATAACAAGCCTTTATGTGCCTCACAAGCTAAAACACTTGATATATATCTGAAAAGATATTACAAGTTATGGGAAAAAGAAAACGAAGCAACATCTTGATAATATAATGTTTGTTACCTACCTGATTTTTAAGAAAGTTCCTGGATATTAGTAAATATTTAAAAAAACATGAAGGAAATTATCAGAAAATATAGAATATTAATACATGACACCTTTGGTAATGCAATATATCAGAAAATACTTCTAGTTTTTATTGCTAATTTTTAAATTCAAAGAAAGGGCGGCAGTAGCTGTCAAAAATATTTGGGGGGTATTTTATGAACAAGTTGTATTATTGTAAAGAGTGCAAAAGGATTGTAAAAAACGATTCAAGCTGTGAATACTGTAATTCAAATGGAATTGAAGAACTTGTAGTTGGAGCACCTGTAAACGTAATAGGAAGCAAGCTTAAGGGAAAGGTATTGAAGGTAATGGATGGATCTGCAAAGCTTCTAATTAAAACAGATAGCAATGACAAATACATAAAAGATTATGAAGCAGAAAAAATAAGAAAGGTATTATAAAGATACATTAAAAGCGGCAGGCACCAAGTTTAAGTTATTTATGGAAGGTTTTTTACTTAAGAATTGCTTTCCAAATAACTCAAACCTGGTGCCTGTTAACTTTAGTCTTGAAGTAATTCGAGGAATTCTTTTGCGGCAGTTGAGAGAGGGAAGTTTTTTAATGCTATAACACCTATATTTCTTTGAGGTATTTTTTCTTTTAACTTAATTTCATAAAGTTGTTTTCTTTTTAACTCATCCTGTACATAGTTTTTAACAACGCATGAAACTCCGAGCCCAATCTTAGCAAACTCAACTAAAAGGTCTATACTTCCAAGCTCAATTTCAGGTATTAGGTCAACCCCACATTCCTTAGCATAATTATCAATAAAGCTTCTTATACTGCTTCCTCTTTCAAGCAGCAGTATAGGATAATCCTTTATTTTTTGTAATGTCATCTCATCTTTGGATAAAGCTTTATACTTCTCTCCCACAACAAAACAATCCTGGATAGGGAGGCTTTTTAAAATAGTTATATTTTTATCATCATCAATAGGGAGATTAATAATTCCAATATCTATTTTGCCATATCTTAAAAGCTCAATTGTTTCAAGTGTTGTACGATTTGTCACCTGCATTTTAACCTTGGGATATTTGCTGTTAAATTGTTTTAAATAGGGTATCAGATAATATTTGCATAGAGTATCGCTGGCACCTATTCTTATTTCTCCTGACATCAGGTTTTTAGCTTCAAAGAACTTGTTCTCTGCAGTTATTATAAAGTTAAAAGCCTGCTCTATATATTTATAAAAAACTTCACCTTCCTTTGTAAGAACTATTCCCTTTGGAGTCCTGAAAAATAACTGTCCGCCAAGCTTTCCTTCAAGCAATTTGATTGCCTGGCTTACAGCAGGTTGTGTAATAAAAAGTTCCTTTGCAGCACCTGAAATACTTCCACATTTTGCAGCATAATAAAATATTTTATAATAATCAAGATTAATGTCCATATAACCTCTCCTTATACCATATATAATGAATATTAATTTTACTTATATAGTTTAGTACAATATAATTGTATTGTAAATGATTTTAAATAACCTCTTATATTGGAAGTATAAGAAGTTTGTGAAAAAAGAGTCCTAACAGAGAAAAAAAGACATAAAGGATATAAGCATTTAAAGGCTCTTTGAGTATGAAGGAGGAATAGCAGTGAAAAGAATGGTAGGAACAACCGTTAGGGGAATAAGAACCCCAATTGTTAAGGAAGGGGATAACCTTGTAAACATCGTTGTTGATTCTGTATTAGAGGCTGTTGAGTCAGAAAACATAAAGCTAAAGGATAAAGATGTAGTTGCAGTTACAGAATCATTGGTTTCAAGGGCACAGGGAAACTATGCTTCCTTAGACAGCATTGCAGAGGATATAAATAGAAAGTTTAAAGGGGACATTGCAGTACTATTCCCAATACTAAGTAGAAATAGATTTGCACGTATATTTAAAGGCTTAGTGAAAAGTGGAAAGAAGATATATCTTTTCTTAAACTATCCCTCTGACGAGGTTGGTAATCACCTTATGGATATAGATAAAATGGATGAATCAGGAGTTAATCCATATACTGATGTTTTAACTGAAGCAAAATACAGAGAGATTTTTGGAGAAAAGGTACTTCATCCATTCACAGGAATAGATTATGTACAGATGTACCGTGAATTAGCTGAGGAAGGTAAGATAGAAATAATATTAACAAACAATCCTAAGGCAGCATTAAATTATACAAAAGAAATATTAGTAGCAAACATTCATGAAAGACATAGAACAAAGAGAATACTTAAAAATGCAGGTGCTAAGACTGTATACAGCCTTGACGAGATTTTAAATGAATCCATAAACGGAAGTGGATTTAACCCTAACTATGGTCTATTAGGCTCTAATATGGCAACAGAAGAAAAAATAAAGTTATTCCCAAGGGACTGCGATAAATTTGTTCATGCTGTTCAGAGCATTTTAAATGAAAAGACCGGAAAGAACATTGAGGTTATGGTATACGGTGATGGAGCATTTAAAGATCCAGTAGGAAAGATATGGGAGCTTGCAGACCCTGTAGTATCACCAGGATATACAGAAGGACTTAGAGGAACTCCAAACGAGATAAAGATCAAGTACATTGCAGATAACGACCTTGAAGGTGTAAAGGGTGGAGAATTAGACGAAGCAATGAGAAAAAAGATTATGGAAAAGGGAGATAACCTTGTTGGAAAGGCAGAGTCCCTAGGTACAACTCCAAGACAGCTAACAGATTTACTTGGAAGCTTATGTGACCTTACAAGCGGAAGCGGAGATAAGGGAACACCAGTAGTCCTAGTACAAGGCTACTTTGACAACTATGCAAATGACTAATAATTAAATATATTTCAATTTAAAAAACGATGCCAGTTCTCAGCAGATTTATTTGAGAACTGGCATTATTTTTTATTTATTTACTAATAGCCCATGTGGCTATATATTACATATTTGGGGTTAAAGAAATAAATTGTAAACGATATCCTAAAGTGCTAGAATATAAATATTGGGGGTGGGTTTATGAAAAATTTTAGCGAATGTTTAGAAAAATATGCTGATGTTGTTGTAAAGGTTGGTATTAATATTCAAAAGGGACAAAACTTTGTTATTTCTGCGCCGATTGAGGGTGCAGATTTTTTAAGGATACTTGCTAAAAAGGCATACGAAACAGGAGCTAAAAATGTATATGTAGAATGGGATGATAAGGAATTAGATCTGGTAAGGTATATGAATGCACCTGATGAAGCTTTCAAGGAATTTCCAAAGTGGAAAGCAAATGGACTACTTGAAATGGCAAAGGAAGGTACTGCTTTTATAAGCATAGGAGCGCCAAGACCAGGATTTTTTATGGATGTTGACCCTGAAAGGTTATCTCAAGATAAAAAAACTTCCTCAGAAGCTATGGCTGAATTTTTTAGATACATGTCATCAGGAAAAAATAGTAGTGGGTCAATAATATGTATTCCTACAAAGGAATGGGCTAAAAGGGTTTTCCCAGAATTAGATGAGAAGACAGGAATAGAAAATCTTTGGAAAAAAATATTTAAAGCAACAAGAGCTGATACAGAGAATCCTGTTGAGACATGGAATGAACATATTAAAAATCTAAACTATAGACTTGATTACCTTAATGAGAAAAGGTATAAGAAGCTTATTTATAAATCAAGCAGGACAGATTTAACAATAGAACTATCCGATGAGCATATTTGGCTAGGTGGAGGTGTGACAAATGAAAAGGGAGTTTACTACATACCAAATGTTCCAACAGAAGAGGTGTATACAACTCCACTAAAGAGCGGTATAAATGGACAGGTTTCAAGCACAATGCCCCTTTCCTATTCAGGGAATATTATTGAAGATTTTACAATCACATTTAAGAATGGAAGAATAGTTGATTTTACAGCTGAAAAAGGATATGAAACGCTTAAACAGCTAATTGAAACTGATGAAGGTTCTCACTATTTAGGTGAAGTAGCGCTTGTTCCATATGATTCACCTATTTCTAAATTAAATATAATATTTTACAATACTTTGTTTGATGAAAATGCATCCTGTCATCTTGCTATAGGAATGGCATATCCTCTCTCGATAAAGGATGGAGTGTTCATGGATAATGAAGAACTTGAAAAGCATGGGGCAAATACAAGCATAAACCATGTGGATTTTATGATAGGTTCGAAGGATCTAAATATTGATGGTGTTACAAATGATGGGAAAACAGAACCTATATTCAGAAATGGAAATTGGGTTTTCTAATTTATATTTTTATATTGATTTTAAATTTTAACCTGTTATAATAGATAAAAATACATATTTTAAATTCATTGAAGAGGAAGAGTAGCTATTATGCTGCGTTATAGAGAGTTGAGGATGGTGGAATCTCAATACTAATGCGAATAGTGAATGGACCTCATAGAAGTAAGCCGAAATCTTTTAGAGAGTAGTCTTTACCGGATGCCAACCGTTATTTTTGGATAGGATATGTTAGTATCTGAAAAGAGTGATGCAAATTTTTGCATAATTTAGGTGGTACCGCGGATATACTTCGCCCTATTTATAGGGCGGAGTTTTTTTATATTTTAAGGGGGTGAGCTTATGACATGAACTGAAGATGTTTCTGGTTGGTGTTTAAACAAAATAATATTATACGAGGAGATGTTTATTATGAATTTAAAAAAGCTTATTACTTCTTCACTGTTCTTAGCCATAGGTGCGATACTTCACCAAATTACTCCCCCTATATTTTTAGGAATGAAACCTGATTTTTTACTGGCAATGATGTTTATAACTATATTTGTTTTTGATGACTATAAGCTTTCACTTTTGGTTGGAGCTGCAGCAGGTGTATTTACAGCAGCAACAACAAGCTTTCCAGGTGGACAGATAGCAAATATAATAGATAAAATAGTTACAGCAAATTGCATATACTTTTTATATAAAGTCTTTAAAAATAGCTTAAATGTAAATATAAATGTAGCATTGATTTCATTTATAGGTACAGTAATAAGTGGAGCAATATTTCTTGGATGTGCGGGAATAATAGCTGGCCTTCCAGGACCATTCTTCGCATTAATGATATCAGTCGTAATACCAGCAGCGGCTGTAAATACCGTTACAACACTGGTATTTTATAGAATAGTGCACACTGCAATGAGACTTTCATACAAGCAAAGCTAAAAATGGCTCTAAATAAAATAGCAGCTATAGATAATCGGATTTGATATAAGCACAGAATAAGTGTCAAGTTGGATAAACCTGGACCACCCAAGGTTATCTAGCTTGGCAACTTTTATAACATTGAAGATTCCTTGAGAATAAATTGTTAATCATACCTTTTAATGCTAGAATTAAATATAAGTATTGGGGGTGGATTTTATGATAGGTTCTAAGGAGCTTAATATAGACGGTGTTACCATTGATGGAAAAACAGAACCTATATTTAAAAATGGTAATTGGGCTTTTTAAAAATGAAAAGAATGTAGGAGGAGGAAAGAATTATGTTAGTAATTAAAAAATCCTTAACTACTGAGAAGTTTGACATTAATAAAATAAGGACAAGTTTAGTTAATTCATCAGATGAAATTGAGCTTCCTTTAAATGAAGGAGACATTCAGGTATTGTTATGTCAGATAAACAGAAAGCTGTCAGAATTAAGAAAAGATAATGATGCAACATCAGCTTATGAAATAAGAGGAGCTGTATATGATGTATTATTGGAGAATGGCTTTAAGGATGTTGCAAAATCCTACATGAGGTTTATTTAAAAGATAGATATCAATGTTCCAAATATAAAGATATAATAAAAAGGATTCAATAAAAACAATATGTGGTATAATATTTTTAGGAAACAAGACACGAAAAATCTATAATAGATTTAGTGAAAGGATTGTGGAATTAATGCTAACTAAGGAACAAATAGAAAAGATACTATCAGATCTAGAAGAGCTTAATTCAATTCTTGATGATAACTTAACTCAGAAGAAGGATGAAGCTATAAACAGAATCGATGGGATGATTGAACTGTTAGAAATAGCTCTAGACGAGTATGGGAAGTAATTTCGGTTAAGCAAGAGAGACCACCTTAGGTCTCTTTTTTTTAGGCAATAGGCACTTGAGTTTTGAGTTATTTAATCAAAACTCAAGTGCCTGTTACCCAGTAAAATACCTTTTTTAATTTCTAAAACCTACTTTCACAAAATCATAAATTTAGAGTTTGTTTAATTTCATTATGAAACACAAAACATAAGAAATTTTATATTTTTAATGAAGGATTACTTTTTCGGTGTTTTTCATGGCACTATCCTTGCAACTATAGGTTGCATTTATATTATTATACAATTCAACCACCAATCAATTGTTTTAATCACTTCAAAATGTTAGAGTAAAACTATCAAATTCATTGATCGGTGCTGCGGCCGCATTTGCACCAATATAATTTTGGGGGTATAAAAATGATAAATGCAAAAAAGGTTGGAGCTTATATTTCAGAACTAAGAAGAGAAAAGGATCTTACACAGGCAGAACTTGCAAATAAATTAAATATAACACATCAGGCAATATCAAAATGGGAGAATGGAGTTGCCCTTCCTGATATAGATATATTGCTTGAGCTTGCAAAGCTGTTTGGAGTGACAGTTGATGATATTTTAACAGGTGGGGAAGAAAGAAGGACAGAACACATACAAGCTAAAGAGAAATTAGAAAATAAAGAAGAAGTTCATGAAGGCAAGGAAGAAAAAGAAAAAATTCATAGTAATAATGATAACAAAAAGGAGATTGACCTTGAAAACCTTATTGAGCTTGCACCATTTTTGGGAAAAGAGGCTGTTGAAAGGGCATTTAACATCATTGTTGATAAGGAGATAGAACCTGAATATCTTGCAGAATTAGCTCCGTTTATGAGTAGAGAATTATTAGACAGAGCAATAGATATGGTAAAGGATAAAAAGCTAAGTGTCTCTCATCTTATCGAGTTAGCTCCGTTTTTAGGAAGGAGCGGAGTTGAAAGGGCCTTTGAAATGATAGTTGATAATGAAATAGAACCTGAATATCTTGCAGAACTTGCACCATTCATGGGAAGAGAACTTCTAGATAGAGCAATAGATATGGTAAAGGATAAAAAACTTGATGTTTCCCATCTGATTGAATTGGCTCCGTTTATAGGTAAAAATGGAGTGGAAAAAGCCTTTGAAATGATAGTTGATAATGAAATAGATTCTGAATGTCTTACAGAACTTGCTCCATTTATGGGTAAGGAACTTTTAGGTAGGGCGCTTGATATGATTAAGGATGGAAATTTAGATGGAGAATGTCTTGCAGAATTAGCACCATTTTTAGGAAGGGACTTAATGGAAAAGGCTTTGGGAATGCTTAAGGATGGAAATATTGATAAAAAATATCTTTCGCAGCTTGCACCGTTTTTAAGCAAAGATGCATTGGAAAGGATGCTTTTTAATTAATAAATAATAGTTTGAGGAGCCTATTTAGGGCTCCTTTTAAGTATAAGAAAACTATGGTATAATTCCTAAAAAGAGGGGATTAAGGTATGGATAATAGAAATGAATTGATAATAAAACTCCTAATATTTTTGAATTGTGTTATCTATAACATTATAAAGCTTCCGAAGGAAAATATACCGTATTTTGTATTGTTTGCTCTTTTATTTCTTCTAAATGTTCAAATAAGAAGAGTTTATTTTAAAAATAAAGGGGCAATTTTATCTCTTTTGCTGGATATGTTATTAATTTATTTAATGTTTAGCGGTCTTCATGGACTAACATATATAATGATATTTATAACGATAATTGATGGAATAATATATGCTGAAAAATATGTAAATGCAATACTTCTGATGACAGGAGTACTTCTCTTATATTTTTCAAACTCACTGGGAACAGAATATTATTTTATAAATACATTGGTATATCTTTGTACAGTCATTTTCATGATTAATTCAAAAAACATGTCTAAAAAAATATCAGAGGTAGAATACCTTTATGATGATATAAGAAGGTACAGCTACGAGCTTGAAAAAGCAAAAAAACAGATTGAAGAATACTCAAATAAGGTTCAATATCTTACCCAAATGGAGGAAAGAAACAGGCTTTCAGAAGAGATCCACGATACAATCGGCCACAGATTAACAGCACTTTTAATTCAAACAGAAGCAGGAGTTAGAGTCCTTGATGCAGATAAAGAAAAGGGAAAGGAATTACTTAAGGCATCGATAGAAAATCTTAGAGAAAGCATAGACGAACTGAGAAACACTGTAAGAAGGATAAAACCAAAGGAATACAAAAACATCATATTTCAAATACAGGATATGCTTGATAAATTTAAAAAAAGCACAGGTATAAATATTACCTTTGAAACTATAGGGGATATAAAGAAGATATATCCAGGGACAGAAATAGTATTGTACAAAAATGCCCAGGAGGCAATAACCAATTCAGTTAGGCATGGGAAAGTGAAAAATATTGATGTTGCTATTTTCTATAAGGATAATGAGGTTTCAATGAAAATTAAGGATGATGGAATTGGATGCGAAAATGTTAAAAAAGGCATGGGGATTACAGGAATGGAAGAAAGGCTAAAACTTGTTTCTGGAAGCTTAAATATATATCAGGATAATGGATTTGTAGTTGAAAGCATAATTCCATTATAGAAGTATAAGGGGGAATTGGTTTGAAAATTAAGGTTCTTATTGCAGATGATGATAAAATAGTTCGTGATAGTATGAAGATAATACTAGAGATGGATAAAGATATTGAAGTTGTTGGAACTGCAGCAAATGGTGATGAGGCCTTTGAGTTTTGCATGAAAAACAATGTTGATGTAGTGCTAATGGATATAAGAATGCCTGTTTGTGATGGAGTACTTGGGACAAAAAAGATAAAGGAAGTATTTAAAGATATAAAGGTAATTATATTAACTACATTTAGTGATGATGAATATATACTTGAAGCACTTAAAAATGGTGCATCAGGCTACCTTCTTAAAAACATTTCACCTGATAAAATAATGGAAGATATTAAGGTCGTTTTTAATGGCAACATGTTGATTCATCCGGATGTAGCTTATAAGGTTGCAGAGATGCTCAATAAGGAAGAGAAAAATGATTTTTCAAAGTATGGGCTAAATGAAGCTGAAGTAAAGATAATGGAGTTGATATCAAAGGGACTTACAAACAAGGAGATTTCAGAGATTATGTTCCTAAGTGAAGGTACAATCAAGAACAAAATATCAGACATACTTTCAAAGCTAAATCTAAGGGATAGAACACAGATTGCAATATTTTATCTAAAGGGCGGGAAAATATAAAAGGAGAGATATAGCCCGTTGAGGTTGTCTCATAAAGTAAGTTTATATCATAAATGATCAGTCAACCCGGCATGTATTCTTTTTAAAGGTGACAGGCTCTTGAGTTTTGAGTTATTTAATCAAAAGCATCGTCAGATGCTTTAATTAAATATCTCAAAACTCAAGTGTCTGTTACCTAGACATGGACTTTTTAAAAAGAATATATGCCGAGTTTTACTTTATGCATTTTTTAAATTGATACATACATTGCGTAGCTCCTTTCAATGACTTAAGTCATTCTTGATAATGACTTTGGGTGATGGAATAGAAACTATAGAGAAAGTATCCTATAAATGTAAAGAAGTTAATAGGAGGCACTAATATGGCAATTGAATTAAGAAACCTGGTAAAAAGATATGGCAGCAGTTTAGCAGTAGACAATATTAGCTTAAAAATAGAAAAAGGTGAGATTTTTGGGTTGCTAGGACCTAATGGAGCAGGGAAAAGCACAATAATAAAGATGATTATGGGGCTTTTAAAGCCAAACAGAGGAGAAATATATGTAAAGGGAATGGATGTAAGAAAGGATAGCTTAGCTGTAAAAAGACTTCTAGGATTGGTTCCTCAGGATATTGCTATTTATGATGGGATAACAGCAAGGGAAAACGTTGAATTCTTTGGAAAGCTATATGGCCTAAGAGGGAAAAATCTTAAAAATGGAGCTGATGAAGCCCTTGAATTTACGGGACTTAAGGATAAAGAAAAGGAAAAACCAAAAAAGTTTTCAGGGGGTATGAAAAGAAGACTGAATATTGCCTGCGCAATAGTGCATCAACCAGAAATAATAATAATGGATGAGCCAACAGTTGGAATAGATGCACAATCAAGAAATCACATATTAGATTCAGTTAAGGAACTTAATAAAAGAGGGGCCACTATTATATACACAAGTCATTATATGGAGGAAGTCGAGACCATAGCCCAAAGAGTAGGTATTATTGATTATGGAAAGCTAATTGCCGTTGGGACAAAGGATGAATTAAAAAAGCAGTTATCAACAGATGAAAGAATATTAATAGAAGCATCAAATATAAGATTTAATCCGGTGGATGAAATAAAGAAATTAAATGGAATTACAAATGTTTCGCTTAAAGAAAATAAAATAGAAATATTAACCCTAAATGCCCAGCAGGTTCTTCAGGATATACTGTTTATTCTTTCAAAGGAAAATGTAACTGTACGAAATATTTCGCTTCAAGAACCAGATCTTGAAAATGTATTCTTAGCACTGACAGGTAGAAATCTAAGGGATTAGGAGGAATTGTATGGAGGTATTTAGTATTGCATATAAGAACATTAAAATGATGTATAAAAATATATTATTTCTTATATTTTTAATTGTTGTACCTGTTTTTCAAATATCCCTTATAAATATGATAGTTGAAAATGCTGCAAAAGCTGAGAATGCAGGGTTGGCTCAAGGATTTGTTGAAGTATCAATTATATCAAAGGGAACTACGATGCTTGCTATAGGGGAATTTTCCACAGGGATAGTGGTTCAGTTTATTTTATTAGCAGGCATACTTGCAGGGGCAATGATTGTTGGAGAAAGAGAAGATAATACTCTTATGAGAATTTTTGCAGCACCAATTAGCAAAATTAAGATATTATCAGGGATACTTATTGGTCATGCAGTGATTATATTGACAGTATCAGCAGTTATTATAGTTGCAGTTAAGCTGCTTTTTGGGATCAGCTTCGGAAACTCATGGATAGATATTGGCATTGTCACATTATTTGCTGTATATGTTTCCGCTGCACTTGCCTTTTTAATAACAGGAGTTTTTAAAAGCCCTAAAATAGCAGGGGCGATTATGTCTGTAGTTATTATAATAATGACCTTTCTAAGTGGGGGAATGATTCCGGGTAAACAGTTTGATGAGATTTCCAAGTTTACTATAAACAAATGGATTTCAGATTCCTATCAAAAATTAATGGAAGGCAATAGCCTCGCAAGTATATCCACAAATCTTTTAATAATTGGGATCATAGGGACAATTTTTATGATAATAGCAGCTGTTGTCTATAGGAGGGAATCTATATATGAATAGTTTGGTTATTGCAGGTAACATAATTAAAAGATTAACACATGAATTAGCTACATTGGGATACATGATTCTATTTCCAGTATTTGCAGCAATCCTTGCATACGTTATGTTTGGAAGTACAAATGTAATTGATGTTGGTATTTCAAATATACCTAAGAATGATTTTGGTATAGTGGAATACTTACAAAATACAAAGGAATATAATATCACTATTGTGGATAAAAATGAGCTTCAAGAGAAGGTGCTGAGTGAGAAAATAAAAATAGGAATAAGCTTTCCTGACAACTTTAAAGAATTGAATATTAACAGTGCACAAAAAATTAAGCTGATCAGTTTAAAAGAGGATGAAACCCTTCAAAAATTAAGTGGAAGGATAAATCAGTATTTATCCAATGCAGCTTCCCCGGAAAGAGCAGTTATCGCAAACAATTCTCAGAATGTAAATAGTAAAATTGAGCAATCTAAGTTGTCACTTGGCATATTAACTATGTTTATACTGATGTTTATAGGTACAATTTCAGGATCTTTACTTGAGGATAAGAATAAAAAAACCTTCATGAGAAACTTCTGTGCTCCAATTAGAGAACATGAAATGATGCTTGGTTATTTAATATCAAATACTTTACTTGGATGTATTCAAATAATAATATTCCTTTGTGTTTCAACACTAATATTTAAAACGGAATGGGGAACCTCAATATTAAATGTCTTTATAGTACTATTGTTTTTTATGATAGCATCAATTGGGTTTACAGTAGGAATTGCAGGTTTTATTAGCGACCAGCAAAAGTTTAATATGGTTATAATGCTTTCTGCAGTAACTACATCGTTTTTAGGAGGGGAGATGCTCCCAGTAGAATTTATGAACAACATTTTTCAGAAGATAGCTAACTTCATACCTCAAAAATGGGTAATAGATTCATATATGAAACTAGCTTCAGGAAAATCCTTGTTGGACATACGGTTTAATCTTTTGATATTGCTTCTTTTTGGCCTGGTGTTTTTCACCTTTGGAGTAAAGACCTTAAAGCCCACAGTGGAAGATTTATAACAACCTGAATAACAGGGCAACTTCCTAAAAAGGACCACTTTTCAAAACTCAAGAACCTGTTATCTTTAAAATAACTATTGACCTTGCCTCTAGGGCAGGGTTTATATTATTTTTGAGGTGATAAATAATGAACACAAAAAAGGTATGCACTGATTTAAATATTTCCCCAAAGGCATTAAGAATATATGAAGAATGGGATATTGTAACTCCTAAAAGGGATAAAAACAACTACAGAAACTATGATGAAAATGATTTATTAAAGCTTAGACAGGTTATTCTTTTAAAGGAATTAGGATTTTCACTAAAGGATATAAAGGCGCTTTTGGATAAAAATAATTTTCAGGACAATATGTTGATACGAAGTTTGTATTTACAGCTAAATGCTGTTGCAAACAAGATAGGGGAACTTGAGAATATAAAATCAACACTTAAAGAAAGCATAAATAATGCACTAACTGATTCAGATAGTGATTTCTATAATGGATATCTAAATGAAATTAACTTGAGCCTTAAGGATAACAGAGAAAAACGCAGCAGATGGATTGATAAATGGAACTTTGATTCCTGGGCAAGAAATTATGATAAGGTGGTAAAGGATAATTCAAGAGATGAATTAAAGTTGTTTGATAGGTATGAATATGTATTATCAAGTGTAAGAGATAAAATGCTAGAAGACAATCCTCAAAGGATACTTGATATAGGCTGTGGTACCGGAAATCTTTGCGGTGAATTAAGTAATAATATTGAGATTACTGGAATGGATCAGAGCATTGAAATGCTTATCCAAGTAAAAAATAAATATCCTGAAATGAAATTGAAGCTTGGAAATTTTTTAGATGAGCCTTGTGTAAAAGATTATTATGATGTTATTGTATCTACCTATGCATTCCATCATTTAAATCCTATTGAAAAGGAAAAAGCAGTTAATATAATACTTGAATATCTAAATAAGAATGGAAAAATAGTAATCGCAGATTTGATGTTTTTAAATGAAACTGAAAGGGAAAATCAGAAAAAACATTTTAGTAATCAAGGAAGAAAAGACCTCTGGGAAATAGTCGAAGATGAATATTATACTGACATTGAAAGGATCAAAAGATATTCGGAATTATTAGGATGTACAGTAGAATATGAACATTTAGCTAACTTCACATGGTTAGTTGAAATTAAAAAATAAGATAAAAGGAATTCTAACTTGAATCTAAAACATATATATGGTAGTATTTTCATAATAAAATGGCATCGGGGTGAAAATATGTATATTGTTTTGTTAAGGGAGACTTGATAAAAGCTGTATAGCTTACTTAAATATAAACACTAGGCCTCCACCAAAAGTATTTAGCTTAAATATAAAAATAAATACTGGAGGTTAATATGAAAAAAATAGTAAATGATTATCTAAAGGTTTTAAGAGTAAGAAATGTACTTGTATTGACAATAGCTACCTTTCTTTACTCATTATCATTTTATAATACTACATACACATTATTCTTAAAAAACAGAGGATTGAGCTACTGGGAGATATTTATGCTGGAAACTGTAATTTCAGCATCGGTTTTTATATTTGAGGTGCCTTCGGGATACATTGCTGACAGGATTGGAAGAAGGAAGACTCTGATATTTTCTGTTGTTTGTTATGCAGTAAGTGCTTATATTACTGCCCTGGGACACAGCTTTTTTGCTTTTATACTTCTTTCTGCTATATTTGGTATAGGTATAGCAAGTATGTCAGGAGCAGATTCGGCATTAATATATGAGAGCCTCTCAAGAGCTGATAAGAAGGAGTATTCAGATAGTGCCTTTGCATTAATTGGAGGAGCAATGTCCCTTGCAATGATAATATCCCTCCCTGTTGGAGGAATTCTATCAGCTTACTCACTTGAACTTCCTGTATACATAACATGCATTCCACTTACATTAGCTATAATAGCATCTTTCTTTTTAAAAGAAGAAAGAATTGATGTTGAGAAGAGCAATGAGAAGAGGGAAGGCTTTAAAACATCGTTTAAATTTATATTGAAGGAACAGCCAATGCTTCTGGTACTAGAAAGCTTAAACTCAATTGCCTTTTCTGTTATTCTAAGCATGGCATATTTAAATCAGCCACTGTTCTTGGAATGTGGAATTCCTGTTGAGTATTTTGGGTTTATAATGCTTGCAGCAAATGTCTTAAGCATGTCTGCAAATTTAGTGAGTCCGTGGCTAAAAAGTAAAATTGGAACATCATCACTTATGTTTATAGGATATTTCATACCTGGAATTTTGATTCTAGCCCTATGCAAAACGGTATCAGTTCCAGTTATTATAATATCATATATAGGAATATCAAGTATAAGTTCAATAACAGCCCCAGTCTTTAAAGCTCTATGCAATGATAATATTATAGGAAGAAACAGGGCAACAATGCTCTCAATGATTAGCTTTATAGGAAGCCTCATTGGGATGTGCATAAAGCCTTTAATTGGCTATTTATCTGATCTTGGATTAAATAAAAGCTTCTTTATACTTGGAATTTCTATGATATTCGTTGCAGTTGGATTCTTGGCTGTTGTACCAGTTGTTCAAAAAAATAAGGAATTAGATGTAAAGGCTTTATAGTAAACTGGTATAATATAATTAGATGCTAATTTTAAAATATTATGTAAAAACAGTTGAAATTTAAATATCATGGGGGTGGATTATATGTACTCATTGGAATCACTGGTTTTAGGACTTCCTGAGGATGTTGAAAGGTATGTAATTCATGGAGATTTTGATTCTGCAGATAGACTTATTGATATCTACATGAAAAGAAATATACCTGAATTGCTTAAAAAAAGGCTTCAGTATGAGAAAAGAAGAATGAGAAGACTTACAACGGATTATATATATTCCTTCGATGAAGCACTGGAAATGGCAGTAAAGAAAATAAAGGATTTCAGTGGTGAAGAACTTCAAAGGATGATGGATGAGAGATTTGCCGACTGGATATACATAAATGGAAGGGTAATGCTTCATGATAACTTTTTAGAAACCATTTTAAAGGTAGCTCCAAACATGTCGGATAGGCTTCTAGAAAAGCATGAGGATAAGGAAACTGGTAAGACAGATGTGTTAAACAGCGTTGTGGATGACATAATCAATAACGGTGAAAAAAAGTATTTCATACATGTAAAGGCTGGAATGAAACTTAAGAATAAGTCTATAAGGGAAGGTGAAACAATAAGGGTACACCTTCCAATTCCAAAGGAAGCTCAGCAGATAAAGAATATAAAGATTATAAATACTTCACCAGAAGCAAAGGTTATATCACCAGAGGATTATCCTCAAAGGACAGTTTACTTTGAAAAGCAGGTTACAGGTGAGGATGAATTTACCGTTGAATATTCCTATGAAAATCATATAAAATACAACAATCCAGATACTAATATGGTTTCGGACAAGCAGCCTGATTTTTACACAGAAGAAATGCTGCCTCATATTAGGTTTACACCATACTTGGTGAATTTAGCCCATGAGATTATTGGTGATGAAAAGAACCCTTTAATTAAGGCAAGAAAAATATATGACTATGTTACACAAAATGTTCAGTATTCCTTTATGAGAGAGTATGCATCCTTTGTTAATATACCCGAATATGCAGCATACAATCTAAAGGGTGACTGTGGTGTTATGGCAATTTTATTTATAACCCTCTGCAGAATTGCAAAGATACCCGCAAAATGGCAGTCTGGACTATATGTAAATCCAACACACATTGGATGTCATGACTGGGCAGAATTCTATGTTGCACCATATGGCTGGATATTTGCAGATCCATCCTTTGGTGGAAGCGGATATAGAGCAGGAAATACGAAGAAATGGAACTTCTACTTTGGGAATCTTGATCCATTCAGAATGGTTGCAAATTCAGATTTTCAACAGAATTTAATGCCAGAGAAGAAGTTTTTCAGAGCCGACCCATATGACAATCAGGTAGGAGAAGCAGAATATTTAGACATGGGTCTTTACTCAGAAGATGTTGAATCAATAAAGGAAATAATCAATATTCACGAGATATAAGGTTAGGCGTATTAAAGAAAATAACAAGTCAATATTTTGGTCTATTTTGTGTCATACTTCGTCAGTATATATGTTGCAAAAATTCTATTACATTCCGCCCTTTCAAACATCCTAGAGTCGAACCAATTTAGCAGGGCTGTTTGAAAAGGCGGAATGTAAAGAATTTTAATGCAACATATATAGAAAGCTCAAGTTAGCCCAACTAGCTTGAGCTTTCATTTCCTCGTCTGACGCAAAATATCCTCAAAATCTTTGACTTGTTATTTTCTTTAATACGCCTTAAGGGAGTGATGAATAACTGTAATTATTCACCACTCCCTTGTTTTCTTATAAAATTCCTTGTACTTATAAGCCTACTTTAGTTTATTTGAACAATATGGACATGTGTTCCACTCTGGAGATATTTGTTTTCCGCACTGTGAACAGTGCATTTTAAGATCAGTTCCACAATAAGGACAAATCTCAAATTTATCGCTTATTAGTGAACCGCAGTTAATACATTTACATTTACCTTCAATGATCTTATTTCTTGCTAGAATATATATAATAAGACCTATTAGATTTGGTATAAAAACTGCTATGCACATCCACATCCACTGCTCCATACCTCGTTTTTGTGCATCTTTATATACATACACAGAAACACTGGCGAAAAATGCAATTATAAAAGTTATTACAAGAGCGAAATACCCATATGCGAATTTGGGAAAGTCTGGTTCTTTAGGACCTTCAGTTACAAGCATTATCCCTGCAAATATTAACATTCCTGCAAGTGTAGCAGTTAATAGAAAGAAAATGAATTTAAAAAAAGAATTTTTATTCATAACTACTCCTCCTAACATTCTTCTAATTTTTTAAAATAATCTTTAAGCTGTTCTCTATATAGACAAATTATTAAAATGATAATATTAAAAAAAGTTAAAACACCGGAGCAAACCATTATTTTTGTAAACAGATTATGAATACTAAAAAGCAAAAAGTATCCTAATGCAGCCATTTCAAATATGCCAAACAAGAGGCTAAGTGTAATCGCATGCTCAGCTGCCCCAACCTTTCTAATACTCATTTTCGTCCTACTTACAAGCTCATCAGATGGACATATATCCTTTGAGTAGGCTTCTTTCAACATTTTATCCAACATATCTTCATTCAAATTGTTCCACCTCCATAAGCTGTTTTAGCTTTTTCTTCCCCGTGCTAAGCCTTGATTTTACCGTACCTAATGGAATATTAAGCACTAACGCTACATCAGAATAACTTAACTCTTTAAAATAATACAGTATAATTGGAAGTCTATAGGTATCATCCAGCATGTTTACACATTTTCTTATAACTTCACTATTATATTTATCTATAATCTGTTCTTCTGGAAGGAATGAGTTATTTTCTACATTGCCCATTTCCTCTTCCTTTTTCTCATTTGTAAAATAATCTTTTATCCTGTTTAGCCATCGCTTTTTAGAGCGATATTTATCCTTATATAAATTTGTACATATTGAATAGAGCCATGCAGCAAAAGGTTTGTCTTCATCATAACTATTAATATTTTTAACTACTCTAACCCATGTTTCCTGGAAAAGATCATCTGTATCATACCGGTTTGATGCAAGATGATAGCAAAGCTTATACAGGGGATTTTTATATCGCTCTACTAATATTTCCATTACAGCCTGCTGTCCTGATTTGTATAGCTTTATTAAATCCTTGTCTTCCAACCTTTATCCCCCTTTCATAAGTGTTTTACGTCTGACATAATAGAATGTTCGCAGCAAAAATAAAAAATTTATACTGTATATATGTTACAATCTAAATATTTTTGTGAAATCATATTCCTTGATTCATTAATTGAAAAGTATCTATATATTTCGCATAAATGATTTTACATTTTTAAAAATCATTTATGCGAAATATTTTCCTAAATTCATATAACGCAATAAATACCTTAATGTAAAATCTTTATTGCGTTATATATAATATAGAAATTTCAACATAATTGATATATCTACAATTATTCTATCACAACCTTATAACTAGAAAATAATAGAAGTTGTAAAAGAGCAATATATGATTTTATAGAAAATATCTATAGACAAAGAAAAGCTGATAGAAAAATCAAAACCTTAATATGCCCCTTATATAATACAATAGATATGTAAAAATATTTTTCAGGAGGTACAACCTATGGGAGACTACAGAGAATTATGGAAGAGACTTGATATGGATCTTGAAAAGCATGACAAGCTTTGTGCTGTTTTGCCAGAGTTATATGGAGCAACATACCTTACACAGGAAGACAGACCTGATGGAATGAATTATTTTAACTTTGTAGTATCAGAAGTACATGGATTAAGAATTCAAGAATTAGATGAACATAAGAAAAATGGGGGAAAGGTTCTAGGAACCTTTTGCGTATTTGTACCAGACGAAGTAATACTTGCAGCAGGTGCTATAGGAGTTGGACTTTGCGGAGGTTCGCAGTTCTGGATTGAGGATGGAGAAAAGGTTATGCCAAGAAACCTTTGCCCACTTATTAAAGCCTTTGTTGGAGCAAAGATAGGAGGAACATGTCCATACGTTCAATCCTGTGACATGCTTGTTGGAGAAACAACCTGCGACGGAAAAAAGAAGGCATGGGAAATACTTGATGAGTATGTGCCTGTTCATGTAATGGATTTACCTCAAATGAAAAGAACTAAGGACTATAACATGTGGATGGATGAGATAAAAACATTAATAGAAAGAGTTGAAGAACTTACAGGAAACAAGATAACTGTTGAGAACCTAAAGAAGGCAATAGAGCTTTGCAATAGAAAAAGAAGAGCATTAAAGAGGCTATATGATTTTAGAAAATATACTCCATCACCAATAAGTGGACTTGATTCACTATTGATTTCACAGATTGCATTCTATGATGATCCTGAAAGATTTACATTAAAGCTTGAGGAACTCTGCGATGAACTTGAAAAAAGAGTAAAGAACCTTAAGGATAATGGAAAGAAGAGATTAATGATAACAGGAACTCCAATGGCAATTCCAAACTGGAAGATGCATTCAATAATTGAAGGCCTTGATGCTCAAATAGTTGTTGAGGAAACTTGTACAGGAACAAGATACTTTGAAAATGAAGTATCAATAGAGGGAGAAACAGTAGAGAATCTCATCAAAAACCTTGCAGACAGATACTTAAATATAAATTGTGCTTGCTTTACACCAAACGATGGAAGAATAGATGATATATTAAGATATGTTGATGAGTACAAGGTTGATGGTGTAGTATATTACAACCTATCCTTCTGCCATACTTACTCAGTTGAATACAAGAGAGTAGAAAAGGTTTTAAAGGAAAGAAATATTCCTGTAATTATGATTGAAACTGATTACTCAACTGAGGATTCAGGACAGATAAAGACAAGGGTAGAAGCCTTCCTTGAAATGATATAAAAATGGAAAATATTAAGCACTACATTCTATTTCCCTCCTACAACAGTGGACTTTCACTTGAATCGAAGCTTAAAAAGGAAGGAATAAAGTATACAATAGTTCCAACCCCAAGGCAGCTGTCTTCCTGCTGTGGGATTTCACTAACCTATAATAAGGAAGATGAGGATAGGATAAAAAGAATAATAGAAGAAAATTCAATAGAAGTATCAGGCTTTCATTCTCTGAATACAACCTATAAAAACTTCTATGAATAACGTAATTTGAAAAGGTGTGAGTTTTGTGTACTACACAGGTATAGACATAGGTTCCACTGCTTCAAAGGTTGCAGTTTTTGATGATGATAAACTTATAAATACCTTTGTGCTTCCAACAGGATGGAACAGCAGAGAAACCGCAGATAACATATATAAAATGTTAAATGAAACAGGAGTAAATAAGGAAAACTCAAAGATAGTTGCAACAGGCTACGGAAGAGTATCAGTTCCCTATGCGGATAAAAGTGTAACAGAGATTACCTGTCATGGAAAGGGTGCATACTATCTTCTTGGAGAAGACTGTACTGTTGTTGACATAGGTGGTCAAGATACAAAGGTAATTACAGTTAAGGGTGGAAATGTAACCAACTTTACAATGAACGATAAATGTGCAGCAGGAACAGGAAGGTTTTTAGAGCTCATGGCAAATATTCTAGGCCTTGGAATAATGGATATGTGCCAAAAGGCCCAGGATGGAGCAGAGGTTGCAATAACCTCCATGTGTACAGTATTTGCAGAATCCGAGGTGATTAGCCTCATAGGAAGCGGCAAAAGAAGAGAGGACATCTGTCATGGGGTTTTAGAATCCATAACAGGAAGGGTAAAATCCTTGTGCCAAAAGCATTCTGATTCCTTTAACTACTTTTTAACAGGTGGCTTGTGTGAAAACCAGTACATTATATCCATGCTTTCTGATAAGCTTGGTCAACCTGTAAAGAGTCACCCCAAGGGAAGGTTTGCAGGTGCAATAGGGGCAGCAATAACTGCCAAAAAACTAGCGTAAGATAAAAACCTCCGGTGCCAGGCGCCGGAGGTTAAATAAAACAGAAGGGAGCTTGCCAGATAAAGGCAGCTCCTTTGATTTATAATTCCAAAACAATATATTAATAAACATCGTTTCCTATTCCAAGCATCATGTTCCATGCCCAGAGGTCTCCATCGGACATTTCAGGAACCTCAGTTGAAGCCTTAACATCCTCGGCTGGATTAAGTGTTACAACAGAATTTTCTTCTTTTTTATCACCTAAATATAAATCAGTTCTATTTAAAGCTATATCCATACAAATAACCTCCTTTTGATATATATTATATCACATATTTTAAAAAGTGGTCATAAATGTTGTGCAATTATGAAAATATATTTTGCAATAATCGGTTTGAAATAAATGTGATATACTATATACTTAAATAAAGTGTAACACTAATGTGGCTTATTATATAGAAATATTAACTTTTAAATTAGGGGCTTTTTTTCTGGCATTTTACATGTTGATATATTAGAATATAGTTAGAAATAAGAACAACATATATTAATCGCACTAAAGATTTTACATTGGGTGCTGTGCGATTAACAAATCAAGGAATATGATTTCGCATAAATTTTAGGGTCAAGCAATGTAGAATCATTTATGCGAAACATATAGAAGGTTATTTTAAATCATATATAGTTGTCTTAGATTTTTTTATTATTCAATTCACGGAGGTATTAAATGATAAAATTCATAGCAACAGACATGGACGGGACGCTTTTGACTGATGAAAAAGAGATTAGTAAGCTATCCCAAAAAGCAATAAGATGTGCAATAGATAGAGGTTTTTTATTTGCAGCATCAAGTGGAAGATTTTATAATTCTTTAAATCAAGCATTTGCAGATTATGATAAGGATATGATTCTTATTAGTCACAATGGAGCATGGGTTCAAAGAGCAAACAATGGAGAAATAATATATAAAAGCGTTGTTTCAAAAGATAAAATAGAAAAAATGGTCAAATACGCAAGGCAGAGGGATGATGTAGGAATCTACCTATCCCAGGATAGCCTCGCAATAATTGATGATCCTGAAAAATTTTCTCTTGAGGATTTTACTATTGGATTAATTAATTATGAGATAGTGGATGACCTTCTGAAATTTGAGGGCGATGTATGCAGAATAGGACTATACTGCAAAGAAGAAATAGTAGATGAAGTGGCTAATGAAGTAAAGCAGCTCTTCTCAGATGATTTCGAAATAACCCTTGGAGGCTATAGATGGATCGACTTGATGGAGAAAGGTGTTTCAAAGGGCATGGGAATTGAAATGGTTCAAAAAATGTATGGAATAAAAAAAGAAGAAACAATGGTCTTTGGGGATTACTACAATGATATAGAAATGTTCAAGCAGGCATACTACAGCTTTGCTATGGAGCATGCCCCAGAGGACGTTAAAAAACATGCCAACTTTGTTGCAAAATCAAACAAATGCGACGGAGTTGCCCATGAAATACTTAAAATATGTGGATAATGTGATTAATTGTATGGTAAAAGTTCTTAATTGTTTTTGGAAGTGATTGAGATATTTTTGAGGGATAACTCTAAATAAGGAATACCTAAATAAGCAATAAATAGAGAGACATGTAAGCAGGGCTGTAGCACAGCTGACTATTTTGTTAACTGTGCTACAGCCCTTATATTTCTGTAGTATAGGTCTGTTTCAAAGAAAATCAATTGAGTTTTTTAAAGCTTAAATTTATCAACAGAGTGCTGCAGTTCGTCAGCAAGCTTGGATAGATTGCTGCAGGAGATCGAAATTTCTTCCATTGCTGCTGTTTGTTCTTCTGTTGATGCAGAAACTTCTTCTGTTGATGCTGCATTTTCTTCAGCAATTGCAGATAGATTCTGCATTATATTTATAATATTATTCTTTCTTACTTCCAGTTCCTTTGTAGAATTATTCAATTCAACAACTGCCTTTTCTGAGTTTTTAATTGCCATAGCAATTTCTTTGTATTTATTTTCAGAGGTTTTTACACTTTCTACTTGATTTTCGATTATTGCAAGTACATTCTTTATTGCTTCAACTGATCCCCTTGAATTACTTTGAAGCTTAGAAAGAGCATCGTCGATTGTTTTTGTTGATGCAGTAGATTGCTCTGCAAGCTTTCTTATCTCTTCTGCTACAACGGCAAATCCCCTTCCAGCTTCCCCAACTCTGGCAGCTTCAATTGCAGCATTTAGGGCTAGAAGATTTGTCTGATCTGCGATTGATGATATTACTTGACTAGCTTGCCCAATAAATTCAGCACTTTCATTCGTAATTATAATGTTGTTATATACTTCCTTTACTGAATGGCTGCTTTCGTCAGACTTAACAGAAAGATCATCTATTATCTTTAGACCTTCATCAACAAGCTTTGCAACTTCATGTGATGTAGAATCAAGATTTAAAACATGTGAATTATTCTTTTCTATGTAATCTCCAAGTTCTGAAACTGTAGAGGCTCCTTTTTCGGTATCATTAGCCTGTTCACTTGCACCCTTTGATATTTCTTCAATTGTTTTTGAAACCTGCTGTGATGCTAATGATATCTGTTCTGTAGTGGCTGTAAGCTCCTTTGAAGATTCAACAACACTTATAGATGAATCATGTATATTCATAATTAACTTTTTGAAACTTACCATTATTTCATTAAGTGCCTGAGCAAGTTTTCCCACTTCATCTTTTCTATTTAAAAATTTTTCTGGTACTTCCTTTGTAAAATCTCCTGTGCTTATAATCATGGCATGTTGGGATGCCATGATTATTGGAACTGCTAGCTGCCTTCCTATTATATAAACCAGTACAAGTGCAACAGCTATTATAATAAAGGAAATTATCAAGAGGGATACCTTTAGCCCTTCTAATTCTGACAAAATTTCAGAGTGATTAGCAGTAACACCAATTGACCAATTTGTACCTACAACTGGAGCATAGCCTAGGACTTTATTTACTCCATTAAAATAGTATTCTCCACTTCCTGTTTCCTTATTAATCATTTTTTGAGTCAGCTTAGTTAGTTCTTCGTAGTCCTTATTTTGCTTTGAAGCCTCAAGAAGATTATACTTATCTGTTACAAGCTGTTCATCTTTATGACCTATTATGATACCATTTCCATCTATAATATATGCATACCCGGATTTACCAATGGTAATATCCTTAGTCATTTCGTTAAGTGTTCTTCCATCCTTTATACCAACAACTACACCAATAATTTTGCCTTCGGATTTTACAGGAGCAGCAAAGGCCATTATGATTGAATTATCTTGCTTGCTTACAAGTAATTCTGACATGGAAGTTTCACCGTTTTTGGCCTTTTGAAAATAATCCCTATCACTTAAATTTACCGGTTTACCATTTGTAGCAATGGCATTACCGTTTAAGTCTGCATAGTCCATATTAATATATCCCTGCATTTGCTGATTTGTCTTCAACGCTTCAACCTTATCCTTAATAGGAATACTAGGATTAGATATAATTGATCTTGAAGCGATAAATTCAATTATTTGAAATTCAGTACTAAGCTTTGTAGCTAGCAAACCTGAAGCTTGATTTGCAACTAATGTAAAATCATCCTTAGTAGTATTAATGATAGAAGTGGATGACTTATAGTATGACACAAAACCAAATATTCCACAGATTATTATGGAAATGATAGAAAAGTAAATTATAATTTTCGTTTTAATGCTTTTCATAGATTTCCCTCCTTTAAATATAGATTTTTTAAATGAATTTGCCATTTAGGATATATTTATGTTTTATATGTATTATATCGGAGTTTTTATTTAGAACTTTTGACGAAAATAAAAGAAAAATGTAAAAAAAGATAAAAAAAAGACTAATTTTAAACTAAAATAAATAGTTTTGGGATGCTGCTGTTATACCAAGCAATTATGACGAATATGTAATAGATTCTAAAAGCATTGGCACAAATAAAACATATGGGAACTGTCCATTTTTGCAGAAATATAATTTGGATTATACTTCAATTAAAGAAGGATAATTTCTTAAAAAGTAGAATTTTGTATAAATAGAAATATATAAAATTACATGTTTTTTATGGTTTAAATTGTAAAAGGATGAGGAGGGTTTGATATGAATTATTTAAATATTGCAAACAGCAATCTTCTATTTATCTTTGTTATTCTTGTTATTATTTTTGTAATGGTGCAATCGATAATATTCTTTATCAAGGCATGGAGGGAAGGAAAAAGAATAGGATTAAGCAGAGAAATAATGTTGAATGCTGTAAAATCAAGTGCAGCAATAATGGCAATAATAGGCACATTAATTAAGAAATTCAAAATGAGTTGGCTTACAAATTTTGCGCTATCAATAGTATTTTCAAGTATATAGTTAAGGGTGGATAAGCTAAATATGAAAGATATGATATATGAAATTAAGAATGATTATAAAAAAATATGGTGGAATATAAGCAAGGAGCCAATTGAAATTGGTAGGAGCACAGGACTTATTGAAAAGCTTAAGACTCAAAGAAGGGTAGGAGGCTATATTAAAAAAAGTTTTAATCAATTAGAAATTTGTCCTGTAGATAAGAAAAACCAGTGTCAGTGGCGGGAAGAAATGAACAAACTTATGGGCGATTTAGGTGACTTTATGGGGTTTGAGGACCAAGGGCTGAAGGATATATTCTTTGATGATTTCTTTGATGTTACCCATGAATTTTTAAATCAATCAAAGCTGTTTGATCCTAATATAAAATTTGATATCATAGGACAGGCAATGAGGAATGTTTGGATAATGAATGTAATACAGATGCTTTTTGATATGAAGGTTGAACACACACCTTCAATATTTGCATACAGCATGCTTTACCCATACACTGATAACTATCTTGATAGTACAGAGGTTTCGATTGATGATAAGATTGATATAAATGAAAGATTTGGATTAAAGCTTAAGGGAGAAAAAATAGAGTATAAGAATGCCCATGAAAAGGAATTGTTTACATTGGTTGATATGATAGAAGGACAGTTCTCTAGGAAAGAGTATAAGGATGTTTATGAAAGCCTGCTGCTTATTCATAATGCTCAGGAACGAAGTCTTTTTCAGCAAAGAGGAATCATATCTCCCTATGAAAGGGATATAATCGACATAAGCTTTGAAAAGGGAGGGGCTTCGGTTATTGCAGATGCATGCCTAGTAAAGGGAAGCTTAAGTAAAATGGAAGCTGATTTTATGTTTGGATATGGAGCTTTACTCCAGCTTTGTGATGATCTTCAGGATGCAAAAACTGATTTAAAAAATGGACACATGACTGTTTATTCTCAGACCGCAGGTAAGTGGCCCTTAGACAACATTACAAACGCCCTTTTCAATTTCTTAAATCATCTTATTGATAATGATAAGTGTTTTAATACTGAGAATGGAGTTAAGATAAAGGATTTGATTAAGAAAAACGTAATGTATCTTATAATAGAAGCAATTTCTCAAAATCAGGAATTATACACCAAAAGTTATATAAAAAGAATAGAAGAACAATGCTCAGTAAGAATGAATTATATAAAAAGCCTTGGTGGAAAGCTTGAAAAAAGATATAAAAGGTTTAAGAACATATATGGAATGGCAATAGATGATGTTATTTTGACTGCCACCAATAGATAAACAACTTGAAAAGATATTATAATGATTATCAACATAAGGAATATATGTTAATATATAACAAGAGGGTGAATATAAAAACATTTAGCCTGACTGATAAGTGAAACATAAATATTGTTTTCTATTGGAGGTTAAAATGAAAAGAAAATATTTATTGTTAATCATTCCGCTTTTAATTTTGTGTCTCTTTGCTGGATGTAAGAATAAGCCTGTGGAAGGTAAACAGCAGGAAAAAAATGAGGAGAGCTTAAAGGTTAAGATATTTATGACTCCCTGTACGGAATATTTAGGACATGAAGAGGTTAAACCAAAGGAAACAGAGGTTAAAGAGCCTTTTGTTAAGCTGTATGGAACAAAAAAGGCTTACATAGACATATGCTTCCTTGAAGATGTTGATATTGAAAGTGCAAAAAAATCTATTAAAATTAAAGGATATGATAAAGAAATCAGCTTTTCTAACTATAAAAATGACAATAAGAAGGTATTTTTTTCTATTGAAAATCTTAAAAATGATAAAAAGTATAAGCTAGTTATCAACAAAGATATTAAGTTTTTAAATGGAGATAATTTGGGAAAGAATATTGAAATTGATTTTGTTTTAGAAGAAGATACAAAGGCAGTTTACACCATTGAAGGAATAGATGAAAAATATGCAAATATGGGAGTATATGATGTATCTCTGTTAGATGATTTTGGAGATAGGTATTTCTTCACAAATTCACCTAAAACTATTTTAATAGATTTTTCTAGAGAGGTTGATAAACGTAGCGTTGAGGTATCTATAGGACAGGAATGGGCTAAGAATTCACCAGAATACACATTATCATGGGAAAATCCTCAAAGGTTAAAAATGAATATAACAAAGTTCTTGCCTCTAGATGTAAATAACAGATATAGAATATCTATGGAATATGCACTTGATAAAGAAAAAAGAAAAATAATTGGAGATTTTCGTTTTGTAGTAGGAGAGAAAAATAGTATATATGAAGTAGATACAAAAACCATGGATAAAAGGCTGATAAAGGTATTTAACGATAAACGGCTTATGCCTTTGTCTGGAAATATAGTAGAAGATAACTGGATATTATATGATGGAAATTATAAGCATACAATTAATCTTAAGAACGGCAAAGTAACTAGGATTGAGATGCCTAATAACGATTGGTATCCAATGAAGCCAGTTAATAAAAATGAGCTTTTAATATTGAATAGAATGGATAATAATATACTAAAATATACAATTAATAATGGCAAAAAAAATAATATTATATCAACTCCTAAAGGTTTAACTCCTATAAGGTTTGCAATTTCTCCTGACAAATCCAAAGTTGCCGTAGAATTTGATAAAATATCATCAGAGATATCTGATGTATTTATAAATGTATATGATTTAAGGGGAAATTTAATAAAAAGCTTTGATGGTTTATTGTTGAAGGAACTAAAAAGCTATCATAGTGTCTCAAGTATAGGATGGATTGACAACAATACAATTATATATAGTGCGGATATGCTTCAGGATGGTAATGTTATAGCTGATATATACAGCATAAATATAAAAAATAAAGAAAAGAAGAAAATAATAGAATCAGGTCAATATCCAATTGCTAATCCCAAGGTAGATTTAATAAAATATACTAGATGTAAAACAGATAACAACATATTGCCAGGTGATACTGTAATAGTAAAAGATGATAAGATACTAGCTGAATTTATACACTCCAATGATGTAATATATTCGAATTTTAAAATACTAGATAAAAACAGGATAGCCTTTAATAGGGGTAAGGGAGTAGTTGTTTATGATTTAAGGAATAAAACTGAAAAATATCTTGGAGAGGGATATATATTTGGAATATCTTCTGATGGAAACAAGGTTTACTATATGACGAATTATTATATAATGAAAATCTTGATGGGGCATTCTGATGACTATTATTATATGGAAACGGAGCAATAATTGAAATATCCCTAAGCAACAGGCACTTGAGTTATGAGGATTTAGACGAAAAATTCTCATAACTCAAGTGCCTGTTGCCTAGAGATATATCTAGCTTGTCATGTGCCTAATGCTAAAATTAGGCTACTGCTTTACCCAGCGATAATTGGATACTTTCCACATTTTAGATGAACTGTCATAGATAAAGTCAAATTCACAGCAGTCTAATATATCAATACCATCCTCAAGGCATTTAATATCTGCATAGACTGTAGCAGTGGTTTTGGTTTTCTTGGCTGATGAATCATATGTATTGGATATTTGTACTGATTTAATGTTCATACTTTTATATACAAGTGTAGTATCTAACATATCTTCATAAAAATAATCTGTTGCTTCCTTGCTTCCCATAAAGCCTCCAGGTACTCCCATGGAATTTAGAATTTTAAAGTTATTATTCAGGTTTTCAATGTTGGTGTTATATAAAATATTTACAAACTTTTTTGTTAAACTAATTAGTTCATCAGAATTAGTTTTAGATTCATCCTTTGGTTTTGTTGTAGTTGTTTTCTTTGAAGAGGTTGAAGCAGTTTTAGCTGTGCTTGTACTAGTTTTAGCAGGTGCTACCTCTTTGGCTTGATTTGGTTGGGCTGCTGGTTCGGGCTGTTTTATTGTTTCATTTTTCTGTGCTTCAATATCAGCAACTTTTTTAACAACTGCAGCCTCAACCCTTGTATCTAGATTTTTAAAATAGCTTGCAGCAAATGAACCAAGAAAGCATCCCGAAAATGACATTCCTATAAATAATCCAACCATGCCTGCAGAAATTAATTTCTTCATATCAATGTAAACCTCCTTGTTGTATATATAAAGCAAAAAATCTTTACACTCTCTCTTTTTAAACATATATGAAAAGCTTGCTAGACTTCAGAATATTTAAAATATGAAGTGTAAAAAATATAATACTTGCTATAAGCATCCTATAAATATTATAAACTGAAATGGATATGGTTCTCAAATTTTCCAAGGTAGTAATTTGTGGTAATAAAATTTACCTAATTTGTTTTTGTTACCTTTAGATAAAAACATATGATCATAGGATTGAAAAGTGCCAGTCACATGGCAAAGTGGCAAGTTGAATAAATCCTAGAATACAAGATTTCGTTCAACTTGCCACTTGCCATGTGACTGGCACTTAAGACGAAATTATTCGTTGTGCGCCAGCCACTTATCACTATTGTAGTACATAAACATTTACATGTTTTGCACCCCACCTACAAGCTTCATTATATGTGTTAAAGTACACGTCTATTTTATTTCCCTTTATAGCTGTGCCTGTATCTGCAGCAACGGCAAATCCATAGCCCTCTATAAAGATTTTGGTTCCAAGGGGTATAACCTTTGGATCAACTGAAATGGTACTGTATCCACTGGAGTTTCTTACTGCTTTACGTCCTGATGCAGTATATGTAGTCCCGACACCCCTAACAGCCCAGTATGCAGTAGCTCTAGCCTTAAATACCTTTGAATACGGCATTAACCTTCCACCCCTTGAGACAGGCATATGAGGGTATGTACCCTGTGCAATAACCTTGTCTACAGGCTTTTTAACAACGACTTCATTAACTATTCTCCTTGAGACCTCATGACCATTTTCATAGGTAACAGATATAGTAATCTGTTTTTCTCCATCCTTTCCTTCATGGACAACCTTTTGCTTTGTATTAAGCATAGAACTGTCATATTTAACTACCTCTTTAAAACTCATAGGAACAGTATCTGTAAAGGTCCTTGTATCAACCTTTACTATATCAACTCTTAAGTCCTCATAAAGAGGAGTGTCAATCTCAGGAACAATCTTATCATCACTGTCAAATTCTATCCCTTCTGCTTTTATCATAGAAGCAATATCAGGTTCTGATGATAAAACACTAAGATTTTTTCCTTCGAGATAAATGTGAAGGTTTACAGCTCTTTTTAAACTTATTGTATCTGATTTATCCAGCTTTGAATTTATAGACGGATTGAGTTTGTCCTTTGGTCCAACATATATGTCATTTGATTTCAAGATTTGTCCAACGGTGCTTTTGTAGGTGACAATGGTTTTCTTTTGCCCATCTATAACCAGTGTAATAGTTTTTCTTTTTGAATTTACCAAAGTAGTCAACAATACTATTGCAACAGCTGCTGCTACAATAGAAACAAGTTTTACTTTAAAATTTTTTCTGAAATAATATATAATTCTTTTCAAATATACCTAACCCTCCTATGGCAAATATAAAAAAATAATACCTATAATTCATTCTTTTGTCAAATTTTTATCAACTTATTGACAAAATAGGAAAAAATAATATTTGGATAGTTTTCACTTTTAATAAATAATTAATAATATAATATGGAGAGGATATGGTATACTGTATATTAAATTAGAAATAAATTGGTATGACTATATAATATGGAGATGATTACATGAAACTTTGTTCAATATGCCATAAAAATGTTGCTACAATATTTACCGCTAAAATAGAAAATGGTAAATCAGAAATGGTAGGCATTTGCCTTGAGTGTGCAAAGAAGATGGGTATGCCTGTTATAGATCAGCTTATGCAGCAAGCAGGATTAAAGCCTGAGGATATGGAGAATCTCAGTGAACAAGTGAATAATATAATGGACGATGTGGATTTAAGTCAGATTGATGAAATAGATGAAGATAATCCTCTTATGAACTTCTTTACATCTCAATTTCCTTTAGCAATGGGAAATAAACAGGAGGAACCTAAGGATAAGGGAAATGAAGGTTCTCCAAATATTAAGGAAGAAAAGGATGAAAAGCCGAAGAGCAAGATTTTTGGCAAGAAGAAAAAATACCTGAATACCTATGGAACAAACCTTACAGAGAAGGCTAAAAACTTTCAGGTTGATAGGGTAATAGGAAGAAACAGAGAGATAGACAGAGTTATTCAGATATTAAACAGAAGAACTAAAAACAATCCAATATTGATTGGTGAACCAGGAGTAGGAAAAACTGCAATAGCCGAAGGTCTTGCAGTTAGAATAGCAGAGGGTCAGGTACCTGCAAAGCTACTTGATTCTGAAATCTATCTTTTAGATCTTACTGCTGTTGTTGCAGGAACACAGTTTAGGGGACAATTTGAATCAAGAATGAAATCTATAATAGATGAAGCAAGAGATTTTGGAAATGTAATACTTGTAATAGACGAGGTTCATAATATCATAGGTGCAGGGGATGCCCAGGGAGGGGCAATGAATGCAGCTAATATATTAAAGCCAGCCCTTGCCCGTGGAGAAATACAGGTAATAGGAGCAACAACACTTGAGGAGTACAGAAAGCATATAGAAAAGGACTCTGCCCTAGAGAGAAGATTCCAGCCTGTAATTGTTGATGAACCAACAATAGAGGATTCAATTGAAATTTTAAAGGGTATAAGGATGTATTACGAGCAGTATCATGGTGTAATAATCAATGATGATGTAATTGAAGCTGCTGTAAATCTTTCCGAAAGATATATAACAGACAGATATCTTCCGGATAAAGCAATAGATGTAATAGATGAGGCAGGTTCTAGAGCGAACCTTAAAAACCAGGGACTTGTGGAGCTTAAGGCTTTAAGTGAAGAACTTGTACAGCTTCAAGCTAGAATGCAGGAGGCAGCGGACAGAGCAGAGTATGAAATGGCGGCACAGTACAAAGCACAGGAATGTAAGCTGCAGGAAAAGATAAGAGATATTGAAAAGAGCTGCAAGGAAGTAGTACTAACTGTTGATGATGTTGCATTTGTTATTGAAGCATGGACTAAAATACCTGTTCAAAGGGTAAATGAAAAGGAAGCTGAAAAGCTTTTATGCCTTGAAGAAAGACTTCATACAAGAGTAATAGGACAAAACGATGCAATAACAAGCCTTTCAAGGGCCATTAGACGAAACCGTTCAGGCTTTAGAAAGAAAAAGAAGCCGGCATCCTTTATATTTGTTGGCCCAACTGGAGTAGGAAAGACAGAGGTTGCAAGGGCAATAGCAAGTGAACTCTTCCAGAACGAAGAAGCACTTATTAGAATAGACATGTCAGAATACATGGAAAAGCACACAGTATCAAAGCTTATAGGAGCGCCTCCGGGATATGTTGGATATGATGAGGGGGGACAGCTTACTGAAAAGGTTAGAAGAAAGCCATATTCAGTAATACTATTAGATGAGATAGAAAAGGCTCATCCCGATGTATTCAACATGCTTTTACAGATACTAGAGGATGGAAGGCTTACAGACAGCCAGGGAAGAACAGTTTACTTTGAAAATACAATTATAATAATGACCTCAAATGCAGGAACAAACTTTAAATCCACAGGAATGGGTTTTGCAAATTCAGGGTATGATGCATTGGAAAGCTATGTAAAGGAAGCACTGAGGGAAACCTTTAGACCTGAGTTTTTAAACAGGGTTGACGAAGTAGTAGTATTCAACCAGCTTAAGAAGGATGAGTTAAGAAAAATCATCGACCTTATGCTTAAGGAAGTTATGGATACTGCATGGGAGAAGAAAATTACAATTAAGGTTACAGACGAGGTAAAGGACTTCATACTGGAAAAGGGATATGATGAAAGGTATGGAGCAAGACCGCTTAGAAGAACAATACAAAAATACATCGAAGATGAAATAGCAGAGGAGTATCTTTCAGGAAAAATAAAGGAAGGCTCTGATATTACAGTTACGTTAGAAAATGAAAAAGTTATAATAATATAGGAACGCATAAAGGCGCTGTGAGCAAATTACTCACAGCGCCTTTTATACATATAAATTAATAAATATAATGATAAATAGATATAATTTGCATAAATTAAACGAAAATTAATGAGAAATAAAATCAAAATATAAAAAACAGTATAATAATCGACAAAAACCTAGATTTATAATGGAAATTAATGAATTAAGATGTATATTAACGAATAATAATAAAAATTTCGACTATTTTCGTTTGACATGTTCTATAAATGTAAATATACTTTATATAATACGTATTGTAAATAAAAACTAAGCTTAGTAAAAAAGCTCATAAACACTTAAGTCAAAGCTGTATATGTACAAGCTATGTTCATTTCAATTATCAAATTTATACTCATTTAAAAAGTTTTTGTAAAATCAAGTCTAATATGCTTTAAAAGGAGGTTTTTTGATGATTAAGCTAATTGGTATTTTAATTATAGTAGTTGGTTTTATATTAAAAATGGATACTATAGCAGTTGTTGTTGTAGCAGGAATATCTACAGGCCTAGTGGCTGGTATGCCATTTAATGAAATTGTAGAGACTCTTGGCAAAGCCTTTGTGGAAAATAGATATATGTCAATATTTATTATGTCAATTCCTGTTATAGGAATACTTGAGAGATATGGCCTTCGTGAAAGAGCTGCATATTTGATTGGTAAAATTAAATCTGCAACAGTTGGAAGACTTACTTCAATATACCTAATAATAAGAACTGCAGCAGCTATGTTCTCCTTAAGAATAGGTGGTCATGTTCAGTTTATTAGACCATTAATTCTTCCAATGGCTGAAGGTGCTGCAAATGGAAGGTATGGAAAAATAGATGAAAAAGATCATGAAACAATAAAGGGACTAGAAGCAGCGGTTGAAAACTATGGAAATTTCTTTGGACAGAATTTTTTCGTTGCATCTGGTGGTGTACTTTTGATAGTTGGTGTTCTAAAGGAATTAAAATACAATGTTGAAGCATTGGATATTGCAAAGGCATCATTGCCAATAGCTATCATAATTATGATTTTAGGTGCAATTCAGTGCTTATATATTGATAAGAAATTCGATAAGAAATATAAAAATAAAATGACTACACAAAAGAGTAAAAATTAATTTCTAAGCTGGGAGGTGTAATCATGTTAAAGACTTCATTAACAGAACTTTTGTATGTAATGTGTGGTATTGTATGCTTTTACTCAGTTTTTGCAACGCTTAAGGAGAAGGAGCATCCATCAAGAATGTTAACTGCTCTCTTCTGGGGCATACTTGGTTTTATATTAACATTCAGTAAAATAGGATTGTTATGGGGTGATAAGACCATAGGAATCAAAAATATTTATGTTGGATATCTAGTTCTTATACTAACAGTACTTTCTGCAATTAAGAAGGTTAAGCCAGGTAAGTTTACTGAATCAAGCAAAGAATTTAAGGAAAAAGCAGCTAATAGAATCGGAAATAAAATATTTGTTCCTGCTTTATCCCTAGCTGTAGTGACATTTATTGTTGCTCAAATCTGGAATAAGCAGCTAGGTTCACTAGTTGCCCTTGGTATATCTACAGTTGTAGGTGTAGTTTCTGCCTTAGTTATTACTAAGGGTACTTCAAAGGAAATGATGGATGATGGAAGAAGACTTTTAGAAATAGTTGGACCAGTAAATATTTTACCACAGCTTCTAGCTGCCCTTGGTTCAGTATTTGCTGCAGCAGGAGTTGGAGAAGTTCTTGCTGGTGGAATTCAAAAGGTTATTCCACAAGGAAGCATACTTGGTGGAATAATTGCTTACTGTGTTGGTATGGCATTGTTTACAATGATAATGGGAAATGCATTTGCTGCATTTGCAGTTATAACTGCTGGTATAGGAGTTCCTTTTGTAATAGCACAGGGAGGAAATCCAGCTATAGTTGCTGCTTTAGGATTAACAGCAGGATACTGTGGAACTTTAATGACTCCTATGGCTGCAAACTTCAACATTGTGCCTACAGCAATACTTGAAATAAAGGATAAAAAGTATGGAGTTATAAAGCATCAATTACCAGTAGCTCTAACAATGCTTGTAATTCATATTCTATTGATGTATTTCTGGGCATTCTAATTTATTTTAATATATATAACGCAATAAATATTTTACATTAAGGTATTTATTGTGTTATATGAATTTCGGAAAATATATCACATAAATGATTTTAAAAAAATGTAAAATCATTTATGCCATATATATAGCTTCATTTTAAAGTGAATTGATAACATAATATGAAGTAATTATCGTTTAAAGACAAGGAGGAAGTTTCATGAAGATATTAGTTACAGGCTTTGATCCATTTGGAGGAGAAAGCATAAATCCAGCATTTGAGGTAATTAAAAAGTTAAAGGATGAAATTGCAGGTGCGGAAGTAATAAAGCTTCAGGTTCCTACAGCTTTTAATAAATCAGTAGAGAAGACTGCTGAAAAGGTAGCAGAAATAAAGCCTGATTTTGTTTTAAATATAGGACAAGCAGGCGGAAGATCTGATATAACTGTAGAAAGAGTTGCAATTAATATAAATGATGCAAGAATTCCTGATAATCTAAATCAACAGCCGATTGACGAAGTGATTGATGCAGAAGGCGAAGCAGCATACTTTGCAACTATTCCAGTAAAGGCTATAGTACAATCAATAAGGGAAAAGAATATTCCAGCTTCAGTATCTAATACTGCAGGAACATATGTATGCAACCACCTTATGTATGGTACTCTTAACTACATTCATAAAAATAACCTGAATACTAAGGCTGGCTTTATACACATTCCTTTTCTGTTCCAACAAGTAATAAACAAGCCAAACACAGCAGCTATGGAGTTAGATACTATGGTTCAAGCTATTGAAGCTGCCATAGAAACTATAGTGACTACAGAAAATGATATAAAAAAGGCTGAGGGAACTGAATGCTAGAAACTAAAATGTTCGTCTATGGCACACTGATGAGCGGCTTTCGTAATTATGAAAAGTACTTGGATGGAAAAGTGATTGCAGTTAGAAGTGCATATATATATGGAAAGCTATACAATCTCAAAGAAAAAGGGTGCCCTGGAGTTACAGAAGGCAGTGATAAGGTCTTTGGTCAGGTTATAAGCTTTGTAGATGATGAGAATCAGAGCTTATTGAATACTATTGATGAATTCGAGAAGTATTTTGAGGATGAGAAGGAAATAATGTTTGAAAGAAATCCTGTTAAAGTTTATTTTAGTGAAGAGGAAACAGAAGAGCTTTACTATTATAAATTCTTAAGAGAGGATTTGTTTGAAAAATTCAATGCAGAGTATATACCAGATGGTAACTGGCGGAGCTTTATGAGTAAATAGTTATGTTGTATGTAAATATAAATCGTAAAATTCTATTACGTTTTGTTTTTTAAACATCCTAAGATCAGACCAATACTGCAGGGCTGTTTAAAAAAACAAAATGTAAAGAATTTTACGATTTATATATAGTTCCCCATCATAGATAATAAAATGGCAGGGTTAATTGAAACCGTTTCTTAAAACATAATCAAATGTAATCATGAGCATTACATCTCATATGTTCTTATGCAGATTATCCTGCACGACCATAGACGAA
>DAMCZI010000042.1:0-40125 GCA_032095175.1 Clostridiaceae bacterium
CATGCTGCTCTCTCATCTGCTGTAATATGTTTCGCAATATCTGCCAAATGTGACTTAACATCATCAGAAATTTTTGTTACGCTTGTTTCAATCGTTGTGACTTTTTCCTCTACTGTTTTACCATCTGAAAACTTTATATCCCCTGTAGTCATATTTGATGTCTTCTCTGATACTTCTTTTAGCTTAGTATCAATTATATCCATATTGCCGTTCTGAGCATTAACATCATAATATTCATTTGTTCCTGGCTTTACCAAGCCATAATTAACTGTTTTATCTGCCATTAATTTATCACTCCCTCTCTAAGATGTGCGTGAGTGTAGGCACTAAGCTGAGCGTGGGTATAGACACTAAGCTGAGTATGGGTCCTGTAAACATATTCGAATGCAAAGCTGAGATGAGCTGGTTTTATTTCTTCAATTGTAGATCTAAGGTACTCAATATTGGCAGGTATGCCTCTTATGTCTATAAATTTAATTACAAAACTATAATCAGGACTATTCTCTATTATTTCAACTGTGCCATTTATAAAGCTTTCACAAACGTTTTTTAGCATTGTTTTTGTGATGGTACCCTGTCCACGTAAGCGTGTCATAATTCTTGCTCGCCTATTTTCATAAGTTTCATTTTTATCAATTTTCAAACCTAAATATTTTTCCCAGCTGTCTAGCCCCCATGTTGCTGTGTTAACAAATAGCTGATTCAATATGTCTTGTATAGCCTCTTTTACTTTAATATTTTCTGCATCAATACAAGCTTGTATATTCTTTACTTCTTCTGATCCATAATAAAAAGAAGGTAAATATTTAATTAATTCCATTAAATATCACCTCCTACACTGTTATGTTTATTGTTCCAAGTATTTGTATTTCTTTGGGACCAATAGTTATATTAGTGGTATTATTATTTATTTTGAAGTTTTTAACCGTCTTAGCTCCAGCTATTTCATAAAATAAACTTAAAGCTTTAAAATAATCAACTGTTTTTATTTTAGGTACACTATCTTGTATGTATTTTGTTATTTTTTCTGTATATGCATCAATAATGTTCTGTAAAGAATAATTAGTGTCTATTTCTAAAGCAGCATCTATATTAATTTTAATTTCTGTTGGAGCAGTAACAGTTACAGTTGCCCCAATGGGTCTGTTTTCTTCTATTTTAGTTATTACTTTAGTGATTATAGTCTGGTCTGGTGCTTTTTTATCTGTTGTAATAGGCATTACTTGTACTGTACCGTTACCAAATGCAAGTGGAAATATTTCCGCATCACCTATTCCGTCAACTTCTATTGCCCATAATTTATAATGTTCTTTGTTGCCAGAAGTTGCTGGAGTACGTAGTTTTAAAAGCAATCTATTTAATAGCTCTTCGATTGTTTCTACATTAGTACCGCCTAACAATTTTTCTTTGTTTGTAACACCTATAATTCCATTTATACCTACACTTAAAGTGTTTATCGTATTAGCTTCTACATTATACACAATTCCTACTTCTACAGATTTTATAGGTATATCCGCTGTAGTAGTACCAGTAACTATTATTTTTTCTTCTGTAGTGACAAAATTAAGTCCCGTATTGGTAGAAATTAGACTATCCTTAGGGATTACTGTGTTTTCTAATCCTGTAAATGTAGCAATTCCTTCTGAATAAGTCCCATTTTTACGATATATACCATATTCAGCACAACGTTTTATCAAATCTTCTTCGGATATATCTTCTAAAAACATAGTAGATAATATATTTTCTAATTCTACATATACACCTTCAAACTCTGTGCTTATAGGACTAACCATATCATTTACAAAACTACCTTCTCGCTTGTCTATGCCTTGTATTTTACTTAATATACGCTGCTTTATCGTTTCATAATTTATATTTTCATACACTATAAAATCACCTCTTTTCTATCCTCTACAGCTCCATATACGGTATTAATGTTAAACTCAACAAATACTTTTCTCTTTTCCGTGGTAATATTAAAATTATCTACGCCTACTACATACTTATTTTGCATTAATCCTTCTGTAATTTCTCTTATAATCTCAACTTTAGTGAGACTGTTGTAAGATTTCTTTACAAACTGCTCTATATCTATTGCATAATCCCATGTATAAATTAAATGTTTATATCGTTCTGTATGGAGGGCCTTCCAGCACCATGTTTTAACTGCTTCTAATCCTTCTATAATTACAAAATCACCATTAGAAATTAAAGGCTTATTATTCTCGTAGTCCCATGCAACTTCTCTGTACATCTCTTCAGTATTATTTTTTTCTGCTATATCAACACTTTCATTAAATGCTTTAATTTCTTCTGGGAAAAATGGAAATAAAGGTTCCTCAATATTGAATGCCTCTTCCATTTATAATCACCTCACAATACATAGGAGAACAAAGAGTTGTTGATCATTTGTTACAAGAAGTACTTCGTCTCCAACTTTAAAGGCATCTTCGATATTTTCAACTTCTCCATCTTGCATATCAAAACTATTTAAAGTACCACTGTTTAATATATTACCTGTAACACTTGTAGCTTTTATTTTAGCCTTTCTTTTAGTGCCTTTTAATAAATCAGTATTTATTAGCACATCCTCTCTATCTAGCTGTAATTTACCTATATCAAATACAAGGGGGGATATAGATATTACTTTAGCGACATGAAATACCTGCTGCTTGTTACCGGCTATGCTTTTAATATTTTGTGCTAATGTTATAAATTGATTGTCCTCATTATTCATTCTATATCACCTCTATTTCTTTAACTTATTTGTATAAACACTATAATCTTCTATGGTTTTCCTTTTCTTTTTCTTTGACTTATTATAAGTCTTATTCACTTCAAAACTTCCATCTTCTTTTTTATCCATAACATTTTGTAGATTTAATACTAATTTATTTGTATAAAGTCCATTTCTCCAAATATGAGTATCTTCATCAATAAAAAAAGTGCAATATAAGCCAGTTATAGGCTCTTGCACAATTACACCATATCCAGTCATGAAAGTTACATCTCCAAAATTTGTTACTGTAATTTTCTTCTCTGGATTTTTTATTTTTTCTTGAGCTTTTTTATTATAATCTGTTTTATCGTCTTTAGATAATTTTATATAATCATTTAAGATACCATACATTTTTATAGAGTTGTCATTTCTAATACTTTTAATTATTTTATCTTTATTATTGTAAATATCGACTCTATTTATTACATCATCTAAACTTTCAGATACACTGCTACTAATTAAATTGGATTGTTGTGTAATGTGATTAGACACAAGCTGGCCTTTTTCCAATACATTAAATTTATTTTCTTCAAATACTGTAAAATATTTTTTACCATTATTTGATAATGTGTAAGCAGTCATAATAATATCATATAAATTGCAGTTTATAAAGTTTCTATTAATCCTCACTCCGGTTGTGGATACTTTACCTAAATGTATATTAAAATCACTGCATATCTTTTTTACAATATCATCAGCAGCAATATTTCTAAATTTATAAGTGTTGGTGTTCTTTTTGAGGTAAATCCCATAATCCTTACAATTTATATTGACCACTTGATCATCAGATCTTTTATTTTTGCTCCAAACAATTCCATAAAACATGGTTCTGTTATTTTCTACTAATCGCACTGTATCTCCTAAGCTTGTATTTATATTGTCTAGTATTCCAAATTCTAACTCCCTGCAGCAGCTTCGGTATTCGCCTGTTAGTGTGACTTCTGTGGTTATATTAGTAATATTAGTAGATCCTTTAGTATTTATTATATATAATTCCAATATAACCACCTCCTATGGAATAATGAGTTTTTGTCCTGGATAAATGCGATTAGGATTCTTGCCTATTATCTTCTTATTGGCATTATATATATCTTTCCATTTGCTACCACTTCCATAAAATTTTCTTGATATTTTGAATAAGCTGTCTCCTGATTGTACTGTATATATTTTCTGCTTAATAGCAACCTTAGTATTGGTTCTAACAGGTGCATTCATTGCTTTAGTAGTAGCAATTGTATTGACCTTCAGGGGCCTATATTCTCTAAATGTTATGGTATATTTTATATCTCCCACTGTTTCACCATCTTCAATATACTGTATACCTTCAATGTGAAAATCTAAATCTATCCTAGTCTTAATATCTTTTGTGATTACAACTCTTACTATATCCTTGTTATCTATCCAACTTTTAATTAAAATTACATAATCCATTGCGTGTTGTATAGCACCACTAGGTAATGTTTGTTGGTTAAGATAATGGTTTTCATTAACGCTAAATAAACCTTCTAGCGTAAGCACCATGGGGGTATGATGTGTAGGGATATTAATATCTCCAAAATTAGTTAATCTTACAGTTTCAATGTCGATTTTATATTCAATCTCATATTTTTCAGGTGTAATAGGCAGCGTCATTGTTAGATTCCTTTTATTGTTTTTTATATAAAAATCCATACATCACCCTCCTATCCTACCACTTGTAGAGCATTAATTATTTTGTTAGCAACTAAATTAGCTAACTCATTATCAGTTTCTTTTGCTCTATAGATATTTATATTAATATTTGGTTTTTCACTATTTTTTTTATTATCTGCCTGTCTTGCTTCATCCGCTGTAATAACTTTTTCATCTTCGTGCAACAACGCAGGGTAATTGTTATATGGTACTCTATTTAATCCTGTTGCATGTACACCAAAACCATTATAGTTATAATAAGAGCCATAGTATGTACTTAAACTTGGATTTGCTTTGTTATCACTACTTTTATTTGGTGTATTAAAATTTATTGTGCTATCCCAACCTTTATTAAACTGCTCTGCCATTTCCCTACCAAACAAAACATATTGGCCACTTTCTCCAATATAAGACTGAGTTGCTTTTACTCTAGCTAGTTCACTTTCATGTACCTTTTTCATTTCTGGACCATTATTCCATTCTATTATTGCTTTTGTTTGGGCATCTGCAAGCAACCTTCCTACGGCTGCCCCATCTCCACTAGCTACTGCTTTTCTGTATTCTTCACTTTGTTTTGCACTCTCAATTGTTGACCTCATAAGCTCTTCTTCTTTATTTTTCAAACTTGCTTTATATTGTCCTATATATTTTCTATCCTCTACTTTTACCTTATTTAAATAACTAATTTCAGCTTCAAGCCCCTTTTTTCGCTCTGTGTTAAATCCTTCTCCTTCTGCTCTATCTCCCTTGTCTTTTAGGTCACTTAACGTACTTTCTAATCCAGCCGTTGTTTTAGAAAATTCTTCCATAGCACCTTTATATTTCTTACCTAGTTCATCTGTAATAACTCTAACAGTATCAGCACCATTTATTGCACCTTTGCTAATCATTTCATATACTTTTGCTTTTGTTGTTTCCATCTTTTGTGCTAAAATCCCAACTGCATCTATTCCTTTATCTTGCAATATATTAATATTTTCTAGAGTTGTTTTGCCACTACTTTTCATACGTCCTAATGCAGTTATACTTGCTTTTTTACCTTCAGGATCTATTCCTAAAGCAGCAAAAGCATCACCTAGTTTAGTTAGGTTTGGTATTATTTCATCTTGCTTATATCCATAGGGCATCATACCTTTACTTAGTTGTAACAACTCTGGTTGTGTGAAAGGTGTAACACTAGCAAATTTTTCAGTATTATTTATAAATTTATCAGCTTTATCTCTGCCACCTAACATAGTTTTAAAAGCAATTATGTCATTTTCTCTTTGTTTTCCTAGCTCAATACCATTCTGCAAACCAGCATCAGATAACTCACTTACTTTGTTGTATACATTTTTTACTTCATCTTTAAAATAACCATCTTTATCCTTTTTTTCTTCTGTAGCTGCTTTAATTAATCCAGTCCCTAAACCTAAAGCACCACCTACTAATGCTCCAACAGGACCTCCAACAGTAGCACCCATTAGAGCTCCGCTAACTGTGCTAGATATAGCTCCACCGATTTCATTCCCTAGCCTATCGCCATATCTACTAGTTAATGTAGCACCCATGAAGTCGCCAAAAGAACTACCTAAATCCCTTAACATTCCAGCTTGTACAAGTTCTTTTGCAATATTATTAAGAGGCATATTTCGTTTAGCATTGTTAGGATCATTATCATTTCTGCTTCTAGTTATATTTAAATCTCTTTCTGCCTTGTTTGCATCATTAATTACTTGGTTATAACGTTTCATGCCCTCTGACATCTCATTTATCTCTTTTTGTTTAGCAATAAAGGCTTCATTACTTCCATTTTTACCCTCTTGGACTAGTTTAGACATTTCTTTTAATTCTTCTTTAGCTTTACGCATATCTAATTGTAATTCAGCCTTTTTACCAAATGCTTCATCTTGTATTTTTTTGTAATCTGCTACATCTTTACCAAACTCTTTGACCTTTTCTTTCATCTGCAATACAGATTGACTTAATTGGTCTTGAGATTTAAAAACAATACTTATATCTTTGCTCAATATCTCACCTCCTACTTGCAGTATTTGCTTCTAAAGGTTGCTTCTATGAAATTTCTGTCCAAATTATTCATGTTTAAAAAATTAGATGGAGATATATGCAATTCCTCAAGGCAATACTTGAGGAAATTAGCTCTATAATCTCCACCCTTGATTAGTTTTTTATTTCAACAATGCTCTCTTCACTAAATCCGCTTAGCTTGCTTATTTGCTTATAAAGGTTAAATTTTTCCCCGGTATTAAAAAGCTTATTTACTATTTGTAGTGGGTCCTTAACATTAAATTTATCTAAAATAACCTTGTCTGTTAGTTTTTTGCCCTCTAATGTTACAGCCTTTATAATGTATTTTTCATATATGTTTTTCCCTTCTATTCCTTCAAGTTCTTCACTTGTTAAGGCCCTTACTTCTAATTCAAATTTTTGTCCCAGTATTTTGCTTAACCTGCTTACTTCCACATTTTTCTTACTTATCTCTGTTATTCTCTCTATATCTGTTTCTAGTAATATATCTAAAATATTTTTATCCATACTATTTATCCCTCCTGAAAATAAAAAGCTTGGAAGTTAATCCCATCTTTATTTTAATTCATCTAAAGGCTCACATCTTTCAAATTTAAACGGCTGACTAATTGTCCCAAATTCTCCTGCTTTCCATTTCGCAATATCTACCTCTGTAAACTGTACGCCATAAAGTGCAACTCTTTCCTCTCCTCTTACGTCTTTAGAATCGAGATTAGATATTAAGATAAATTTAGGATTTTTACCTTTATTCCAGTTGGTAACGAGTAGTTTTAACATTCTACTATTGACTTTATTCATCTCAATATTTCCGTCACCATCTTTACCTACCATGATGCTGTGGTTAGTATCTTCTCCGCAAGTTTGGTAGTCCTTCATCACTGCTTTATATTTTGCATTGAATCCTGTGGTTTCTTGTATCAAATCGCCATCTATCCAAAGTTGTCCCCATCTACCCTGTAAAGGTTCCATGTTATCCATATTTGTCTACCTCCTACATTAAATTAATGCTAAAATAGAAATCTTCCATAGCATCTAATAGCTGCACATTGATCTTCATAAATACTTTTTTCCTGGTGTTATAATGTTTAATTTCTGTTTCTGTCATTTCATCTATTTTTGCACCAAGCGTTTTTATATATTTAATTTGTTCTTCCATGTCTAAATCAACATTGAAGTCTCCAACAATACCCTGTTTATTTAAGTCTTCTAAATACTGCTTAATAGCTACAACTAAATTCATTTTATTATCATAGCTGTTTCCTACTCCCACATAATTATCAGCTACAGTCGTTCTGATATCAGTATCTATTTTATCCATGATGTCAATAATCTTTATGGATTTAAAATCTTCTGTTTTAATATCAGTTACAGCAGTTAAAGAGTTTACTGCCCTGCTCAACTTGCACTTTTCACCGTCATTTACTACAAATAGCTCTCCATTATCAACCTTTTTATCCATATCAGCTTTTGAGAGCATTGGTATATCTTCTACAGTTAAATCATTAAGCACAAAATATGTTGATGACTTATCAAGCGGTGTAGTAGCAAGTATGCTAGCAACTCTACTTGTATACTCTATGCCCTTTGCAGCATCTGTAAAATTAATTATTCCCTCATGGTTGCCTTTAGTATTATAAAGTACTGCTTTAACTTTAAGGTTCTTTAGATCCCTCATATCTTTTACTATAGTTGCTATTTGTTCTGTGTCAGTAGTTACATTAGTGCATAGATAATTGAATTTTAATGTTTCTAATGTAGAGCCAACTTTTAAAATATCTGAGTAAGCTACTATAACAACCTTACTCGGTCTGTTATATCCACCTATAAAAGCACTTTTTATAAATGCTTTATTGGCTTCTGTTAGATTGCTTGGTATTTCTGTTTCACTTGTGCAATGTGTAACCCCTGTGTTAGCTGTTTCCTTTACTAAAACGCAAACAATGCCTCTAGCATTTTGCCTTATAAAATTTTGTGCTTTAGCCTTAAAACTTATAAAGATTTCGGGCATTCCCATGTTATCACCATCCTTTTTTATTTAGTGTAGTATTTAACATTATTTCTTGAATTTCCTCATATTGTTCTTGTATTTCTGTATTTGTTAAGTCAAAGAAATCAAATCTTAGATTAATTATTATTTGTCCATCAGATTCATTTATGTCATAATTAAAATCTAGATTTTTATTATTAACTTCTAAATAATATTTACTTAAAAACTTTTCTTCCAATGTATTAATTACGTTTAACTTGTCCATATAGTCCTCTGTATTGTAAGCATCCCTTGTATTAAAATAAACTATATCTATATTAAGGGTAACCTTTTGTGTATAATAGCTGTTTATCTTATGCCTATTCAAACCTATGCAGTATAAAAAGCAAGGATAAACTGCTTTTTCAGGTAATTTACCCACATAGTTTTTACAGTTTGGAAATATAGTTTTTGTATTTGATATTAAAGATTTTGTTATATCGGTTAGCTTAACCATCAATCTCACCTACTAACTCGTCAACCATGTCGCCCGCCATTTTCTCTGCTTCATCTGCAACTTGCTCAAGAGCGTCTCTATACATATGTTTGCCATTTACCCAACCTACTACATTTCCATTTTTAATAATTCTGTGTCCGTCTTCAACAAGATGCGTGTGTGGTGCTATTCCATAGTTTGGTTTAACTGCAGCATAACCTCCCTTGCTTCCTAACATTTTAGTTACACCAGCCTTAAGATTACCTGTACCATCTTCTTTAACTGTAGAATCAATGTTACTAATCACTTGGTTATACATTTTATCCCCTATATTTTTTACAAGTTCACGTTTCTTTTGTGGAAATTTCTTTAATAAATCATCAAACATTTGATCTAATTCATCAAAACTATCGGCCATTAAATTTCCACCTCTTTTGCTTTTACTTTAATATAAGTATTAGAATATTGCACATTGTCAATAGAAATAATATTATAAATTCTATCAACTTCCTTAGTATCAATTACATTCCCATCTTTATCAAAAATATAAACTATTTTTTTACCAAATTTTATCCTGTATTCTCTGCTGTTTATATTAGCTAAATCTTTACTGTATCTAATAGTAAACATAACTACATTTTCATAACCACACTCTTTAGCTTTCCAAAATTCCTCACCATAAAGGTTATTTGCATTTGCCCATACTGTTTTGTATGTATCCCATTTATCCTTTGTAATGCTATCTTCTTCATAAGGAGTGTATTTTTGTATTGTTATCCTCTTATTTAATTTCCCTGGATTCATGCTATCACCTACACATTTTTAAACCTATGTGGTCCAAGTATCGCATTTACTGAAAAGGCTATTTCCTCCGTGACTTGCCCTACAGGTATCCTATTTTCATACCAATGTGAAATTAACATATATATTGCTATTCTTATTTCCTTAGGTACTTCCCATCTATTTTCATCTGTCATATTGGTATCTAAAATGGGTCTATTTATCTTAGTTTCACAAAAACTAACTGCTCCATCAGTTATTGTTTCTATTAAGCTATCCTCCTCTGACCCTTCAACTCTTAGATATTGTTTAACTTCATCAGTACTAATTATCATGTTTGCCACCTCTCTTAGAGGTTTTCTTTTCTTCTTCTATAGAATCAGCAAATCCATTTCCAATAAACTTTTTTGCAATATCATCTTCAAATTCTGCTATATCTCCAGGAGCATAACTCCAATCAGGTGATGCAATACTAACCTTCATTTTAATCTTCACAAAATCACCTTCCTTCTATAAAAAAATAGAAGGGCACTAAGGCCCCTCTACTAAGCTGCTGGATGTGCGAAGTATGCAACTGACTTACTGCCTGGATCAATGAACTTAGAATCATGTCTTGCGAATGCAAGGAATCCAACCTGGCCATTTTCGATGTACTTTTCATTTATTCTGAACAGAGTAACGTCCATTGCATCTCTAATGAATAGGTTTGAGAAATCTCCAAAAGCAATTGATTTCTTTGAAGCACCTACCTGATCCATATCATTATTGCTAAAGTAAGAATAACCATTAATAGTATCAGGCTCTCTTACTGCAATTCCAGGCTGCCATAATGGTCTACCCTCAGAATCCTTCATCTTCTTTATTGTTTTTATTGTTTGGTCATGCATCATATACTTTGCATTTTTTCTATATGCTGCATCTATTGTGAATTCCAAGTCAATAAAATCCTCATAGAGTATTGAGTTTATTTGCCCTGCTGCTCCTGTTTTCCCAAGTAATGCAGCTGTCATAATTCCTTCTGGCTGTGCCACTCCAGTTCCAATTGTATAATATTTATTTTCAGCTCTTGCAATTCTAGTTGCAATTATCTTTGTGATATATGCTTCAATGTCAAAAGCTGAATCCATAAGCAGCTCTATTGGAATAAGTATAGTCTTTGAACTAAACTTATAAGCCCCTAAAGTCTTCTGACCAAATACAGTATCCTGTGAACCTACTGGTTTATTTTCTTCAACAAGCTCACCTTCGTTATTAGTATCATTACCAGTTGGAATAGGTAGAGGATTTCCCCCAGCAGTTGGAATTATAGTTGCTCCTGAAGTTCTCATTCCACCAAAAGTTTTTTGAGCTTCTATAAGTTTGTTATAAAAGCCTGTTGGCACTATATATCCACCAGCAGCACCTGTTACTGCAGATAGTGCTCTAAGCTCATTACCGGATAAATTAGCCTTTTGACTATTAATAAGATCTCTTTCTTCCTGGCTTAAACCACCAACACCATATCTAATATAGTTAAGGTATGCAGCTCTGTACTCTTCTCTGTCTATGTCTCTCTTTTCTGTTTCCTGGCCTTCTTCCTGCCTTTCCTCAGGGGTTTCCCTTTCTGCTAGCTCTCTTTCTCTTTCAAGAGCCTTTTCTCTTCTCTGGATGTCTGCAGTGAGTTCATCAATTTTTTTGTCAAGGTTTTCATATTTAGTTGTTTCCTCACCTGTCATTGCTCTTTTTTCATTGTCAGCTTTGTCAAGTATTGTCCTAGCTTCAGTAACAAGGTTCATTCTTTCTTGTTTTAGTGCTTGTATTTTTGCTAACTCCATATTGTTTACTCTCCTTTAATTAAAATAATTTTTCTTTAAGTTCTAGTTTTTTTCTTAGATTTTGGCTATTAAAAAAAGGCTCTTTTTCAGCCTCTCTTTCATCAAGATATTCTTTGTATGGATCATAATCTCTTGCACTTACTGTACTGTCTGGATAAGCTGGAAATGCCACAGGAGATATTTCTAACAGCTTTGCTTTCAAAAGCGTCCTTGTTATATTGTCAGGATCAGATTCGTCCCATTCCTCCTTAAGCTTTTTAAATCCAAAGGATACTCCATCAACATCTCCACGTTTTATAGTCTGGTAAACATCATTTCCAAGTGTTGTTGGTGGTAAATCTAATTCGAATCTAAGTCCTATATCATCCTCAGTAAGTCTTAGAGTTACATTTTTAGTCCTACCAAGTACCTGTGATGTATCATGACTCCATAAAGCTCTCTGATCATCTTCTTTTAGGCTGTCAGCAAAGGCACCCTTTTTAAACTGTTCCTTAAATCTGTAGAAATATCCCAGAGTCTCTGATTTCATTTCCCATTTAACTGCATACCCGGTAATTGTCTTAGTGCCATTTTCAGCTTCTCTTATTTCAATTCCCTCGCTAATTAGTTCCCTTTTCTCCACTTCCGGAATCTGCATTTTTACTTTTTCCACCCTTATCACCTCCTTTACCAGCAGTATTATTCATTGCGGTTTTGAGTGGAATCATGTTTCCGTTTACTAAATAAACATCTCCATCTTCAACAGGATCCATGTTTTCAAGTTTTCTTATGTCATTTGCACTCAACCAGCCATTTTGTCTACCTATTGCATATCCTTCCTGCCTTGTCTTAAAATCCCCTCTTAGCAATCCATCAACATTAAATTTAACAAAATATTTCTGTTGCTCATTCTCAGTTAATAGCTGCATAAAAATAGCCTGTTCTATGCGAACAAGCCACGGCCTTAGGGTATGCATAACAAATCCAATCCCTTGATGTTCAATATTGCTGAAAGTAGCTTTTTCAAGGTCTGCTATCATGTGAGGGGGCACTCTGAATATTCTCGCTATCTCATTTAACTGAAACTTCCTTGTTTCTATAAACTGACTGTCCTCTGGAGGGATTACTGTTCTATTGTACTTTAATCCTTCTTCAAGGATCATCACCGAGTGTGAATTATTAATACCCTGGTGTTTAACTTTCATATCATCTTTGAGACGGGTATATGCATCATCACTGAGTGCATTTGGGCATTCTAAAGTTCCTCCTAAATTTGTACCTTGCCCAAAATATTGTGAACCAAATTGCTCTGCAGCAAGTCCAAGTCCAATTGCTTCTCGTGCATATGCTATAGGGCTTAATCCGTCTTTACCATTAAGAGACAATCCTTTAATGTGGAGAATTTCATGTTGGAAATATACTTCTTTTCCATCGTTGCCATAGTAAACATATTGCTTTTGTAATCCCTTAGGTTTTGTTTTATCTTCATATATTGCCACTTTCCATGGTTCTAATGGCTTAAGAGCTGTTATAGCACCAGCATTATTTATAATTTTTCTTACATATGCCTTACCCCACAGGTTAAGATGAGCCACTATAGTTTCCCTGAACTCAAAAGAACTCTGTTCATCATTGGCAATATCATGTAATACCCTGTATAGAGGATGCTCGTAAGCAACTTTTTTACTGCCATCTGGACCACGTTTGTAAATCTTCAACGGAAGGGAAGCAATACTCTCCGAAAGGATCCTTACACAAGCATAAACAGCTGACAGCTTTAAAGAGCCTTCTTCGGTAACAGTTATACCACTTTTAGAAGATGAAAAGCCGAATATTTCACTCATTCCAACTGTATCGCCACTCGCTACATTTTCTATATCCCTTAACTCCCCACCTAATAGCTTTATTATCTTTTCTTTTAATCCCAAAATTTCACCCCCTTCCTATATAGTTCTTATACCACGCGTATCGTAAACTGATTCAGTCTTAGCCTTTGGAGGAATCATCATTATTTTATGAATATCTATTGCAGCATCTATCGGGTCAATTCTTTCCGTCCTATGTTCCTTATCTAGCTTTATTTCTCCAAAGCTGTTTTTAGTCGTTACAGCATTAACTCCACAATATTTGAATAATCCATCTTTTTTGTTATACTTAGCTACTCCACCATCTACACTTAATTCAAAATCTTCTGTGGCTGTATTTAGACTCTTAGCACTTTGTACAATCTCAATACAATCAACACCAAAAGTCTCTAAATCACTTAAAAACGCATCTGCATTATGAGGATCATAAGCTATGACTTTTAATTTTAAGTCATATTTCTTAATGATATCCTTATAATAACTTATGATATATTTATAGTCTGTTTTTATTCCTCCAAGGGTTTCAGTAAGGGTAATTAATGGCTCTTTGCCATCTTCTTTACTAGCCCATACATCATAAGGGGCATTATCTGTTTTTATATGCTCTGCCAATCTCATTTTAGGCATGAATGAATGCTGATGAAAGAAATAAGCCGGTTCCTCATTTTCTAAATATGCAAATTCCAATACACCTGAAGTTAAATCTCCACCACTTGATAAGTCTAAGCCAAGTCCACATTCCATACCCCTAAAGTCTTCTAGAGTTAAATCACATGCACATTTTTTCCAATTATCAATATTAAGATATTGATTGTCACTATGTTTGTACCATTCATTTAAGGATTTAGTAATAAAGTTTCTTAGATCCTCTCCGCTTTTCTCCTTAGCTTCAGCTGCAAATCTCTTTAAATTCTCAATTCCTTGTGGTAATTTAGCAACTAAAGGATTACATTTTGGCCAGTTCTCTGGATCCCATATATCATCTTCTTTATCCATTTGGGCTATATAAATAAAATACTGGTCAGCATCAATAATGCCTTCCAGCACATTACAACAGTATTCCCATTCTTTATAACACGGCCCATTTAAGTCAAAACCAGCAGTTGTTATTATGCTTATCAAGCTTTCATTCTGATTAACAGATCCATCTTCAAGCAACTTAACCATTTGGTTTGTTTTATGACTGTGATACTCGTCTATTATTCCACCATGCGGATCAAAACCATCTATTGTCCCGGTATCTCTACCGAGTGCCATTATCAAGCCACCATTTAGCAAGCATTCTATTATTGCATCATGATCTTTTATTTTAAATAGTTCTTTTAAATCTGGTTCAATTTCTATAAATTTCTTTGCTTGCCCCCAAACAATTCTTGCTTGTTTCATCTTTGTTGCTGTACAATACACTTGAGCATTTGCATAATTATCAAATCCGGCTAATTTAATGGCTATTCCACTATTTAAAAGTGATTTAGCATTTTTCCTTGCAAGTTGGACATAACTTTTCCTAAATCTTCTATGGCCTGTAATTTTACTTACCCATCCGAACAAACTTCCAATAATAAAGTCCTGGAAAGGAAATAATTCAACAGGTTGGCCAACAAGTTCTGGACCACCATCTGTAAATCTTAAACTTTCAAAAAACTCTATCGTTTCTTTTGCCTTGTCCATATCAAATCTGTATATGTAAGGTGCTAATTTGGATTTTTCTAAATCATCAAGGTGCCTTTGGCAAGCTAATTTAACATATCTTCCTGCAACTTCTCTGCCTTCTACAACATCTAAGGCATATTGCGTAACCCTATCCATAGGAATCACCTTGCAAATTTAGCAAACTTATTTTCTTGTTTTTCTTCTTTATCTTGCTTTGGCACATTCTTAGTTCTTGCAACTGGATTAAGATACAACCTATCAGAAAGCCTTACTATTTCCTGGCGTTTCATTCTAACTTCAACATCAACAGCCATGAACATCGATAAACCTTCTTTTCTTTCTTCAGAGTTGTTAGACTTCATTAAATCTCTTGCAATGTCAAGAGCACTAACTAAATCATCAAGTTCAGATACGGACAAACAATATTGATTAATTATATGTTCATCTAGAGAGGCTATAAATTCAATTTCTTTGTAGAGCTTCTTTAACTTCTTAAACTCTCTTAATGCTCTTTCATCAACCATTACTGCCTCGCTTGCTTTAATAGTCTTGTTAGAAAGTTTTATTTGAGCATTTTTTCGCCTTTGGATTTCAGCCTTGGTTAATCTGTTAGGATTACCATCAGCCATATGAAGTTCTATCGGTTTTGCATTTCTTCCCAAGGCCTACACCCCCTTTATTTTAAATTTTATAAAACGAATATCCTCGGATGAATAGAGGACACGTGGTATCCATTGCCACAAGCTGTAGAGATTTACTCCCCCCTACCCTTATTTCCAAATCCTCCATCCTCTTTAGCTGTCTTAATACCGTGGTGTCTTTCACATAGTGGCTGCCAATTATTCTTATCCCAAAACAACTTCTTATCTCCTTTATGTGGTTTGATATGGTCAACTACTGTAGCTGGTACATACTTGCCTTCCTTCATACATTCAACACACAGTGGATGCTCTCTTAAATAACCTTTCCTTGCTTTTCTCCATTTGCTATTATAACCTCTCTGTGCTGCAGTTCCTCGTCTCTCTTCCTGTATTCGTTCTCGTTTCATTTTACAATCAGTACACATACCATCAGCCATGTCTATTATCTTCCCACATCCAGGGCACAATTTTTTTAATGCCAATACAATCACCTTTCCTTTTATTTTGATTGTTATTATTTTAACATGCTTTTTATCCTAAAAAATCATGCATCTCATACCAACCAAAACCTTATGCATCAATACTTAAATCAGTTTATTTCTTGCAATTTTTATGACTTTTTCTATACTGTTTTGAGTTATCTTCATTACTAAGTGTGTTCAGCTCATTAAATACCTCTAAAGCATTTATATTACTCACTTCTGTCTCATATATAAAAATGAGTTATACATCCCTTTTTTATGTTCACCTTGTATTAAAATAATAAAGAGTGTAGTTACCAATTTGATCTTCTAATACCTTTTTTATGAGCATTAAATAATTTGGTAACTACACTCTTCAGTTCATTATTTTTAATTCTGGTATCTTTGCATTTTATAACTGAGCTTATGTCATTTGCAATATATTTTCTGTTACCTTTCCTATGCCCTAAACCATTCATAAACTCAGCCACCTTTGTTACACTTTCCAATTCAAGATACTTTTTAAATATAATTTCTTCAACATTATCACTATCTGCAACTGGAATGCTGAGTAATCTTTTTAGCTTGTTTAACTCTTTTATTTTTTTATTTATATCTACTACATTCATACTATCACCTAAAATATCTTAAAGTTCTTTATCTTATTATTAATAAATGACTGCTCTATACCTATATAGTGTAGTGTTACACTTGGATCTGTATGATTAAATATCTTCTGTAAAGTAACTATATCCTTATATTGCTGATAGAAATGATAACCAAATGTCTTACGCATTGAGTGGGTTCCTAGGTTTCCAATTCCATTGGATTCTCCGGCTTGTCTTATTAGTTTATAGGCCATGCCTCTACCCAATGGTTTATTTACTCCTTCTCTGCTCTTTATCAGATATTCATTTGGTTCTTTATTTTCACAATATATTTTTAACTCTTTTTTTACTAAAGAATTAATTGGAAATATTTTTTGTTTATCTGTTTTCTTTTCTCTTATGTTTATATAATCCTTAAACTTAACATCTTTAACTCTAAGTTTTAATATGTCTGCAATTCTAAGTCCAGAATAAATACCAAGGATAAACATAATATAATTTCTTTCAGATTGATTTCTTAGATATATACTAATATCTTCAACCTTAGTTTCATCCCTAATAGGTTCAACATAGTTCATCTATATCTCACCTGCCTAATTGCTCCGTTTCTGCCACGTTTATAACTACTGTGCTGCATTAATTTTTCAATATCAGAAAAGGAGAGGTACTCTTCCTCAGGCTTCCTCCCCTTCTTGGGTTTATGTTCTTTATTTTGTGCCAGCTGCAGCTTCTTGTACATATCTGGTTGCTTTTCTTTAATAATACTTCCTATCCTCACGCCTCTCACCTTCCTTCTGTAAAGTAAAAATCCCCCACCCGAGTTCATTAGGTAGAGGATTTTTCTGTGTATTTAAAATCTTACATGCTACTATAATAATACTTAATTTGTTGAAAAACATATAGTTTTCGTATAATTTTTGTATAATTTTTGATTATACTGCTTTTTCATAGTATGGTTGTAGTATCTTGAAGAGTTTATTTAATGCTTCTCTATTTATTTGTTTTAGTCTTATATCAGTTATGTAATTTTTTTGCCTATAAAGATTATTGAAATTTATTTCTATATCACGCCAAAACATATTTTCAAAGTATTTGAGCTCTATGACACACCTTTCCTGCCTTGTTAAGCCTTCAAGTGCTTTTTCTATCTGCTCTATCTCAATTTTTATTGTGAATATTCTTGATTGATCTTGTGCTATCCATTCCTTTATCATATCAACTGTAAGTTGTTTTCCAACAACATAGTTTTCAATTGGGGCAGGCGGTGATCCGTGCGGCCTTCCTGGCATACCTAGTTCTCTTCCTTGTGGTATATAATCTTTGTACCACATTTCAGGATGCTGAATAGCGTTCTTCCAACCTTCAATTCTTGCCTCGGTTGCTTCCACATATGCCTTTTTTTCTTTATAACTTTTTAATATTTTTTCTATATCCATAATTAAAACCTCCTTCAATGTTAAATCAACTTTTGTTGCGTATTAGATGACGAATGTGAACTAAATAGCTTTGCCTCCATGCCTGTAAGGTCTTGTTTTGTTGTATTCATGCTTTATTTTAATAATTTTCTCAATATCAATATTTTCCTTACCGCAGTAGTCCAGAATTCTTATAATGCAATCTGCTAATTCAACTGCTATGCCTTCAGGTTTCTTGCAGCATTCTGTTATATCACTCGCTACATAACCGCCACCACTATAATAAAGCGATGGTAAATCTGTTCTATTTGAAAGTAGGTTTCCATTCCTGTATTCCTCTAGAGCTTCAGATAACTCGCTATGGCATAATGCAATTATTTCTCCAAAGCTTCTCTCTTCATCCCACCATCCATGCTCTACTGCATTTTGATGTATTTCATCTCTCAATCTATTTAACATTTTATTTCCTCCTTGATTTAGCTTTTCTTTGATTAATCTTTTGACATATATCTGCAATAATAACTGCAGTTCTAGTTAAATCTGCATCATTCTGTATTAGATTATTTCTATTCAACGTTAGAAGCTGCTGCTTTGAGACTAATACTAGATTGCTTATATCAAAATTACTTTTGTTACCATCTCCAAATATAACCACATATCCATCTGGTATGCTGCCTTTATGTTCCTCCCATACAACCTGGTGCTTTAATCTCCATTTATTAGGCTCTTTAATCTTTATCTCTGTATATCCATATATATTTATTCTTTCACTTCCAACTGGCCTATGGTTTACAGGCATACAGCCTTTTTTAAACCAAGTCTTTTTACAACCTTCTGAACATATTCCTTTCATTCCCTTGTTGTGTGGGGTACGGCCTTTTTTAAATGTGGAATCCACTCCACTTTTAAGGTCATGGTTTTTAACATAAGCACGGATCTGATTAGTCTCTAATTGTGTTTCAAACTTTTTATTAAACATTTCTGTTAGCATATTGGTTCTTGTACCTTTTATGTTTTTCTCTATAAACTTTGCTTGTTCTTTTGTATATTTATGAGCCATCTATGCCTCCAACATTTGAGGAAGCTTAGTATCAGCATCTATTCTATCATCTACCATTTTCTTAGCTTCAAGAACCAATGAGCCATTTGAAATTATTTTTGTTGCAACCTCATTTATTGCCTTAGCTCTGTTTATTTCTTCTATGAGTGCATCGCCTTTTAAATCTTCATCACTTAATCTCTCTAACTCTGCAAATAAGTGATTATTTAAATCTCCAAGTGTATTTTTCATAAAATTCAACTCCTCAATAATATTTTTCTATACTGATGCAAAAGATCCATCTAGCTGCTTGCCAATAGTTAATGCTCTTGCATCTTCATATCCTCTGCTTTCAGCATCCACATTGTACTGACGTTTTGGCAGGTGATTTTTAATTGTTTTAGTAAAATTAATATTTAAATATGCTTCTTTTACTTCTTTGGGTATGACTAAAACCAATCCCCATTCCTGGTGCTGTTGCTTTTACAATATGAATTTTTCTTTAAGCCCCTCATAAAATCCCCATAAATAGTCATTATGTATTCCCTTGGTATTATAGCCATCTCTTTTAAAGTCTCTATAACATCTATTAGCTCCCTTTTCTGCAACATTTAGAGCAAATTGAAAAATTGTTTTCGCTATTTCTACATCTTCCTTAAATCCTAAAAATACAGCATAGTGTGTGCGTCCTCTTGTGTTCATATAGAATTGGCATCTAAAATTTTCAGTAATAAGCCCTGCCATACGTCTTTTCCATGTTGTATTAACTGTTATTCCTGTCTTACCATTTTCAACTTCTCTTGTCTCGCCCTCTGAATCAATCTCTTCCATTTCAAGGCCATTTTCCGCTAATAGTTTTTGAGCTAATAACATAGCCTTTTGTGATTCAGCTTCAAAATTGGTGCCTTGAGCAAGCTTTAGTAATTTTTTAATTTTATCTATAATCTTTTCTTTTTCCTCCAAAACTGATAACCTCCTTAAAAACTCTTTGCCCCTATTCCTTATTCTTTGGCTTTAGTTCACCTTTTAAAGCCTTATCTACAAGCTTATTCCCTATCTGATGAAATTTTTGATACTCAGGGTTTTCCGGATCATTATTCCACCCCAAATATTCTTTTGGTGATTTATTTAAAGCTGTATGATACATCTTGTGAATATTATCCTTTTTCATGTTTAGAATTAATTCTCTTGTATCTGGCTTAATATTTCTGATTGTCATTGATGCCATATTCATCAATGATACATAAACTAATAGAGCATATTTCAATTCTTGATAGTCAACCTCTTTATTGAGCTTGCAATCCTCAACTATATCAGATAAGTTTCTCATTAAAATTTCACTCCTTCACGATTGCATACTTTTTCCCACACTGAGGGCAAAAGTTATTTTCCACATAGCAAACTCTATTGTCTTTAAAAACTCCAGTTCCTTGAAACCTTGTATTAACACCAATGTGTGCAAAGTTATTTAATATTGTTTTCTTGCCCTCAACTGCTCCACAACTGCAAGTTTTTATTTTCTTAACATCTTTCGTACAGTAGATATTTTCTTGCATTCTCTCACTCCCTTAACGTAAGAGTCATCAGGAGCCAGAGCTACATCCGGCTCCTATCTCTGAAATTTTATTCTTCCCAGTAGCTCATTTCTGTTTCCATAGCTTCTACTAAATCGTCTATGGTTTCAATTTGATAACTTGACATATCAGCAAATACCTTAAATTCATCTTCCATCAGTGTTGATACATTTCCACCGTTGTATATCTTAAGTAATGCTAAAAGTCTTAAAAGCTTTTCATTCATAACAATATTTCCTCCTTCATGATTTCCTTTTATGGTTAATTATGCTTATTATCTATTGGAGTGTAGTTGTTAGCATTCATCCAAATCCATTTTCCTGCATAATAAACAAGAAATTCGGCTTCACCAGCTTCTATCTGCATATGCATTGATGTCCTTACACCATAAACAGATACAATCATTTTCTTTTTGGTATGTCTGTTAATTCCATTAACCTCAAATAGACTCTTTGCCATATAAATTCTCCTTTATATTTTCCTTGACTTAAGACTTATAGTATTTCTCATAAGTATCTGGGTAAGCTCTCTTCATTTCATCGATGAAATTCGCATCTGAATACCCTTTATCAACAAGCCACCTTTTAAACTCACTGATTGTCTTTGTTTCATCTTTTCCGCTTTCGATTGAACGAACATAATAATTAAATCCATGCATGTGTCTATGTTCTTCAATCGCATAAGTATTTTTCATGTGATTATTTAAAAGCACTATATGTTTTCCGTTCCCTAAGCCACGTTCGTCAATCCTGTACGGGTTAACATTTGCAGATATATATTCGATACCATCTTTGCCTATCTTGCTTGCTTCTAGGTATTCAAACATTTTTATATCCTCCTTTGCATTTTCCTTGTTATACGTCGCTAACAAATAATCTTAAATTGCTGATAATTACCTTCGTTTCCTTTTAAAACTTCAACATCATTCGTATATGGTACATTTATATAATCAAGTACCCTTGCTAATCCTAAACCGCCTTTATCCCAATCTCTCATACAATATTCATACAACTGTGGGTGTGTGGTCTGCATCCTCTGGAATCTATTTGGATAGTTCTCCAATTGACACCCAAACATACAAAACATACAGCCTGTTCTGTCAACTCCGGTGGTATAAAGCTTGCCATGATGATTTTCTTTAATTTCGCCATATACACTACAGATTTTTAGATTGTTTTCTGTTACATATCTGAGTACATCCTGATGTGTCCAAAATCCCATTGGTTGACTCTTAGGCTGTCCTGCTTCAAATATATTGCACCCTGTCTTTTCATATTGTCGTTGTCTTTGAAAGCTTTCATCCTGTGTTATACCCAAATATGGATATCTTCCTGTTTCTTTGTGATATATTTTAAAAGGTTTCTTTTTCATTACATCACAACATTTCTCAGATGTACTAAATGGGGCATTTATTAGAAATTTCCACTTTTCTGCAAGCTTGCCAATCTTGCCCCTTTCATCACCATTCATAATGTAGTTGTAATATCGTTCTCCTAGGTTTCCACCTCTTATTTTACGAATCTTTGCTGCTGTTTCTTTGGATACTACTGGATATCCATATTTTTTAATAACTTGCCTGAATGACATATCTGGTTTTATTATTGTTACATTATCAAAAGTATCTACGAACTTTTTTAATTCTGGATATTCTAGCCCTGTATCGCTGAATACTGCCGGTATATCGCTATATAGGTGTTTTCTTACCATATGTAACAATACTGTGCTATCCAATCCACCTGAAAAACTTGTATATACATCACCTTTCCAATGCTCATACCATTCTTCTAGCCTTCTCCGTGTTAATTGTAGTTTTAATTCATATGGGAGATTTTTTCTTTGACTAAATGCCCAATCCTTTAGCTTTAGGTCTATATCTTGTATGTACATTCCCTCACCACCTTTGTGTCGTATAATAATCAGAATGTGACTCAATACAGATACTTAACAGGCTTTCCTATTCTTTCTGCATAAGCAATTTCTGACTTCGTGCTATCGCCAATATATCCATCTACATTCAATACCAAAATATAATTGCAAAGGTCAATTTTCCTTTTATGGAGTTCATCAAGTCTGATTTTATCTTCTGATGTGAGCTTTAACCCTTCATCACTCTTGGTATTGCATCCTATGCTTAAAACAATTTTACCTTCAAGCGTTAGTTTAAAATTTTGTTCGTCAAATGTTTTAAAGAACCTTGTAGATCCACATAAGCAAACAATTTCAGGTAACTTCTCATCCAAATCTTCATATTTCGCAAGTTTTTGAAACATAGCATACAGTCCTTCAAGGATGGGTTTTGAACCTTCAATTTCTTGATCTGCTTTTGGCAATGTATCTGCTATTGCCATATATGCTGCTCCGTTAGGAGTCCTTTTTGTTAATCTTTCCATAACTTTTCTCCTTTCTTTGATTCACAGAATGTGTCTTATTCTTCCTCCTGTTCCTCTAGGCTTTCTGCTACATCTACAACGGTAATTTTATTACCCATTTCTTTAGCCCATGTTTCCATCTCTTCACCATCATCAAATCTCTTTGCCCTAAATCCTTCTAGCATGCCTGTATGATAATAAATCAACCAGTACATATTAACCCTCCAATTATTATTTGACTATCATATGAGAGTACAGAGGTAGAACTGTACTCTCATATGATGTCACTATTGGTTTTTAAACTATTATGAGATTATTTCTATGTTTTCTACTCCTTCAAGTTGATCCTCAAGATATTCCTTTATTTCTCCCATTGCTTTATTCCTCCAAGCTCCACCATCTGCCTCAAAGAGTGCTGCCTCTGGTCCTGATTGCATTCTGAATATAAATTTGCTTGTTGGCTGGATAATTTCCGGGAAAGTCCTAAATGGTGCAAGGCTTACTGGATTTGGAACCATTACGTCTCCAACCTTCGCAACTCCTGTTTTTATTGTAACAGCCTGACTTACTCCATCATCTCCAACTTCCTTCACTGCTTTATCCTGAATCAATCCTGTAACCTTAAGTAATATTCCTTTATCCTCGTTATCAACAAAACTTGACTGCAGCATGATGTTGAATTGTTCTGTATCCATAAATCTGTTAAAGATAATGTTGTTTGGAGTAAGTGCTTTGCAGATCATATAACAATCTCTTTCTGCATCATCCCTAAGTTCTGAGTATAGAGCCACTTCTTGAGGCCCTCTCACATGAATCAACAGTTTTGAAAACTTTTTATCCATTTCAGATTTTATGTAATCAACTAAAGCTGTAAGTGTTGTTGCTGTAATTGCAGCTGGTGAAGGTTGTACTACATGGTGCAATTGCTTTGTTGAGTATTGCTGTCCTTCTACCTCTATAATCTTTGTTTCTCCTAGTCCTACTAGGTATTCTAACGCTTCTCTGTTTATCATATTTTTCATCCTCCTAAAATTTATTTATTATTGACTTTCTTTAAATCTATTATGTTTCCATCCTCTGGCATTGGTTCATCTCCAAGATCCATCTTTATCTGTCCTGCTGCCTGGTTGCCTATTTCTGCAGCCATAACCTTTCCACTCTTAAGGTCTTTGTCAATTATTATGTTTGTTTCTGTAGGAATTACAGGAGCTAAAGATGTCTTTGTTTCGATGCTTATCTGTGCTAAATTTCTGCTTTCATTAGGCTTGAAAGTTATGTTCACAGATACTTTTCTCTTTTTCTTTGCATCTGTGTTTGGATCATAGATGTTGTTAAGTACCTTCTCAACCTCTGTGTTGATTTTTTCGGTCAGTGCTCCATTTGCAAATTGTTCAAGGTTAATCATGTGTTCCATTTTATAGAACCCTCCTTTATATTTTTTACAGCTTCAACATTTCTGTTTTATGCTGTAATATTCATTGATTGGAATTTCACTGCCCTTTTATGATGCAATACTGACAATATCCATCCGCAGTAGGATCATATGCTTCTACTTCTAATGTCATAAAAACTTGTCTCAAATTGCATTCCTTAAAATCCTTTTTAGTACAATTATGACAACCTACTAAGGCATTATCAGCTAAATCAAGTATTGTTTCTTTTTCAACCTGTACATATTTATCTTCTAATTTTCTCTTTTGTGTTTCCCTTATCGCTTCAAACTTTGGCAATACTAGTATTTCTGAGCATTTGCAATCTCTTAAAAGCTGTTGTATAAAGTCTTGGTCTACTCTTGCCTTTATACTATCCATCCATTTAAAAATATAAGTCTGTGCCATCTTTAGTGATCTATGTTCATCATTTGTAAGATTGTTTTGCCATTTTTTAAGTATTTCTCCTATTTCCCCAGCAGCAAGGGCCATCACACAATATTTGTTTCTCTCTTCTTTATTCAGGTATGTTTTCATCCTTTTACACCGCTTTCCTTGGACACTGCTTTAACAGCATTAGCTCCTGCTCTAGTTTTTTTACTTTGTCTTCTAGTCTTGCTATTTCAAACTCCTGTCTAATAATCTTCCATTTGAGTTTATTAATATAATCTTCCATATTCTCACTCCCTTGAAAAATCTGCTATTAATTGATATTCCGGTTTCCATGCTAGCTTTATTGTCCCCGTACGTCCTCCGCGTTGCTTTGCTATGTTGCATTCTATTGTGTTCTTCTGATCTGTATCCTTGTTGTAATACTCATCGCGATAGAGCAGCATTACAACATCGGCGTTTTCTTCAACTCCTCCAGATTCTTTCAAATCTGCAAGCATCGGTCTTTTATTTGCTCTCATTTCACAATTTCGAGACAATTGGCTAAGTACTATGACAGGTATATCAAGATCCTTTGCTATATTTTTAAGTCGGATGCATATATTCGTTGTTTGCTCTCTTATGCCGTCCCCCATACCTTTAGTATCCATAAGCCCTAAGTGGTCAATTATGATGCAATCAAGTTTATTTTGTAACTTAAGTTTTTTAGCCTGAGCTGTTATCTCATTTACATGAATACCAGGTCTGCAATTGGTTACTGATTTATAATTTCCAATCCATCCGGCTTTTTGAATTAGGCTAGTCCATTCAGAATCCTTCATGTTTCCTCTTTCAAGCCTCTCAGAATCAATTAGTGTTGTCATAGCCAATCTTCTCAGTCCGAGCTCTTCCTCAGCCATTTCTAAGCTGTAGTATAAAGAGTTGTATTCCTTTGATACTCTTTGATTGATATTTAATGCCAGTGCAGATTTTCCCATACCTGGTCGTGCTGCTATTACATAGAGTTTCTTTTTTTGAAGTCCATTTATAGCTTTATCTAAGCTCCCAATTTTGGTTTGTATTCCTAATATTCCTCCACCTTTTTTGTAGTTATTTTCAATCATTTGTACTGTTCGCGTCATCAGCTCTTCATCATTTATGTAATGTGCATTTTCAGGATTATCAATCAGAAATGCACTTTCCTGTACACTATTTATAAGTGTCTTGAAGTCCTGTTTATCCATGTTTTCTAAGGTTTCGGCAAGTGACTTTTGCAGCTTCCTTTTGTTGGATTTCTCTTTTATTATTTTTACATGTTCTATGTTAAAGTTAGGTAATCCACTGGAAAGTAAATTTGCTATATGTGTGAACCCTCCTATCTTGTCTAGGTTGCCTCCAAATCGCTCTGTCAAGGTAGTTATATCTATAGGCTTATCTTGAGTGTATAGAGAACTCATAGCTTGATATAATAATCTGTTCTTTTCTGCAAAGAAGTCAGAAGGTTCTAATATACTAATTACTTCAGCGATAATGTTGTTATCTACTAGAATACTTGCTAAAATGTCTTGTTCTGCTTGTAAATTTGCTATTGGTTCCAAATTATTACCTCCTTTATAGCCCATCAAAATTAAAATCCTGTGCTGATGAAGGTTGTTTCGGCTGCTCCTTCGTTACTTTGTCAACTACCCAGTTTAGTATTGCATGATAATCAGATTTGTATTGTTTTCCTTTAGCTCCTTTATAGTTATCAAGTACTTCTATCATTTTTTTAGTTAAACCTTCACCATATTTATCAACCAGTTTTTTATAATCTTTTTCAGTCATGGATACATAGTCGGCATATTTTAACTTTTTAGGCTTTTTAGATTGTGTATATATATCTTCTTTAGAAGATATATTATTATCATTATTGTTTGTATGTTTTTGTGTCGCTTTTGTGTCGTTTACGTGTCGTTTTTCTATCTCTTCATCTTGATATAATCCATAATTTTCAATGGTTACAAGCGTCTTTTTAGTGTCGCTAAAATACGTTATCATTTTGTCTTGTTCTAAAAGCTTTAAAAATGAAATTACTTTGGTATTTGACCATCCCCAGTTAGTACAGAGTTTTCTTATAGATGTAATAAAACTTCCTTTCTGAACTGTTATTAATTCACTACCTAATACAACCTTTTTATCATCATGGTTGGCTGATAAAAGCAGATCAATCCATGCCTGACCTTTACTAAAAGGTTTGTCCTCCCATACCCAGCATTCTTTAATTTTTCTGTGAATTGAGATCCATCCATATGCCATCCATACTCTCACCTGCCTTTGCTATATGACTATATATCCGAAAAAGCAAAATAATATAAAAAGCTACTTTTCTAACACAGGGATCAGCAGTTCCTGTCCCGGATATATTGTGGGGTTAATTTCATTTTTCTGCCGGATTATGTATATAACTTCCCTTATATCCACCTCTGCATATGTACCGGCTACTATGCTCCAGAGCGTGTCACCAGGATGAACTATATAAGTCTCATATCTAATTATTTTTGGGCTTGTATGGAAACTGAATATATTGCGTATAATCAGTATAATGAGTATTAAACTTGTAACTCCGTAAAAAGCAATTTTCACTTTTTCTTTTTTCATTTTTATTACCCCCAATATCCAATTTTTATGTTATAATGAGGGTAATGGAGTGTTACAGCACCCCATTACTAAATGGTTTCACTTAAGGAGAGCCCTCTGCCAAGGGCTTTTTTCTTTTCTTTTTTACATATGCAGCATACTAAAAGGCCCTTTTTTACCTCCACTAGCTTCCCGCCACAATGAGGACATTTCTTTTCATTATCCATTTTTATATGTCTCCTTTATAAAATTGAACAATTAGCACGTCCAATTTTTGAGATTGCTTAACAATATCATCAAACGGAGCTCCAACTTCAATCATCGATTCTAAAATTTCTCGTTGTTCTTCCAAATTTATTTACCCCCTAACTGACATAATTCTGCCTGTACTGCGTTGCAAAAATTCATAACCTTCAGGTGTCCTTTTAGTTCTTAAAAAGTCCGCAGGGTTAAAACCTAAATCATCCAACATAATTTTTTCATGTTTTGTTAATCTTCTAGGATGTTTCACAGCAGCTCCCTCCTTTGCTTCATGAATTTGTGATAGTTTCGATTCCTTAAGCATCCACAGCTTTTAATCCGGCCACACATTAAGTCACTAGATCTAACAGTTATTTCTCCTCCGCAGTCACACCTGCATTTGTAGTGGACACCTTTTTCATCAGTTTTGCATAGCTCTGTGACTCTAAGTTTCCCAAATTTCACTCCTATTAGTGGAGTCCTTTTAGCCAAATATCATCCCTCCCTAGTACCAAGTATGCGGATTTTTAATGTGTGTCCATTCTTTACGTCCGTTTATTTTGTAGATAAATTTTAAATATGGTCCATTTCCATCATCCTTAGCAAATTCAACTTTTAAAGGCTCAATTGTCTCCCTTGTTTCTGATCCCCATGCATTGTAAAAGTTTTTTAAAAATAATCTAAACATGGTCTTATTAGATTCAAATTTTAACTGCTCAAAGCCCTTTACTTTTTCAGCAACTAGCATTGTATCCCTCCTTCGCTTGTACTCCCCTTCCATAAATGATAAAATTTAGTCGAAAGGGGGTGATATTATGCAATTTGATGGTGCTATTGTAAATGAGCAAGGTGTAACATTTGCTATAGTTGTTGTTAACGCTTCTGCTGTAATAAACTCTTTTACTATTAATGACGCTCAGCGTAGTTTCGAAAGATATTTTCCTGGTATGCCTATAATCTTAATGAATCAAGACTCCAATGGAACTCCAACATACTATGGTAGAGAAGATATAGTAAATTTCCTTGCTAATATTTACATGGAACAAATACCTTGGAAAACATATACTACCTAGGTATTTCGTCACATGGCTTTAACCTAAGTGTGCAAGGAATGTGAGTCTTGCCTTTTTTACTAATTATTTTTTGATCATCTGATTGCTCTAGAACTGGTACTTCTGGAGCAATCTCTTTTTTATTTTCTTCCATATCCCTATCTCTCCTTTCTAAATCTTTTTCTACTGCTCTAAGATCTTCTAGAGCTTGTGTATGTATCTCTCTGTCCTTCTCATTTGTATCTAATGGTATTTGGTATTCTAGAGCTGCTATTTGCTTTTGTATATCAGCTTTACTCTTGGGTATCCCAACTTTTAGCATACCGATCACTCCTTATTTATAATATTCCAGCTGCTTCTCGTTTTTTTATTTCAGTAATCAAACATTCAAATTCTTCTACTGTCAACAATTCAGAAACTGCTTGTGCTAATAATTCAGCATATTTATCTTCAAGCTTTTTTCTGTTTTTCGGTAGAATTACAGTTACTTTACTCATATGAACCCCCTATAAAACATTAAATGGTAATATTATACAATATGTTTATTGTATAACTCTGGCTACAACTGTCTCTTGGATCTTTTCTTTTTCCTTGTGCTTATTTTTCTTTATTTGAAGAATTACCCTTTTCATACCCCCACCACCTTAAATTAAATCATCTATTTTTTTACCTAAAAAATTAGCTATTTTAATTACAGTGTCAATTCCTGGGTTTTTTGTTTTACCACTCATTATGTCGTGGAGAGTAGCATATCCAACATTGCTACCATTAGCTAACTTATTAAGTGATGTATTCTTTTCTTTCAATATTTCTTCTATTTTTTTCCCATCCATAGCAACACCCCCTAACTTTTATCGTTATCGTCTGTCCGATTATGATTTGATTGTATATCATTATACCGATATTTCAAAACTCCTAAATTTGCCATGTTAACTGAATAAATGAAAATATCTTATATTTTTTAAATAAACCTGCTTCTTTCTAAATATTTCATATCGCTTATTAGATATTTAATGTTGTTATTTGTCGGAATTTCGATATTGAATTTTCTTTACATATTATCTGTTTACCGATATAATGATATTTGTAAATTAAAATTTACTAAGGAGGTTTAATTTAATGGGAATATCACAGTTAGGTATAAATATAAAATCTGCTCGAGAAAGAAGAGGCTGGTCTCTTAATAGGCTTAAACAAGAAAGCGGAATTGGGTATGCCACTCTCCATGATATCGAAAGTGGTAAAAGTCAAAATTTAAACTCTGCAAACCTCGAAAAAGTAGCAATGGCTCTTAATGTCCCAGCAAATGAATTATTAGGAATTGATGTAGTTGAATATACTGTTACTGATTTAGAAGGAACCTTAAAGATTATATTAGAATCCGATGAACTTGAGCTTGATGGGGTAGCATTAAGTGATTTTGAAAAACAAGATTTAGAAGAATTATTTTATTTTGCAGTTAAAAGTTTAAAAAGAAGAAGGAGGAGGAATAATGCAAACCGTAGCAATCTATAGTAGAAAATCTAAATTCACTGGTAAAGGTGATTCTATAGAAAATCAGATAGAAATGTGTAAAGAATACATAAATAAAAAAGTAGGACCAGACACAAAGTTTTTAATTTACGAGGATGAGGGATTCTCAGGAAGTACAACAGACAGACCTCAATTTAAAAAATTGATAAAAGATATAAAATCTAAAAAAATTAATGCACTAGTTTGCTACAGGCTTGACAGAATATCAAGAAACGTAGCAGATTTTTCATCAACTCTTTCCATACTTCAAGAAAATAATTGCTCATTTATAAGTATAAGTGAAGAGTTTGATACTAGTTCCCCAATGGGGCGTGCGATGATATATATTGCAAGTGTATTCGCTCAGTTAGAGAGAGAAACAATTGCTGAACGTGTAAGAGACAATATGCTTGAATTAGCAAAATCCGGCCGCTGGACAGGAGGTAAAGTTCCTATGGGGTTTACTTCTGAACGAATTAAACTTGTTGACAAATCAGGTTCTCAAAGAGAATATTCAATCCTCAAAATTGATGAATCCGAAATGACTTTTGTAAAATTTTTATATGAAAAATATTTAGAATTAGGAAGTCTGCATAAACTAGAAGTATATATTACACAAAATCAGATGAAATCAAGAAATGGTATTATGTTTGAAAAATCAACTTTAAAAATAATACTGCAAAATCCTATCTATGTTAAAGCTAATGATGATGTTGTATCATATCTGAACTCAAAAGGTTGGACTATCTATGGTCAAGTCAATAATTGCAACTCTCTTTTGACTTACAATAAAACTGAGCAAGGTATAAAAAATGGAAAACATATAAAAGTAAAAAAAGCAGACAATGAAAAATTCGCTGCTGTAAGCAATATTCAAGGAGCTTTGGATCCGGAATTATGGTTAAGGGTTCAAGATCAATTCGATAAAAACAGAGACACATTCCCTAGGTTGGGAAAAACACACAATGCATTGTTGGTTGGAAAACTAATATGCGGCAATTGCAATGAATATATGCTAATTCAGCATGGTCAGTTATCAAAAACTACAGGCGAGAAGTTGTTTTATTATACATGTTCACTAAAAAGGAAATCTCATAAAATGCTATGTAATAATGGCAATGCTAAGGCCAGTTATGTAGAGAATTTGGTATTGCAAACATTGAAGTTGTTAGCAAAATCTAAAAAGAACTATTTAGAATATCTAAAAAATATATATGAAAATAAAACAAAAGAAGATAATAATTTAATTGAAAAACTATCATTGAAAAACTCTTTGAATGAAAAGAAAAAGCAAATTGACAATTTAGTTACAGCTCTATCCAAAAGTAATGAAATAGAAGATATTATATTATCAAAAATTAAGTGTTTAAAAGATGAGTGCTTAGACATAGAGAAAAAACTTGCTGATATTGAAAACCACAACATAAAACAGAAAGCAAATGCAATTAATTTGGCTTTTATTGAAGATATTTTGAACGAATGTGAGCTTATTGACACACTTCCTAGAGATAAGCAAAAGATGATAATTGATGTTCTCATTGACCGCATATATTGGTATGGTAGTGGCAATGGTGAGGGAAAAATAAAAATTAAGTTCATCGGTACAGATGATGAGAATATTGAAGAAGTTGAATTGAATGATGAAGAACTGCAACAGTCTTCGTTGCAGTTCGGTTCACCTTGCATGACCTGTATCAAGAAGTATTATATTTTCTGCAAACTCTTTAAGGGCATACTGCTGGCACACCTTCATATTCAGCTTATCAAGGTTTACATCTTCAGGAGGGACAGTAAGTACAACAACTCCATCTTTATCAAGCTTTTCTCTTATTTCCTGTGAAAGAGAGTCCTTGTTTAGCTTACAGGAACCACTCATTGCACCGTAGCTGTCATCTCCTCTCATTCCAAGAAGGTCTTCTACCCCTGCTCTTTTACTTATGCTTATCCTTGGACCGAAGGATGGACATCTTAATATGCACATTGAACATCCCTTTCCATATCTTAAACAGTTCCCCATTGGACCTGTGGAACCTGTTGTTTCTACAAACACATCCCCCTCAATTATGCTTCCATCACTAAGATAAATAGATTTTATCGAGGCATTATCAATTTCTACATCAACAACCCTTGCCTCAAGAAATATATCAACACCAACCTCATACAGATATCTTCTTACATTAGGTTCAACCCTTGTTACATCATAGAGGGTTGCATGTTTATGTCCCGGGAAATCTACGTTTTTATGTCTTGCACACCTGTCAGTTATATTAAACAAATCCCCTCCGCCAAGGGCAATCATTTCTTCTGCAGCAGTAAACCTTCCATTATTTCTCATTATTCCGCCAACATTTCCCAAACCTAAAAGCATATCAGTTTTCTCTATAAGAAGTACCTCCGCACCTGATTTTCTTGCTTGCAGCGCTGCAGCGGATCCTGACCAGCCGCCCCCAATAACAACTACCTTCATTACTTATACATCCCCCTTAAAAATACTTCTCCAGGATTATACTGCTGCTTACAGGTCTTTATTGTTTCTCCATTTGCCCCTTTTATCTGGCAGCTTCCACAGATTCCTTCACCGCAGCACATTGTGCTGTTGTTTACAGTAGCAAAATTCACATCACTATTTATATTGTTAATAAACCCTATAATCATTCTATGAAACTCATCATCCCCCGCACTTAACACAACATTAAAATTCCACTTTTTCATGAGTTTTTCAATATGAGCCCTAAACTCGCTGCTTAAAAATTTACCCTCGCTGCAAAATCTCATATCCTCAACAATACATCCATGCTTTATAAAATATGGCTTTGTAAAATTTGAAACGCTTCTTCCGGGATCAAGAAGAACATATACCTGGTTTCCAGCATATATCATTTTCTTAGCTGCAAGTACAGCAGGTGCTGCTGCAACACCTCTTCCGATTATAAGGCAACTTTTATTTTTCAGTTCCTTCAAAAACTTTACTCCCTGTATCCCATTCCAATAAGGTCCCTTTAAGAGTATTTTCTTCCCACATTTATCTAAAGCCTTTGTTTTAGCACCAGCTACTTTTACTGCAACCTTTATTGTGTTCGCAAATATATTACTTTCAAGAACTGATATAGGTGTACTATAACATTCAGCATCTACTATGTTTTTTAAAAACACAAATGCTCCTAGATTATTTAATTCCCTTGCAAGGGTTTTACTTACTTCTATATCTAGCAAAAATAAATCTTTCCTTATATACTCCTTCTTAATAACATTATATCTCTCAAACTGCCTGGCCTTACTTGCCTTTTCCTTATTGTTTATAAATTCTTGATATATACAAGTTCCCTTCCAATTTAAACAATCACAAAACACTTTATCCTTCAACTGGGAACAGATTATACATTCTCCTCTTTCTGCTAAAGAACAGGGACAATATTCTGTTCCTGCATCAATACAGTCAATATATTTAAACACATTTCCAACCTCCTTTCCCATATAATTAGATTATTCATGAGAAACAAGATTGGTTACCTATATGATTCACATAAATTCTGTTACATTTTCTTATTTCCTTGAATATGCCTTAAATAAAAAAGTCGGGCATCAATATGCCCGGCCTGTAACCATACTTTTTACAATATCAATAAAATTTTTTCTTTTCACTTCTCTATCGCTGTATAATGGATATTTTGCAACAATATCCTCATCTATCTTTACAACCACATTTCCAATCATCTCATTTTCAGATAACGGTGAAAAAAGAACCGAAGGAGCATATACATCCATGGTGTAATTCTCTGTACTTTCCTTTAATACAGGAAGGTATAAATCTTTAGTTATACAGCCATTTACATATCTTTGATTTCCTCCATAAACCTTGAATCTTTTTATTCTCTCCCCTTGACTCATTATCTTCACAAATTTGTAGTTGTTCTCTGCATACTTAACTAGCTTCTCGGCATCTCTCCATCTATCACCACTATTTAATACTACACAAATATATCTTCCATAATCGTGTTTTACAGATGCAACAAGGCATTTACCAGCACCTCCAGTATATCCAGTTTTTACTCCATCAGAATTTTCTATTCTGTAGAGAAACTTGTTTATATTGCTATAGCCTCTATTGAACTCCCCAGTTACACCTGAAGAAATGGTTTTTGTAGAAACTATTTTCGAAAAAAGCTCATTCTTCATTGCATAAGCAGTTATCCTAGCAAGATCATAGGCAGTTGTATAGTGGCTTTCAGCATCAAGACCATGTGGTGTTACAAAGCTAGTATTATATGCTCCCAATTCTATTGCCTTTTCATTCATAAGCTCTGCAAAACCCTCAACACTGCCTGAAATGTGCTCTGCAATTGCAACTGCTGCATCATTTCCAGAGCAAAGCATAAGTCCATAAAGAAGTTCCTCAAGACTCACCTTTTCACCTGGCTTAAGTCCCACTGAAGAACCTCTCATTGATGCTGCTTTTTTTGAAACAACCACACTGTCTTCTATGTTTCCTTTTTCCATTGCAACTATTGCAGTTATTATTTTTGTAGTACTTGCCATTGGCAGGATATGTTTTGCATCCTTTTCATACAAAACTCTGCCAGATTCCTGGTCAATTACTATTGCCGAATGGCATCTTAAAGCTATGTCCTTTACACCTCTGTCAATCGATGCAACTGCCATATAAGGAGTTAAGAGTATAATTGTCATAAATATAAGTATAGAGATCTTTTTCATCATCATCACCAGCCCATAATAATATACAGAAATATTATGAGCATTTTTTCATTTTTCAATCCTCATATTTAATAGAGCATTTATAATCCTTTGCCATTTTTTCTGCCTCTCTTATATCCTCCTCATCCCATATAGTCCATCCACCTTTAACTTTACCCTTTACATATATTTCAACTCTATCCTTTCTTATAATCATCACCTTTTCCGATTTTAACTGCATTAGGTGAATCTGTCTTTCTATAGCTTCCTCCATATCCAAATTCATCATTTTAAAGGCAATAAACATACAGGAAAGAGCATCCTCAAGCTCCCTTTTTGCCTTTTCATTTTCATCCTTCATAAGAGCCTTCATAGTTTCAGCTACTTCCTCATTCAGATGGCTTACAGCCTCTAATACATCCTTTGGGGTATATCTTCTTCCATCCCATACCTTTTCAATAGCTTCCTTTATATCCATGAAAATCCCCCCGCTTTTGCTTTAAATTAACGTTTATAAAAGTATTATACCATATATCTAGTATTCTTGACTTGAATCAAACAATACCTGTAGTATTATAAGACAATATTAGCTTGCAGAAATCCATAAAGCAATGGTTTCTGCAAGCTAATGATTAATTTTTTACATATTGGTATTGTTTTGTTGTGATCCAGCATTATCAGGAGGAGGACAGCCACCAGCCTTTTGCTGATTTGATTTGTCCTTCTTAAATAGCTTTATAATCTCATCCATAACATCAGGTACATTGTCTATCATTCTCTCAAGAGAATTTGCTTGATGAGCAGGAAGAAGCTTAACCTGTTCCTTTCCAACAACGAGGAATGCAACTGGTTGAATGGACATGCCTGCTCCACTGCCTCCTCCAAATGGCAGCTTGCTGCTTCCATCTCCCTGATTTTCTCCAGATGAAAATTCAGAGCCTCCAGATACAAAGCCTATGCTTACCCTTGAAATTGGTATTATAACATTGCCATCCTTTGTTTCAACAGGATCTCCAACTATGGTGTTAACATCCACCATTTCCTTTAAACTATCCATTGTTGATTTCATTAATCCTTCTATTGGATGATCAGGCATTTACTACACCACCCTTATCTTTTATATATTTCTTATAGTTTTTCAAAACAGGAAGCATTTTAAACATAAAAATTAAAATATGTAAAACCTTAACCTTTAAAAAAACCTGTAGAGTATAATCCATACCTTCATTTTTAAAATCCGGTATTATCGAGTAGCAACCGGAAAAAGACTTAAAAATCCCTTTAAGAATTGGCTCTATTCCATATATAATAGAATTAGCACTTCCATAAAAAAACGCTGTCGCTGCCGCATCAGAAAGTCCGTACTTAAAATTTAAATTGAGCTTAACAGAAGATTTTGAAAATAAATATCTGATTTTAGGCCAGGAATCCCTGGTAAATCGCAATGCTTTTTTAAAGGTCATTTTAAACCCTTTCTTTTTCACCTCCTCCTCTGCTTCTTTTATTTTAGGCTTTAACTTTACTATCCCATTTATAGAAACAGCCACATTATTATTTTGTATAACTAGTGATATTTTTATGTTTATTAATATAAGAATTAATAATAAGGCAATAACAATGATAATTCCATAAACCATATTTCACCTCAAAAAAAAGAATAAAATACAGGATCTGTATCTTATTCTTCCTCATTTTCCAGATTAAATTCAATTAATTCTGGAAGTTCTTTTATATTTTTAAATCCAAAATACTTTAGAAAATCATCTGTCGTTACATATATTATTGGTCTTCCAGGTGCATCCTTTCTTCCATTTTCCTTTATCAGGTTTCTCTCTAAAAGTGTAGCTACAGCTCTATCACTTCTGACACCTCTTATTTCATCTATCTCTGTTCTTGTTATTGGCTGCTTGTAAGCTATTATTGAGAGGGTTTCCAATGCAGCCTGGGATAGATTTTGTCTATTGTCTGCTTTTATAAGCTTTTTAATATAATCACCATATTCAGGCTTTGTACAAAGCTGCACCTTATTATTAAACTCAACAATATGAATTCCCCTTGAGTCTTTTTTATAATCTCCAATCATATCTCCAATTATATTTTTAAGCTGCTTTTCCCCTATTTCAAGTATACTACTCAAATCCTTAATAGCTATGGGATCTCCTGCAGCAAAAAGAACAGCTTCGATGATTCCCCTCATTCTTGTTGTATCATCAGAAAACTCAATGTAATTTAGGAAATTGTCCATGGTCCTTCCTGCCCTTCTATTATTATATCTCCAAAGTTCTCATATTGAACTACACTTATATACTTCAGCTTTATCAGTTCAAGCATAGCCAGAAATATTACAACTACCTCCATCTTGCTCTCAGCCCTTTTAAAGAAATTTTCAAATTTAACCTTATTTTCTTTGCTAAGAGCTTCTCTTATGTCATCCATTTTATCTTCTATTCTATATTCATCATATCGTATATCTTCAGTTATTTTATTACCCTTATTATATCTTTTATCATAGGAATCAACTACCCTTTTAAAGGCTACCATAAGGTTTTCCAGTGTAATATTTTTAAAAAATATCTCAGGATTTTCTATATCATCGATTATATCAGGAGATTTAAAGAAAATTTCATTTTCGTCTTCAAAATCCCTTAATGTTGTCGAAAATTCCTTATACCTTTTATACTCAATAAGCTTTTCAACCAATTCCTTTCTTGGATCCTCATCAGCCGAAGTCTCATCCTCATCATTCTTCTTTTTAGGAAGAAGCATATTCGACTTTATCTCAAGAAGTGTTGCAGCCATTACAAGAAATTCACTGGCAATATTTAAATCCAGTTCTTCCATTGCCTTAAGATATTCTATATACTGATCAGTTATTTGAGCTATAGGTATATCATATATATCTACCTCTGATTTCTTAATAAGGTGCAAAAGTAAATCCAACGGTCCTTCAAAGGCATCTATTTTAATATTTAGTGTCATAAATACCACCTGTTAAAAAAATATTTTTACTACAGATTCCATCCAAAATGCAATTTCCCAAATAGCATTAGATAATAGGCTACTAACGGGTGGAATCCATAGAAGTATAAGAAGTATAATCATTCCCTTTCTATCAATTCTATATATAAACTCAGAAACCCTTCCCCCAAATATTTCCCCAAATATCTTAGAGCCATCCAGTGGAGGTATAGGTATTAGATTAAATACTGCAAGGCCAACGTTTAAGAATACAAGCTCTGCTAAAAAAACCTGCATTCCATCAGATTGAATTTTAAAAATATACATTGATAGTATGCTAAAAAAAGCTAGCAGTAGGTTTGAAACAGGACCTGCAAGGGATGTAAGTATAATACCCAATCTTGGGTTCTTATAATTTCTTGAGCTTATTGGTACAGGTTTCGCCCAGCCAAATTTTAAGATCATAAGAGAAAGAAATCCTACTGGATCAATATGTGCCAGCGGGTTAAGTGTAAGTCTTCCAGAACGCCTTGGTGTATCATCTCCCTGGGCTGTTGATATAAGTCCATGAGAATATTCATGTATCGTTAGAGAAATAGTTACTGCAGCTAAAGTAAATATAATCTTTGCAACGCTTTGATAATCAAACATTATCTTCTTCTCCTTCCAAAGCCTTTTTCAGCTTCTTTAACTTTTCATCAAGTAAATATTTTCTTATTTCCTTTGGCTTTTTCATAACCTCTTCACTAATTTCGATTTCAAAAGTATCCTTTAATCTTAAAAAATTATCTATCCTTTTATCACAATAAAATACTGTTTCAGTTAAATTCCAATCTATTCTTTTTTCATTCATTAATAGATATCTATATATATAATCATCTTCCGATAGAAGCACATTGCTTATTTCCTTTAAATGCTGTATATCATTTATTACATCCATACTCAGGTTCAGTAGATCCTTCAATACTGCTATTTTATCATCACTATTTTTATAAAATACTGCCGCAAGTTTCTTATTATCTTTAAGAAGCTTAAATGCTTTCTCTCTTAAATATCTGTTTAATGTAACATCAGTATAGGTAATTCCTTGTAAAATATTTAATTTTTCAATTATATCAACAGAATATATTGGGTTTGGTTCATTTAATATACCAATTAGCTCCTGCTTTACTCTCCCTGGTTTTAAATATTCCATATATCCCATTCTTGTTGCTTCATTTACAAGGTTACAGGTATTATCATCAAAGTAAAAGTTAAATCTTGAAGCATACTTTATACCTCTAAATATTCTTGTAGGATCATCCTTAAAGCTCATATTATGAAGCACCCTGATTTGACCCTTTTTTAAATCATCAATTCCAAAAAAGGGATCTATTATGCTTTCGTCTTCATCATATATGGATACTGCCATAGTATTTATAGTAAAATCCCTTCTTGCCAAATCCTTATCTAAACTGGCAGCTTTAACTGCAGGTTTTGAGGCAATACCATCATAACGTTCCTCTCTTGCCATTACTATATCAACTTCAAAGCCATCCGTTTGGAACTTTCCTGTATGATACCAGTTATTATAACTCACCTTACAGTTCAACCTTTTCTCAATATTGCTACAAAGCATATAATGCTCCTTAGGAGAGCATTCAACCACAAAATCAAAATCCACCGGCTCTATTCCAAGCAGCATGTCCCTTACTGCCCCTCCAACCAGATAACCTTTTATTCCAAGGGCTTTTAATATATCACTCAGCAGCCCCACTATACTATATTTCATGGGGTTCACCATAAAACCACCTGCCTATAAAAACTATTATACATTAATTTTTCAAATTTCCCAAACCCTATTTATAATTCGTAACCTAGGGATAATGCGTCTTAACGTAGTAGTAAGTTTTTATCTTGAAAGACCGTTCCAACCGAGGTGTCGGGGCATTTAACCCCTTGGAAAACACTCACTGCGTGTTGAAATTCTAAGATTGCATGGATGGCGACAACCTAAGAACATTCGAAACTCATATGTTGCAAGAATTCTACATATTTTATTTTTTTAAACATCTTAGGGTCGGACCAATTAAGCAGAGCTGTTTAAAAAAATAAAATATAAGAATTCTAGTGCATCAT
>DAMCZI010000043.1:0-38520 GCA_032095175.1 Clostridiaceae bacterium
CCCGACACCTCGGTTGGAACGGTCTTTAAAGGTAGAAACTAACTACTACGCTAAGTCGCATAATCCTTATATTCCCAATTATGCTCCCTCGTTTATGAATCTGTACTGGGACATATATAAATCGTAGTATTGTCCTTTGAGCTTTATAAGCTCGTCATGGGTTCCTGTTTCAACTATTTTACCGTTGTCTATAACCATTATTCTATCTGCATCCCTTATAGTTGAAAGTCTGTGGGCTATTACAAAGGATGTTCTTCCAAAGAGAAGCTTTTTAATTCCCCTTTGAACTGCCCTCTCTGTAAAGGTATCAATATTTGAGGTAGCTTCATCAAGAATCAATATCCTTGGATTTGCAAGAAGTGCTCTAGCAAAGGATATAAGCTGTCTCTGACCAACTGAAAGCCTTGAACCTCTTTCATTTACTTCGGTATCATATCCATTTTCAAGCTTCATTATAAATTCATGGGCATTCACTGCCTTTGCAGCTGCAATAACCTCATCATCAGTAGCATCAAGCTTTCCATAACGTATATTTTCCTTTACTGTTGCTGAGAAAAGGAATGTATCCTGAAGCATTATTCCCATTTGGCTTCTTAGGGATTCAATCTCAACCTCACTTACATTTCTTCCATCTACAAGAACTGCTCCCTCCTGTACATCATAGAATCTGCTTATAAGGTTTACAATTGTAGTTTTTCCTGCACCTGTTGGTCCAACAAGGGCTACAGACTCTCCAGAAGATATTTTAAAGCTTACATCATCCAAAACGACTGTGCCATCATCGTAGCCAAAGGTTACATTCTTAAACTCCACCTGTCCCTTTATCTTTGGCATTGTGATTGCTTCGTGGATGTTTACTATATCAGGCTTTATATCCATTATCTCAAATATTCTTTCTGCTGCAGCAAAATTTGTAATAAGTGTGTTGTAGAAATTTGTTATATTCATTATTGGTCTCCAGAACATACTTATATATCCTGTGAAGGCCACAATAGTACCAACTGTAACTGAACTATCAGTTTTCATAATTTTAATTGAAGCCCAAAATACTATTATTTGCCCTATTCCCCAGGAAATCTCCACAAGGGGCCAGAAGGTATCGTTGAGCCTTACTGCATTAACAAATGCTCCATTCATCTCCTTTACCAGGTCAAGAAAGTTTTTAGAGGTCCTTTTTTCAACAGCAAAGGACTGAACAACCCTGATACCTGAAAAATCCTCATGGGTATATGCATTCATGTTAGATCTCTTTTGTCTGTAGGACTGCCACTTTTTTCTACTAAAGGTCTGAATCAAAAATAGTCCAACCATCAAAAGAGGCATTATTCCTATAGCTGCAAGGGCAAGCTTGTAATTCATTGAAAACATGATTACAGTAACACAAACAAGGGTTAGAAGCTCTGGTATAAAGTTTGTTATACTATTTGTAAAAAGCTGCTGCAGTGAGTTTACATCACCTACAACCCTTGCAAGAATCTTTCCTGCTGGTCTTCCATCAAAGAAGGAAAACGAAAGCTTTTGTATATGTGAATACAGTTCCTGTCTTATAGTTAACAGTATTTTATTTGTTATTCCCGCCATCATTTTTATTCTTCCACGTGATGCAAGCATTGAAAGGAGGTTCATACCCACCATGCCTGCTCCTATGAATATTAACCCTTTAATGTTCCCCTGATCTATAAACTTATCAATGGCAGTTTTTAAAAGGTATGGATTTAATAGATTACAAACCATTACAAACAATAATAGAAGCATAACTATAGTTACTTTTCCTAAAAATGGTCCAAGATATTTAAAAAGTCTAATTAATATCTCTAAGTTCGAACGGGTCTTTAATTCCTCATCCTGCTTTATCGAGTTTCTAGCCATATTAGATCACCTCCGCCTCAACATCTTCGAAGTCCTTAAACTGCTCACAATAAACCTCATAGTATCTTCCCTTAAGCTTAAGGAGTTCGTTGTGTGTTCCTCTTTCTACAATTCTTCCGTTATCTAAGAATATTATTTCATCTGCATTCTTAACTGCAGAAATCCTGTGTGCAATAATAAATGTTGTTATATTTTTCTCTCTATTGTGGAGATTTTTCAGAAGCTGATATTCTGTTTCCATATCAAGAGCTGATGTAGCATCATCTAATATCAATATACCTGCATCTCTTATAAGTGCTCTAGCAATTGATATTCTTTGCTTCTGACCTCCAGATAGCCCTATACCTCTTTCACCTATTATGGTATCAAAGCCATCCTCAAGTTCATCAATAAATTCAAGGGCACAAGCATCTTGACAAGCCTTTCTTACTAAGTCCATATCAGCATTTTCATTTCCAAATTGTACATTTTCACGTACACTTTCAGAGAAAAGGAATACATCCTGGGATACCACTGACATTTGGCTTCTTAAATTCTCAAGATTAAGATTTCTAACATCATGCCCATCTACCATAACCTTTCCTTCACAGACATCATAATACCTTCCAATCAGGTTTATAATAGATGTCTTGCCGGATCCCGTTGTTCCCATTACCGCCAGTGTTTTTCCTGGCTGAACATCAATATTTATATCCTGCAGAATATATGAATCACCATATTTAAAGGAAACATTATCAAATTTTACATGACCCTTTAAATCCTTAAGGCCTATAGCATCTTCACTATAATTTATTTCAGGCTTCATATCCATTATTTCAAAAACCTTTTTTGCAGAAGCACGACTTTGTCCTATGGCATTTGTTAGCCATCCCAAGTCCCTCATAGGCCATATTATTTCCCATATATATAAATCAAAAGCTACAAGATTTCCTATGGAAAGCTTGTCACCTATAACAAACATTCCACCAATGGATATAACCATTACTACGCATATATTGGATAAAAACTCTATTATAGGAAAATATCTTCCCCATACAGTGGTTTGCTCAACATTTAATTTATAATTGGTCTTATTCAGCTCTAAAAACTTTAATATCTCATGTCTTTCTCTTGCAAAGGCTTTAACAAGCCTTACACCTGCGATGTTTTCCTGGGCTGTAGTATTTATAACTGCTGTATGGTCACTTATCTTTTCATAGGCAGCATCCATTTTCTTTTCAAGCTTTAATGCTATAAATGCAATTACTGGCATAACAGTCATTGCAAGCAGTGTTAGCTTCCAATTAAGCTTAAATAATATAACTGCAGCAATAACAAAGGATATAGCATCTTGAAGAGATATAGCAATTATAAAGCCTATTGCCATCCTTATATTATTAAGATCCTCACTTATTCTTGACATTATTTCTCCAGTATTCATTCCATCAAAATAACTGAATGAAAGGCTTTGAATATGGTTAAATAGCTCCTTACTCATATCTGTATGTGCTTTTGTACCAAGAACATCAAATCCATACTCTTTAATATAGCCGAAAATTGCTCTTAAAGCTGTTATTATACCTATTGATATAAGAACCTTAGATAAAAGCTCAGTCTTCCCGCCCTTCATTACATCATCAACCATAATCTGAACAAGATATGGGCTTATCATATTCAGTATTATACTTAATACCATTGCAATTCCTGGAACAATTACAAGCAACTTATACTTCCAGATGTACTTAAAAACTCTTTTCATCGAAATCCCTCCCCATATGTCAGATGAAAACAAAAAAACCATGGTTCTCCCATGGCTTAATACTATAAAAGAGATAAAATATATCTTCATAGTAAATATAAAAGAGCCATGGGATTAAACAGCCCATGACCCTATAATGGCTCAAAATATTTCCATTATGGTTCAATAATTCCCGAGGTAGGGCTGTTGTTTATAAACTTTTCGTTTCTGGACATAAAAATGCCAGCAGTGCCATCAATGATGAGCATATTATTGCTAAATCTAAAAGCATTATTTAACTTTGCCATTTTTCCTACCTCCTTACATAAAAATTAAATATTACTACTTTAGGATACCACCCTTATGTTTCCAATGTCAATCCTATTTTTGAAAAATTTTTATTTTTCAAAAATTTATCCCCATGAATAATATATGCTGTTATACAAATAATAGTATTGTAAATTTTTAATGGAGGTGCTTTTATGGATATTAACAAGAGCATAGGATGTAACGTTCACGAATGTAAATATCACGCTGGAACACAGCAGTACTGCACACTTAGAGACATAATGGTAACCCATCATGTTGAACCAGCCAAGACAAAGGAAAACACAGACTGCGGAAGTTTTGAATCAAGACAAAGTTAATTAAGGCGTATTAAAGGAAATAACAAGTCAAATATTTTGAGGATATTTTGCGTCAAACGAAGAAATGAAAGCTCAAGCTAGTTGAGCTAACTTGAGCTTTCTATATATGTTGCATTAAAATTCTTTACATTCCGCCTTTTCAAACAGCCCTGCTAAATTGGTTCGACTCTAGGATGTTTGAAAGGGCGGAATGTAATAGAATTTTTGCAACATATATACTGACAAAGTATGACACAAAATAGACCAAAATATTGACTTGTTATTTTCTTTAATATGCCTAAACTCACATATGCAAAAATCCGGGAGAAAACCTCCCGGATTTTAATACACCTTATTTTAAATAAGTTTTATTTACATAAGCTTGAATTCCATTAAAGCTTATCTTAGCCCATTCTCCACTTTCAGATATAACTTCTACCTTATCTCCTGCCTTAAGTGTTCCAAGGATTTTACTGTCTATTGATGGCTTTTCTCTCATGTTTAGAGTTTCTGTATTAACAATTGCATATTTCTTAGACGTTACAATACTTACAGGTATCTGTGCCTTAAATTTGTCATATACTGCAGTTATGGTACCTGTTTTGTCTGCTCCCTGTATTGCTGTAAATACTCCATTTGCGATATTTCCTATATCGCCTGATATCTCATATCTTACATTTGCATTGTCAATAACATAGGATTCTCCGTAAAGATTCCATCCATAGGTTTCAAGTTTTGTAGTGCTTCCTGATGATACCTCAAGGCTTCCTGGAACTATGCTTATTTTAAATGGTTCCCTTTGAGTTTGATCTATACATATAACCTTAAAGGAATACTTTTTCCCAGAAAGCTCAGCTGTAATTACAGCATCTCCCTGGCTTAAAGTAGTAAGCATACCTCCACTTGATACTGAAGCTACAGATGGGTTGCTTGATTTCCATTGTGGGCTTACATCCTTAAATGGGTTCAATGGTATTATATAGTCAGCATTTAAAGTACTGAAATCTCCATAAAGAGTAAGCTGCTTTTTAGTTCCTCTTATAAGGTTCATTTCACCTTTTATAAGTCCCCCATCTATTACAGATATCTTTTCTACAATAGGTACAACTTCCCTTGTAACCTTTGAACCATCAATTATAAGCTTAGTATAAGCAAGAAAACCTCCATTTTCAGGTCTTACATATCTCTTCAAGGAACCATTCCCTACTATTGTATATGTAACCCCTGATACTTCCCAGCTCTGGCTTGTATGAAGATTTCCAAACATTACATTTATGCTCTTTGACGGGTTTGCCTTTTTATAATCTCCAAGTATCTTTTCAAGCCTTGCTGCATCACCCTTCGGCATTTCATGCTTTGTTCCAAAGGTATCCCTTGTTGGAACATGGGTAAATACAATTACATTCTGCTTTTGATTTCTGCTAAGCATTTTGCTTAAATAATCAAATTGTGTTGGATCAGATGCACTTATACCCTGTCCTGTTGAACTGTTAAGGCTTATAAATAATGAGTTTCCATATTCAAAACTATATGTTGGTGATGCTAGCCCGAAGGTCGCCATGTAGCTTTCAAGACTTCCTCCAACAACATCATGATTTCCAGGTGATAAAACCATGTACTTTTCCCCTATGGAACTCACCTGCTTTATAGCATCGTTCCACTGTGTTAGTTCATCTTCATCTATTAAATCACCATTGTTTATAACAAGCTCTGAATCATCTTCCTTTATCGCTTTAAATATTTCATATCCAAAACCTGTTGCATGGGTATCGGCTGCAATTGAAACAGTAAATTTTTCAGAATTCTTTGGTTGTTCTATTGGATCAACTGTAAAGCCTGTTTCCTTTGTTGTTTTATTTCCTGCTCTATCCTTTGCAATTATAACCACCTCATGGTTTCCCTTTGAAAGTGGGCTGTCAGGAATTGCATATACCCAACCTGAAGCCTCATCATAAACTGGTTTTAGTTCATTTCCATCAATTTTAATTGAAATACTCTTAGAATCAACACCAGTCTGACTATCTCTTATGTTTGCTGATATCCTTGGCATTTCAGATTCAGTAGCATACCAATCCAGTGGTGTAATATCCTTTATAACAGGTGAAGCTTTATCTGCTTTAAGACTTACCCCAAAGGTTCTTTTCAATGGTGGGTTTGTTTTATTACCTGCTCTATCAGCTGCTTCAACCTCAAATGCATGATTTCCTTCAGCTAATCCCTTTGCTGTAAATACAAGTATTCCAGTTGATGCATTAAAGCTTGCTTTTACTGGTTTTCCATCAAGTTTCATATTTATAGAACCAGCATTCACTCCTGATTTATCATCTAATATTTTTAGTGATATATCTACATCTCTCTTATAAACAGTTGAAGATGGTTTAATATCTGTAAAATATGGTGATTTTACATCCTGGCTGTCTGAATATACAAACTTTATATCATCCAAATATACAGTTCCTTTGTTGTGAAGATTCTTATTTGTTTCAACAAAATATATATTCTTTAATGAGACAGGTACCTGTACATCTTGAGGAATATCTGCCTCTACATACTTCCATCCAGTCCAGTCAATCCTTGTGGCTATATCCAGTGTCTTTGTTTCTGATTCACCATCTACTACCACAGCCCTCAGCCATGGTGCTTTTCCATCTCCATATACCCACATTCCAAGCTTTTTAGGCCTTACCATTGACATATAACCTTCTGTTATATCATTTCCCGCTTTATCCAAAAAGGTTGGATTTAAATTAATCGTTCCATTATACTTTCTATCCCAGTGAGAATCATAATTATAGCTTATCTTATAGCTGTATTTGCCACTCTTGGCTTTTTCTGATGATACACTGCCTGTTCCTCCTACTGAACCATCTACACTGTATCTTTTGGCATCTGCATGTTCAAACCCATCTATTACCATGGATGTTTGTTGAACTGTAATCTTTACAGAGACTGATTTTCCTCCTGCCTGGGCAGTAACTGTTCCTGCACCACTCCTTGCTGTTATTGTTAGAACACCGTTTTTATCAATTTTACCAATATTACCTGTTACTGACCACGCTGCTGCATCATTTGTAATTACCACCTGTGATTTATCTGTTCCCTGGGCAGCCAACTGAAATTGTCTTGTGCTTCCATAATCCATCATTAGAGCATTTTCACCAACAACCGAAAGAGCTCCCAATGTATCTACTACAGTTATAAACGCACTTCCTGATGCTCCTTGAGAGATTGCCTTCACCTTTCCTAGTACAGCATTTTGTCCAGCTGTAAATATTCCTCTTGAATCTATCTTTCCAAGCCCATCATCCAAACTCCAATCCGGTTCAACGTTGGAAAAATCACCTGGATTTATATTTGTATCAACACCTTTAATTTTAAATTGATAGGATGAACCCTTGTATATGATTATATCCCTATCAACCTCCATACTCCCAACACTATCTGTTCTAGGTGCCTTACTTACAAATAGTATTCCATTTGTTAATGCCCTCTGGGTCCCATCTGATGGTTTATTTACTATTTTTATATCCTTTTCCCCATGAAGCCTTACATTCATCTGTGTGGAGCCACCGCCATCCATTGCAACGGCACTTATTGCTCCTAAATCCTGCATCATCTGTCCTATTTCAACATAGGTCGCTCCATCACTTACTCCAGTTGATGGTTTTCCACCATCAACAGTTAATGCTATCACCTTGTTATCTGCTGTAATTCCAATGGCAGTTCTAGCTCTTCTGCTGCTTACCATTCCACTCGATGCCCCGTTTGCAACCATTTGCTTTGCTGTAAGGGTAGTTCCATTCTGAACAATGTAGGTATAGGCACCGACTACTTCCTGTATAGCTGATCTACTGTAGTTTACTTTTATCTTTACCTTATCACCAGACTTAAGGTTTGACTTTACCCAATCCATTTTAGGACCATTGCTGGCAAGAACTATTGAATCTTCAGGAACAACAACCTCTTTACTGCCTATTCCAAGGGTTTCAACTGTTCCCTCATATTCCTTTCCCAGCTGAATTGGTGCTTTTATTCCCTTAACTATTGTCAATGCCCCATTTGATGCATAATTTCTAAAATCAACCTTTTTATAATCATTTAACTGATCTGTTATAAGAATCAGGCTGTTTTTATAGCTTTCTCTATTTACATTGTCTATTACAGTTGAATTACCATTGGCACTTAATTTTGCATCAAGACAAATGTAATCAATAAATGCCGTATTATACTTATCGATTCCTAAAACCGGGTATTTTTTTTCCTCACTCTTTGAATTATGTCCAGCAATAATTGCACCTTCTCTAATTTGTGGTCCAGAACTAAACCCTGTTGACATATTGAACATGTCAGCATTAACTCCTGCAACTACATTGTTTCCTTTAAAAATTTCCCTCTGTATTTGCTGTGTTAGAACATTTACCTTTCTTTCCTTATCCTTTGCCTTGGAAAATATTAAGCTGACATCGCTGTCATTGAGATTTGCAGTTACTATATTAACTCTGTTTTTTCTATTGTTGGTATTATCAAACACCTGCTTTTCAGTATACGTAATACCCTTTGCAATTGGTTTATCGTATAATATAACCTCACTTCCATATAAGGATACCTTGGCTGCTGAAGCTATATATGGTATGCCTAGTAAATAGGCAGCGATAACAAATAATGAAGTTAAAGCTTTTATCCTTTTTTTCATTCTTCCCATTCTTTTTCCTCCTTATTTTATCTCACTATTCTAGTTCTTAAATTCACCTCCATTAACAAAAGTATTCATCATTAAGACTACATCTTTATTCCATTTGTTTCATAAATAAAAACAATTATGGAACTTTTGTTACCATATTATAACACTATATATTTATTATAACCAAAAACTCAATTAAAATGGTTAAAAATTAATTAATTTGGAACATTTTTACGATTATATAGTCTTATTAATCAAAAGAAAATACTGGAAAGGAGCTTATATATGAAAAAGATATTAACCTTTATTATCATGTTCTCAATGCTTTTAGGTATGGTACTTCCATATAGCGCAAGTGCCAGCCAAAAACCAAAGGTAACTTACCAGCAGGCAATAGAAATTGCAAAAAAATCATTTAGTCTTGACACAAAGGATTATGATGTCTCTCATAACTATCGAGAAAACGAAGAAGGTAATGGATTTTACGAAATTAACTGGACAAAGAAAGAAGGCCATAACCAAATAAGTGTTTCCGTAGATGCAATAACCGGTGAAATCATTAGAATGTATAGATACGAACCTTCCAATGATTCACACAAAAAAATAACAAAATATACAAACGCTGATGCATTAAAGGCAGCAGAAGCCTTTATTAAAAGCATTCAGCCAAAAAAATTTAGTCAAATGAAATTGTATCAAAACGAATATAAAGATTCACAATTATACATGAGCCAAAACAGTTACTTTAAATTTTATAGAGTTGCAAACGGGATTGAATTTACTGAAAATGGAATAGGCATTGAAGTTGATAGGAATACACTCAAAATAATAAGCTATGAATACTCCTGGGATGACACTCAGTTACCTGATACTTCAAAGGCAATAAGCCTGGAGAAAGCTCAGGAAATATTCAAAGAAAAACTAGGAATTGAGCTTTCATATAAGCTTATTACTAAACCAGGCTCAAAGGAACCAACACCAATACTTGTTTATACACTTAAAGACGGTGATTATCCAATAGATGCGCTTACTGGAGAAGTGCTATATACACAAAATATTGTGCGTTCTGGAAGTTTAAAAGTACAATTTTCTGAGGCAAAGTATGATAAAAACGAAATGACACCTGAGGAGCTTAAATCCATCGAAGAAAATAGTAAACTTATATCTAAGGAAGCTGCCGTTGCAGTTGTTGAAAAATATATTCCTCAAATTAAGGATTTTAAACTTGAATCTTCAAACCTTTATTCCATAGGAAACAGCGATGCTGCAAAATGGCGCTTTAGCTGGAATTACAACAATAAGGAAAAGGATGCTAATGTTTATGGTTTCATAAATGCTGAAGTTGATGCAGTCAACTCCAAGCTAATATCCTTCCATATTGATGGAAATAAATTTTACCCTGATGAAAAGACAGAATCATCCTATTCAAAGGAACAGTCAAAGAACATAGCAAAAAAGTTTCTAAAGGATATTGAGCTAGATAAATTTTCTCAGTGTGAATACCGTGATTTATATAAATATATTACAGTTGAGAAGCCTTCATCATATACCTTCTACTATATTAGAAAGTATAATGGCGTTGCCTGTCCTTTTAATACCTTTACAATATCAGTAAATGCTTATACAGGACAAATAATGTCATACAACCTTAATTGGAAGGAATATTCCCTTCCATCAACAGAAGGAGTAATAAAGCTAGAAGATGCATATAAAGCTTTGTTTGAAAAGGCTGATTTTTCCTTAGAATATATCCGAAGCCATAAAGATATCATCAATAACAACATAAGTTATGATATTAAGCTTGCCTACCTTCTTGATGATAACTTTATTATGCTTGATGGTAAAAATGGTGATTTACTCGATTATAATGGTAAGCCTCTAAAGAAGGCAAATGCTCTCTCCTTTATTGACATTAAAGGAACTCCATATGAAAAGGATATTTTACTCTTAATTGAACTTGGCATAGTTGATGCTGACGGTGGAAAGTTCAACCCAAATATAGAAATACTTCAAAAGGATTTTATAAAGCTTGTTATTAAATCAATTGATCCATATATAGACAATAGAAACGAAAGTAATGACTATGATGTTTATTATAAAGAAGCAATAACAAGAAAGCTTATATCTGAAGCAGAAAAGAAACCTGACTCAAAGGTAACAAGGCTTCAGGCTTCTAAGCTTTTAGTTAGAGCACTTGGGTTAGGCAGCGTTGCTGAATTAAGTGATATATATATTCTCAAGGCAAAGGATTTAAAATCCATACCACAAAACATGACAGGTTATGCTGCACTATCCTCAAGACTTGGTATAGTAAAACTTAACAATGGGAACTTCAACCCATCTTCAACTCTAAAAAGAGGGGAAGCTGCTTCAATAATAATTAATTACCTTAATGTAGATTTAATACCTGCTCAATAAAAAAACGCCAGGTTCCGGAGAATAAATGCTTCCGAACCTGGCATTTTTCTTATCTTCTATTTTATTATTTCTTTTATATAATTATTTTATTGTATTCCAACACTATCAAATGCATTCTTTACAGAATTATATTCAGTTCCATTTGCTCCATATAAATCTGCTGCTGACTGCATAAGAGCTGCCTTTGCCTGTGAAAAATTTGTTGATGAAGTAAGGTACTGAACAACTGCCCTATAGTATATCTTTCCTGCTTTGTCAAAACCAAGACCCTTTAATATAATAGAACCAGCCTTGTTTGGAATACCACAGTTAGTATGAACACCGCCATTGTCTAATGATGTATAAACATATTCGCTCATATGGTCAGGATCTCCAAACTGATTTGGGTTATCAACGCTTCTAAATCCCTGTTCCCTTATACAGCAATCCTCACCCATAATGTAGTTCTTGCTCTCAATCATACATCCAAATATGTCTGAGAAGGATTCACTTAATGCTCCTGACTGATCCCTGTAGATAAGTCCTGCTTCTTTATCGGTAACACCATGTGTCATTTCATGTGCTATTACGTCAAGTGAAGCAGAGAAAGGTCTGTAATTTACTCCATCTCCATCCCCATAAACCATCTGTGAACCACTCCAAAATGCGTTGCTGTAATTTCTCCCATAATGTACTGTTGATTTAATATCCATAGCATTGTTATCCAAACTGTTTCTTCCATGATTGTTGTAATAATAGTCATAAACCATATCTGCATAGTAATGAGCATCTATCGCTGCTGGGTGCCTTGTTGAATCAAAAACTGTATCTGAATCACTCATCATTGTACCTGGAAGCCTCGTCTGATTATTTGCATCATAGGTTATTATTTCTCCACCCTTAGAATACATTGGATTTGTTATATCCTTTAGATAATAAACTCCACTAGAAAGGGTTACATTTATTGTTTTATTATCCCCAAGTACTCCCCTTCCAGTTGCAGTAGCTGCAGTACCTCCTGTTGGTGGCTTTGCAGGCTTACCCTTATCTGATCCTCCCTTTTCTGTCATTATGTTATTGTATTTATCAACAATACTTCCATCATAGGCGTTTACAAATATCATCCAGTTGCCTGGTTCTGGATAAAGGAAGCTTATTCTAACAAGATATACAGGAAGATATTCTTCAGAAACCCTGTAAAGATAAAGCTTTGATGTTATATCCTCTTCAAGTTCCTCAAATACAACTTCCTTTTCAGCAGCCTTTTCTGCCTGTTTTTTATTAATAAAATGCTTATCTATTTTAGTATTTCTCGCTGATGGATCATAGCTTCCATTTACAACATAAACCTTTCCCTCAGCATCAAAATGAATATAATATTCATTTCCAAACACAGGTATTCCATTCACCTTTTGCTGAAGCTTAATGTGCTTATATCCAAGTTCATCATCCTTCTCTTGAAGAACTTCAAATTCTTCCTGTGCATTTTCAACTAAAAATATGTCTTTGTTGTCCTCCATAAATTTAGCAGCTCCATTAAAATCCTTTGATAAACTTTCAGAAAGAACTCCAGCTGCCCATTCAGGTGTACCAGTTTTTCCAACCTTAATCTCTGGATTTCCATGCTTTAGCATGTCCTTTTTGTCAGGATTTACTGCAGCTCTTGGTGATAAAACTGCAGTGAATATGAACAACAATGAGGCTAAAAGTACAATTAGTTTTTTCATAAAAACTCCTCCAAATTATATTTATATAAACATTTATATAAATATAAATGTAAAACAGAATAAATTTTCAGAAATAAATAATCTATTTTTTTGTAACATATTCCAGGCAGCAGAATATACGATAACTTTATACACAAAAATGGTGATATAGAAATAAAACTATACCACCATTTATAATCTATGAGTTTATTAGCAAATTAGAATTTACCAATCTTGCTGAAGGGAAATATTCTAAAATATGCAAGCCCCTTTATTTTTTTTATAGATATCGTACCAATATATCTGCTGTCATCGGATACTTCTCTATTATCTCCGAGGACAAAGACCTCGTTTTCTGGAACTATAACCTTCATTTCTGGTTCAGTAACTGTACTTTCTTTCAAATACGATTCTTTAACTCTCTCTCCATTTACATACACTAGTCCACCTTTGATTTCAACAACATCCCCAGGAATCCCAATTACTCTTTTTATATACAGCTCATCAGCCCTGGGGTTGGCATCAAATACAATTATATTTCCTCTCTTAAGATGCTTGATACCTACCTTGGTTACAACGATATTTTTATCATTAAGTGTTGGCTGCATAGAAAATCCCTTAACATATGTAGGTCTGCAGAAAAACACCACCGGTAAAACTATTATAAGAGCCATAATAATACTTTGAATCCATTCCTTAGCTTCTTTCATATTAACACCTCAAATATGTTCGGTTTAATTAAACTATGATATATAGTATATCTCATTTTCCATATTATTACAATGATGATTGCAATATATCTATAATGAATTTATCTTTCGCTTATTAGCTTAAAATACATCATACTACAATTATCATCAACAGGCTTTCCTGTATAATAGGATACACTTGGAAACATCTCCTTAAGGGTATCCATATCACATTTGCCATTTAAATATTCTATAGCTGTTTTAACCATCATTTCACCGCGCTCCACTGCTCTTTCATATAAATCATAGAAGCTTTCTCTGTGAGTTTCTCTGTTATCACAGGGATGCAGCCATTCATTATGATTTTTGTTTAGATAGTCTATTGATAAATCCCCTACCTTCTGGTAGATCGCATCACTGTACTTCTTGTTGCTCCTTGTTAAAAATTCATAAGCTCTGACAATAGATGTTTTTATGCCTGTTGTATCATGCATAATTTTAAGTCCATGAATCATGTCCTTATACGCTATATTTATAAAATCCCCATTGACTTTTCCACCATATAATTTATCCATTACATTTGTAAAAAAATCCTTTATTGATTGAGGCACGGATTTTCCTATGTATATCTCTTTATGAGCAGGATTTCTGAAGGTTTTCATTCCCTTCTTTTCCTCAAGTAATATAGTATCTATTATTACCTCCAGCTTTTTATGCCATCCTATGAACTTTTTAGTTTCGGGCTTTTTACTGTCGTAGATTCCACTAAAATAAAATATATATGGATGGGCAGAGGTATCCATTGCAAAATGGCACATAAAGCCTGCAAGATATGAAAATATCTTATTAAAATCATTTTCATTATCAATTTTATATTTTAAGTAATCAAGCCCATTTATAAAGAGCTCTCCTGTTCTTTTTGTATGAACAAAATGGGCATAATCAGTCCCATCCATATTTCCAATCCAAGGCCAGAATTTATAATAAAAAAATATATCTCCTCCTTGAGTTCCAAGGTTAAAAAGCTTGATTTCATTCTCAATAATTTTCTTAAAGCTTCCTTCTTCAATGTGTTTCAACACTTCATGTCCGCAAAGCATATGTGTCCATAAATCAGGCATAAAAACACCTCCGTCCTTTTTATTAGTATACAATATATTACCATGATATTACATGTTTTAAAATACCATTCTATATACAGAACCTAAATATACCTATTTTAAGAACTTTTTATTCATAAAAAATTAAAACATTAATAATTGACTGTTAGTCATTTAGTTGTATAATATATTTATCGTCGAAATTGACTAGTAGTCATATTTTTATGGATATAACAATATAAGGAGATGACTTATGTGAAAAAATTTGGTTTATTTATTTCTAAAAAAAGAGCAGCTATTATCATAATATCTGTACTTCTGCTCCTTCCTGCTGTATTTGGCGCGGTATCAACCAAAATAAACTATGATATGCTAAACTACCTACCGAAAAATCTTGATACCATGAAGGGTCAGGCAGTGCTGGATAAAACCTTCCACAATGCTGCCACATCCATGCTAATTATTGAAGATATGGAGGCAAAGGATGTTATAAAAATAAAGGAGCGTATCTCAAATGTACCAGGAGTTGAAAAGGTTATTTGGGTCAGCGACCTTCTAGACACAACAATACCTAAGGAAATGCTCCCTGATGAAGCTAAGGAGATGTTCTACAGAGAAAACTCTACAATGCTTTTTGTAAAGTTTGGTGAATCTGCATCATCAGAAACTACAATGAATGCAGTTTCTAAAATAAGAAGCATTACAAACAAGCAGTGCTTTTTAAGTGGTCTTTCCACATTAGTAAAGGATACAAAGGATTTAGCTGACAAGGAAACTCCAGTATATGTAGGGCTTGCAGTAGTATTATGTCTCATTGTTCTTTCTCTTTCCCTTGAATCCTATGTAGTTCCATTTATATTTATAGCTTCCATTGGATTTGCAGTCCTTTACAATCTGGGAACAAATATCTTTCTAGGAGAGATATCATATATAACCAAAGCTCTTGCAGCAGTGCTTCAGCTTGGAGTTACAATGGATTACTCCATATTCCTCCTTCACAGGTATGATGAAGAAAAGCAAAAGACTGATGATAGAAATGATGCAATGGCAGAAGCAATATCAGCTACCTTCTCTGCTATAACAGGAAGTTCCTTAACAACAGTCGCAGGCTTTTTAGCTTTGTGCGTAATGAGCCTTGGAATTGGTAAGGACATAGGCATAGTAATGGCTAAGGGAGTTTTAATCGGTGTTATTTGTACAATAACAATACTTCCAGCAATGATATTAAGCCTTGATAAGCCTATACACAAATACACACACAAAATTATACTTCCAGATTTCAGCAGAAGCGCTGAATTTGTAACAAAACACTATAAGGTGTTTATTGCAATATTCATTATAACCTTTATACCAGCAATATATGGCAAGCTAAAGACAAATGTATACTACAACCTTGATGAAACCCTTCCAAAGAGTCTTCCTTCGGTTGTAGCCATGGATAAACTTAAGACCGAATATGAAATGAATTCAATCCATATGATTCTTATTGAAGATAATCTTCCATCCTACAAGGTAAAGAATATGGTAAACAACATTAAAGCTGTAGATGGAATTGATAAGGTATTAACCTATGACAGCCTTATAGGTGATAGAATTCCAGATAACTTTATTCCTCAGGAAATAAAGGAAAACTTTAAAAAAGACGGCAAAAGCCTTATAATTGCAATCTCCAAGTATAAGGCTGCATCAGATGAAGAGAATGCACAGGTGGATATGCTTAATAAAATCGTAAAGGGCTATGATAAAAATGGTCTTGTTGCCGGAGAGGGTCCTTTAACTAAAGATTTAATTGAGCTTGCAGATTCAGATTTCCAAAAATCAAGCTTTGCCTCAATTGCAGCTATATTCGCCATAATACTTCTAGTATTTTCTTCACTTTCACTGCCTGTAATTTTAGTATTATGCATTGAACAGGCGATATTTATAAACATGGCGATACCATACTATACAGGACAAACGATACCATTTATAGCTTCGATAGTAATAGGCTGTATACAGCTTGGAGCAACCGTTGACTATGCAATACTACTTTCCACAAGATTTAGAGAGGAAATCAGAAATGGTCATGAACGATTTGATGCCATGAAAATTGCTATAAAGGGTTCTGCAAGATCTATTGCAACAAGTGCTCTTTCCTTCTTTGCAGCAACAATAGGAGTTGGCATTATTGCTAAGATCGAAATGCTTAAAACTCTATGCCAGATGCTTGGAATAGGAGCCCTCATAAGCATGATTGTAATAATTTTTGTACTTCCTTCAATACTTCTGATTTGTGAAAAGCTTATTGCAGCTACAAGTAGAAATTGGAACAAAGCACCAACATTAAAAATCAATCTATCCAAGGAGAGTGAATAATATGAAGAATAAAGGTATAGCAAAAAAAGTAACATGTTTTGTTGCAGCTTCCGCCCTATTAGCTTCAAATGCTGCATATGCATTTGAGGGGGTTAAAAAGGATGAATCTGTATATGTAACCTTGACTCCTACAGGAGAGTATAAAGAAACCATAGTAAGCGACTGGCTTCACTCAGATTCAGCAAATATAGATATAAAGGACAGATCAATTTTAAAATCTATAAAGAATGTAAAAAGTAATGAAACACCGACAATTGATGGAGAGGATGTAACATGGAAATCCAATAAAAATGATATTTTTTATCAGGGAACAACTGATAAACCTCTTCCTTTAGAGGTTCAAGTTACTTATTACTTAGATGGACAAAAGATAGAACCACAGAATCTTTCCGGTAGATCAGGAAAAATAAAAATTAATATAAAAATAATAAACAAAGATGCACATAAAGCAGTAATAAAAGGTAGAAGCAAAACAATATTCACACCCTTTACTACTGCAGCAGTAACAAACCTTCCTATGGATAACTTTACAAATGTAAAAACAACATCAGGACAGGTTATATGTGATGGAAACAATCAGGTTGTAACCTTCATAGCATTTCCAGGAATGCAGGAGAGCCTTGGTATAGACAGCAGTATAATAAAGTTTCCTGAGGAAACAACAATAGAGGCAGATGTAAATAATTTTAAGATGGGACCAATAATGATAACAGCTACTCCTAAACTTCCAGAAATGGATAAAATAAAAGGTGCAGGAAATATAGATGAACTATTTGATGGAATTAAAACACTTGAGGATGCAGCATCAAAGCTTAGTGCTGGAACAACAACAATAGCTGAAGCTTCATCACTCATTTCACAGAATATGGATGCTTTAAAAACAGGATTTGAAAAGCTCTCCCCTGCATCTGTTAGAATAAATGAAGGTGTTCTTCAGCTTGCACAGGGAACTGGCTCAGCTCTTGATGGAGCAAAGAAGCTTTCCCAGGGTATTTCTGTTTTAGAACAGGGTGCTTCAAGTCTTGGAGTTGGTGCAGAAAACTTTACCAAAGGAGCAACTCAATTTGCTGAGAACTCAACTAAATTTGCAAATGGTGCACAGTCTGTTTCAGATGGAGCATCTGTTATTGCTGATAAAACTGGAGAATTAAGTACAGGACTTAATAACCTTGTAAATGCAACTGATAAGCTTAAGGAAGGTCAGAATCAGATTACAAATGGGTCAAAGGCGAGCCTTGATGCCATAGCAAAGCTTAAAAAGGGTAAGGAAAAAGAAAATGGAGCTATTAAACTTCTAATCGGTGGAATCGATGGTCTTAAAGGTGTAGTTTCTTTTCTTGGAAATATACCAGGTACAGGAGAAATTGCTGAAAAGCTTAATAAGGGACTTGATGGTCAAAAATCAGGACTTAATGAGCTTCTAAACTCTGGAAGCCAATTTGTTGCAGGTTTAGATGAATTAGAAAAGGGAATTTCTAGTATAAAAGTTGGTTCAGAAAAGCTAAGTGCAGGCCTCAACGAAGTTCAAAACGGACAAAATCTTGCAGCATCAGGTGCAAAACAAATAACTGAGGGCGGTAAAAAATTAAAGCCTGCTGCACAGGAACTTAAAAATGGAAGCAATGGACTTTCTGCTGGAGCTTCACAGCTTGCAGATGGAGCAGGTAAACTAAAGGATGGAACAAGCAAGATAGGACCAGGAACAAAAGAACTTAAAGCTGGAGCAGATAGTCTTGTAGGTGGTTTATCAAGACTTGATGGAGGCGCAAAACAATTATCAAAGGGCACAGGTGAATTTACAGTCGGAATATCTCAAGCAGCATCAGGTATATCAAAACTTAACGATGGTACAAAGAAATTAGCTGCTGGAACTAGAGAACTTGATATAAACATGAATAGATTTAAGGTTGAAGGCATTGACAAGCTTCACCGTGAATTAGCAAGCAAAGTAGGAAATATAGATGAGGTAATGGCATCAAAGGATGCTATAGTAAATCTCTCAAAAGAATATGAAACCTTCAGTGGAGAGGGAGAAACAATTAAAGGCTCAGTTAAGTTCATCATGAAAACCGATGAAATCAAAGCTCCCGAAACTAAAGCTGTGGAAAATAAACCAGTTAAAACAGAGCATAAAGGATTCTTTAGCTGGTTAAAAAATCTTTTTAGATAACACACTTCCAAGCTCCAGCCTATAAATAGTATAGGCTGGAGCTTTATTATTCCTACACCCCATTAAGTTAGGTGACAGGCTCTTGAGTTATGAGTTATTTAGGAAAAACTATATTCTAATATTCATCCTTCATAAATAGCTCATAACTCAAGTGCCTGTTACCTTCAGCCATATTATTCTTACACTCCATTAACCATTATCAACCTTACTACATATTATAAAATGTAAGCTTTAAAAGGAGTGTATTTCATTGTACGAAAACTATCCTGATCAGCCTATATTTTGTCCATATTGCCGTTTCTCACCAGAGGGCAGGCCACCATTTCAGCCTCCAGTTGGACCGCCACAAGGGCGACCTCCTGTAGGAGGGCCTCCAGGACAGCCTGGTGGACGTCCACCTGTTGGAAGACCTCAAGGCGGACCACCACAAGGGCCTCCTCCATCCTTCACACCTTCTCAGGCACAGGCACAACAACTAGGGGGGCCAGGAGGGCCAGGAGCATTTGCTGTAGATCCTGGTGCTATTAGACGATGCTTATTCAGATATGTATTTATATGGCTTCGAGGCGGAAGGGGATTTTGGATATACCTAACCTTTGTAGGCCGCAGATCCATCGCAGGCTGGAGATGGAATGGACGTTTCTGGGTATACTTTGGAATTGACATTAGACGGATTCAAAGCTTCTACTGCTATTAAAAAAAGTGTCAGGTTTTCCTGACACTTTTTTAATAATTTAAATTTTGCCATTAGATTTTTCAGTCTACCTGCAATTTCTTAGCCATCCACATATCTGGATGAATGTATCTCTTATTCTGTATAATTCACTTTCCTTGTTTCTTTTTCTCCATGCTTTAGAAAAATCGCTAAACCAATACTCAAATCTTACAGCAAGCTCTTCTGGTTCAAATATTGTATCCTCTACATCTTTTTTAAAATCATATTTCTTTAGAGCAAGATATAATGCATTTATCAATGCTATTCCTTGTGCTGATATATAGAATTCATTTATATCTACTCTTCTATCAGGTGAAACTGATGGCATCAATGCAAGTATTTCATCACCTATCTCAAGGGCTCTTCTATATTTTTCATGGGTTTCCTTCTCAGATAAATCCATGAATCTTTCCTTTAACTCAGGTCTGCCCTTAAGAAGCATTGTCTGTAAAAACTTATCCTCCTTCCACCAGGTGATCTCCATAAATGTTATCATCTGCTGGCGAGAAAGTTCCCTTAACAATCCAACAATTTTCTCAGAATTATCTCCATATTCAATTTTTGAAATCATTCTATCTATTAATTCTAAATTGTCCTGGCTTTCTGAATTCCATGATAACCCTGCTCCATAAATCATTCCAGGAATTGAATTGGAAAGGAAGTTAACATGTCCATAATCTCCCCAATCAGTATTTAAAACACCTTCAGCCCCATATTTCTTGCCGTAGCCAACCATTTTTGATATATTGCTAAAGGAACCATCCATATCATTCATAAGGTGATCCCATCCCCATACTCCAGGGCATACAAATTGTTTGCGTCCAGACTCTGCAAATGTTCTTGTACCATCTTCTCTTGCATCACTTGAATAATTCCAGTTAAGACATATAACATCCTCAGGTATTTCTCTAATAAGCTCAGGGTATTTTAAAATTATATCCCCCCAGAACATAACCTTTTTACCATAGCTATTTACACTTTCAATAATCTTCTTAAGGAAATCAACATATACCCTGCCCTTTCCAAGCTTTTCTGCCAATTCTCTACTTTTACCTGTACCTAAATCAAAGGTTTCATCACAGCATATGTTAAATTTATCAGAAGTAAATAATGGTATAAACTCATCAAGCATGTCCTGAATAAATTTAAGGCTTTCTGGATTAGATACATCAAGTGTATGGTGACCCATTCTCTCTATCCATGAATACGGCTTATCAATACTATTCTCAAGCTCACACAGATGATTAAAGGAATTACTTGAAAGTGCCATATAAAGGTGTCCAAAGGTTGACAGAGATGGAACAAGCTCTATATTAAGTTTTCTGCAGTAATCATCAAGAATAAGAATCTCTTCAGGAGTTATAGGATCTGCCCCAATCCAAACCTCACTGTGATTTTTAAATGCAAAGGTGTGTTCTATGTACAGCTGCAGCTGATTTATCTTGTAGTATGCTGCTCTATCTGCAAGCTCCTTTAAAGTTTCAAGGGTTGGAACCTTTCCCCTTGTTATATCATGATAGAATCCTCTATATTTAAAATTTGGGTAATCTTTAATTGAAAGGCATGGAATATTTATACCTGAATTTACAATTATCTGCCTCATTGTTTGAATCCCATACAAAAGGTCCATACCACTCTTCCCTGAAATTCTTATAGCATCAGAGGATATTTCAATACTATAACCTTCCTCTATATCATCCTTCCTCTCAAGGAATATACCCTTCTTTTCACTGCATCCAAAGGCTTTTGTTATCTGAATATCAATTCCAATTTTCTCTTTTATATGTTCCTTTAAAAGAAGTGCATAATTTAAATCATCAGGCTGACAGCTGGAATCCAATACAATCCTTATTCCTGGTTCCAGTATAAAATATCCATCTTTAACTTTCATTTTTCTTGGTTCAGGAATAATATACACAATAACACCCCCATAATTTATCAAATAAATTTACTTAATTATAGCACTTTATCGGCACCAGCAGAATTAATATATTAATAAAGATATAGCACATCCTTTTGGATGTGCCATATCTTTATAAACTAAATTTATTAATCTCTTCTGAAAGTTTTTTAGATACAGTTTCAACATTTCTGGCAGTTTCCTCAAGGGATTCAGCAATACTGCCCTGTTCAGTAACAACCTCAGACATATTAGAAACACTTCTTACACTGTCTTCAAGGGAAGTGCTTATATTATTAATAACTGCAGACATTTCCTCCGATGAAGCTGCTTGCTGCTCAGCAGCTTGGCTTGCATCTTCTATATGCTTATTCAATGACATTACAGTCTCAACAATTGAATCAAGAGCCACCTTTGCCTCTGATACACTATTCATTCCATTTTCAACAAGCTCTATTTCTTCCCTTGAGCCTTCAACTGCTCCATCAACTTTTCCCTGTATATCAATTATTAATTTTTCTATATTGCTTGCTGCATTGCTGCTTTCCTCTGCAAGACTCCTAACCTCTTCAGCAACTACTGAGAAACCTCTTCCTGCCTCTCCTGCCCTTGCTGCTTCTATTGCTGCATTTAATGCCAAAAGATTTGTTTGTTGTGCAATAGCTGTTATTGTCTGTGTTATGACATTTATCTGTTTTGATGCTTCATAAAGCTCATTTACTACTTCTCTAACATTATTGGCAGACTTTCTTATATCAGCCATAGATGTAGACGCAGTCTCAACAGATTTATTTCCTTCATTGGCTACCATTACTGCAAACTCACTATTCTCTCTTACCTTTTGTATAGCTAAGCTAACAGTTTGAGCATTTGATGCCATTTCTTCAACACCAGCATTTGCTTCCTCAAGACTTGCAGAGTTGGTTTCTGTAACTGTTGATATTCGTTCTGTCGATACCCCTAATGTTTCTATTGCAGAAACACTTTTCTCGGAAAGCTCCATCATACTATCCGAAGTCTTGGCAAATTCATCAGATGTTGCAATTATATTTGATATAACTCCTCTTTGTGATTCAATAAGACTTTTAAATCCAGCTTCAATCATTCCTATCTCATCATTTCGATCTTGTTCTATCTCAATTGATAAATCTCCCTCTCTAACCTTTTCCATAGCACTACAAAGTTTTTTCAAGGGTTTAACTACCCTATTCATCATATATAATCCATATAATGTTGCTAGAGCTGCTATAACTATAAGTGTTATCACTGTGGTTATAGTACTTTTCATTGTTATTGATATACCAATCGTAATTAATGATGGTACAAAAACCAGCAAAATTATTACAGGAATGATTTTAGACATTAATGTCCTCTGGCTATTACTTTTCTGATTCATACTTTTTTCCTTAGTTTTGTTTGTTTTTTCTTTGAACACCTTCACTTTCAAACATATCCCCCATTTCAATTTAAGCGTTATACATTATATATATCGTCATATTTAAACAAAATATTACAGTGTTATATAAATTTCTCCCTCCACTTCTAAAATTAATATGCCTTAGAGGATTTAGAACATATGTGTCGAATTACTTAAACCAAGAACTAAAAAAATGTTGAGCTTTTATCGCAAGGTAAACTTCTTTAAAAAATTATTTTTAAAATCGATAAACAAAAGTTTGCTTTGCAATTAATATATATTCAACTCAAATTTCTATTTCATTTCCCTCTATTATAGTTTAGATTTAATGAGATCGGAGGCGTTTTTTATGATTAAACTAATAAAAGGTGCCGTGGTATATTCTCCAAAGTACCTTGGTGTAAATGACATTTTGATAATTGACAGCAAGGTTTGTGCAATAGAAAAAAATATCGATTTACATAATCTCTCCATACTTAATATTGAAATCATAGATGCAAATGGAAAGGTAGCTGTGCCTGGCTTTATAGATAGCCATGTTCATATACTTGGTGGAGGTGGAGAAGGCGGTTTTAAAACTAGAACTCCTGAAATCCAGCTCAGTGATATTATTGCAGGAGGAATTACTACAGTTATAGGATGTCTTGGAACGGATGGTATAACTCGTTCAATGGAAGCTCTTCTTGCAAAAGCAAATGGTCTTGAAGAAGAAGGAATTTCGACTTACATATACACAGGTAATTATAGAGTACCTGTTGTAACAATTACCGGAGACATAATGAAGGACATGCTTGTAGTGGATAAGATAATAGGAGTCGGCGAGTTGGCAATTTCCGATCATCGTTCTTCTCAACCAACAATCGATGAATTAAAGCGTATTGCAGCAGATGCAAGAGTTGGAGGTATATTATCCGGTAAATCTGGAATAATTAATGTACATGTTGGAAGCGGAAAACGAAAGCTAAGACCTCTATTTGAAATAGCTGATTCAACAGAAATACCAATAACTCAATTTCTCCCAACCCATATAAACAGGAGCAAGGAGCTTTTTGAAGACGGAATCAAGTTTGCAAAGTCAGGTGGACATATAGATTTTACTACCAGCTCAAATCCTACCGTAAAAAAGGACAGAGAGCTTACTGCATCATGGTGCTTAAAACGCTGCTTGGATGAAGGTATTCCAATAGAAAGAATATCATTTTCTTCTGATGGCCAGGGAAGCCTTCCAATGTTTAATGATAAAAAGGAATTCATAGGTCTTGGAATAGGAAAAGTATCATCTCTTTTCAATGAAATGAGAAATGCTGTAATAAAGGACAATATTCCTCTTGATGTTGCATTAAGCACAGTTACTACAAATCCTGCTGAAACATTGAAATTAAAGAGAAAAGGTAAAATTGAAAAGGATTTTGATGCCGATATTGTTCTTCTTGATGGTGGAAGCCTCGAAATTGATACAGTTATTGCAAGAGGTAAAATTATGGCAATCAATAGAGAACTAAAGGTTAAGGGAACCTTTGAATAAAAAATACCAGGTACACTCCAATGTACCTGGTATTTTAATAAAAAAACTCCTATCAGGAGTTTTGGGAATTGACATATTTAATGTATTATATTAAAATTAAAATGTTATGCAAAGCATAAACTTTGTTGATATTATCTCAATATATATTGTATAACATCTAATATTTGTTTGTCAATACCTTTATATCTTAAATGGAGGGGTTTTATGACAGTTTTAAAAAAGGATTGGGAATACGAATCAAAAAGACTTAAGGAAGTCTATGGCCTTATTCAAAAGGATATAGAAGAAAGGGGAGAAAACACCAGGAGGAGTAAAAATGAAATAGTAAGCATGAGAAAATCCTTCTGGGATGTAGTTGCAAATTCCACCGCTGAAATAGAAAATGTAATCGAAATCGCTCAAAAGGTAAACCAACTTGATATTGAGCAAGCAAGCTATATACACAAACAAAATACTTTAAACAAATTATCAAAGCTAAAATCTTCTCCTTATTTTGCAAGGGTTGATTTCACTGAGAAAGGTACGGATAGCTCTGAGAAAATATATATAGGTATTTCATCCTTTATTAACATCGAAAGTGGAATTATATATATCTATGACTGGCGTTCTCCAATATCAAGCATATTTTATGAATATGAAATGGGACCTGCGGTATACTCTTCTCCTTCAGGAAAAATTGAAGGAGCTATAAGCCTTAAGCGCCAGTTTAAAATCACTGAGGATGTAATACATTACATGTTCGACAGCAGTGTGAAGATTGACGATGATATACTCCAGGAAATTCTGGGTAAGAGCGTTGATGATAAGATGAAAAATATAGTTGCAACAATACAAAAGGAGCAGAACAGAATAATAAGAGATGATAATAATCAGCTGCTTATAGTCCAGGGTGCTGCTGGAAGTGGTAAAACCTCAATTGCCCTTCACAGAATTGCTTATCTCTTATATAAATACAGGGATAGTGCAATAACCTCTGATAATTTAGTTATATTCTCACCTAATCAGATGTTTAATGATTATATATCAAATGTACTGCCTGAGCTTGGGGAAGAGAATATAAACCAGACGACCTTCTATGAATATACAAAAAAATTTATTGAAGCTCCTTTAAGGGTTGAGGACCCTATTGATCAGTTGGAATATATTCTTTCTAATATTAATGATAAAGAATATAACACACGTATTTCTTCTATTAAATATAAGGGCTCCGATGAATTTTTAAAGGTTTTAAGAAACTATGTTAAGTATATTGAAAAGGAAATGTTCCATTTTGATGATATAGTCTTTGATGGACATCTTATAATTTCCAGGGCGGAAATCGAAAAACTTTTTCATGAGGATTATAAGATATCCCCAATTCTAAAGAGGCTTTATAGAATAAGAGACAGGATATATTTACTTTTAAACGAAAAGAAAAAGGTAAAATTAAAGGAGCTTGAAAAAACTCTTTCTGAGTCCGAGGATGTAAATGATAATCCTCGAGTTGCCGCAAGGCTTACACTGATGAATGAAACTCGTTCAATAATGGGAAAAATTGATTCGATGACCTCCTTTGATGTACTTGGAGCATATTTAAAGTTCTTTGAGGATAAGAAGCTTTTTGAAATGATATCTGCTGGAACTAAAGTACCAGAGAACTGGGATGACATAAGGTGGCTGACACTTAATTCTCTGGCAAGCAATTATGTTTACAGCGAGGATGCTCCCGCTTACATGTATATAAAAAATGAAACCTTTGGAGCTCCTAATCTTTCAAGAATTAAACATATTGTAATAGATGAGGCTCAAGATTATACATCAATACAGTATGAAATATTTAGACAGCTTTTTTCAAGCTGCTCAATGACTATACTTGGAGATTTGAATCAATCAATTCATCCATATATGCATACAGGAAATTATGAGGGAGTACTTGATATATTCAACATACCAAATTCATCAATATTCAAACTCTTTAGAAGCTATCGCTCGATAAAGGAAATTGTTGAGTTTACAAAGGCAATCCTTCCTGGAGGAGAAAGAATTGAATATATAAACAGGTATGGAGAAAAACCTCTTGTAATAAATGTTTCAAAGGGGCAAAAACACGAAGAGCTTATATTGGATGATATAGAAAAGCTTCTTCATGATGGCTGCAATTCCATAGCAGTAATATGCAAAAATCAGGAGGAAAGCTCTAGAGTTTATAAGGAACTTCTAAAACAGATTACATCTAAGGAACTTGCAAACAGGATATCACTTGTAAGTCAGGACAGCAGTTCATTTACATCTGGAGTTGTTGTAATTCCATCATATCTTTCAAAGGGACTTGAATTTGATGGTGTTATAGTATACGATGCAGGCTTGAAAAGCTATTCAAAGGAAGATGAAAGAAAGCTTTTCTATACTATCTGTACTCGTGCCCTGCATAAGCTTCATTTATTCTATGAAGATAAAATTACACCATTTATTGCGGATATAGATAAAAATCTTTATACAATTATAAAGTAAGATGTAGGCGATTGAAATTTCAATCGCCTGTCTTTTTATAACCAATTTTCATTAATACATATTAACTTTATTGTAACTATTTTGCATTTAATTTTTAAATATTTAGCCTCTATATAGGAGTATATTATATTTAACAGAAGAAAATATATGGAGGTACAATCATGAAAGGTAAGAGAACTATTAAGCTAATAATATTAGCTGCAATTTTTGCAGTATTTTTGGTATCCGGATTAGCATTTGCAGGTGTTAAATCCACTATGAATTCCAAGAATGCTCCTATTATAATATTTACAAAACAAATAAAGGAAACTAGCAAATTTATGGAAACCGATATAAGTATTCCTGTTATTACCGGTTTAAAGGATGAAAAGCTTCAGCAAAATATAAATTCAAAGCTTGAAAAGGAAGCTGTGAATTTCAAAAACGAAACTGAAAAATATGCAAAGGAATATTATGAAGAATGTAAAAAGGCCGGCTTTGAGTTTAGAACCTATCAAGTTCATTCAGAATACAGAGTTTCATATAATAAGAATAATATTATAAGCATACCAGTAACTTACTACAGTTATACTGGTGGTGCCCACGGAGTTACTAATATGGTTACCCATAACATAAACCTTGAAACTGGCAGTGAACTCATTCTTAAGGATATGTTTAAGGAAGGCTCAAACTACAAAGATATTATAAAAAGCCAAATAGTTAATCAGATAAAATCCACACCTGACACCTATTTTGAAGATGCTGTTGAAGTTATAAATGAATTTAAAGATGAACAACCCTTTTATATCCAGGATGGAAATATAGTAGTTTACTATGGACAATATGAAATTGCTCCATATGCTTCAGGTATAAGAGAATTTAAAATACCCGTTGATATGCTAAAGGACTGCATGAACAATAACATAGATATTAAATAAGGCGTATTAAAGGTACACTGATTAGGTGTACCTTTAATTTATTTAACTGAATAAGACTTATATAAACTTAAAAGTGCCTATTGTCTTTATAAGCAGTTCCTCTGATGGCGAGTTAATATCAAATATATAGTTCTGGTTTTTTAAAATGAAATGGTAGTATTTTTCTCCTGACATCTTATACAAATCAAATTTTTCATTATTAATATACATACTTTTTTTAACATACAATCTTCCTTTGTAAAATCTGTTCAAATAGTTATTTATACTCTCATATTTTTTAATATTTACAGCATCTACAGCTAAATCCTTCCCCTCATCCAAACTTATCTTAAGTCTCATTCCATCATTGGTGCTTTTAGATTTCTCAATAGAAGGTTCTATACTGATATTGCTGCCCTCAATATAGCCTATTTCAAAACCAAGTTCTAAAAACCTGTACACCCTCCATCCTTCAGGTATCTCTGGAGGAGCATTATTGGGATTATGTAACTCTATAATCAAATTCTTTAGAAAAGAATTTTCCTTCTGCAGTTCTTCATTCTTCCTTCTTATCTCCAAAATACCTTCTTTAAGGCTTCCATTCTCCCCCTTTATGGCAAGTACACCCCTTAAAATAATGCAAAATTCAACTACTACAACTACAGCTAATATAATCATAAGCAATGCAAATTTACCAAAACTTTTTTTAAAATTCATACATCACTACCTAATTTAACTGCTATATTCTTATTTTATTACTGGTAATGATATGCTATGCTTTCATTGTATACAAAAGCACTAAAACTTCGCATAGAATAAGTTTTTTTAAATAAAGTAATGATTTTAGTAGTTATGATATAATATCTATATATGCTGCACTAAAATTCTTACATTTTATCTTCACAAGCAGCCCTGCTATATTGGTTCGACCATGGGATGTTTGTGAAGATGAAATGTAATAAAATTTTTACAACGTATATATAACAAAAAAATTGTACAAAGGAGTTAACTCAATGGATAAATTGTTATTTGGAATATCCGGTCTTCCCATTGGAGATGGAAGCCAAAAATTCACATATAAAACTGGCATCTCCTATCTTAAATCCCTTGGCCTTGATTCGATGGAAATGCCATTTGTAAGATCAGTAAATGTTACAGATAGGAATAGGGATGCAATACTTAGAGAAAAGCTTAACTCCAGCTTCTATCTTTCAGCTCATGGTTCATATTTTATAAATCTGAATGCAGAGGAAAAAGAAAAGCAGATACAATCATTAGAGAGGATCATCAAAGGAGCAAAGGCTCTAAAAAGTGTTGGTGGAAGAAGTCTTGTATTTCACCCTGGATATTACCTTAGCAACTCAAGCGAAGAAGCCTTTGAGAGCATAAAGGAAAATCTTAAAACCCTTCCCGATATAGGAATTGATTATAGACTTGAAACAACCGGAAAGCCAACACAATTTGGAGATATTAAGGAGTTAACAGCTATATGCAAGGAAGTACCTCACTGCAAATTATGCATAGATTTTTCTCATGTGCATGCAAGGGAAAACGGATGTCTAAAAAGCTATGAGGATTTTACTGCAATTTTGTCATACGTCGAAAATATACTTGGTAGAGAAGCAATTGAAGACATGCACATACATATGTCTGGAATAAATTATGGTCCAAAGGGAGAAAAAAATCACCTTCCCTTTGAGGAAAGTGACTTTAGATATATTGACTGCTTAAGAGCGCTTAAGGATTTCAATGCAAAGGGATGCATTGTATGTGAAAGTCCAATATTGGAAAGGGATGCCCTTTTATTAAAGGAGACATACCTTAAGTTATAGAATTTTATTTACGGAGGTGGGGGTATGCTTTACGGAGCAAAAGCAGCAAAGCTTGATAATGATTTAACCCTTGAAAGGATGCTTGTTTATGCAATACAGGATGAATACCTGGCAAGGGAGGAATATGATATTGCAATTCAGAATTTTGGAGAAGAAAAACCCTTCTCAAGCATCATTGATTCTGAAGTAATTCATATTAACTGGTTAAAAGAACTTTTTAATACATACAACCTTGAAATACCAGAGGATAAAGCAAAGTCCTTTTTAGATACCCCAACAGATTTCAAGGCTGCAGTAAATGGTGGTATTGATGCAGAAATTGAAAATATTGATATGTATGATACTTTTCTAAAAAAAGAAATCCCTGATAATGTAAAAGTTGTATTTACAAAGCTCAGGGATGCCTCAAAGGGACATCTGTTTGTTCTTAAAAAAAGGCTTGAAACAGTTTAAGGAGGAAGGATTAACCTTCCTTCTTTAATTAGGCACATTAAAAAAATAAATAAGTCATCTTACTCGTCCTTTTAATTATTTTCGTCGTTACTCAATCACTTACATACAGTTAGTATGCGCGTGATTGAGTGCCTAGAAAATAATCAAAATTACTTCGCAATCTGACTCATTTATTTTTTTAATGTGCCTTATATGCATTCTTATCAATATAGTATAAGACCAGTTTTATAACTTCCTTTATTCTACTGCTGTCAACTGTCCTTTCCATTGTATCATATGGAGTATGATACGCTTCATTTTCTATATCCAGGTTTACAAGTGAAACAGCCTGCACTCCTCTTTCTACAAACGGGCTGTGGTCACTTGCCCCTAGAGAGGATTTCTCACTCTTTATTTTTAGATATTCTGCAATTTCATATAAATCCTTTCTCAATTCGGTTTCGTCCCAACCTGCCAGCGTAAGAGGCATTGTGTTCTTTGAGCCAACCATATCAAGATTTATCAAAATGGTTTTTTCCAATGGAAAAATAGGATTTTGAGCGTAGTTATACGAACCGTACAAGCCCTCCTCTTCTCCATTGAAGGCAATAAATGCAATGGATTTTTTAGGAGCCTCGCTCTGCTTCAGCACCCTTGCAATCTCCATCATTGCAGCTGCACCTGATGCATTATCAAGTGCTCCTGGATTGTAGCTTCCATTCATATTATCTCCTACATGGTCAAAATGACCAGAAACGATAATATATTCATCCCTCAATTTTTTATCATTTCCTCTGATTATACCAACTACATTTGAAGCCTTTACATTTTTAGAAACAAAATCAAGCTCCATAGAAAGCTTCATACCTTTATCACCTGCATCCGAAATCTCTTTAAAAGATTTGTCTTCAACTAAAAATACCGCAGGCCCCTTTTCATTATCATACCCTGCAATATCCCCAGGAGCAGGACTTATAGGAAGATGTTTATATGGATTCTTTGGATCAGAAATATTTACCTCAAGCACAACACCCTTTACTCCAATTTTATTTACAGCAGTAAAAAGTACAGCATTATTCCCGGCCTCTCTTCTAACATCTCCAGGTACAAGTATGATTTTATCCTTGAATTTTTCACCATCATTTCTCAACTCATTTAGTTTTTCAACCCTAACTATTTCTGCTTCCACTTTACCCTTTAACTTTGATCCCATTATCGCTCCAGAGGTAAAGTTCTTTGGATAACTGAATTCCTTTACTATTTTTTGATGCTTATTTATAATTTGAAGCTTAGGAGCACTGTTGTTTATTTTCACACTCTGAATAAATTCCTGTTTATAATCCTTAAGTCCCTCTGGGTTTTCAAGTCCTATATTTTTAAAGTAATTTGCTATATAATCCTCTGTAAGCTTGTTACCTTCGGTTCCTACAAGTCTGCCTTTATACTTTGCAGAAGTCAATTCTTTTATTATATTCATTGCATTATCTTCCTTTATCATCTGTTCGGATAAAGTTAAAAAACCCTTTTCAACCTTTACCGTTTCAGGACCCTTATCACAGGATACCATTAAAATTGCTGCAGCAATAAAAAATGGCATTAAGATTTTTTTAAATTTATTCATCTTTACCCTCCACATTCCTAATAATCTACACTACTAACATTTTATCATAATAATTCCTTATATAGTAAACTTAAGTTTCTTTAATAGGCCTTATTATTATGAGTTGAAGGAATATTAATTAAATCCTTCATTTTAAGTATTTTCTTGCATATAATTCTATAATTAGTCCATATATAAGTTGTCTGAATTTTGCGACTAATCTTATTTATAAATAATATTTATCTCTAATCTCAAAATTGATACACACATATTTTGAAAACAAACAGAAGTACACAATAAATCCTATACCTCTTATGGTGTAAAGGTTATAGTGGATTTATTATAACCTTTACATTATTTTAGTAATCCTTCATACCATATTTTAAATTCATATAAATTTTTTAAAATTTTTAGTTGATTTTTTATATCATGTTGTAGTATAGTATTTAATTATATACAAATTTGCAACCCCAAGGGGACAGTTCTTTCACATTTTAAATTTTACAATTGAATGAACTGTCCCTCTGTCTTTTTGATTACTATTAACTTTTTCATTTATAGATATTACAAAAAAGGAGATGGCCTGTGTGAAAAATGAATTATACACAAAGGAGAGATTGACCGACATATTTGGTAAAAATGTTTTTAATGATACCGTAATGAGAGAACGTCTGCCAGGTTCTGTATACAATGCCTTGAGAAAAACAATAGATTGTGGCGAAGCCCTTGACCCTTCTATTGCAGAAGTTGTTGCAAGTGTGATGAAGGACTGGGCAATAGAAAAGGGCGCTACACATTTCACCCACTGGTTTCAGCCGATGACTGGAATAACAGCTGAAAAACACGAATCCTTTATTTCCCCAACTTCAGAGGGAAAGGTTATAATGGAGTTCTCCGGAAAAGAGCTTATAAAGGGAGAATCCGATGCATCATCATTCCCTTCAGGAGGAATAAGAGCAACCTTTGAAGCAAGAGGATATACAGCATGGGACTGCACATCACCAGCCTTTTTAAAGGAAGATTCATCTGGAGTTACACTTTGCATTCCAACTGCATTTTGTGCATACACAGGTGAAGCCTTAGATAAAAAGACTCCACTTCTTAGATCAACAGAAGCACTTTCAAAGCAAGCTTTAAGAGTTCTTAAGCTCTTTGGCAATGAAAACGTTTCAAGAGTTATTACAAATGTAGGTGTAGAACAAGAATATTTCTTAATAAGCAGAGAGCTTTACAAGAAAAGAAAAGATTTAATATTTACAGGACGTACTTTATTTGGTGCAAGACCTCCTAAGGGACAGGAGATGGAGGACCATTACTATGGAAGCCTTAAGGAAAATGTATCATCCTTCATGAGTGAGCTTGATCTTGAACTTTGGAAGCTCGGAGTATCAGCAAAAACAAAGCATAATGAAGTTGCCCCATCACAGCATGAGCTTGCACCTATATTCAATAATGCAAATATAGCAGCAGACCACAATCAGCTGATTATGGAAACAATGAAGAAAATAGCCAATAGGCACGGACTTGCATGCCTTCTTCATGAAAAGCCATTTTACTACGTAAATGGTTCAGGAAAGCATAACAACTGGTCAATATGCACAGATGATGGACAAAACCTGCTAAACCCAGGTAAAACTCCTTACGAAAATGCACAATTTCTTGTATTCCTTTGTGCTATAATAAAAGCAGTTGATGAATATTCTGAACTATTAAGGGTATCTGCTGCAAACCCTGGAAATGACCATAGACTTGGTGCAAATGAAGCTCCACCTGCGATACTGTCAATATTCTTAGGAGATCAGTTAACAGAAATACTTGAGCACCTTGAAAATGGTGAATGTACTGAGTGTAAAAAGGGCGGCAAATTAAAGATAGGTGTTTCAACACTTCCTACTCTGCCAAGGGATGCAACAGATAGAAACAGAACATCACCCTTTGCCTTTACAGGAAACAAGTTTGAATTTAGAATGGTGCCTTCATCAACATCTGTGTCAGATGCTAATACTGTTTTAAATACAATCGCAGCTGAAAGTCTTTGCCAGATTGCTGATAAGCTAGAAAACTCCAATGATTTCCACAATGATGTTCAAAACATTATTAGAGAAATAGTTATCAAACATAAGCGTATAATATTCAATGGAGATGGATATTCAAAGGAATGGGAAGCTGAGGCAGAAAGAAGAGGACTTATAAATATTAGAAACACTGTAGATGCAGCACCTGTTCTTATTTCAGAGAAGTCAGTTGAGTTATTTGAAAGACACCATGTATTATCCCATGTAGAACTTCATTCACGTTATGAGGTTATATTGGAAAACTACATTAAACAAATAAATATAGAAGCTCTTACAATGATAGAAATGTCTAAAAGACAAATAATACCTGCTGCAATTAAATATATAGATTCCCTTGCAGCATCAATAAATACTGTTAAATCAACAGGAATTCCTGCAGATACTTCAACACAAGCTGAACTTCTTGTGGAAGTTTCATCTACTCTTTCATCCTTTAGGAAGACATTAAAGCACCTTGAAGATGTAACTGTTGATGCACAGAATTTTTCAGGTGATTCCTTCGAACAGGCATGTTTCTATAGAGATGAAGTATTCAAAACAATGCATGAGCTTAGAGGCTTCGGAGACAGCCTTGAAACCCTTCTAGATTCATCACTCTGGCCAATACCAACCTACGGAGAGATGTTATTCTCGATATAGTGATTTATTAAGATATGGCTTTAGGATTATTTAAGGCTATGTTTTAGAGCAGTGTTGATAATATATATAATTAATGGAAGCTATTTGGCTTCCATTAATTATTTCTTAATAAATTGTATAGCAATAAGTTGTATTAATAATCTACATAGTATACTTTCTTAAACTTTAATGCTTTCATTATTGGGCCTCCACTTCATGATAATTTTTCCCTATGTTCTCCTCTTTTTATTTCCTTCTAATCAGTACAAAGCATTTTAAATTTTTTGCACCTTCTGCATTTAATTTATATAGCCATTTCCCCTTGTTAACATTTAATTCTTTAACTTCCCTTAATTTATTACCCTTTGTCTCATATACAACTTTATTATCTGGAGATATAATTTGAAAATCCATATCTCCAACATCAGCATTTGCAGTTACTCTAACCTCAATCTTATCCTTATCCCTACTTATATTAAATTTATCATCTATATTACCAAACTCTCCTGCAGAAAAATTATCAAAGCATAGTATTGGGTTTTCCATATGTGTAGCTGCATAATAAACTGATACCGATAATAGACACAAGGATAGTATAAAAGCAAGTATTCCTTTTACTTTCATCTCAATCCCTCCTATAACTTATAACTTATTTTATCCACTTCGCATTTTGCTGTAATTTTTCCTGATAATATAAAAATCATGAATGAAACCAGAAGCATTATTGCCACCAATATCAAATAACCATCTGCAAACAGAATAAAAACTTTTATCCTATACGCCAATAAAACAATAATGCTAATAGCAGTAAAAATAACACTTAATCTATAAAGAACTCCCCATTTATAAAATATTAATGACATTAGCATACAGATTGAGGATATAAATATCAGTATTGAAAAACTAATAAAAACAAGCTTTAAGAAACTAAGAATTCCCCCGTCATCAAGTGTATAGCCAAAGTAATATCCTTGATATAAAAATCTGTATGAATTTGGAGCAGTAATGGCCTTTGAAATAGCACATAATACTTCAAAGGAACCTGATAGTATTAGTGATGAAATCAAAGAAAGAATTCCTAAATAATAGGCGTTTCCCTTATATATACTTCTCCTTGCACCTCCCATACAAAGAAAATACGGAAAAAATCTAAATTGATTAACTAATGTAGTTATAAGAATTATAATTAATGCAATGCTCCATATCTGTGTCATCAAAACATCCAATCCCATTGATCTATGACTATTCACAGGAGCTGTATATACATCTAAAGCCCAAACTATAATATAAAAAACAACTAAAAAGGCATATATCATCAATGTAAATTTATAAGATTTAAAATAAAATGAAACTGTATCCCTCAAACTCTTCATTCTAAATCACCTCTTTGCCTTGTATTAGTAAGATATACAAACAAATATTGCAGAGACATTGAAGTTACTTTAATTTCCTTCTCTTTCATAATTCTTATTTCTTCATCCCCAAGCTTATCGAATACTCCAATGGATTTTACACTTCCCATTTCTTCCTTGTGTATCACCCTTTTATTATGAGAGATTTCATCAATTATTTTACTATTACCAGATATATAGAATGCTTTCCCTCTCAACTCATCTACATCCTCTTCCATGAGTATTCTTCCTTTATCAATCATAATCACTCTTTCAAAAATCTTGCTTGCTTCATCTATAAGATGTGTAGAGATTATAATAGTTCTCGGGTTATTGCTGTAATCCTCTATTAAAATATCATAGAATGTTTGTCTTGCTACAGCATCCAATCCAAGATGTGGTTCATCGAAAATAGTTACAGGTGCTCTACTTGCAAGTCCAATTATTATTCCAACAATTGATTCCATCCCCCTTGATAATGCCTTATACCTCTTTTTAGCATCAAGCTCAAATATCCTAATAAGATCTTCTGCAAATTTTCCATCCCAATTAGGATACATAAGAGCTGCAAAATTCAATATATCCTTAACCTTAAAGTCCTTTGGATAAACACCTGTGTCTCTTATAAAGCACAGCTTCTTAATTGTTTCCTCATTCTTATTAGGATCTATTCCATATATTTTTACATCACCATTATCTGAAAATGTCTGTGCCGAGGCAATTTTTAAGAGTGTACTCTTTCCTGCTCCATTCCTTCCTATAAGCCCATATATCTTATTCTCCTGAAGCTTCAAATTAATATCTGAAAGCGCCTTCGTGTCCTTATAGTTTTTGGATATAGCATTAAATTCTAAAGCATTAATCATCTTTCTTCACCTCCATCATAGCTTTTAATCATATTTAATATATCTTCCTTGGAAATATCAAGTTTTTGTCCCTCCTGAATTGCACGTAGTATATAGTCCTCAAAAAACTTCTTTTTTCTTTTTTCCACGATATACTTTCTAGCCCCTTCTGCTACAAACATGCCAATCCCTCTCTTTTTATAAAGTATCCCTTCATCCACAAGCATATTTATTCCCTTTCCGGCCGTTGCAGGATTTATTTGATATGAAACTGCAAGCTGGTTAGTTGAAGCTACGGATTGACCTTCTTTAATATTACCCTTTAAAATTTCGTCCTCTATCCATTCCGCTATTTGTAAATAAATAGGTCTAGTCTCATCCGATGATAATATCAAGCATATCACCTCCCTACATAATTGGTTAATTACTCTTGTAACTAACCATATCACTATTGGAATCATATGTCAATATTCTTTTATATAATTAATTAAATTTTAAATGTGTTGAAAATGTAATAGGTTAACTCATTTAACACGGTTGCAATTTGCATCCAACCCTATAGAAAATACTCTTAAAAAGCATATCGTTTCAATAAAAAATAAGCTTTTGCAAACTAGATTATTCTAGTACAAAAGCTTATTTTGAACACACCTATTTTATATATAGATAAAATCTGCCTCTACCCTTGCAGTAACTTCAATCTCACCTGTTACTATTGGTGTAGCTGCAGCAAGCTTTATAGATGATGCCATCTCTATGGGACCATAACCATAGCTTATCTCCCTGACAGCAGCTGGAGTTTGTCTTAGCTGTACTCCAAGGGTTTTTTCAATCGTTTGTGCCTTCAGTATCGCATCCTTAACTGCAAACTCAAGTGCTCTGTTATAATATCCTCTTGGATTAGAAAGATCAAATCTTATATTAGTTATGGTATTTGCTCCTGTAGAGAGTGTTCTATCTATTATCTCTCCAACCATGTCAGTGTTTCTAACTATAACCTTCAAAGTGTTTATTCCTCTATAACCTTTAAATACCTGCTTTCCATCAACATACTCATAAACAGGTTCAACATTATATATTAATGTCTGTATATCATTTTCCCTAACCCCAAGCCTTATAAGTTCATCTATCACCCTCTGGACAGCAGATGCATTCTCCTGTCTAACATTCTCAAGATTTTTCCCCATTGTTGTAACTCCAATATTTATAACAGCCATATCCGGCTTTACCCTTACGCTAGCCTCCCCATTAACCTTCATCTTATTTCCAATTTCCCTTTTCATTCCCCCTCCCTCCTGCCGATATATCATACAAGGAGGATTAAAAAGCCCATTTCCCTCTCTCCCCATTCCCTACATCCTTTCAAAACTAACTCCCTCATATCCATAATATGCCCACCCCCTCTATATAGTTCCCAAAATAGGGATTATGCGACGCAACGTAGTAGTTAGTTTGTACCTTTAAAGACCGTTCC
>DAMCZI010000044.1:0-666 GCA_032095175.1 Clostridiaceae bacterium
ATACTGACGAAGTATGACACAAAATAGACCAAAATATTGGCTTGTTATTTCCTTTAATACCCCTAATATAAAATCTAATATAAAAAGCTGTATTCTTAACTTTTAAGGGTACAGCTTTTTATTAGTTATAAATAAAACAATTTGCCACTTAAAATAAATAATAAAATGACCAAAATGACCAAAACTTGTATTATAATTGACAGAAAATTAACATCAAAATACAATAACAGTAGATACAAAATATATAAAAGACAATGGGGGGCAAGTTTATGAAGAAAAACAAAATTTTTGCACTGGCTTTATCAGTAATCATGGTAGTTGGATTGCTTACAGGATGTGGTTCAAAGACTGAACCTACATCAAAGGATACCACTAATGATACAAAGGCTAAGTATGCCGATGGAATTTACTTTGCACAGGCAGATAACTTTGATGAAAAGAGTGGTTGGAAGGAAGTTGTAACTCTAGAAGTTAAGGATGGAAAAATCGTTTCAGCAGATTGGAATGGAGTTCATAAAAATGCTGGAGCAGACAAGAAGACTCAGTCAAAAGAAGGAAAGTATGGAATGAAGGAACAGGGTAAGGCTCAGGCTGAATGGCATGAACAAGCACAGAAGGCAGAAGCTTACCTTATAGAAAAACAGGATCCAACAGCTATAAAGTACA
>DAMCZI010000044.1:766-36800 GCA_032095175.1 Clostridiaceae bacterium
CTGATAACGAAGGACGTACTGATGCAATATCAGGAGTATCAATCCATGTTATGGGGTTCTTTAAATTAGCTGAAAAAGCTTTAGCAAACGGACCAGTTGAAAGAGGTCAGTATAAGGATGGAGCATACCACGCTGAACAGCCAGAATTTGATGCTAAGACAGGTTGGAAGGAAACTGTTGATATAACTGTAATGAATGGTAACATTGTTGCAGCAAACTGGAATGGTGTTAACAAGAATGGCGGAGACGACAAGAAGACTCAGTCCATAAGTGGAAAATATGGAATGAAGGCAAATGGTAAAGCTCAATCAGAATGGCATGAACAAGCACAGAAGGTAGAAGCTTACCTGTTAGAAAAGCAAGATCCAACAGCTATAAAGTACACTGATAACGAAGGACGTACTGATGCAATATCAGGAGTATCAATCCATGTTATGGGATTCTTTAAGCTAGCTGAACAAGCTTTAAGCACAGCAAAATAATAAATAAGAAAATAATAAAATACAAGGCATACTGGAACCCAATCCAGTATGCTTTTATAGTTCAATACATGCGGCAAGTGGCAAGTTAGATAACATTGTAGTATCTCAATGTTATCTGACTTGCCACTTGCTATGTGTAGTGCACTTTCCGGGATAGCTTCCTTGTATTTAATTATTTAATAAAGGAACTATTGGTCAAATCCTTTAGTGAGTAACTATTAGTAGTTAATTTTTTAGTCTTAAGCCAGTTCAATACTTCTTGAAATTCCTTTTCAGTTGGCATTGAAGCTTCTGAATAGTCAGGAAGCTTTAATGTATCCTTAACTGTCTCAGGGAAACCAGCTTCCTTAATTATAAAGTCAATATAGCTTTCCTTTTTTTTCTGATTTAAGAATTTAATAGCCTTATTATAAGCTCTATATAATGCTTTTATTTCCTCAGGCTTTGAATTTATTGCATTATCAGTAAATAGCATTATTCCAGGGTTTATGTCTAATTCATTTGAACTGGAAAGTAAAGTGCCTTCAGCTAATATAGCAGTGCTTGCAAGGGGTTCTGGCAATGTTGCCATATCCAATTTTCCGTTGTTTAGCATCTCAAGTCTTGTAGGTATCTTAGGTATAGCAACCTTACTTATTGAGTTGACATCAACATTGGAACCCTCCATAATTCTATCGGTTACATATTCGATAATGGTGTTTTTAGATATTCCAACAGATTTGCCTGAAACCTGCTCAATACTTGATATACCAGAATTCTTTCCAGAGATTAATTTATAGCTTCCATCTGTTTTTGATGTTATTTTAACCTTGAAGCTGTTATCGGTGAAAAAAACTACTGAAAGCATATCAGAAATAGCACCATCAATTTTTCCGGTCTGCAGTGCAGCATCTCTGTCTGATGCACTTTTAAAATGTTCAATCTTAAGATCAAGGCCTTCCTCTTTAAAATAGCCATTATGTTCAGCAACAATAAAAGGAATTGAGTCTAAATCCGGCATTACACCAATAGTTAAAGGTTTATGAGCCTTTGCATTTGGTTCTTTTAGGACCTTGCCAGAGCATCCTGCAAAACTAATGCTTAATATAAATAGCAATACAAAACATAAATATCTCTTTTTCATTTATTTTACCTCATCAATCTATATATATCGCATAAATGATTTTACATTTTTTAAATCATTTATGCGATATATTTTCCGAAATTCATATAACGCAATAAATACCTTAATGTAAAATTTTTATTGCGTTATATATAGCGTAGTTATTAAACTGAAATCCTTGTTAGTGATTTCAAAATATTTCTTAACTCCAGAAGTCATATAAACCTTTTTATCCTTAGTAACAAATATTGCATCAACACCATCTAAGGATTCAATAAGCTTACTGCCATCCTTAATGCCTAAAGAAAAAATAGTAGTTGAGAGTCCATCTCCATCAATTGATTTATCAGATACAATTGTTACACTTGCCAGGGAGTTTTCCACTGGATACCCTGTAAAAGGATTTAAAATGTGATGATATTTTTTACCATCCTTTTCAAAGTACCTCTCATATATTCCTGAGGTAACAATTGATTTGTTTTTAATATGAAGTATACCTAAGTGCTCGCCCCTTAAATCAAAGGGATTTTGAATTCCAATATTCCAGATGTCAGTTTCAGGATTGGCACCTATTGCATAAACATTTCCTCCAAGATTAATTATGGCGTTATTGATATTCTTTGATTTCAAGTATTTTGCAACTTCATCAGCTGCATAGCCCTTGGCAATAGCACCAAGGTCCAGCATCATGTCTTTACGGTTTAATTTAACACTGGAGTTTGATTCATTTAATAATATATCCTTATAGCCAATCTTTTCTATGGCAGTTTTGATTTCAGCCGGTTCAGGAAGTCGAGCATTATCAGAACCTATGCCCCAAAGCTTTACAAGGGGACCAATGCTGATATCAAAATGTCCATTTGATAAGGATGAATAGTATTTTCCCTTATTTATTACATAAAAGGTTTCAGGAGAAACCTTTACTTCCTCTTTTCCAGCATTCTTGTTAATATTAGATACTTCACTGTTATCTAAGTTTATACTCATTTTATTTTCAATATTATGTAAGATATTAAATACACCTGTAAATATATCCTCAGATGCCTCGTCATATATTTTAATATCTACCACCGTACCTAAACAAAAATCTGATTTAGAGGTCGGTACAATATTGGCTTTTTTACTCGGAGGAGTTTTTGAAGGATTTAATATTAAATACATAAACAGTAAAACAGAAACTACAATAAGCAGTGGAATTAATATCTTTTTAAACTTGTGCATATTAACCTCCTAATAAAATGTGTTATTTAAATAAATATATATAAATCAAAAATTTTATTACATTTACATTCTGTCTTTTTAAACATCCAAAGGTCGGACTAATACTGCAGGGCTGTTTAAAAAACAAAATGTAAAGAATTTTACGATTTACATATAGATAGGAAAGTTGAAGAAAAAATATATTATTGGGTAAAATTACCCATAAATATTAGGGTGAAATGTAAATATCGAGGTGAGTATAGCATTATTTATATTAAAAGTAAATAGGCCTTGAGGTGAAATATACAATAAACTTATGAACAAAATTAACAAAATATATTTTAAATGACCAAAAGCTTATGCTGTGTAGACATTTAAAACCCTTATGATAAAATTTTAACTAGGAAAGTTGAAATTTTATGTAAAAGGTACATTATTGACATACTAAAGTATTGTTAAACCAATTGACAGCGTAAAAAATTGCCTACAATTTGATAAAAAAGTTTTGATAATTAAGTTGGGGTGACCAAAATTTGTAAAGCTTTAATAATATAGTTTGTGCAATTGTTATCAAACTAAGGGGGACACGGTATGAGTAATAAGAAAAGAATAATAGTACTTGGTGGAGGGTATGGCGGAGTATTGACTGCTAAAAAGCTTGGCAGAAGATTAAAAAAAGATGAGGATGTTGAAATTACTCTTATAGATAAAAATCCATACCATACTATGCTTACTGAACTTCATGAAGTTGCTGCAAACAGAGTTTCAGAGGATTCAATTAAAATCGATTTTAAAAAAATATTTGCAAGGCGAAAGGTCAAAGTTGTACTTGATGAAATCAATGAGTTTGATTTTAAAAACGGGGTATTAAAGTCTAAAAGTAATTCATATGATTATGATTATTTGGTAATTGGTACAGGAAGTAAGCCAACTTACTTTGGAATACCAGGAGCAGAAGAGTATTCCCGTAAGCTTTGGTCCTATGAAGATGCAGTAAATTTAAAAGAGCACATACTTCATATGTTCAGGGAGGCTGTTAAGGAAACAGATAAAGTAAAAAGACAGAAGATGCTTACCTTTGTTGTAGTAGGTGGAGGTTTTACAGGCGTTGAAATGATAGGTGAATTAGGAGAGTGGAAGGATAGACTATGTAAAGATTTTTGTATAGATAAAAGTGAAGTAAAGCTTTATGTAGTAGATGCTCTGCCTAAAATATTACCTATTTTCCCTGACAAGTTAATTAGAAAGGCTGAGAGAAGGCTTAGAAAATTAGGAGTTCAAATTATTACCGGAGCTGGTATTACAGAAGTTGCAAAGGATAAGGTTACCCTTGGAGATAAGGGAAGAATAGATACCAACACAGTGGTTTGGGCCGCAGGTGTTGAAGGCTCAGATACTATTAGTAAAATGGAACTTGAACAAAAGGGAAGAAAGAGAATAGTTACAAATGATAAATTACAAACATTAGAGTATGAAAATGTATATGTTGTTGGAGATAATATTTTCTATATTCCAAAGGGAGAGGAGAGACCTGTTCCTCAGATGGTAGAAAATGCTGAGCATTCTGCTGATTTAATAGCACATAACATTTGTTCTGATATAAAAGGTGGAGAAAAGAAGTCCTATGAGCCAAAGTTCCATGGTGCAATGGTATGTGTTGGTGGAAGATATGGTGTAGCACAGGTTGGAAGTCCAGGAAAACTCATTGGATTACCTAGTTTCTTTGCAATGTTTGTTAAGCACTTTATAAATATAATATACTTTTTACAGATTGCTGGATTCAACAAATGCTGGTCATATATGCTTCATGAATTTTTCCACGTTAAGGATAAAAGAAGCTTTGTTGGAGGACATTTTGCTAAATCATCTCCAAATTTCTGGCTGGTAGTTTTGAGGGTTTTTGTAGGCTACAAATGGCTTGAAGAGGGATTAAATAAGCTGCCTAATATATGGAACAATCCCTCAAAGATATTCTTGATACCACCACCAGCAATGGATGGAGTAACAGCTGCTACAGCTAAAGCAGCATCGGATGCAACATCAGCTGCGTCAGCGGCTGCAGGAGCTGCCTCACAATGGGGAACAGCACTGCCAGTGCCAGATTTTATAGAAAAAATCGTTAAATGGTCTATGGATATCTTCTTCTATAATGGAAATGGTGGCTATACTAAATTAGCTGAGATTTTTCAAATATGTATGGTAATAGCAGAAATAGTTGTAGGTGCTTGTTTAATAGTAGGATTGTTTACAGCACTAACATCCATCATATCCTTTATTATGGGTGTGATGATTTGGTCTTCAGGAATGGCTCCAACAGAGATGCTGTGGTATTTAGCATCAGCAATAGCTTTAATCGGAGGTTCTGGAAGCACATTTGGATTAGATTATTATGTACTGCCAAAATTGAAAAGATGGTGGAAAAATATAGGCTTTGTGAAAAAATCCTATCTATATGTTGATTAATGTTATAACTTAAGATTAGAATTCCTAAAAGCAAATGTCCTTTTAAAAAAATATTAAAAGGACATTTGTTTTTAGAGCTAAAATTATTTAATATATATATATATACAAATCAAAAATTCTATTACATTTTGCCTTTTTAAACATCCTAAGGTCGAACCAATGCGGTAGGGCTGTTTAAAAAATCAAAATGTAAAGAATTTTACGATTTATATATACAACATATATATTAAGGAGACAGATTATATGAGAAAGTTTGATAAAGTACTAATTGTTGGAGTTCTTGCTATAGCCCTTGCATTAATGGGATATATGCAAATCAAATCAAAAATAGCAGCAAAAAACAGTAAGAGTTTAAAAGCAGAGATATCTGTAAAGGGTAAAGTATATAAGGAAGTGGTTCTCTCAAGGGAGAAACAGGAGTTTACTATAGAAACTGATCTAGGAAAAAACGTTATAAAAATTCATGATAGCGGTATTGAGGTAACAGATTCAAATTGCCGTGATCATATTTGTGAAAAAACCGGATTTATTAGTAAACCAGGGGAAGTAATTGTATGCTTGCCTAATAAGGTCATTATAAAAATAGAAGGAGAGGCAGGGGTGCATGTTGATGGAGTATCAAAATAATAAAAAAATAGAAATGAGCAGAACACAGAAGCTAATATTTATATCAATATTAGTATCCCAGGGAATAGTATTAAGCATTATTGAGAGAATGATACCTTTAAATTTTACTATTCCAGGAGCTAAGCTTGGACTTGCTAATATTGTTACATTAACCTCCCTATATCTTCTTTCTTTTAAAGAAACCCTGGCTGTTGTTATATTAAGAACTATAATGACTTCCTTTATAGCAGGATCCATATCAAGCTTTTTATACAGCTTTTCAGGTGCTATGCTCAGTTTTTTTGTAATGTATTTACTGATTTTATTTGGAAAAGATAAGGTAAGTACTATTGGAGTAAGTATTGTTGGAGGAGTATTCCATAATATAGGTCAATTAATAGTGGCAGCACTTATAATACAAAATATAAGCATAATGACATACCTGCCATTTTTGATGATAACAGGACTTGTAACGGGATTAATGGTAGGTGTTACTGTTAAATATTTATTAGTTCATTTAAGAAAAATAAAATACTTTGAAAAATAATTATGCATAGGTGATAGAATGAGCGGATTTTGGAAGGATTATCCTGAAATACATGGAGAATTACAGTGTGTAAAGGAAATTATTAAAAATAACATAAAATCCAGTGAAAAACAGCTGGAGGAATCTATTATTCCATTGATTGATGCAGGAGGAAAGATGCTGAGACCTGCATTTTTAATGCTGGGAGCAAAATTCGGAGAATATGATTCTGAAAAAATTCAAAACCTGGCAGCAGCCATAGAAATGATGCATACTGCAACCCTGGTTCATGATGATATCATAGATGATTCCAAGCTTAGAAGAGGAGTTGAAACAGTACAATCCAAATACAGCAAGGAATATGCGGTTTATATTGGCGATTTTCTATTCTGCCAATGTTTTATAATGCTATCAAAATATGATTATTCCACAGAAAACTTAAGGGATGTCTCAAGGGCAATATCCAAGATATGCATTGGTGAAGTAAGGCAGTATAATGCAAGATATTTGAAAGAAACAAGCCTAAGAAGATATATAAGAATTATATCAGGGAAAACTGCGGCTCTATTTGCCATTAGCTTTTACACAGGTGCTAGGGAGGCAGATTGTCCTGATAAAACATCAAAGTTACTAGGCAGAATTGGATATCATATTGGAATGGCATTTCAAATCATAGATGATTTACTCGATTACAGCGGAGACACAAGCAAAATAGGAAAAGATGCTCAAAGAGATTTAATTAAGGGCTATTATACACTTCCGATAATATATGCAATGCAGGAGGATAGGGAAAATAGAATCGCAGACATTTTGGACAATTCCTCATTATCTGAAGGGGATGTAAGGGAGATTATAACACTTGTTAACAAATATAATGGGATAGATAAAGCAAAGGGGCTTGCAGATAAATATACAATAAAAGCCTTTAAAGATATAGAAAAGTTACCTGAATGTGGAGCTAAAAAAGTACTAAAGGAAATAACACAAAGGTTATTGGTGAGAAGCTACTAATGGATGGTGGAGAGGAATGATTTTATGTCTTATAGAGATTTACAGGATTTTATAAATGAATTAAGAGAAAAGAAGCTTATAGATGAGATTGAAGCAGAAGTGGACAGCAACCTTGAAATTACAGAGATAGCTGATAGAGTTTCAAAGGCATATGGAAATGCTCTCTTGTTTAAAAATGTAAAGGGCTCTCCATATCCAGTGTTGATTAATGCTTTAGGAACATATGAAAGATTGAATTTAGGATTGGAAGTAGAAGAACTTGATGATATTGCTGATACAATAATGGATTTTATGGATGTATCTAATTATGTTACCTTAATGAACAAGATAAAATCCATACCAAAGCTGGCTAGATTGGCAAGGGTTTTCCCCAAAAAGGTTAAAACAGCAGCCTGCCAGGAGGTAGTGGAGGAGCCAGATTTGGACAAACTTCCTGTTTTAAAGTGCTGGCCAAAGGATGGAGGAAGATACATTACTCTTCCATTAGTAATAACAAAGGATCCTGAAACTAATCAGCAGAACATGGGGATGTACAGGCTTCAAGTATATGACAAAAAGACAACAGGCATGCACTGGCATTTACATAAGGACGGCAGAGAGATATATGAAAAGTACAGGAAGTTGGGAAAAAGAATGCCTGTATCAGTAGCAATAGGGTGTGACCCGGCAACAATATACTCTGCAACTGCTCCGCTTCCTAAAATGATTGATGAGATGATATTTTCAGGATTCCTAAGAAAAGAACCCTTAGAGATTGTAAAATGTGTTACAAATGACATATATGTACCTGCAAATGCAGAATTTGTCCTTGAAGGATATGTTGATTTAGATGAGATGAAGCTGGAGGGTCCATTTGGTGATCATACAGGATATTATTCCCTAAGTGATATGTATCCAGTTTTTCATATTGAAAAGATAACAAGAAAAAAGAATCCTGTGTATCCAACAACAATTGTAGGAAAACCTCCAATGGAGGATTGCTATTTAGGAAAGGCTACAGAGAGGATCTTTTTACCCTTAATGAAGGTTCAGTGTCCTGAAATAGTGGATATGAATTTCCCATTGGAAGGTGTGTTTCATAATTGTGTAATAGTTTCAATAAAGAAGGCATATCCAAAGCATGCACATAAGATAATGAATGCATTATGGGGAATGGGACAGATGATGTACACTAAAATGATTATAGTTGTGGATGAAGCCATAAATCCCCATGATATTTCAACAGTTGCATGGAAGGTGTTTAATAACATCGATCCTCAAAGGGATCTTGTAATATCTGAGGGCCCATTAGATGCTTTAGACCATGCATCCAATACACCCCATTACGGTTCAAGATTAGGAATAGATGCAACTAAAAAGTGGGCGACAGAAGGTCATACCAGGCCATGGCCTGATGATATAGAGATGACTAAGGAGATAAAGGAAATGGTGGATAAGAGGTGGAAGGAATATGGTATTAAAAAAAATTAAAAAATATGGAGAACTTGTTATGTTCTCCCACACACTATTTTCACTTCCCTTCGCAATGATTGGAATGATATGGGCAGCTTCGGGATTGCCCTCATTTAGAACGATATTTTGGATATTGGCTGCATTGGTAGGTGGCAGAAATGGAGCTAATGCCTTAAACAGATTGGTGGATAAGGATATCGATAAAAAAAATCCAAGAACAGCAAACAGGCATTTACCAAGTGGAGCTGTAAAGAATTATGAGGTATGGGGTATTGTAATACTCTGCTTTTCATTATTTGTACTGGCAGCATATGAACTTAACCCACTTTGCTTTATGCTTTCACCGGTGGCACTTTTTTTGTTTATAATCTATTCCTATACCAAAAGATTTACATGGGCATGTCATATTGTACTTGGAACTGCCTGTGCTGGTGCCCCGGTAGGAGCGTGGCTTGCTGTAACTGGAAAGTTTTCACTTCCTCCAATTATTCTTGGAGCAGTGGTTGCATTATGGGTTGCTGGATTCGATATAATATATGCAACTCAGGATATTGATTTTGACAGGCAGACAGGCTTGTTTTCAATACCTGCAAAGTTTGGGCTTAAGGGGGCTTTGTGTATTTCAAGTGCCTTTCATTTTATAATGCTTTTACTTTTAATAAGCTTGTATTTCATAATGAATAGAGGGTGGATATACCTGGTTGGAATAATTATAAGTGCTTTCTTATTAGCATTAGAACACTATATTGTATCCCCTTCAAATGAAAAGAAGATGAAATTTGCATCTTACAATATAAATCAGATTGTAAGTGTTTTGATATTCGTTTTTACTGCATTGGATACTTTTATATTGTAGTTTGGGGTGAAAGATTTGGATAGATATATAATAGGAATTACAGGGGCAAGTGGAAGTATTTATGGAGTTAGGCTCGTAGAAGAGCTGATTAAAAAAGACAATGAAGTTTATCTTATTGTTACCAATAATGGCAAAAAAGTTTTAGAATATGAGCTTGAGATTGATTTTGAGGAATGGATTAAATGCATAAATCAAGATAGAGAAAGATTGATATTATGTGATATAGAGGATATGTTTTCCTCAGTAGCAAGTGGTTCCTTTAAAACAGATGCTATGATTATAGTGCCATGTTCAATGGGAACTCTTTCTAAAATAAGCAGTGGAATAGCAGATAATCTGCTAACAAGGGCAGCGGATGTTATGATTAAGGAAAAACGAAGGTTGATATTGGTTCCCAGGGAAACTCCATTAAGCTCAATTCATCTTAAAAACATGCTTGTACTAAGTGATTTAAATGTAATGATACTGCCGCCTATGCCAGCATTTTATCAAAAGCCTAAAACCATCGATGAAATTGTTAACAGTACAGTAGGGAGAATTCTTGCAAGCCTTAATATAGATAATGGTTTATATAATCAATGGAGTGGTAGTAAATGATAGAAATAGATAATCTAAATGTTTACTATAAAAATAGAGGTAAATGCATTAAGGCAATTGAAGATGGAAATTTGTCCATTGATAAAGGAGAAATATGTGCTGTAATAGGACCCTCTGGTGGAGGGAAGTCTACATTATTAAAGGTATTGGCAGGAATTATTGATAACTACGAGGGAAAGGTTTTAATAGATGGAGAAAGGGTAAATCCCAGGAAGCATAGGATAGGCTTTATTCCACAGAATTATGGATTGGTTAAGTGGAAAACTGTTGAAGAAAATATATTTTTATCAGCAAAAATTAAGGATGGAAAGAAAAATATAGATAGAGAATTCTATAAAAAAATATTGAGAGAATTGGGTATTGAAGATTTAATGGAAAGATATCCTGGTCAGTTAAGTGGAGGACAGATGCAGAGAGTTTCAATTGCCAGGGCTTTATTATTAAAGCCAAATCTGCTATTGATGGATGAACCCTTTTCTGCATTGGATGCAATGACCAGGGAAGAGGTACAAGAGTTATTTTTAAGGGTTTTAAAGGAGTATCGTGTTACAACAGTATTGGTAACACATGATATAAAGGAAGCAATTTATTTAGGTAAAAAGATAGCTGTTCTCAAATCCAGCCCGGGAAAAATACATGAAGTTATTGATAATCCCTTATTTGGAAGGCCCAACATGGAATTTGATGATGATTACATGATGATACATAAAAAACTTAGAAAAATTCTTAAAGGGGATAGAGTTGATGAAAATCAAGGAATATAAGCTGATTAATTTCATATTAGCTTTATTGATTATTTTTGGTTTATGGCAAGCTGTTGGGGTTATTGCTAATAAACCTTTTTTTCCACCTCCATCAAAAATAATTGTAAATATAGCAAAAACCTTTACCGGTGAAATTGCAATCCATGCTTTATACAGCTTAAAGAGGATAGCAATTGGAATACTTATAACACTTGCGCTTGGCATACCCTCAGGAATTTTAATGGGTTATTTCAGTAAAGTGGATTCGTTATTATCACCAATTCTATATTTTAATTACCCAATACCTAAAATCGCATTGCTTCCAATAGTGATGCTTATTTTTGGCTTAGGTGATTTGTCAAAAATAGTTATGATTTTTCTAATAACTTATTTCCAGGTTGTAGTTAGTATAAGGGATGAGGTGAAAAATATACCTGAGGAGGTTTATCATCCCATGTATTCATTAGGAGCATCAAATCTTCAAATAATTAAAGAGATCATCCTTCCAGGAATTCTAGAAACGATTTTAACCTCTCTTAGAATAAGCATAGGTACAGCAATATCTATTTTGTTTTTTACTGAAAATTTCGGTACAGAATATGGAATGGGTTATTTCATTATGGATTCATGGATGAGAGTTAACTATATTCAAATGTATTCAGGCATTGTTGTTTTAAGTGTAATGGGTCTTTTGCTGTTTATTTTAATTGATGTTGTTGAAAATATCTGCTGCCCGTGGAAATAGCATGTTCTGGAACTATGAACAATTATAAAAAAGGTGTTATAATTATTAAGAAGGTCATAAATAATGGAATATGTTAAAATAGATTATAAGAATATATTTAATTATGCCCATATATGTATTTGTAAAGGGGGGGAGACTATGTTGAAAAGACTTTATGCAGTAGCTTTGATACTAGTTTTATCGGCTCAGCTAGTTTCTTGTGGCACTAAAGAGGTACTCTACAAGGCAGGAACCTATGAAGGCATTGCAGAGGGGCATATTGGACCTATACATGTTATGATTACTACAGATGAATATGAAATAAAAGAAATTAAGATAATGGATCAGCAGGAAACACCTGTAATAGGCGATGCAGTTTATAAAAAGATTCCGGAAAAAGTTATTAAAGCCAACAGTGCAGATATAGATGGTGTTGCAGGGGCAACATACACAAGTAATGGATTGCTTAAAGCTATTAAAGATGGGCTTGAAAAAGCAAAGATTAAAGAAGAAACTAATGAAAATTAATAAGTTACATGAGGTGGATAGCATTGAAGCTGCAGTATAAATTAACGATATTTATCAGCATTATTATATTTTTGATAATTGGTGGAATAGGTGCCGCTTCCTATTATATGGTTAAGGGTTCCATAGAAACTCAGATGGGAAACAACGCTATGGATTTAGCTGTAAGTATTGCCTCAATGGATGCAATTGAAAAAACCTTAGCAACTTCAAAGGACTATCAAACTGTTCAAGATACCATAGACAGCTTTAGTGGAAAAACAAGGTTTCAATATATTATTGTTATGGATATGAATGGAATAAAGTATTCATATCCATCAGGAAATTCTCTGGGCAAAAAATATATTGATGGAGGAGAAGAACGGGTACTTAAGCATGGACAAGCCTATGTGTCCAAGGATAGAAATGTACTAATATCTGCAATAAGGGCTTTTGTGCCCATTTATTATGATGGAAAACAGGTAGGGGCTGTTCTGGTTGGCCTTTTAAATGATACTGTATATAAAGAGCTTGGAACCCATATATTGTTCATTAAGATTACGCTGATACTTGGACTTTTAATAGGAATAGTAAGTGCTGCAATACTTGCAAATTTAATAAAGAAGACTATATTTGGTTTAGAGCCTGAAGAAATTGCACTTTTATTAGGACAAAGAAACTTGATTTTGCAAAGCCTTAACAATGGAATTTTAGCTGTAGATAAAGAGGGTAAGATAATACTTTTCAATAAAATTGCAAAAGATATATTTGATTTAAAGGATGAAGATATAGGAAAGAACATTTCTGTTTTAAACTCAAGCTATACAGATGAAATGATAGAGGTTTTCAAAAAGAAGGAAGCTGTGTATAACCAGGAGATAAAAATTTGTCAGGATAAAACTCTCATGTGCAGTCATACACTGCTTAAAAATCATAAGGATGAGATTATAGGTGCTGTATCAAGCTTTCAGGATTTAACTGAAGTTAAGAAAATGGCAGAGGAATTGACTGGAGCGAAGAGGATGACATATGCCTTAAGAGCACAAAATCATGAATTTATGAATAAACTCCATACTATTTCGGGGCTTATTCAATTAGAAGAATATGATAAAGCGGTTGAATATATATCGGATATATCCAATCAAAGGAAGGCAATTTCTGAGGTCCTTAACAATAGAATTAAAAATCCTCATGTTGCTGGACTTCTTCTTGCAAAATACAATAAGGCTGCAGAAGCAAAAATTTCATTGGAAATTGATAAAACTTCAAACTTGGATAGGATTCCTGAAAATATAACGACAGATGAGCTTTGTTCTGTTATTGGAAACTTAATAGAAAATGCAATAGAGGAATTAGTAAGCTATGAAAATGGTAAAATATTTGTTAAAATAAATTCTGATGATAAAAACCTAAATATTCGTATAAAGGATAATGGGCGAGGCATTAGCAAGGATATAATAGATAAAATCTTTACAAGAGGTTTTACTACTAAAGCAGGAAATAGGGGATATGGCCTTAGTATTGTAAAACAAATAATTGAATATGCAGGAGGCAATATAAATATTTTACAGGATAATGGAGCTGTGTGGGAAATATTTATTCCGATGAAAAGGGGTTAATGGTATGATTAGGGTTCTAATAGTTGAAGATGATCCAATGGTTAGGGAAATCAATGAGAGATTTTTAGAAAAGGTAGAGGGCTTCACATTGTGTGGAAGCATTAATTCAATTGAAAAGGCAAAGGAGTTTATATTAAATAATAAACCTGATTTAATATTATTAGATATATTTTTTCCACAAGGCAGGGGTACAGATTTATTAAAATGGATACGTTCCGAAAACATAAAATGTGATGTTATACTTATTACAGCAGATAGAAATACAGAAACTGTGGAGGAAGCCTTTCGATATGGAGCAGTGGACTATTTAGTAAAGCCTTTCATATTTGCAAGATTTAAAGAAGCTTTGCTGCAGTATAAAAATAGAAAAAGCAGCTTTGAAAACATTGAAGTTGTTGAACAAAAAATAATTGATAAATATGTTATTAAAGATAGTATTGCTGCACCGGAATGTAGTGATGATATTGGTGATATTAAAGGATTCAATCAACATACATATGAAAAGATTTTAGAGGGAATACATAATATGGATGGTAAAACCTTTACAGCGCAGGTCATTGCTAAAAATGTAGGGGTTTCAAGGATTACTGCCAGAAGATATTTAGACTACCTTGAAAAAGAAAACAAACTTATTATTGAGATGGAGTACGGCAAAGTTGGAAGACCTAAAAATAAATATAGATTAAAGTCTGATAGCTAGGCCAAAGCCAATAGTACATAGGTCTTATATAGAATTTTATATTGCAGATGATTAAAATAATTAATAAAGCAAATAATTAAAAGACAGGAGAGAAAAAAATGTCAGAAAAAAATATTGAAATGATGAAAAAGATAATCGAAGCAAAAAAGAATAAAAGCTCAAAGCAGGGTTCTATTCCAAAACCTCAAAAAAGCATTGGAGGTACTAGAAAAGCAAGGATAAATAAAAAAAGCGGTGGAGTATTTGATAAGTAAGTAATAACCGCTGGGGTAAGCTGCAAACTAAAAGGAGGGTTATGGGGTGTTATTTAATTCAGTGGACTTTTTTATATTTTTTCCTATTGTTACAATAATTTATTTTTTAATACCTTATAAAATACGATGGGTATGGTTACTTATAAGCAGTTATTATTTTTATATGTGCTGGAACCCTAAATATGCAGTATTAATGGCTGTTTCAACAATAATTACATATGTAAGTGGTCTGCTCATAGAAAAAGCAGATAATATAGGTGATGAAAAAAAATCTATTAAATTAAAAAAGTTTTGGGTTTTTATGAGCTTTGCAAGTAATTTAAGCATTTTATTTTTATTTAAGTATTTTAAATTTTTTACTAGAACGATTACAAGGATATTTGCAATATTTAATATTTCAATAGCAATACCAGTCTTTGATTTTTTACTTCCGGTTGGAATATCATTTTATACATTTCAAGCACTAAGCTACACCATGGATGTCTACAGAAAAGATATTAGAGCTGAAAAGAATTTGGGTAAATATGCTCTATTCGTATCTTTTTTTCCTCAATTAGTTGCAGGTCCAATAGAAAAATCAAAGGATTTACTTTATCAGTTTAATGAGAAGCATAATTTTGATTATAATAGAGCAAAAAGTGGACTTTTGTTAATGATATGGGGATATTTTCAAAAGGTATTGGTTGCAGATAGATTAGCTATACTGGTTAATAAAGTATACAACAATCCATGGGACTATAAAGGTTTTGAGATAATAGTAGCGACTATTTTTTTTGCTTTTCAAATATACTGTGATTTCTGCTCTTACTCGGATATAGCAAGGGGAGCTGCAGAGGTCATGGGATTTAGGTTGACTAAGAACTTTGAGAGACCATACTTCTCAAAATCAATAAAGGAATTTTGGAGACGCTGGCATATCACTCTTGGTGCATGGTTTAAGGACTATTTATATTTTCCTCTGGGAGGAAGTAGATGCAGTAAGTCAAGAAAGTATTTCAATATAATGGTGGTATTTTTAACAAGTGGTTTGTGGCATGGAGCAGCTATAAATTTTATCATTTGGGGAGGACTTCATGGTATTTATCAAGTGATAGGAGATATCCTCAAACCATCCAGAGAAAAACTGATAAAAGCATTTAAAATTAAACCAAATACATTTGTGTACAAGCTATTCCAGGTATTATTAACATTTATATTAGTAGATTTTGCATGGATATTCTTTAGAGCCAATAGATTTTCAGATGCCAGAACGTTGATTACGAATATGATGAATTTTAACCCTGAGATATTTGTTAATGGTTCTATTTATAATTTAGGATTGGGATCCAAGGATTTTATAATGGCAGTATTAAGTATAGTAATAGTTTTAATTATTAATATGCTGCAAAGGGATAAAAGTTTACGTGTTCAAATATCGAAGCAAAACACAGTATTCAGATGGACCTTATATTTAGCTGCGGTTCTTTCTATTCTAATATTTGGGATATATGGTCCGGGCTGTAGTGCTCAGCAGTTTATATATTTTCAATTTTAGGGGGAATATCCGTGATTAAAAAAGCAATTTATAAAGGCTCTCTTTTAATTTTAATAGTAATGGTAATTGTTATTATTATTAATCCTGTATTTATAATGAAAACACAGCAGAGAGATAAACTAGTTCAGGGCTTGTATGAAAATACAGGGGATGCTTATGATGTTGTATTTCTTGGCTCAAGCCATATGAATGCAGCAATTAATCCTAATGTGCTGTGGAATCAATATGGAATTACCAGCTATAATTATGCTACAGGTGGACAACCTATGGAGGTTACCTATTATTTATTAAAAGAGGTATTGAAAAATCATAAGAAGCCAGTTGTTGTAGTTGACATATATTACTTGGGTTTAACTAATGAATTTGGCGAAGAAGGTTATGTCAGAACAGTTATTGATAATATGAAATTTTCTAAAAACAAGGTTGAAGCCATTTTTAAGTGTACGCCAAGACCGCATTGGTTAAGTTATATATTTCCGATTTTTAAGTACCATGGAAGATGGAATGAATTAAGTAAGAAGGATTTAAATTTTGATACCTCTGGTGATTACTATTTGAAGGGCTTTGGTGATAACCATAAAATATATGGTAAAGATAATTCAGCAGATATTACAATAGAAGGAATGTCAGAAATTCCTCCAAAGGCAGAGGAGTATCTTTATAAAATAATAGAATTATCTAAAAAGGAAGACTTTAAACTTATATTTACTAACTTCCCACATGATTATACTATTACAAATACTTCAAGTATTTGGCACAAAGAACCTCCAAAGATGTATAATAAGGTTTCTGAAATTGCAAAGAAAAACAATATTCCGTATATGGATTATTTTCATAAATCTGATGAGCTGGGTTTTGATTTTAAAGCAGATATGAATGACTCAAGCCACATGAATATTTGGGGGGCAAATAAAGTTACAGCTCATATTGGGAAGTATCTTAAGGAAAATTATGAACTGTCAGACCACCGTAATGATGTAAAATATGCAAAGTGGCAAGAAGACTATGATTACTACTTAAAAACTGAGAAGGCTGCCATTTTGAAAGCAGAAAAAGCGAATAATAAATAATAAGAAATAAAATTTAAAATGTGGAAGTATTAACATTCTATGTTGACCACAGCAGAATATTATAGTAGTATTACTTGTGTAAGTAAAATATAATAATAAGCGATATAACAATCCGGGGGAGCTGGTGTTGCCGGCTGAGAGAGAGAACGTGATTCTTTGACCCTATAACCTGATCTGGATAATTCCAGCGTAGGGAGAGATTTTGTATTTTTTTGGATTAAAGGTACAATCTCCCTGAGATATGTACTTTTTTTATTTTTTGAAAATTTAAAATGAAGAAGGGAGTGCTAAAAATGAAATTTACAAATGATTTATACGAAAGTGTCAAGGATATATGGAATTCATATTATGAACATCCATTTGTAAAGGGGATAGGTGAAGGTACTTTGGATGTGGATAAATTCAAATTTTATATGATTCAGGATTACATTTATCTTTTGGATTATGCAAAGGTATATGCTCTTGGGGTAGTCAAAGCCAATACTGAAGAGGTAATGCAGGGATTTTCGGCTATGGTTAATAACATATTAAATGGTGAAATGAGCATACACCGTTCCTACATGAAAAGAATTGGTATTACTTCCGAGGAGGTTAAAAACACAAAGGCTTCTTTAACAAACCTATCATATACTCACTATATGCTTGCAGTAGCCAATAATGGAACTTTAGCAGAGCTTACAGTTTCTCTTTTGGCTTGTATGTGGAGCTATTTGGAGATCGGAAGAAACCTCAGCAGAATACCAGGCTCTACAGAACATGAATTCTATGGAGAGTGGATAAGAGGATATATTTCAGAAGAATACAGAAAAGATACACAGTGGGTTATAGACTTGGTAGATGAGCTTGCAGAAAACATGTCAGGAAAAGAAAAGGAAAGATTAAGGAATATATTTATAAATACCAGCAGGTATGAGTACTTATTCTGGGATATGGCATATAACAAGGGGATGTAATTCTATGCTTGAATTTTGTAATGTTGATTTTAAATATGATAACAATCAGGAATTGCTTATAAAGAATCTTAATTTTAATGTTAATAAGGGAGAATTTGTAAGCATTGTTGGGCCAAGTGGCTGTGGAAAAAGTACAATATTCAGATTGATTTTAGGTTTGGAACAGTCATCAAAGGGTGAAATACATATTAATGGTAATAGGATAGAAAAACAGAACAACTGCATTGGATACATGCCTCAGAGGGATTTATTAATACCTTGGAGGACTATCCTATCAAATGCTTCACTGCCTTTAGAAATAAAGGGTATGAAGCCAAAAGAGGCCTCTAAAAAGGCTGAAGATTATTTAAACCTCTTTGGATTAGGTATGTACAAGGATAAGTACCCTAAGGATTTATCAGGAGGCATGAGACAAAGAGTATCCTTTATAAGAACGCTGCTTACAGGTGCAGAGGTTCTGCTTTTAGATGAGCCCTTTAGTGCTCTTGATGCAATAACAAAAATAAATATGCAGGAGTGGCTTATATCACAGTGGTCCAAGCTAAATAAAACCATATTATTTATAACCCATGATGTAGAGGAAGCTCTTTTTTTATCAAATAAGATATTTATAATAACTGAAAAGCCTATAACAAAATTAAACGGAATAGAAGTGCCCGTAAGTTATCCAAGGGACAGACACATGTTAAGCTTACCTGAGATATTATCAATAAAGGAAGACCTGGTAAATCAATTAAAGCAGAGGAATGAAATATGAAAAAGTATAGATCATCAATAATAGTAGGTATTCTATTTTTAGTTATATGGGAAGCCGCTGCAAAATATATAAATGCAATGTATATACTTCCTTCCCCAAGTGGAATATTAAAAAAAATCTGGGAGCTTAAAGAGATTTTATTTTTGATCCATCTTCCAGCTACCCTTTTGGTTACTTTCATAGGGCTATTAATATCAATAGTTTTAGGAGTAGCTTTAGCAATTGCCATGAATTTAAATGAGAAAATTCAAAGGGCAATATACCCAATTGTAGTGGTGACACAAACTATTCCTATAACTGCTCTAGCTCCAATATTTGTACTTTGGTTTGGATACAGCATCTGGAGTAAGGTCGTGGTTACTATATTAATTACCTTTTTCCCGATAACCGTAAATGTGTACGATGGTTTGCGTTCTACAAGAAGGGATATGGAGGAGCTTTTAATTACATTTGGTGCAAGTAAAAAGGATATATTCATTAAATTAAAGCTTCCTTCAGCACTACCATATTTTTTTTCTGCACTAAAAATAGCTGTGCCCCTTAGTGTAATAGGTGCTGCAATTAGCGAGTGGCTTGGAGCACAAAGCGGACTTGGGTATTTTAGCAAGAGAATGATGACACAGATGGATGGAGCAGGAGTATTTGCACCTATATGCATTTTATCAATTGCTGCATTAGTATTGGTTTCTATTATTAATATTTTAGAAAATAAAGTAGTTAAGTGGAGGAATGAATCATGAAAAAAACAGTACGAGTCTTATTTGTTGCCATTTTATTGGTTTGTTTTACCTTTACAGGTTGTACAAGCAAAAATAATACTTCCAGTCAGACCCAAAAGCTTGAGGATGTTGATATAGTGCTGGACTGGTATCCCAATGCATTACATAGCTTTATATATGCAGCCATAGAAAATGGATACTACAAGGAAGAAGGATTAAATGTAAATATAAAGTTTCCATCAAATCCTACAGATCCTCTTACCCTACCAGCAGCAGGAAAGGCAACAATAGGTATTTATTATCAGCCTGATATTGTTATAGCCAGAGCCAATGAAAAGGTTCCTGTAAAATCCATTGGAGCTTTAGTGCATACACCTTTGAATGTTATCATTTCACTAAAGGAAAAAAATATAAATTCACCAAAGGAGCTTTCAGGAAAAACAGTTGGATTTTCTGGAAATCCTCTAAATGTAGAATATGTTAAGACCATGGTAAAGGAAGATGGAGGAGATCCAAACTCAGTGAATATAATAGATGTAGGCTTTGAGCTTTTATCATCCATGGTAACAAAGAAGGTTGATGCTACAACCGGAGGTCTAATAAACCACGAGGTTCCAGTATTAAGACATGAAGGCCATGAAGTAAACTATTTTGATCCTTCAAAGTATGGAGTACCAAATTATTATGAAGCTGTATTTGTTACCAGTGACAATACACTAAAAGAAAAGCCAGAAACCTTAAAGAAATTTTTAAGAGCCTCCAAAAAAGGATTTGAATACACAAAAAATAATCCTGACAAGTCCCTTAAAATATTAATGGACAACCAACAAAAGGACAACTTCCCACTAATTGATTCCGTTGAAAAAGAAAGCATAAGCATACTTCTCCCCAAGATGGAATCACAAAACGAACCCTTCCTATACCAAGACAAAAAAGTCTGGGAGCAAAACATAAACTGGCTCTACGAAAAAGGAATGCTCAAGGAAAAGGTTAACCCCGAAGACTTCTACGTAAACCTAGAAACCCTAAAATAGCTTCCTTAAAACTTAAAGTTATAATATAGGGATAATGCGTAGCATCCTACCCAGGTCTATTACAGATAAATTTAGGTAGGATGCTGCGCATTTTCCCTATTTAATGAATAAAAGGTGTAAAAATGTTTACTAATTGTCGGATTATAATATAATAGTAGTTAGAAGTGGAAAGTAATATTATTGAAAAGGGAAGATTTTAGATGGATGAAAAAAAGAAGATGAGTAAATTGTTTCAGAAAAAACTTAAGAAAGAAAAAACGCTAATAGATGTGGCATATGAGCTCTTTATATCCAAGGGAGTAAATGAAACTGCGATTGACGATATCGTTAAAAAGGCAGGAGTGGCAAAGGGGACATTTTATCTGTATTTTAAAGACAAGTATGATATTATTGACAAAATAATACTTAAAAAGACTACACTTATTATAGAAGAAACCCTTGATGTGCTAAACAAACAGGAAATTGCGGATTTTTCAGATAGAACAATATTTTTTATAGATTATATAATCGAAGCATTGAGAAAGGATAAAAGGCTTTTAAAATTAATATATAAAAATCTTTCATGGGGTCTGTTTAGAAAAGCAATTGCAAATCCAGAACAAAACAATAGAATGGATGAAATAATAAAAGAACTTATGAAAAATCTAAAAATCTCTGATTCCAACTATGGAGAGCTTGAAAAAACATTATTTATGATAATTGAGCTTACAGGCTCTGTATGCTATAGCTCCATAATACTTGAGGAACCGGATAATATAGATGCAATGAAGCCAATATTATTTAAGATAATAAGAAAAATGCTTCCTGAAGCGAACACCATTAAGAAAGAATAAAAAAAGTAGCATTACGCATAAAGGAAGCTATTATATATATTAACTATTATATTTTTGAAGGGATGGGGAAAATGAAAAAGCGTTTATCACTTTTTTTAGCAGCAATAATTTTTACTTCTGCCTTTACTTTTTATGGGTGTCAAAGTACATCTGCCGGCAGCCATGGCTCTGAAAACGTACCTGTTGAAAATAATGATGAAATAAATGAAACAATAAGAAAGGCGGAAGACCTAAGGAAAAATGGGGATTATTTAGATGCAATAAAAACAATAGATGGAACAATAGAAAAAAATCAGGATGAAAGACTCAAAAAGCTTCGTGAAGAGATTATTGCAGAATATAAATTTAATATAATCCCTAAGGCGAATTCTATGGTTATGAAATATGATTATAGCGGCGCTAAGGCTTTACTTGATGAGATATATCCTTTTGTATCTGATGATGATAAGGAAATTAAAAAGCTTTATGAAACATGTGCTGCATTTCAGGAACTTGTACCATATACAGGACCGGTGGAACATATTTTTTTCCACCCCTTAATTGCATATCCTGAACTAGCCTTTGATGGCGACTATATATCTAAGGGATTTGATAATTATTTTGTTACAGTTCCAGAATTTAAAAGAGTTATTGAACAGCTCTATGCAAATAATTATGTGTTAATCGATATTAGATTGATTTATGAAAGTGATGATAAGGGAAAGGTTACACCAAAAAAATTAATGCTTCCAAAGGGTAAAAAGCCAATTGTTTTATCAATGGATGACTATAACTTTTTAAAATATATGCGTAAAAACGGCTGCGTTCATGGCTTAGCTCTCAATGAGGAGGGTAATGTTGTAACCTATACCGATTCAAAGGATGGAAAAAGAACATATTCTGATGATAATGAGGTAGTTCCAATACTTGATAGATTTGTAAAGGAGCATCCGGATTTCTCCTTTGGAGGAGCAAAGGGTGCAATAGCCCTAAATGGTTATGAGGGTGCACTAGGATTTCCGACTGATGAAATGAACGCTCCTAATTACAGCAAAAATCTTGAGGCAGCAAGGGCGGTTGCAAACCGATTAAAGGAGACAGGCTGGATATTTGCATGTCACAGCTATAGCCACTATTCGCCAAGTAAAAGAACCTATGAACAGTTTAAATATGATGTTGATAAATGGATAAAGGAAGTTGTGCCTGTGGTAGGCAAAACGGATGTGTATATTTACCCCTTTGGTGAGCAAATTAAAGCAAAGGATCCAAAGTTTCAGTATATGCTTAAAAGTGGTTATAGAATCTTTTGTGGGGTAAGCTCAAAACCATATTTGAAATTCCATGATAACTATGCAGTACAGCAGAGACGAAATATTGATGGAATATCTCTAGGCGACAAAAGGCTTTCTGATATACTTGATGCAAGTAAAATCATAGACCCTATTAGACCATCATATAAAGCTAGAAATGAAAAAAAGTAGATAGATGAGGAGAATCAGCAGCAATGAATATACAGATTTTTGGTGTGAAAAAGTGCTTTGATACAAAAAAGGCAGAGAGGTACTTTAAAGAAAGAAGAATAAAATATCAATTCATTGATTTAAAGGAAAAGGCCTTAAGCAAGGGAGAGCTCCAGAGTGTTAAAGCTGCAGTGGGACTTGTAAACCTTATAAATAAGGAGTCAAAGGATTATACAAGGCTAAACCTTCAGCACATTGTTAACGACAGTGTTAAGGAGGAAATACTTCTAAACAATCCTGAGCTTTACAAGACTCCTGTTGTACGCAATGGAAGACAGGCTACAGTTGGTTATCAACCTGATGTTTGGAAGACCTGGGAGTAGTTTTTAAATATCAAATAAGATAGTATATAATATAATTAAGATAAAATGAAATTGGGGGGATTTTTGTGTGTTATTTTATGTTTGCAATAACTGAAAATGAAATTGACCCAGTTGTAATTGATAAAAACGAGAAGTATGATCTCTACATAAGGGATTATACAGCCTTTGTTAAGGATGCAAATAAAAATCAATATTACTATGACATAAGCAATGGACATTGTGCTTGTGAGATCGTTGTTAGTTCCTTCAGTAATATAAACGAGGTGAAGGAACTCCTTAGAAGCTTAAGGGGAAAAGGGAGTTTTAGATTTGTTGTAATTGATAGTGAAGATGAGGAAAAATACCTTTCTCTTGAGCATAATCAGGAATTTGAAAAGACTCTTCTAAGCTTTGAAAAGGAAAAAATAAAAATAGATAATCTTTTGGAAAAGTATCCAAATACCTTGGATTTCAACAAGGTTTATATAGTAGAATAAAAACAGCCCAGAGGGTATATGCTCTCTGGGCTTGTTGCTACTTTATTTTCAAAAGAATATAGAAGTCTGAACCATTCATTTCAATACCATTTGTAGAAAAATCCTTACTTCCATAAATATTATAGAATATGAACTTAACCCTTACATTTGTGTTTTCATCTTCAAAGATCATATCTTCAACATTAACTGACTCACCAGGTTTAGTTCCGTACTTATTATATAGAGTATCTGCAAAATCCTTAATGCTTTTTCTATAGACTTCTTTATCATTTAAGTAAAGGGTAATCAAACCATTCTGATTATCATATTTTGCTTTAATATCTTTATTGGATACGCTCCACTCAATACCTTTATTTCTAAAGTCCAAGAGATAATCATAATTTTTTATATCCATTGGAAGATTCATTTTATCCATGTTATAAGAAAAATAATTATCTTTGGATAGATAAATATATCCTTCATATTTAAATCCAAATACGTTTTCCATATCACCAAGCTTGAAGTTTTTTGGAACGTACTTTACATCCTTTAAACTGTGCTTTTCTTCAAAATAGGTTAGGATTCTGTTGATTTCCCTTTTATCATAGTCAGTTATTGTTTTAGGAGCCTTTGATACTAAATTATTTACTATCATATTATTCCTTTTTAGTATTGCTAAAAGTCTTTTATTCTGACTATATTTAGATACTGAAAAACTGCTTAAGGGTCCAAATACTGAAACTATGGTTACAATTGAAAGTGAGATTGGAATCACTATGTTTCTTAGGTGTTTTGAGAAACACATAAAAAGCATTATTCCCATAACCCAGGCTCCAAGAATTACAACATAATATCTGTTTTCAGTAACACCATAAGCTCTTATTCTAATGAATATTGAAACAAACATCATGATTAATATAGGAAGAATAAGCCTTGTAAGCCAGAATATAAACTTTTCAATTTTGGTGCCCTGGCTTCTAAGCTGATATATAAAGAATATCACTCCAACGCATATTACAGAATACCATAGAACCAAGTGGGCAACCAGTCCAACAGGCCACTGGCGTGTAATTATTATCTTTCCAAAGTATATATACAATATAACAAGGTATGCAGAAATCAAAGGAATTATTATATATTTAAGTAGTATACCAAGTGCCTTTGGATAGCCTGATATATCCAACTCATCCTTGTATTCTGGAACCCCGGAAAGAAAATATGCAGGTAGAAAAACTCCAATAATTATTATCCACATATCAAGATAAAGCTCACCCTTTACTGATACCCCAAGGAGTTTATCTATTGTAAAGAGTATTGCAGAAATACCTCCATAGATAACAAGTGAGTAAATAAAGGTAGTTATAAATCTGGATATAAGCCTTATAACATAAAGCTCAAAATTATCTCTTTTATATAAATAAGGTACAAAAACAAATATCAAATAAGTTGTTATACTTACAGCAGCATACCTGGAGCCAGAAATAGTACTGAGGTCTTTAAGAAAAAAGTTAAAATAAAGACCCAATAACATTGCTCCAAATATATAAGTTGTTATTTCAATGCTCTTTTTATGATTTTGGATTCTTTCGAATATAAGCCTAATTGATGCAGAAACAGGAGCTCCAAGGGCAAGAACCATTGCAATTCTAGTGAGCAGCTCTCTTTTTTCGATACTCATGCTTATATCAGCATGGTTAAGTATAATTCCAAGCACAGCTGCAGCAGAAGAGAATATTATAGCTGTAGGAAAACGTCTTAAGCTTCTTTTGAGTTTCAAAGCTGTGTTTTTTATCGATATAGTTAGCTTCATACAAACTCCCCCTTTGATGCCTTTTTTTATATTTTAATCTATAATGAATAAAAAATACAGTATATAAGATATGCCAGTGGAAACAATTACAAGTATAAGAATATAAAAATTAAGAAATATGGTATAGAATGGATATTTTAAGCGAATTATATGTATAATTAAAGTAAGAAAATAATTGCTTATGCTATATGTTTTGTATAAATAATTCTACATTGCTCGATCTTAAACATTTACGCGAAATCATAGTCCTTAATTCATTAATGGAACAACACCTAATGTAAAATCGTTAGTGCGATTAATATAGGCATCTTATTAGAAAGGAGAGGATAGAAGATGGAACAATATACAGAGGGTGGAAGGTTTGAGGGAAAAACAATATTAGTAACAGGGGGAACGTCTGGAATAGGTAGAGCAACAGCTTTAAGGGCATCAATGGAGGGAGCCAATGTAGTTTTTGTCGGCAGAAACTCACAAAGAGGAGAGGATGTTGCCAGTGAAATAATTCAACTTGGTGGTAGAGCAATTTTTATAAATTGTGATGTTTCCAATCCGAAGGATGTGGAAAGCATGGTTTCTGAAACAATAAAGAATTTTGGGAATCTGAACATTGCAATAAACAACGCTGGAATCATAGGAAATCCACAGCCCTGCCATAATCTTAGCGATGATGATTGGTATAGTTTAATAAATGGGAATCTAACATCGATTTTCAACTGCTGTAGAGAAGAACTGAGAACCTTTATTAAGCAGGGTATAGGAGGAACAATAATAAATATAGCCTCTGTTGCGGGGATAACAGGTCTTCCGGGAAATGCTGGGTATATATCTTCAAAGCATGGTGTAGTAGGACTTACAAAGAGCATTGCTGTAGATTATGCAAAATATAATATAAGATGCAATGCTGTTTGCCCTGCTGGAGTTGATACTGCAATGACTGAGTCTGTTAAGGATATTATGAAGGAAAGGTATAATGAAGCAACAGCAAAGGAGATGGAATTAAAGGATATATCAAGTATGGCATCAGGTAAAATACAATCACTTCAGGGAAGAAATGCAAGTGCAGATGAGCAGGCAGCTGTAATACTATTTCTAGCATCAGATGACGCAACAAACATAACTGGATGTATCCTACCAGTGGATGGAGGATGGACTTCATATTAGGCGTATTAAAAAATTTAGGGCATCGTATAGAAATTATATGATGCCCTAAATTTTTTTTATAATTTATATGTTTTACATAAATGATTCTACATTGCTCAGACCTAAACATTAATGGCAGTACTGCATGGTAGAACTTTAGTGCGATTAATACAGTCATATAATATGAAGTGAATTTTAAAGAAATCTTTGGATAAACTAGAATGTAAATAGGAGGGATTAGTTTTTGTGAATTAGTAGAATATTAGTGGTCGAAATGTAATCTGCAGGAAATGATGGAAGATAAATAACAAAACCATAACAAAATGGCATAAAAATCTTTAATCCAGCGAAAATTCAAAGATATATTACAAAATGTTAATTATTTGGAGTATTTCTTTAAAAAACGCCTACACTCATGCTATAGCGTAATTAATGTGGTTTGAAAAAAGTATGAAAGTAGTTTATTATGTATAATTGTGGCGTGTATATCGGTCTGTTATAAAGGAGTGTAGCAAAGAATGATATATTTATATATTGCAATAATCGTATTCTCTCCATACTTGGCATTTTTACCAATGATTTATTCAGGCTTTAAGGTATTGCAGCGTGGAGTGATTATAGTAAAAAATGATTGGAATTTTGGACTTTTGTTCTTATTTATATGGTCTCTTTTTGTTGGGATTATAAATATGGATGGTATATCTGCAGTGTCTTCATTTGCTTTTTTATGTTACTTCTTTGTAAGTGTATACCTGCAGAATAACTGGTCAAGCGAGGAAAAAGTAGAAAAACTCTTTAATATTGTTATAGTAACTTCACTGGGTTCAGGCTTTATTGGGCTTTTGGAAAGGTTTACAACACTTCATAACAATCCTACCTGGTGGAAAGAATTATTTGGAATCTATCCACAGGTTCTTTTCTATGAAAGATATAGAATCTCAGGAACCTTTGGTAATCCAAACGTTGCAGGTACCTGGTATGCTGCATTGATTTTAATATGCTTTTACTTTTTCTATAACAGCAAGGGATTTAAAAAGGCATACTATGGAATTTCAATGGCTATTTTTGTTGAATTGTTGACTTTTACTTCTTCAAGAGGAGCAATGATAGGACTTATACTTGGAATGATGGCATATGCCTTCTTCCTTGGACATAAGAAGAATATGACAATGCTTTCAATTACATTGATGTTTGGAGTAGCTTTAATGTTTATATTCCCTGATTGGTTCCCAAGGGGAGCTAATCTTATAAACTCGATAAAGGATAGAATGAACATATGGATAAACTGCCTCAACCTATTTAAAGTGAAACCCTTTACAGGTTGGGGATTGCTTGGAATATATTTTGCTGATGGCAATATCTATCAGTACACAAGGACATTCCATGGACATAATATATGGATTACCCTTGCAACAACCTTAGGGGTAATAGGACTTGGAGTTTTCATATATCTGGAATGCTATATATTTGATCAGCTTATTTTATTAAGCAAGAATAAATGTAGACTTGTACCACTTCTTGCAGGACTGCAAATGATTATAATTGGCCAAGGGTTAATGGATTTTACAATAATGAACCCTCAGGGCGGAATAGTATTCTTTGGATGCTCTGCAATTATAACATCCCTTGCATTACAGTACAGCACAGTGCCTGTTGAAGAATACTCCTTTATACTTGGAAAATTGAAAAATAAATGGCATAACTCATAAAAAAAGGCTATCTCAAAATAAATTCTATTTTGAGATAGCCTTTTCTTTTTAATCAAATCCTCATATAAATGTTCCCAGTGGAATGAATGTATTTATTATGTAAAGAACAACTCCTATTAGTGCAACAAGTAATACTATTTTAAATATAGTTGCTGTGATTTTAAAAAGCAGTCGTAATATGAAAAGTGCTATTATTATGGCAATTATAGTATCAAACAAAATGCATCTCCCCTTTAAACTGATAGATGTTACTAATATATTAGCATATAAATAACTAGAAATTCAAACCATTATATATAAATTTTATGATTTTTGAAGTAGAAAATATGTAAAATGTGGTACAAAAATAAGGAACATTTAAGACTCATTTAAGTCAAATATAGTGATAATACCAGAGGGAGAGGATAGGTATGAAAAAAATAGCAGCTCTTATAGTGTTAGTACTGCTTCTTGGAGGTTTTACATTTAAAAGCAGTAAATACACAAACCTTGCAAACTATATTTGCAATCTTGTTGATGCATCTGAAATTACAATTATGTATTTTAAAGCTCCCGAGGTAAAGGAGTATTTTGGAGATGTGAAGAGCAGTGATAAGTTTGCAATGCCTATGATTTATGCAGCAGATTCAGGAATACTTGAGTTTCCAAAGAAAAAAATATATCCCTACAGCAAGATAAAAGTTTCCTATGCCAAGGTATTGATGGATAGAGCCTACAAACATGTAACTGAAAAGGATGAAGGAATATCTAAAAAAGTATTTGAAGAACTGAGGAAAAATAAAAATTTTTCAAAGCTTAAGGATAACAATTATCTGACTACAGCAGCAGAGAAAGAAGCGATAAAAATTTATAAGGAAAAGATAAAGGAGTTTAAAAAGCCATCCATGAATAATGATGAGGAAGTAAAGGTTATAACCTCAAAGGAACCAGGATACCTTGTGGTTACATTAAAATGGGGAGAGAAAAGAACTGGTGGGTATACAATAAAAATAATAGATGCAAAACAGAATGGAGATGTTATAGATATAAAATATTTTACAGCTTCTCCATCACCGAATGCTATAGTCACCCAAGTAATTACCTTCCCGCAGGATACAATAAAGGTAAAGGTAGATAACAATGATAGAAACTTTAAAATATCATTGATTAAAGTAGAAAAATAGAAAAGGCCAGATACTGGAGATTTATGCTATTTGCATATCTCTGGTATCTGGCTTTTCACTTATAAGATAAAAAAATAAGGAGAGAAATCTCTCCTTACTATCTTCTTCCCATACCGTCGTGTTGTCTTCTCTGCTGCTTTCTTGCTCTTCTGCAGTCAGGGCATCTTGTTGGTTCATTTTCGAAACCCTTTTCTTTGTAGAAAGCCTGTTCTCCTTCAGTAAATACGAATTCTTTTCCACAGTCCTTACATACGATTGTCTTATCTGCCATGTTAAAGCACCTCCTAAAATTTGGGGATTTAACGACTCAAAGACTCAAGACTCCCAATCTTAGGAGATAGGGTCTTGACGGTGTTAAATCTCTACTACTAAATTATATCATCATATATAAATTTGTGCAATATTGTGTAATCTTATAATGGAAAAAATTTATAAATATTGACAAACAAATGGTAAAATATTTATTCCTCAAATACTTTTTTTACATCCTTCAAATATTTTCTTATTGAAAGATGCTGTGGACAAAGAGTCTCACATTTTCCACACTCTATACATTTTGATGCTCTGGCTTTTTCAGGCATTCTTTCCTGGTACATTGTTTTATATTCATCAAGTTTATTGAACATAACAGCATCATTGTAAAGTGAAAAGTTTCTTGGTATTACAACGCCTGATGGACAAGGTAGGCAGTATTCACATCCTGTACACTTTACCATTGTAAGCTCATCATATTTTTTCTTAACATCTTCAATTATATTTAATTCTTCTTCAGTTAGTGAATTTGGAGTAACCTTATCAGCTGTCTTCATATTTTCAACAACTTGATTCATTTCACCCATTCCGCTTAATACAACTGTAACCTCTGGGTGATTCCATACAAAGCTTAATCCCCACTCAGCAGGGGTTCTCTTAACCTTTGCTCTGTTGAATATTTCCTTAACTCCTTCTGGAGGTGTTTGGGCAAGCTTTCCACCCCTTAGAGGTTCCATTATAACAACTGCTAATCCCTTAGAAGCAGCATATTTAAGTCCCTCTGTTCCAGCCTGGAATTCTTCATCCATGTAGTTATACTGTATCTGACAGAAGGTCCAGTCATAGGCATCAACTATTTCCTTAAAGGTTTCAATGTCATCATGGAATGAGAAACCTATGTGCTTTATCCTTCCATCGGCAAGTGCCTTATCAACGAATTTTAAAACACCAAGATCTCTTATCTTATGCCAGGTTTCCTTATCAAGGGCATGGAGAAGATAAAAGTCTATATATTCGGTATCAAGTTTTTTAAGCTGCTCATTTAAATATTTATCAAAGTCCTCATATGTATTTGTCAGCCATGCAGGAAGCTTTGTGGCAAGCTTTATCCTTTCTCTATAGCCATCCTTTAATGCTTTTCCAACAACGATCTCACTTGTACCCTTATGGTATGGATATGCTGTATCCACATAGTTAACACCATTGTCTATTGCATACCTTAAAAGCTTAATGGCCTCTTCTTCATTGATTTTGCCATTATCTCCATCAACTATTGGGAACCTCATACATCCGTACCCAAGGGCAGATACTTCGAAATCACATTTTCCAAATTTTCTATATTGCATTTTAATCCCCCTTCCAATATTTTAATTAATATTTTATCATAGAGGTAGAAAACTTACTACCTTTTAACTATATAAAAAGCTTCGGTATATAAAAATTTAATATAAATATTAAAAATTTAAATAATAAATCAAAAAATAATAAAAAATATTAAAATACATATTGAATATATAAAGATTCGGTGTATAATGGAATTATAGAGAGGTGATGGAAATGGGCTATAAGGTTTTAAACAGATGCCCTGTATGCAGTTCAAAGCTTAAAATAACAAGACTAAAATGCAATCAATGTGGAACAGTAATAGAAAATGATTTTGAACTTTCAAAGCTAGCTTATTTAACAGCAGAACAGCTCAATTTCATCGAGGTTTTTATAAAATCAAGGGGAAATATAAAGGAAGTAGAAAAGGAACTTGGAATTTCCTATCCAACAGTAAGGGCAAAGTTGGATGAGGTCGTGGCCGCCCTTGGTTATACAGTAACAAGACAGAGGGATTTACCAAGCAGCAAGGACGTAATCGATATGCTTGAAAAAGGTGAAATAACTGCCGAGCAGGCGGTAAATATGTTAAAAGAATAAGGGGGATAATTAAATGAACGAAGAAGTATTAAGAATCTTAAAGATGGTTGAAGAGGGCAAAATCGATGCTGAGAAGGCTTCCGAGCTTATTGATGCTGTTCAGACAGAAAAGGTAGAAATTAATCCAGATAACTATGAGGATAGGATGATTAGAATAAGGGTTAATGATAATGATGACAATGTAAAGATAAATGTACCTGTAAAATTTGTAAAGGGAATGCTTAAATCCGTAGGAAAAATTAAGCTTGGAGAAGGAAGCGGAGTTGAAAAGGTTGATCCTGAAATAATTTCACAGGCTATAGACGGAAACCTTACTGGAAAAATAGTTGATATTCAAAGCAGCGACGGAAGCGTAGTAGAAATATCAATTGAATAGGTGATATTATGATTATTAGAATAAGGGATGAAGAAGGAAGAAAATTTACAATACCAGCCCCATTATGGCTTTTAAAGTTGGGAATGAGTAAGTGGGTTGTTAGAATAGCATTAAAACATGTTGGTAAGGAAGGAAAAAAACAAATAGAACAGATAGATTTTAATGCACTTTCAAAATGCTTTGGAGATTTGAAAGAATACAAGGGCCTTAAAATGGTTGACATAAATTCAAAGGACGGAACGAAGGTTGAGATAATAATATAAAAGTTCTGAACAAGTGGCAAGTTGGATAACGCTGGTACGCCAGAGCTATCCAATCTGCCACTTTCTGTGTTTATAGCACAAATAAAGATTATACCTTATATTCTAAGGGGATAGGCACTTGAGTTGTTTATTAAAGATGAGCACTAGAAGATAGTTTTTATTAAACAATTCATAACTCAAGAACCTGTCACCTAGAGATAGCTGTTGTGTAAGACAGCCTATCTTTATATGTTTGATGTTTTGGGCAGCTGTGGTGTATAATCAGTATAGAATATTTGATGGAGTTGATTTTTATGATATTGATAAAGGAATTTGAATTTGATGCTGCCCATAATTTAGTTCACTATCATGGAAAATGCGAAAGACTGCATGGACATACATACAAGCTTGTCGTAAAGCTTGAAGGAGAGCCAGATTCTGAGGGGATGATATATGATTTTGTTCAGCTAAAGGCTCTTGTTAAGGAAAGAGTAATAGATAAATTTGATCATGCGTATCTAAATGATATAATTTCACAACCAACCGCAGAAAATATAGCTGTATATGTTTGGAACGAGCTTAAGGATGGAATAAAAAGGGACAACTGCAGACTTTATGAGGTTGAGGTTTGGGAAACAAAAACCAGTGGAATAGTTTACAGGGGGTAATAGCATGAAGGATGTACAAAGTGAAAGGGATTATAGAAATATTGCACTTAAAAAGGTTGGAATAAATAATTTAAAGTGGCCAGTAACAGTTATGGATAAAAGTGAAGGCATACAGCATACAATTGCAACAATCTCTCTTTCTGTAGATTTGCCCCATGAGGTTAGGGGAACTCATATGAGCAGATTTGTTGAAACTGCAAGTCAGATGAAATCCATAAACCCAAAGGATTTGGAGATAATGCTTGAAGAGCTTAGAGAAAAGCTGGATGCAGGGGTTGCACACTGCAGTATAGAATTTGATTATTTCATTAAAAAACCCTCTCCTGTAACAGGCATAGTATCACCCTATGATGTAAGGTGCCGTTTTGAGGGAGAAAAAAGCAGCGATGAATTTAAATTTTTCATGGGTGTAAAGGTCCCTGTAAGCACTCTTTGCCCGTGTTCAAAGGAGATAAGCGACTTTGGAGCACACAATCAGAGGGCACTTATTGATATAAACGTCGATATGAAAAGGCTTATATGGATAGAGGATATTGTAAGTATTGCAGAGGAGAGTGGAAGTGCACCTGTTTATTCTCTTCTAAAAAGAAAGGATGAAAAATGGGTTACCGAAAAGGCCTACCTTAATCCAAGGTTTGTTGAGGATGTCGCAAGGGAAGTTGCTATAAGACTTGAGGATAACCCTGATATAAGATGGTACAGCGTAGGGGTTGAGAGCATTGAAAGCATACACAACCACAATGCTTTTGCCTATACAGAAAAGGGGTGTAGTATATGAGATACATAAGCCTAAGAGGGGGACAAAAATATTATTTTGATAAAATGAAGATAATGGGCATAATAAATGCCACACCAGATTCCTTCTATGAAGAATCAAGGGTTGGTTCTGTGGAATCAGCGATTGAGAGAGCTAAAAGGATGATTGAAGAAGGCGCAGACATATTAGACATTGGCGGAGAATCCACAAGACCTGGCTGCGATCCTGTAACTGATGAAGAGGAGATAGAAAGGGTTGTTCCTGTAATAAAGGAAATAAGAAGCATAAACAAAGACATATTAATTTCCATTGATACATACAGAGCAAAAACAGCTGAGGAAGCTATAAAGGCTGGAGCTGATATAGTAAACGATATAAGTGCAATGACCTTTGATAAAGATATGGCAGATGTGGTTAAGAAATATGATGTTCCAGTAATACTCATGCATATAAAAGGAACTCCAAAGAATATGCAAAAGGACCCACATTATGATGATGTTCTTAAAGAAGTTATGGACTTCTTTAAAGAAAGAATTGAGTATGGTCTTTCAAGGGGAATATCTATGGACAAGTTTATACTGGATCCTGGAATAGGCTTTGGAAAGAACTTCGACCACAACATGGAGCTCATAAGAAGAGTAGGGGATTTTCACGAACTCAACCTGCCAATACTTCTTGCAGTTTCAAGAAAATCCAGTATAGGAGCAGCATTAGGAAACCTTCCGACAGAAGAAAGGCTTGAGGGCACCATTGCGGTAACATGCTATGCAGCAGCTAGGGATGTTGAAATGATAAGGGTACATGATGTAAAAGAAAATCTTAGGGCAGCAAGGATGATAGAGGTGCTGAAATGAACAGAGTATATATAGCCTTTGGAAGCAATATGGGTGATAGATACAAAGCAGCTGAGGATGCATTCACACTTATAGAAAAATCTGAAATGAAAATAACTAAAAAGTCTAAAATATATGAAACTGAACCCTATGGATACACAGATCAGCCTGCATTTATAAACGGTGCATTAGAAGTTGAAACAGAGCTTACCTGCAGACAGGTTTTAGAAAGGCTTCTATCCATAGAACTTGAATTAGGCAGAGTAAGGGAGTTTAAATGGGGCCCAAGAATAATTGATCTCGATATAATCTTCTTCAACGATGAGATATATGACGAAGAGGATTTAAAGGTTCCTCATCCAGATATGCACAACAGAGATTTTGTTATAAAGCCGTTAAATGACATTTGTCCTGATTATATACATCCAATTTTAAAGAAGCGTGTATCGGAACTGGTGCCAGGAGCATCACATATCACATTATAGTTTTGAAGATGGTGTAGAGCACCTTATTTCAAAAAAAGGATGGATATATATGAAGAAATCTAAAATGTATAATGTTTTGCTTTGGGTTGTTGGACTAAGCTTTGCTGAATTGTGGAGATACTTATTAAAAGATGTTGCCATTCCCGAATTATTTAAATGGTTAACAGGTATTTTAATAATATTTTTTGTTGCTTTTATTTTTAGCAAAGTTACAAGTTTGACTAATAAAACTAAGGAGAGCATTTAATCCTTAATAAAGAATAAATTTTATTAATTGAAGGTAAAGGGGGAAAGGTAGGGTATGGATATATTGATTATTTTATCTTTTTTAACGCTTTTATCTTTAGAAATTACAATACTAAGTAAATTAAATAAAATTGGGAAAGAGATTGAGCAAAATAGAATTAAGATTAGTCAGCTGTCAGATTATGTGAAAACTTTAGAAAAAGAATACAGAAAAGATGCGAGACAATAACTGCACGGGGACGGTTACTTATTTTTAATTGTATTAGGTGTGGTTACTTGTTAATGAATAACTTTTCAATAGGAAATAAAATCAGTGAAGGTCAAGAAATATTGCTGGAGGAGACATTGGAGCGAACAAATAGAAGTTGTTGATGTCAGAATGGCGAGAGCCTTAGAACTTTTGAGTGTTTGAGT
>DAMCZI010000045.1:0-36067 GCA_032095175.1 Clostridiaceae bacterium
CATTGTCAACAACCTTAGAAACATCCCCTGTGGAAGGATCATATTCATAGTTTTTCCTATAGCCTCCTGGTTCTGTTACCTTAGTAACTCTGTGTACCTTATCATATTCATAGGAAGTTATTCTGTTTTCTTGGTCTACTTCCTGCTCTAAATCACCACTTATTGAGAATATTTTCTGAGTCCTGTTGTTTTGTGTGTCATATGTGCTTTCTACCTCATCCCACGGAGTATAGGTATATGTTGTGGTAACTCCTCTTGGGTCTGTAACTGCTTTTATGTTCCCCATTGGGTCATAGGAATAGGATGTCGTTTCCTTCAGTGGATTTACCATCGTGCTTATTCTGTTTAACTGGTCATAAGTATACTCAGTTACATTTTGCTTGGGATCAATTACCTTACCAAGGAGTCCTCCAGGATAATATTCATACTTTGTTGTAAAGCCTCTTTCATTTGTAGCTGTCTTCAGCTTACCCAAAGAGTTATATGTATATTTTTTGCTATATCCCCTTGCATCCTTAACTTCCTCTACTGCGTTATTATTATCATATACATATTCTGTTGAGTTTCCTAAAGGATTGGCCATCTTACTTAAATTACCGGATTGGTCGTACACAAAGCTGTAGCTTCTATCCCCTGGTTTTTTTATGTTTGTTATTCGGTTTTCATAATCATAGTTATATGTTGCAGTTTTTCCTTCTGCATCAATTTCCTGTCTAACTCTTCCCCTTGGGTCATATTTGTATTGAGTCGAGTTACCATCAATATCCTTAACAGTGCCTACAAGGTTCATTTCGTTGTACATAAAGACCTTGCTTCTTCCAAGTACATCTGTTATCTTGGAAAGCCTGCCTGTAAGGTCATAGTTGTAGCTTACCTTATCCCCTGTATTGTTTGTTACAACCTCTGGATTTCCCATTACATTATATTTTGTGGTTTCCTCTACACCTGCACGGTTTTTTGACCATACAAGTCTGTTTAAATTGTCATATCTAAAATCCTCTGATTGCCCATTGGGGTAGATTATCTTCTTTAATTCTCCATCACCATAGTATTCATAGCCTGTCTCTTCATTGTTTGGATTTATAGTTTTCTCGAGATTCCCTTTTGGGTTATATTTATAGGTTGTTACGTTATCCATTGGGTCTATATAGCTTTCAAGAAGTCCTCTGCTGTTATAAACATAGGTGTAGGTTGTTGAATCTTCTTCTGATACACCTGCTGCATATGCATAGGCTGATGAATTATTTTCAGGTATGCTTACTTTATATGTCCTGTTTAGGGCATCATACTGTATATATGTTGTGTTACCATTGCCATCAGTTCTTGCACATATGTTGCCATCTTCATCGTATGAAAAACTTTGCGTTTTGCTCATCGGGTCTATTATTTTATCTGTTTTGTTTATTTCGTTATATGAGTAGGTTGTTATGTTTCCATCAGAATCCTTTACAGTTGTTCTGTTTCCATTTTCATCATAGTTAAATTCAGTTTTATAGCTTACTTCATCTTTTGTTAATGGGTCAATAAAGTTTTCAATTGTTTCGCTTAACTGACCATTGGAATTATAGTTGTATTTGTAGGTTACGCCTTTACTTTCTTTTATTTCCCTTACTTTATCAGAATTATAGTATTCAATTTCTGTTACAATATTTCCAGGCTCAGTTACCTTTTTTACTCTGTATAGTTCATCATATACATATTGCTTTATATTATTGTCAGGCATTATTTCTGTTAATACATTCCCTACATTGTCATAATTAAAGGTTGTTGTAACACCCTCAGGGTTTAGTATGGATTTTACTTTGTTTACATCATAATCATATGCATATTCTGTCCAATCTCCATCTTCCCCTTCAACCCTTTTAATATTATTGATTTCATCATAGGTATAGGAAACAGACCACTGGGCATCTCCAGGGTACTTAATATTCTCAAGCCTATTAAGCCAATCATATTTATACTCGGTGGCATACCCTTCAGGATCGGTTTCTTTTATCATATTGCCATTTTTATCATAACCATAGGTTGTTGTATTTCCGTATGAATCTGCAACAGCTGCAAGCCTATTATTGTTGTCATACCCATAGAGGGTTACAGGATACCCACCATCATCTAAAATCCTGCTTGTAGCTTCACTTCCAAGATTACCATTTTCATCGTAGGTATAGCTTACAATTCTCTCCACATCTGCTGTCCCTGGATAAACAATCTCTATTACATTTCCATTCCTGTCATATGTCATCCTCGTGGTATTCTGCATTGGTTCTATAAAGGTAATTGTTCTTCCAAGCTTGTCAAAATAGATTTTATATTTGTTATTATTTCCATCCTTTATGGTTTGAAGCTCCGGATAGCTGCTGTTATCAATAGTAGTTGTAACTCCATCAGGGTCTGTTACTGATGCTAAAAGTCCCTGTGGTGTATAAGTGTAATCTGTTGTAACAGTTTTTCTATATCCATCCTCTGTTACATACTGTATTGTTTCGTCAAGGTTATTATTTCCGTCATATGTAAATCTCGTTTCATTTCTATTAAAATCCTTTATATACTCCAGAAGATATTCATCCTTATAGCTATATTCCAAGGTGTTCCCATCGGGTCTTGTATATTTTTTTAAATATCCAAGGGAGTTATATTCATATTTATGCTCTTTACCCATTCTATCGATTTTTGAGATCACTCTTCCCCGGGTATTTTGGGAGAATGCTTCATACTTTCCATCAGGGTATTCTTTTTTTGTAAGCCAAAGGTTGCTATTATGATAATATTTATAAGTGTTTCCCCTGCCATCTGTAAGAATAGTTTTATCAGTTTCATATGTAATGGATATTGGATTTTCTTCTCCATCATACTGCATCTTAACCCTTCCATCAGACATGTAGAGGTTCTTTATTATTGTATTTCCTGCTGGTAAGATAACAGTCTCAAGCTTGCTCTCTCCATCATAGCTGTACTTCGTTTCGTTATCCTCGGCATCAATACAGCCTTGAAGGTTATTTTTTTCATCATATGTATACATTATCTCTGAGCTGTCTGGAAGTATTACTGTTTGAATATTTCCACTCCAGGCAGTATCATCATCATAATGCGAAAATGTTGTAGTTCTGTTTACTGGGTCAACTATATCCACCTGCCAGTCATTTTCATCATAGTGAATTACTGTTTTGTTGTTGTTTCTATCTACTATTGTTGTTAAAATACCTGTTTTGCTAAATTGATATCTTATATTTTCCGATGTTTTTATTTCATAATAGGTTCCTGCATTGTTCAATACATCATATGAAGGTGCATTAGTGCTATATTTCCCTGCTGCATCCTTTCTAAAATATATTCTGCTTCCATCGCCTCTGTTATAGCCTATGGTTCCATCCTTGTGGAAGAACAAATACTTGTTAAAGCTGTAATCCCACTTATTCCCCATAGGACTTTTCCTATTTACCTCCGTGGAGTTATAGGTTCTTAAAAGTCCAAGCTCTGTATTATAGGCTTGGTATCCAAAATCCTTATTAAAGTAGGCAAATGCCCCTGTGCTGCTGTTTATATATTGACCTATTGTCTCTGTATTCTCTGGCTCTGCACCTAATTGGGCATCTTTCTTCTCTATTTCAGGAGTAATAGTCTTTGGCTGTTTATAGCTTAGAGGCTTAGCCTTCTCTGTAAGTACAAAAAGCTTCTGGCCTACAATCAATGGATCTTCCTTTAACTTGTTTAACTCTTTTATTTCTGTATATTTATTTCCATCATAGGTATAATGCTTTGCAATTCTTTTAATAGTGTCTCCTGGTTGAGCTTCACATACAAGAAATTGAGAAGACTTCAGGCTTTTTTCTGATTCAATCTCATAATGTCCATTTGATGGATTTGTTTGTGTTTCAACCCACTTCTCAACCTTAATGCTTGCTTCTACCCAATATAGCTTGTCTAATTCAGGTTTATAATGAGGTGTTTGCCATTCAAAGCTTGTGATGTTCTCCTTTACAATCTGACCTGAAGTTCCATCAGGCATAAGCTTATATGATATCGTCGCTTTGTTTTTTGGTGCTCCTGATGATACACTTCCCTTTGCATACACTTCACCATTATCCATTATGTCCTTTCTTTCAAAAACAAGCTCCAAATCACCTGCTGTCGGAGTTGGAGGTTTAGGAGTTTGGGTATTGGTATAATTAATGGTTACATAGGGTTTATTGGCGCTATGGTTTGTTGAATAAAAGCAATCTGCTTGGTTACTTTCATTTTTAAGCTTTAGCATTAAACCATAGTTATTCCCTGCTGCAGCCCAGTTAGCCACAGCTCCTTTTATATTCCAGTTGTAATATCCGCATTTTCCTGTAATGGTCGTGGAAGCTGCGGGGCTGCTGCCAACCTGCGGCTGCGTTCCCCAGGTAATAGCGTTTATATTTGAACTTTTTTCTACCTTATATAGTTGAACTTCCCTTGATAGACTGCTCCAGCTTGTATATTTATACAGGCTTAGCGATGCTGAATCGATTGTTGTTTTAGAATTGATATCCTTTGGAAGTTGAAATTTAATATATCCTCTCGTTCTTTTTTTGTAGTTATTATATAATTCCAAATTGTGACTTGCTTTTCCATCATCATATCCTACATACATCATAAACTCAGATGAATGAGTGTGGGTTCCCTTGTTTTCCTGTACATAGTTATCATAAATGCTGCTGCTTCCTATAGTTACACTTGGATCTATCTTTACTGGATATACTCTTCCTGGTTCCTTTAGCCAGTTTTCATCTGGTATTAGATTGATTATATATTTGTTTTTTTGCCTTTTTAAATCCAGCTTTAAGTTATAGCTTTGATTCCCATCTGCATCCTCCATATAGGGTGCTGCTATAGAAAACACAGTATCTTTAGTACTTTTGCTTACTACATTAATAACTCCATCTTCCTGTTGGATATCACAGGGGCCATCCATGTTCATCTCATACTCAAAAGATGGGTTGGTTATATAGTGGTTTAGAATTACATCCTCCTTAACCCCTGAATTATGCAATGTATATAAATGGCCTGTACCATTTCTTTTCCCAGGATAAAATATTTTATCTTTTTCTACCTTAACATCCTTTGATAATGCATCCTTTGAAATGATCTCAACAGTTATATTGTCTTTACTTATCCTTATACCCGCATCTTCCTTATCGTTTCCAGAAAAAATTACATTAAACAAACCATTTTTATTTTTATATCCGCTTTTTCCTCCCTTTTTTTCCTGAACTATTGTATTGTCGATGTCTATATATTTCCCCTTTGAATCCTTTATATGAATCGGTTCAAAATAAATAAGGGAGGTTCTAGTATCATCATCATTTATAAATGTCTTTGAATTTTCTGTTCTTTCCTCAACTAACTCCTTTTTGTCCATCCACTTTTTAAGCTTTTCATCATTCTTTGCAATTCCCCTTGGAATCTTATATGGTTTTTTATTCTTTATTGTTTTATTTTTAGGCAGTTTATTTGTCTTTTTACTATTATAGGTTTTGTTAACTTTAGGAGGATTCTTAACTTTTGCTTCTGCCAAACTTCCTAAGCTGCATTGAAATATAAATATTAATATCAAAAAAATACTTATAAGCTTTTTCAGCTTTTTGGTTTTTTTCATTAGTTTTAATTCTCCTTTCAAATACATCAAAACAAAATTTTATGCTCTGCCCTTCAAGTCATTTATTTTACAATATTTTCGCCTCCTTATCTCTCTAGACAAAGGTTGTGCAACCTCAAAAAAAATACAACCATCCCACCAGGATATTGGTAAGACAGTTGTATAGTATCAATTTATCCTGGTAACCCGGCTGCCATAACATAATGCTTTAGGCCCGTGGCTTTGCGTCCCTGCCTTTTGACAGGTTTGCCTTTGTCTAAGGTTATATTTACCATAATATACATTTCTACACTAATGTCATAATTCCTCCTTATTTTCATATTATTTATTTTTATTACATTATTAGACATCAAAATGCGCATTTTTTTATTAACAAGGTTTTGAAACGAGTCTAATGCTATCGCTAATGGATTAGTTGTAATTGTTGATAGTTAAAGTCCTAGGAAGAATAATTATTCTTTACGTCATTCGTGATATATTGGAAATTATTTAGTATCTAAGAACCCCAGGAAGTTCAGTCAAAAATCAAGAGCTATTTGGTCAATTAAACCAAATAGCTCTTGATTTTTAGCAATAGTAATAATCATTCATTCTCACATAATATTCCTATAAACAACATAAAATCATTTAACACAGGTGGTCAACAGGTATTCCCTTATCATTAAATATATCCTTTATTCTATATAAAACCACGCTGAGAACAAACCTAAATACCTGATCAACACATATAATTATCCAGATATATATTATACTCATATGAAATACATAGGCCAGTAAAAGTGATAATGGTATTCTTACTCCCCAAAGTCCAAGACCAGCCACTATTAAAGATTAAAGGGCCCAATTCTGAACCCTTTAATGTCCCATACTCTCGAGAATCCTTACATCATATCCATCTAATTCTATGTATTCCTCTATATTTTCACCAGTTTCCATATCAGTAAATTTCATGTTTTTTAAAGCAACAATCTTTTTCTCTGGTGTAAAGTTTAAAATAAATACAAATTCCCTTTTGCCATCTGTACGTATTTGTGCAGTAACTCCATAGGGCAATTCTGTATCAATTACTCTCTTTAAGCTGATTTTATCTGCCAGTTTTCTATAAAAATCAGAAAGGAATTTATCATTATTTCTAAAAGCTATATAGTAGGCCTTCCCCTTACCAAAAGCATTTGATGTAAGGGCTGGCATTCCTGCATAAAAATCCGTTTTATATTTTGCAAGAACCTCTGCTGTTTCTGCATGTATTAAATCGCAGAAAATCCTTGCCTCATATTCTCCCTTAAGTGAAAGCTCATTATTATCCTCAAAGCCTACATAGTTAACATCATCATCATATAATGCATCTAATTCCTCTGACCATACTCCAGTAACCTTTCTAAGTGGTCCAGGAAATCCCCCAAGGAAGCATAGGTCATTTTCATCCACTACTCCACTCCAATAGGTTGTAACAAGAGTTCCTCCATTCTTAACAAATTCCTCTATTCTTTCCCCAACGCCTGGTCTTACCATATAGAGCATAGGAACAATAAGAAGCTTATAGCTTGAAAAATCACAATCCATATCAATTACATCCACAGGTATTCCCATTTCCCAGAATGCTCTGTAATGGCTTTGACAGGTTTCAAAGTAATCCTTATGCTCCTTTCTTGGTCCTTGAGCATCCTCCATCGCCCAGAGGTTTTCCCAATCATAAATAACTGCAACCTCTGGCTTTACAGATGTTCCAACTATAGAATCCAGATTTTTAAGAGTCTCTCCAACCTTTGAAACCTCCCTAAATACCCTTGTGTTTTCATGGCCGCAGTGGTCAACTACTGCTCCATGTAATTTTTCAGAAGAACCTCTGCTCTTTCTCCACTGAAAATATTGAACTGTATCAGAGCCATGGGCTACTGCCTGAAGGGATGCTAGAGCATGCATGCCCGGGCGCCTTAGCTTGGCAACTGGCTGCCAGTTTGTTGCACTTGGGGAGCTTTCCATCATCATAAATGGCTTACCTCCCTTTAATGATCTGTTTATGTCATGTATAAATGCTCTTCTGCTGGCTTCAAGAGGTTCTGGTCTTTCACCATGCCAGTAAGGATAGTTATCCCATGATATTACATCTAAATGAGGGGCAAACTTCCAATAGTTTAATCCCTTAAAAACATTTACAAAATCATGAAAATTAGTTGTAACAGGTATATCAGGAGATATTTGCTTTAAAGCAGCAATCTCATTTTTCATATAATCCACTGTCTGATCTGTTACAAACCTTTTCCAATCGAGATTAAGCCCATGTAAATTTCTTTCTCCATTTGGAGCAGGAGATTCTATTTGAGACCAATCTGTATATGTATGACTCCAAAAACTTGTCCACCATGATTTGTTAAGCCTATCAAGGTCTCCATCATATTTCTTTTTAAGCCATTCTCTAAATGCCTCCTGGCAAAGCTCACAGTGACATTCTCCTTCGAATTCGTTTGAAATGTGCCACATTATCAGCCCTGGATGGTTGTGGTACCTTTCTGCAAGCTTAGTATTTATTATACGAACCTTCTCCCTGTAGATAGGTGAAGTATAGCAGTGATTGTGTCGTTCTCCATAAAGATTTCTTACTCTGTTTTCAGATACCCTTAACACCTCAGGATACTTTTGTGCCATCCAGATAGGCCTTGCTCCACTAGGTGTGGCAAGTATTGTATATATTCCATTTTGGTATAGATTATCCATAACCCTATCAAGCCATTCAAATTCAAATCTGCCTTCTTCAGGCTCTAAGGCTGTCCATGAAAATATTCCAACAGACATTACATTGCAGTTTGCAAGCTTCATAAGTCTTATGTCCTCATCCCAAATACCAGGGACATGTATCCACTGCTCTGGATTATAATCTCCTCCATGAAGCATATGGCTGCACTTCTTGGTTATTGGTTCATAATTAATCCCCATAGCTACACCCCCAAAATCTAATTAAAATATCATATCTTAAGCCAATTATCCGACAACTTATATAATTAATTATAGCAAACTGTTTAGGTTTTTAAGTATTGCTTCTGTATACCGTACAAATTCTATTGTATTCCTAAAAATAATAAATCTACTCAATACTCCTACACAAGCTTTGAAATTTGTAATATTATATAATTATGTTACAAAGGAGTGTGTACAAGATGAAATTGATATTTTTTGATACAGAAACCACAGATATAAAGCCGGGAAACATATGTCAGATAAGCTATATCCTTGTGGATACAAGCACTAAACCTCATACAATCACTGGTACAAATATGTTTTTTACTGTTGAATACGTAGAACCTAGTGCAGAAAAGGTTCATGGCTTCAGCGTTGAAAAATTATACGAGTTAAGTGAAGGAAGATATTTTGAGGATTGCTATGAGGAATTTATAAATGATTTTCAAACTGCAGATGTTGTCATTGGTCATAATATAAACTTTGATATAAAGTTTTTAAGTTATGAACTGGAGGGCTGCGGAGAAGAATTTAACCCTAAGAACCTATTTTGTACCATGAACTATTTTAAAGACATCTGCAAACTCCCTGGCTACAGAGGAGATTATAAATCACCAAAGCTTCAGGAAGCAGTAGATTTTCTTGGAATCACAAATGAAAAGATAAACAAAACCTGTACTGATTATTTCGGTGACTGCATCAGCTATCATGATGCCAGATTTGATACTGCAGCTGCATATCTTGTAGTTACAGAAGGTATAAGAAAGGGCTATATTCCAAGCCACTATTTTTCAAAGCTAGTAGGTAATAAGTAAAGGGTGACAGGCACTCAAGTGCCTGTCACCCTTATCATTTAATAACTAACTCAATAGGACAGTGGTCTGAACCAAGTACTTTAGTGTGAATGTCCGCACTTACAAGCCTGTCCTTAATTCTTTCTGATGTACAGAAGTAGTCTATACGCCATCCTGCATTGTTGGCTCTTGCATTAAATCGGTAGGACCACCATGAATATATTCCTTCTTTATCTGGGTAAAAGTATCGGTAGGTGTCTATAAATCCTGAATTTAAAAACTCAGTGAATTTATTCCTCTCCTCATCTGTAAAACCTGCATTTTTTCTGTTGCTATTTGGATTTTTAAGATCTATCTCCTTGTGTGCTACATTTAAATCTCCACAAAGTATTACTGGCTTTACTTTATCTAAAGTCTTTATATAATTTCTAAAATCATCTTCCCACTGCATTCTATAATCAAGTCTTGCCAATTCCTGCTTAGAATTTGGGGTATATACTGTAATCATATAAAAATCATCAAACTCTAAAGTAATAACTCTTCCCTCTTTATCATGCTCCTCCTTGTTTATACCATAGCTTACGCTAATAGGTTCTTCCTTAGTGAATATTGCAGTTCCTGAATAACCCTTCTTCTCTGCATAATTCCAAAATTGATGATACCCCTCTAATTCCAGATTTATTTGATTCTCCTGTACCTTACTCTCCTGTATGCAAAATATATCTGCGTCCATTTCTTTAAAATAATCCATAAATCCCTTCTGAACACAGGCTCTAATTCCATTAACATTCCATGATATCAGTTTCATATGTTTCCTTCCTTTTTCAAATAATTCTGTATACAAAGCAACAAAACACTTTACACTTCACATTTTCAATCAAATCCGCATAACTGTTTTGATGCTAGGATGTTTGAAAATGCTGGAGCAATTTAAATTTTACTTTGTATATAGTTATACTATATCCGATTCATATTATTTTTCAATCCCCTTTGAAAGAACACTTGCATATTTCATGCATATTTATAAATTTGAAGGAAAAATTTCATTTTGCTATTGATTATATTATCCGAATGCAATATAATAAAGAAAAATGAAAGTTTTAATTCATTTGATAAAAATATAACTAGCAACTTTTTATTGCTAACTCACAGGGGGTATTTTTAATGAAATCCAATAGCACAACATTACGTTACAGGGACGAAAATGACTCTATCGGGACAAAAAAAGTCCCAGTGGATGCATATTATGGAGTTCAGACCTTAAGAGCAGCCGAGAACTTTAAAATAACTGGACTAAAAACACATGATGAGTTTATCAATAGCCTTGCACAGGTAAAAAAAGCCTCTGCAATAACAAACAGCGAAATTAATCTTTTAAGTAAAATGATTGAAAATGCTATCGCACAGGCATGTGATGAAATACTTGATGGTAAGCTGCATGATCAGTTTATAACAGACCCTATTCAGGGTGGTGCAGGAACTTCTGCAAATATGAATGCAAATGAAGTAATAGCTAATAGAGCAATTGAAATTCTTGGAGGAGAAAAGGGAAACTATAATATCGTTCATCCAAATGACCATGTAAACATGGGACAATCTACAAATGATGTTATACCTACTGCAGGCAAAATCACTATTTTAAGACTTATTCCAAAGGCATTAGAGCAGCTAGAAAGACTACATAATGCTCTAAAGGAAAAAGCAAAGGAATTTGATGATGTAATTAAGATGGGAAGAACTCAAATGCAGGATGCAGTTCCTATAAGACTAGGACAAGAATTCAATGCATACAGTTCAGTAATAAAGAGAGATATCACAAGAATTAAAAAGGTACAGGATGAATTAAAGTATGTAAATATGGGTGGAACCGCTATAGGTACAGGAATAAATGCTGATAAGGAATATCTTGAAAAAATAATTCCTAACCTTAATGCAGTTACAGGAATGGATTTAAAGCATCCAGAGGATTTAATAGATGCGACACAAAACTTGGACTGCTTTGTATCAGTATCTGGTGCAATCAAGACATGCGCTGTTAACTTATCAAAGATGGCAAACGATTTAAGGCTTATGTCATCAGGACCAAAAACAGGCTTCGGAGAAATCAACCTTCCTTCAAAGCAGAATGGTTCTTCCATAATGCCAGGAAAGGTTAACCCTGTAATACCAGAGGTTGTTAGCCAAATTGCCTTTAACATAATAGGAAACGACATTACAATAACCATGGCAGCAGAAGCTGGTCAGCTTGAATTAAATGCATTCGAACCAGTTATATTCTATAACCTATTCCAGTCCATAGAAACCCTAACTAATGGAGTAAATACTTTTATTGAAAATTGTATAGAAGGAATAACTGCAAATAAGGATAGATGCAGAGAATTAGTTGAAAATAGCGTAGGAATTGTTACAGCAATTTGTCCTCATATAGGCTACAAAAAGGCTGCTCAAATCGCTAAAACTGCTATTTATACTGGAGAATCAGTAAGAGAAATAATACTTAGAAACGGAATAATGAATGAAACACAGCTTAAGGAAGTATTAGACCCTACAGGAATGACTGAACCTGGAATATCAGCTAAGTATCTTATAGCACAATAGTTGGGAGGATTTTTGTATGAGTAATTTAAAAGAAATCGCTTTAAAGTTTCATAAGGATCATCAAGGTAAAATAGAAGTAAACAGTAAAGCACCTTTAAAAACTAAAGAAGATCTATCAATAGCATATACACCAGGAGTAGCAGAACCTTGCCTTGAAATAAACAAGGATTACAACAAGATATTTGATTATACTTCTAAGGGTAACCTGGTAGCTGTAGTAACCAATGGTACTGCTGTACTTGGACTTGGAGATATTGGTGCTGGAGCAGGAATGCCAGTTATGGAAGGTAAAGCAGTGCTATTTAAAACCTTTGGTGGTGTAGACGCTTTCCCTATATGTCTTGATACTAAGAATGTTGATGATATAGTAAAGGCAGTAAAGCTTATGGAACCAACCTTTGGAGGAATAAACCTCGAGGATATAAAGGCTCCAGAGTGCTTTGAAATAGAAGGAAGATTAAAGAAGGAATTAAACATACCAGTTTTCCATGATGATCAGCATGGTACAGCAATAGTTGTTCTTTCAGCATTGATAAATGCTTTAAAGGTTGTTGATAAGAAAATGGAAGATGTAAAAGTTGTTATCAACGGTGCTGGTTCCGCAGGAATTGCTATAGCAAAGCTTTTAGCAAACGCAGGCGTTAAAAACATAGTTATGCTTGCAAGAAGAGGTATTCTATGTCCTGGTGAAAGTTGGATGAATCCTGCACAGGCAGAGATAGCTGAAGTTACCAACCCTGAAAGAATAAGGGGAACTCTTGCAGATGCCGTAAAGAATAGAGATATATTCATAGGAGTTTCTGCTGCAGGTGTATTGACTAAGGATATGGTAAGAACAATGAATCCTAAATCAATAATATTTGCAATGGCAAACCCTGTTCCTGAAATATTCCCTGATGAAGCTAAGGAAGCTGGAGCAGCAGTTGTAGGTACTGGACGTTCAGACTTCCCAAATCAGGTAAACAATGTTCTTGCATTCCCAGGAATCTTTAGAGGAGCATTGGATGTACGTGCAAGGGAAATAAATGAAGAAATGAAAATTGCATCAGCCTATGCCATAGCAGAGCTTATATCAGAAGATGAGTTAAATCCTGATTATGTTATCCCAGGAGCCTTTGACTTAAGAATAGCTCCAAGGGTAGCTTCATATGTAGCAAAGGCTGCAATAGAAACAGGAGTTGCACAAAGAACTGACATTACTCCTGAAATGGTTGCAGACAGATGTAGAAAGCTTTTAAATAGATAAATTCCCTCTCTTATATAATACTGAAAGCCCTCTATTTACTAGAATTGTAGTAAATAGAGGGCTTTCAGTTTTGTATCTGGGTCTTGAGGAGCTAGGCATTGAATACATAAAATAGGTATAATTAATTGATTAAATTTTGAAATATATTCGTTGTTTAAATATCATATATTTACCTCATTATGGTTGCATATCCACCAATCTCATAAGGAAGCAAAAACACTATTATGTTATTATCTAAATCAATACATCAACTCTTCACATTTTATTCATAATTTCTACATAATAATTTTTACAACAATCATAAGGAAGAAATTTAATGCGAAAAAGGTTTAAACTAATATCCGTTTTACTACTTTTCACCCTATTTTTCACCCTATTACCAACTCCAATCTTAGCTCAAGGGATAATCAACACAATCAATGAACAAAACATAATAAATACCCCTCCAATTGAGAATATTAAAAAGCCCGAACCTAAAATAGTTCATGAGGTTAATGAGAAAAGAGATAAATTTACAAAACAATATATTAGGGAAGACAACACTTTTGAAGCAGCTGTGTATCCAACTGCTGTACATTACCAAAGTGAAGGTAAATGGAAGGATATAGACAATACGCTTACTGATGCAGTAGACGAAGAAAATAATGCAGTTGTTCAGAACAAAGAAAACAGCTACAGAATTAAAATTGCAAAGTCAACACAATCCAATAAGTTAGTTAGAATTCAAAAGGATAAATATGAGGTATCATGGAACCTTAATAATGCTCAACAATCCTTATCAACTGTTAAGCCATTTGATACATCTAAACTTAATTCATTATCTGAAAATGAAAAGGAAAAGACATTAACTAAACTTACATCGGAAGTAAACTTTATTGATGCTGCGCCAAATACTGATCTTCAATACATAGTAAAGCCTGAAGAAGTAAAGGAAAACATAATAATAAAAAGTAAAACAGATAATCTTACATATATATTTAATATAAATGTTAAAAACCTTACTGCAAAGCTTCAAAATGATAAATCAATCCTATTCTATGATTCTATAGATACAAAAAAAGAAATATTTAAAATAGCTACACCATTTATGAATGATGCTTCTGGAAATGAAAGCTTAGATATTAAGGTAGAACTTGCTCAAAATAGCACAGGCTACACCCTAACGTTAACCCCAAATCAACAGTGGCTAAACAGTGAAGACAGAGCATATCCTGTTACACTAGATCCTCCAATATCAACATCTTTGGTAGGTAGCGCAAGTATATCTGATGCACATGTTTCCGAAACCTACCCTACAAGCAACTTTGGAAACAGCTATATGCTGAAAACTGGTGTTGGAAGGCATAGAACTTATGTAAAATTTATATTACCAACTTTGCAATCAGGAGATATGATTTATGCTGCATATTTTAAAGCCAACCTTTTAACCTCAAACCCTGATTATAGGCAGATTAATGTTCATAGGGTTAATAGCACCTGGGAGGAATCAACAATTACCTGGGGTGATTTAATATCATATAACGCAAAGATAGAAGACTATCAGATGGTTAAGGATACAAATGTAGAATATGCATGGAATATTACTGCAATTGCGAAGGATTGGTATAACACAGGTATAAACAATGGTTTGATGCTTAAAAACAATGACGAAACAGTTGGGTATTGTGAATATGTTTCATCAAATACCAGCAGTGCATATGAAAATGCCCGACCACAGGTAACAATATATTATACCAACAACTCTGGACTTGAAGATTACTGGACCTACCATTCACAAAGTGTAGGAAGAGCTGGTACAGGGTATGTAAATGACTATAATGGGAATCTTGTGTTTGTTCATAGTGACTTAGAGATGAATGGAAATAGAATGCCAGTATCAATAAGTCATGTATATAACAGTAATGATAAGGACACTGATATTTACTTTGGTAAAGGTTGGAGATTAAATTTAAGCCAGAGTATAAAATATCAAAATATAGAAGGTATAGAATACTATATTTATACTGATGAGGATGGAACCAAACACTATCTTAAGAGTGATGGAACAGGCAAATATAAGGATGAATCAGGTCTAAATATAGCTCTTACATCTAATGCAGATGGAACCTATACAATTAAGGATAAGAAGGATAATGAGCTTATATTTGCATCCTTTGCAAAGCTAAAAAGTATAAATGATAACAATGGTAATGTATTAACTTTAAACTATAATTCTTCTAATGTTCTTGAATCAGTTATTGATGGTGTAGGAAGGAAAACAACCTTTGAACTTACTCCAGCAGGCCACTTAATTGGAATAATAGACCCTAGCGGAAATAGAACAAGTTTTTCATATACTGGAGTTCAGCTTACTGATATTGGATATCCAGATGGCAAACATACCATATTTAATTATGATTCAAGTAACAAACTAAAATCAGTTGTAAATTTTGATGGTTATAAAATGGGATATGAATATTGTTCAGGCCAGCCATATAGAGTACAAGATATTCAGGAATATGGAGCAGACCGTTCTCTTGGACAAACACTTAATTTGAAATATGGGTATAATACAACAACATTTACTGACAAATCAAACAGGAAAAACATATACCAATTTAATACCCTAGGAAATACAATGAGCATAAGAGATGATGACGGAAGTGCTGAGTATTATAAATATTTTACTGATGACAATGCAGCAAAGAATAAGCTTGAAAGTACATCAAGGCTTCAAAAGACAGTAATGAATTATTTGAAAAACCACAACATTGAAACATCAACTGACTGGGTAGGAGGAAACTGGACAGGCTCCACAGGTTCATATAGTATATCAGCTTCACAAAGCTATTTAGGAAAACAATCTCTAATGGTAAGTAAAACAAATAGCATAAGCAGGCACTTTTATGGACAAACTGTATATTTAGAGAAGGGGAAAACCTATACATTTTCTGGATATATTAAGACAGATACGAGTGGGATTTCAAGTATCAATAAAAAAGGTGCTGCCCTATTTGTAAATTATCAGAACAGCACTGGAGTATGGCAAACCGTGGAATCTAGCTATGTAAATGGAATTAAAGGCTGGGACAGATATGAGGTAACCTTTACAGTTCCATCAGATGCTAGTTCAACGATGGTTTACCTAAGGACAGGTGTTATTGAAGAAACAGGTACTGCATATTTCGATTGTTTGCAGCTTGAAGATGGTAAAATAGCAAATAGATACAATATCGTGGAAAATGCAGATTTTAAAAATGGATTAACTGGATGGACTAAAAATACGTATACAGATTCTAATGATATATTAACAACAGTTGGTGGAGCACCAGGAATCGATGCCAATGTATTTAAACTTACAGGTGTTGCAACTAAATCTAAAAACTTCTACCAGATAATAAACATGTCAGGAAAAGCCAATGATGTATTTTCTATTGGCGGATGGGCTAAGGGACACTCAGTATCTACTCCGGGTGGGAGTGGAAGGTATTTTGCTCTTGATATTGGACTAAGAAAAACAGGTGCTAGCACTTACCAATACAAGGTTGTATATTTTAATGAAGACTCAACTGATTGGCAGTATGCATCAGAAATGATAAAGGCAGCTTACGATTACGATAGCATAATTGTATATGGACTCTATTACAATAATGCCAACTATGCATATTTTGATGGTATTCAATTATATAAGGAAGAGTTTTCAGATAGCTACACTGTTAATACAACTACAGGAAATCTTGAATCAACCAATAGTGTTGCAGAAAGAAATTCAACCTTTAATTATAACGCTAAAAATGAATTAACAAGCTATGTAGATCCAAAAGGAAGCACCTTCACATATGATTATAAGAATTCTGGTGGTACTGAAACCCACAACTTATATAAAGCGACCACTGCAGAAAATGTTGTTTATTCATTTGATTATGATGCATATGGAAATCCTATAAAAGCAAGTGTAGGAACCGCAGCATCAGTTATATTTACAGCAATTGCTGCCTATAGTGATGGAGCTACTGCTACCGAAACAGAAGCTGCAATTGATAAAGGCAATTATATTAAATCAGTAACCGATTATGATGGAAATACTATCAACTATAATTTTAATGAAAAGAGAGGTACACTGGATAGTGTAAGTGATGCAAAGGGAAATACAACATCATATTCCTATGACAACCTTGATAGGCTGACAGGTGCAGAAAGCCAAGGTGTAACAAACAGCTACACATATGAAAATGATAGGCTGAAAAAGATAACCCATAATGGATTCAGCTATGTATTTGATTATGATTCTTATGGAAGGGCTCTGACTGTTGACATTGAGGGACAACCTAATAGTTTAAGCACAAACCAATATGATGTTAATACAGGAAATCTTACTGCTTCAATGTATGGAAACAAAGATGTAGTTGGAATAGAATACGATAATCTTGATAGAATAAAAACTCAGAAAAATGGTAAAGTACCCGATACAACACCTATAACACATGGTATAATACCTGATACAGTACTGAATGATAGATACAGGTTTGAGTACGATGCTTCAGGGAACCTTGGATATGAGGAAGACTTAGAAAATGGTGTAAACTATAGATACACATATGACCTTGCAGACAGGCTTACTAAGATTGTTGATTCTAATAAGAATACTATAGCTTATTCCTTTGATAAGAACAGCAATGTTTCAAACTTGAATGAAACTGTAAATGGTCAGAATTATTCGGTAGGTTACACCTATGATAAGGATAATAAGATAGATGTAATTACTCTAGGCACAAATAATACAATAAACCATGATTATGATTCCATAGGTAGATTAAAATCAGTAATGGTTACAATAGGTTCAAACACCTTTACAACATCCTATAACTATACTGATGTTAATGGGGTTAACAAAGCAAAGCTTCAAAAGCTCATACTCCCAAATGGAAGAGAAATAAGCTATACTTACGATAAAAACAATAATATCGAAAGTATAAAAGAAGGAAGTAAGGTTGTAAAATACAGCTATGATGGGCTTAATCAGCTCATAAGAGAGGACAATGGATTCTTAGGAACAGCAGGTAAAACAATTACCTACTCCTATGATGATGGAGGGGATATATTAAGTAAGAATGAATATCCCCTTACAGAAGGTGATAATCTTCCAGCAACTGTAAAAACCTATGAATATAAATATGACAAGACAGCTGATGGAGGAACAGGTTGGAATGATAAGCTAGCCAAGATAATAATTACTGAAAATGGTACACCAACAACATATGACATGTCCCATGATAAAATAGGAAACCTTACAAGCTATAACGGATACTCCTACACATGGGAAGGAAGACAGCTAAGGTCAATAACAGGAAATGAAAAGAATATATCCTTTAAATACAATTCTTCAGGCATTAGGACAGAAAAAACTGTAGATGGAAAGGGTACTAAGTACCATCTAGTTGGTGATAGGGTAACCTATGAAGAAACAAAGGATAACAGTGGCAATGTAATTAATAAAATCTACTACATATACAGTAGCACAGGAAAGCTTGTTGCAATGAAGCTTGATGGTGCCCAGTATAATTATATAAGAAATGCCCAGGGTGATATAATAGGACTCTTAGATTCCACAGGAGCAGAGGTGGTATCATACACCTATGATTCGTGGGGAAAGCTTGAGGCTATTGGAGGTACAAAGGCAAGCACTGTAGGTGTACTGAATCCATATAGATATAGGGGTTATAGGTATGATACCGAGACCGGGTTGTATTACTTGAATTCACGTTACTATAATCCTGAATGGGGTCGTTTTATCAATGGGGATGCACTCGGTGGAAAAATTGGGGAACTCCTATCTCACAATATATTTGCCTATTGTTCTAATAACCCTATAATCTTTAGTGACAAATCAGGTTTTCAAGCAGAAATTATGGAAAAAGGAATTGGTGGAGCACCTGGTGGTGGAGGAGGATTAATCTCTGGTAAAGGATTAGTTCAATTAATAAAAGGATTTTGTTATGCAGCTGCTGGGGCTATAGGCAATATTGCTGGTACTGTAATAGGCGGCGCTATTGCTAGGCCTACTACTTCAAGTTCTAGTGTGTCAGCTTCCAAGACTAAAACCAAGACTAAAACAAAAGCTATATCGGTGGCTCAAACTGATGATAAAAAAAAGCCAAAGTACTTGCGAGCAAAAGCAACTCATCCAGGAGCAGATGTTTATGTTGACCAACCACTGAACTTACAGTCCGCAAAAATGATACTTGATTTTGGCGGAGATGTGTATGCACACAATGCAGCTGATGCTGTGCTTCTATGTACTGTGGTTGGAGGAGGATTTTCCGGACCAACTAATGATGGAAATCCGTTAAGTGCTATGCATTATCATCCTACTTCTTATGTTTTAAGAGGACATGTATTTTTCGGACAGGACCCTAACTTGAATTTTACAACTACATTTAAATAGAGAGGGAAATAGAGTATGAGCGTTAGGATAGGGATAATTATATCAAAAAATTATGATTTAAAGCCTTTAGATGACTTTAAGGATAAATACAATTTAGGTTTTTTCAAAATCTGTAATGAATACGTTAAAAATCAACTGCTTGAGGATGAAATATTTTTACAGGCAACAAAGACTGGATGTGATAGTCTTACAGGTATTGGTGCTTATGATATATATAGTAAAGATGTTTCTTTAATATGGCAAAGTATAGATGATAAATTGATAGCTCAATCTGTTGTAGATGATTTTGAGGAGAGAAAACAGAACTATAAGGTAGATGCCTCGAGATGGATTGAAATAATAAATATTTTAAAAAATGAATATAAAGTGAAAGAGTTAGGTCTGTTTTGGCATAATTGTAGTGAAGCATTTGACAAAGAACAGATTGCCTTTTCTAATAGAGTGAGCTGTCCAATAAATAACATTACTATTGAATATATGATGAAAATAAAACCAGATACGATTGTATTTTTTAATTAATTCAATTGTAAGAAGTGATTATTGCTAAACACTATGACTTGGATGAAGGTCGATTCATAAAACATATTAATCTTATTGCATAAAGGTAAAGTCAAGCAAAGTCTTACTAATAGGCAATATTAATAAAAATGGGGCTGTCGCACTAAATAAGTAGTGCGACAGCCCCACTATAACTTATTCCTTTGATAAGAACAGCAATGTTTCAAACTTTAGTGAGACTGTAAATGGACAAAAGTATTCAGTAGATTATACCTATGACAAGGATAATAAGATAGATGTAATTACCTTAGGTGCAAATAATACGATTAACCATGATTATGATTCTATTGGTAGATTAAAATTAGTAACGGTTACAATAGGCTCAACCACCTTTACAACATCCTATAACTATACTGATGTCAATGGAGTTAACAAAGCAAAGCTTCAAAAGCTTATACTCCCAAATGGTAGGGAAATAAGTTATACTTACGATAAAAACAATAACATCGAGAGTATAAAAGAAGGAAGTAAGGTTGTAAAATACTTCTACGATGGACTTAACCAGCTTATAAGAGAGAACAATGGTTTCTTAGGAACAGCGGGTAAAACAATTACCTACTCCTATGATGCAGGTGGAAATATATTAAGTAAGACTGAATACCCTCTTACAGAGGGTGATAATCTTCCATCAGCTGTTAAAACATATGAATATAAATACGATAAACAGTTGATGGAGGAACAGGTTGGAATGATAAGCTAGCCAAGATAATAGTTACTGAAAATGGTACTCCTACAACCTATGACATATCCTGTGATAAAATAGGAAATTTAACAAAATATAATGGATACTCTTATACATGGGAAGGAAGACAGCTAAGGTCAATAACTGGAAATGAAAAGAATATATCCTTTAAATACAATTCTTCAGGCATCAGAACAGAAAAGACTGTAGATGGGTATCTAGGAACTCCAGGTGAACCCCTTTCATTCAATATATTTGCTTATTGTTCTAATAACCCTATAATCTTTAATGACAAATCAGGTTTTCAGGCAGAAATTATGGAAAAAGGAATTGGCGGGGCACCTGGTGGTGGAGGAGTAATCTCTGGTGAAGGATTAGTTCAATTAATAAAAGGATTTTACTATGCAGCTGTTGGGACTATAGGCGGCACTATTGCTAGTACTACTATTTCAAGTAGTCGTACTAAAACTGTACCTATAGCACATGGAAATAGTAAAAAAAGTAAAAAACCCCAACATGGATATGAGATTTATAATAAAAAGTCGGGTGATGTAGTAAAAGTTGGAATTAGTGGTGGAAGAATAAGATTAGAAGGGAAGTCATATAGAGCTGAGAAACAGATAAGAACCTTTAATAGGAAGGAGGGTGGAGATATATATGCTTCAAGGATAATGGCATATTTTCCTGATAGACAAAGTGCACTTGAGTGGGAAGTGCTTAATTCACAGTTTAGATATGCTCATGGTCATTCTATGCAGTATCATGTAATACCAGAGTTTGATAAATGGTGGGAAACAAAATAAGAACAAAAGGGGGAAACAAATGTATTTTAAAGAAATACAGTTAGATTTACCATATAGAGAGAATCCAGAGACTATAACCGAGATAATGATTCGACATAATTGTACTTATGAGGAAGCTATAACAATTGATTATGATAGTAATTGGATGATTGGAGTCAGAAGAAGATTTGAGTTAGAAACCAGATGTATTGCTGATATGTTTATTAGGTTGCTTGGAAAATATAAAACTAAGAATTGCTCTAAAGTAGTTATTCATTGTGTTGAGAAAGAGGCTCAGGCAAATTATCCTTGTTATAGAGGAAGTTGTGTAAGCATAGGATTAGTTAGGTATGGATTAGACTATGTAAATTTTTTTGCTAAGAGTAGCTATGAAAAAAAACAAACAATATTACAAATAATTAAAGAAAGTCTTTATATTATTGGAAAAGAAGAAGCTTGGGATTTGGTACCTTTAGAGGATGTTGTAAATAAAATAGAAGAATTAGATTATAACAACTTCTGGGTATTTGGTAAAAGGGCAAAAAGTCCAAATAAATTGTATACTGCAGAATTGTATATTGAACATAAAATAGAGTCGATAGATTTTTTTGCTGTAATTCGTAATAAACAAGATGAAGTAGTTGAAAAAAAACTAATAATAACAGAAAAACCAAGTAGATGGATGTATGGACAATACTTGGGTAAGCTGGTTTGGATTTCAGATACAGAAATACATCTAAATGATAAGACGGGCTTTACACTATATAATATATCCTTATAGTTGTTATTCTTAATGCCGTTACTGGGGACGGTAATTAATATATACATTAATTAACCGTCCCCAGCAATACTAATTAATGGTAAATAAAACGAATAGCATAAGCAGGCATTTTTATGGACAAACTATATATTTAGAGAAAGGAAAAACCTATACATTTTCTGGATATATAAAAATAGAAGATATTAAGGAAATTTCAAATACCAACAAAAAAGGTGCTGCCCTATTTGCAAACTACCAGAACAGCAGTGGAGCATGGCAAACTGTAGAATCCAGCTATGTAAATGGAATTAAAGGTTGGGACAGATATGAGGTAACATTTACAGTTCCATCAGATGCTAGTTCAACAATGGTTTATCTAAGAGCAGGTGTAATTGAAGAAACAGGTACAGCATATTTTGATTGTTTGCAGCTTGAAGATGGTAAGATAGCAAATAGATACAATATCGTTGAGAATGCAGATTTTAAAAATGGTTTAATCAGCTGGACTAAAAATACCTTTACAGATTCTAACGATATATTAACAACAGTAGGTGGTGCTCCTGGAATCGATGCTAATGTATTTAAACTAACAGGTAATGCAACTAAATCTAAAAACTTCTATCAGATAATAAATATGTCAGGAAGCAAGGATGATATATTTTCAATTGGAGGCTGGGCTAAGGGACATTCAGTATCTACTCCGGCAGGGAGTGGAAGGTACTTTGCTCTTGATATTGGGCTAAGAAACAAGGATACTGGAGCTTACCAATATAAGGTTGTATATTTTATGGAGAATTTCTCTTAATAATATCATTAGTAAGCTATTTTGCACTTGTGCTTTTCATAATTATTTATAGAATATTTTATGAAGCAAAACAAAACTAGTTATATGCTTCCTTTAGCTTTTTGTTTAGCTATCAATTTGTTCATATATATAATCATTTAATCTTTGCTTTAATTTCTTTTTTAGGAGGTATAATTTGTAATATATATCTAATTTAGAGTTTCTCCAAAAAATGAAATATAATAATTAAAATCTTCTCTAAAGTATAATCAAAAAGTTCAATGGGACAATTGCTAAACATATATTAGTAATCCTAGCAATCTAAAAAATTAAAGATTAGAGCAAAGGGGCGGTTCACACTAATGAACCGCCCCATATTTAAACATTAACTACTTTCTTTTAACAAACTGACCTTCCTTCATGATAACTTCCATTTTGTCAGTATTGATATTATGTATATCCTTTAATGGGTTATCAGTAAGAACAAGCAGATCAGCAAATTTTCCGCTCTCAAGAGTTCCTGTGATATTATCTATTCTAAGCATTTCAGCTCCATTTTTAGTAGCAGCTAATATTGTCTCCATCTCTGTTAGCCCTGCTTTGTTAATGGCATACATCTCTGTAATAGCATATTTGCCATATGGAGTTAAGCTGCTGCAGAAGGAGTCTGAACCAACTGTAATTCTAATTCCCTTCTTGTTTGCATTTCTAAGGTTGTCTATTATACGATTAAGCTCTTTTTCAGCTGTTGTTTTGCCTGGATATTTGTCATGTATTGGTCTGTATGGTGGTTCATATACAGTAAACCATTCAAAGAAGAACTGAAGTGTTGGACAGAAGGTTATATCCTTTTCCTTCATTATATCAAGGCATTCTTCATTTAATTCCTGACCATGTATAATCGCTGATACTCCAGCCTTACAAGAATCTAATGCTCCGCCATAGCCTTCAGCATGTGACCATACAGGTAGTCCAACCATGTTTGCTTCATCAACAACTGCCTGAATTTCCTCCATGCAGTAATGTGAGTCAGCCTTAGCATCATGTCTCCATATACCGCCGCCTGTTGACCATATCTTAATAGCATCTGGATTCTCACGGATTCTTCTTCTTACTGCCTTACGCAAATCCCATGGTCCATCTACACGCTCAGCCCATGGATGAGAATCGTTGTTGTAATCTAATGGTAATCTATGTGAATCACCATGACCTGCTGTTCTGCAGAAACCAAGTCCAGTTGTAACTACACGAGGTCCTGGAATTATACCCTCTTCAATCATGTTACGAATATGTATACCAGAACGTGATATTTCTCCTACGGATGTTAAACCATGCTCTAGTGCCTCACGTGCCTGTGCAACTGCAACAATTGTCTTTTGGATAACAGGCTCAAGTACCCAATCTGAATCATTATCAGTTCTATTTCCACTGAAATGAAGATGGCTGTCAATCAAACCAGGCATAATGGTTTTTCCTGAGATATCTATCTTTTCATAATCTCCACCAAATTTCTTCATTGGCCCAGCATATTCAATTTTCTTATCATCAACCATTACTAAGGAATTTTCTACTGGTTCCTTTCCAGTACCGTCAATTAATAAGCCTCCCACGAAAGCAATTTTACTCATACCATTTCCCCCCTAAGTTCATAAGTAGATATGCTGTATTAAAAATTCTTGCATTTTATCTTTACAAACAGTCCTGAGATGTTTACGAAGATAAAGTGTGGTCAAATCTTTACAACATATTATATACAAATCCATCTCTATTTTACCCCTCGGCCAAGCACGTGACAAGTGGCAATGATGCCAGGTGGTGAAGAAAAGATAAAAATCCTCTTTCTCCGCCATCTGGCATCATAATACTTTTACTATAAAGTAATATTCTTATTCTTATGTGCAAATCGTTCCTTTATCTCATCTTTTCTTTTCTGTATATCTGTTGTATTAATAGTAGCAATTACTCCCTCAACAACACTTCTAAACTTTTCAAAAGGAATTCCAACAGCCATCTCCTCGTCCTTCCATTTAGCTAAAAATCTTGTACTTGGACAAAGTGTAGTTGTATTTAGTCTTCCCTTCATATATGGTTCCACTGTTGCCTCAGCACAGATGGCTTGCATTGAAGCTCCCGTAAATTCAAGCCTTCCTCCTTCATGATATAAATAGCCCTGTTGAATCCTCATGGTTTGATATGGATTTACCATAAAAATAACAACATCCGGTATCATTTCAAATTCTTCAAGTGGTCCTACTGCAACACCATATGTAGATGCCCCTGTTCTATATAATCCTGGTACTCCCTCTCTTACACGCCTCGCAGCAGCTGGAGTGGCATAGAGATTATATGAGAAATATTCCATTCCTGACTCAATTCTATTTGTTGAGTTTTCTAGATTTAATGCAGTGGTTCCACCATCACAGTTAAGGTGTCCCAATCTAACTTTAAACTTCCTGCCTCTTGTAGCCTTTTCAACAACACAGCAATATGCCTGAGGGGCATTAGGTTCTTCCCAGTTCAGACTGTTATAATCCTCTTCTGTGAAATAAAGTTTTATTCCTACAGGCTTCCTTGCTAAGTTAAGTGCACAATCGAGATCTTCACATAACTCCTTTACAATACTTCTATCATATGGATCCTGTGGAAAACCATAAGTTATTCTTTCATGTTTAAATGGCATTTTAATCCCCCTAATCTTTTTAAATTCTATGCTTTATAAATAAATCCAAAGCTTGTAAGGTTATTTAGATACAATACAGCTGCAACTCCAGTTATATAAATCATATAAGCTGCAAAGATAATTATTTCCTTCTTGTTCATTTCAAGACTGCGATAGGTTGTTCTACCCTCGTATTTTCCAAACCCACGGGTTTCCATTGCCATGGATATCCTTATACCCTTTCTAACTGCATTTGCCATCATAGGAATGATGTATCTTTGGGAATTCCAAACCTGAATAAGTGGATTTTTGCTTTCAACAATTCCCCTTACCTGATGAGCATACTTTATAGTCTCCAGCTCCTCTTTAAAGGTTGGCAAAAATCTGTATGCAGTTAAAAATGCATATCCTACCTTTACAGGCATCCTAAAATATTTAATCAGTGCCAGTACAAATTCTGTGGGATCTGTAGTCTTTACAAATATCACAGAATAAACACTTATAAGTATAATTCTAAGACCAAGACCTGTTACTGTAACAATTTCAAGGCTTTGACCACTAATAGCTCTTGATGCCAGAATAACTGACATAAAACCTATTGACATGATAATAAAATATCTAACCGTTTTTAATATGTCCTTAACTGTTAGGCTGCTGAAAAACGAAGCCACTATTAACCCACTTACAGTTAGAATACTTGAGGCATATGGCTTAAAATCCAAGCTCCCAATCAGAGTTATCAATATGAGTATAAGTATTTTTAAAAAGGGATTCATTTTATCAATTATAGTATTTTTCCTATTCATGTTCTTCTACCCAACTCCCTTTAAAGCCTTCAACAGAGCCCTCATATTTTACTCTGCCTTCATCAAGATATATAACTCTGTCACAACAGCTCATAACCATATCCATATCATGTGTAATCATCAAAATAGATGTTCCCTCACTATTAATCTGGTATAAAAGCTCAATTAACTTCTTCAAGTTATCCCTGTCCTGTCCATAGGTTGGCTCATCAAGTATTAAGATAGATTGTCCATTTATCATCATGCTTGCAGTGCTTAGTCTTCTCTTCTGCCCCTGGCTTAAGGAAAAGGGATTTAAAAGTCTGTGCTCCTCAAGGTCGAACATTGAAAGATATGCTGCAACCCTAGATTCAATTGTTTCCTGGCTTTCACCTTTTATTTCAAGACTCAAAGCCATTTCCTTTTCAACAGTCATCTTTATAAATTGATGCTCGGGATTTTGGAATACAAGCCCCATGTTTTCCCCAACCTTGCGTGGATTCATACTGCTAAGCTCCTGATTATTTATCAATATCCTGCCACCCTTTGGTTTTAATAATCCCATTAGTAATTTTGATAATGTAGACTTTCCCGCTCCATTAGAACCAACCACTGCTGTTATTTCCCCTCTTTTTAAAGAAAATTCCACATTCCTTAGCACTTCCATATCTTTATTATAGGAAAATGACAATCCACTTACACTTATAACATTCTCTCCAAAAGCCTTGTCTTTTTTCTGTTCTGGAAGCCTTGATTCTCTTTTATATTCTTCAATGAATTCTAGCTTATCAACCTTTACAGCAAGGTGGCTGTCAAACTTAATTACCTCATCTATAATTTCACTAAACTCGTTAATCTTATGTTCAATAATAAGTATCGTCTTTCCCATCTCATCCCTAAGACGTTTTATAAGCTTAACCATGTCCCGAGTTGAATCCGGATCAAGATTTGCTGTTGGTTCATCCATTAAAATCAATTCTGGATCAAGAGCTAATATTGAAGCTATAGCAACCTTCTGCTTCTCTCCCCCTGAAAGCTGATTTAATTTTCTTTTCCTAAGATGCTGTATACCTACCAATTCTAAAATATTATCAATTATGGAATCCATTTTGGCTGGATCAGTCTTTATATTTTCAAGTCCAAATGCTATTTCATCTTCCACAGTAAAGGTACAAAGCTGGCTGTCTGGGTCTTGAAACATATATGCAATCCTGGAGGATATGTCCTCTATACCCTTGTTTTCAATGTTTTCCCCCTTATAAATAATCTGTCCACTAATATTTCCTTCAATTGTATGGGGTATAACTCTTGTAATACACATAAAAAATGAGCTCTTCCCACACCCACTTTTCCCTGTAAGAAGCGTAATTGTATTTTCTTTTATTTTCATGTTTATATTTTTAAAAACCTTGCCTTTATCTAAAAAGGCAAGGCTTAAATCTCTTATTTCGAGCAATATTAATATTCACTCCTTTGGGAAATTTTAAAACCATTAAGTACTCCAGTTGCTTTTAATCCTTTTCCCAATGCTATTGAAAGACCTGCTCCAAATATCATTGAGCTGATAACTCTAATAACAAGCATTATTGGAACCAGGTTGGCAGTAAGTCCAAATCCAAAAACGAAGTAGTCTCTTAATGTTACAAGGATCATAGCTAATATTGAAGCGATTGACATTTGAATAAAGGAAAATTTATCATATCTAACAAATGCTATTGCTGCTTCAACACCTGCTCCTTGAAGCAAGGATGCCACTATTATATGTATACCATATGGACTTCCCATCAATAAATTCATTAATCCTGTGAAAAGTGAGCCAAGAAGTCCTGCTCCTGGTTTTCTAACAATATACATGGATAATAATGCTGAAATTAAATATACTCCATAAATAATATCTCCACCTAGAGGTCCTGCTATAGTTTGTAGTGGTTTGTAAAGACTGTCCAGAGCTGTAAACACAACACCAATAAGAGCACTTAGCATAGCTACTACAATGATTTCTTTGAGTTTTAAAGTTTGTTTCATATTGATCCCCCTATAATTATAATTATTAACTATGGAAATTATATCATCAGAAATATTCAATCTCAATAAAGGGCTTGATGTATATAAATTTTCTATTGGTTTCCTATACTTAATCGGTTTTATCTATAGATTAAAGGAAATAAGTGGCAAGTTAAACAACCCCTAAGTTATTTAACTTGCCACTTGCTTTATATTTTACTTATATTTAAATTTAAATGTCTTTATTTCATAGGGTTTTATCTGGAATTCAATTTTTGAACCCTTTACAGCTATATCACCTATTTCCTTTTCATTTAAGTCAGTTTCCTTTACAAACTCAAGTTCCTTAAAGAATTCAAGGGTTACATCGCTTCTTCTGTTATAGCATTCGTACAGCCTTAGGATCATAGAGTCACTATCCTCTGCCAGCTTAATAACCTCTACTATAACATTTTCCTGATTTCCTCTAACAAAGCATAAATCCTTTGGTAAATATCCATCATGGGGTTCTTCAATCCTTGCATACATAGGACAGTTCAGGCTATATGCCATTTGTACAGTATTCCCGGATTTCCAATTTCCGTTGTGAGGATATAGTGAATATGTAAATCTATGAATTTCCCTGTCTGCCTCTGGGTTTGGCCATGTTGGTGATTTAAGAAGTGTTAATCTCATAACACTATCCTTTATATCATGCCCATATTTACAATCATTAAGAAGGCTTACCCCGTAATCATCCTCGGATAAATCAGCCCACTTATGAGCACATACCTCAAACTTTGCTAAATCCCAGCTTGTGTTCCAATGAGTTGGACGCTCTATGTTTCCATATTGAATCTCATAAGTCGCCTTATCATTATGAATATCAACCGGGAAGGCAGCTTTTAAAAGTATCTGTTTTTCTTTCCAATCTATTTCATTTTCAAAATCTATACGTGGAATATCATTATATACGTGAATATATTGAGTAATTATAGAATCCACAAACCTTTTCACAACCTTGACAGTTATCCTTACAGGTCCATTATCGACTATGCTTATCTCTTCAACATCATTGATCTCCCACATCTTCTCCTGATAATATATATTAATATCCCATGCATCAAAGTTATATGGTTTATCCTCAAAGGCTTGTAATACGTTGGCTTTTGTGTTTGCCTTTAGTACCTCTCTATTGTTTACCTTATCGTAAATAGAAGTTATGTTTGCATCTTCATCAAAAACAATATCAAAGTATTTATTTCTCAGGCAATTTTTTGAAAAGATCATTTTTCTATCAATAGGTTTTTTCCTGCTTCCTATGGTAAATGTCTTATATCCCTTGGCAGGAATGCCCTGAACATATGCTATATATCTGTTGTTTTCAATTTGTTGAGCTGCATATACAACACCACCGCTATCCATAAGCTCAATGTCCCCCATGTTATACAAACCATCAATCTCCACAATATCACTTCTGTCAAAGCCCAACTGATTAAATACCACTAAAGACATCTCATTAAGATTAATATTACTTGATATATCCATAATAGCATCCTGGAGAAGCTTGTTTCCTTTTTCAATAACCTCTTCATACTGTTCTTTTGATTCATCATATACTTCCTTTATTGATGAACCTGGTATTATATCGTGGAATTGGTTAAGGAGTATTGTTTCCCAGCCTTCATTTATCTCTCCTTGAGGATATGAAGCCTTCTTATCAGTGCTGATATTTAATACGTTAAACGCCTCTACATCCTGATACAAAAACTCGCATTTCCTGTTGTATCTCTTGTTCCTTCCCATTGTTGTATAGGTCCCTCTGTGATACTCAAGATACAATTCACCAACCCATCTTGGGAGCATTTTATTTTTCGATACTCTTTCCTTCAGCCTCTCAAAGAAATCTCTTGCCCTTGTCATCTTCACAGTAGGACAGCCAGGTATACCCTTCTCTAAACGGCGTGCATTTTCAAGCATCTCCTTTGTTGGACCGCCACCGCCATCACCATATCCATAGGATATCAATATTTCATCATTTATGTTCTTCTGCTGATATCTTTCCCATGCACCCATAACCTGTGATGGATTTATAAAACCCTCATATACCGTCCTGTAAGAGTTTGCTATAACCTTTTCATAATCAGCAGTTGTTATGAAATATGAAAGTATTGATGTTCCATCAATTCCTTCCCACATAAAGGTGTCATAGGGAAGCTTGTTATACTCATTCCAGCTTATTTTTGTAGTTAAAAAGTACTCTATTCCAAATTTCCTAAGTATCTGGGGAAGTGCAGCACTATATCCAAATACATCTGGAAGCCATAATATTTTGTTGTCCACTCCAAATTCAGCTTTAAAAAAGCGGGTGCCAAATAATATTTGTCTAATTAGTGACTCTCCAGATATTAGATTACAGTCTGCTTCAAGCCACATTCCTCCATCAGCTTCCCATCTGCCTTCCCTTACTCTCTCTTTTAGCTCTTCATAAAGGTCTTTATGCTCTTCCTTTAAAAATTTGTACAGCTGAGGCTGACTTGCTATAAATGTATACTCTGGATACTGTTTCATAAGATTTAGAACAGTTGAAAAGCTTCTTGCTACCTTCTCCCTTGTCTGCTTCAGCGTCCAGAGCCATGCCACATCTATATGGGAATGTCCTACACATGCCGCCGTTACTCTATTATTTCCACAATACTCATTATAAAATTTCTCAGTTATGTATTCCTCCGCTCTCATCAAGGATGAATAATATTCCTCTGAATGGGGCTTTCGAAAGTCCATTAAATTAATTGTATTTCTTAAAAAGTTTATGATATCTATTCTTACTATGTTCTCCTTATTCATTAGCTTTGCTACATCAAGCGGTACTTTTATATCATAATATACCTTTTCAGTTATCCTATCTAAAACAGCTATTTGCGCCTTAAGCTCCACAAGTCCTTCCATCATTCCAGAATAGGCATGTAAATCAACCACATGCTTTTCTCCTGCCCTTGCAGATTCACTTATGATTATCTCCCTATGGTTTACATCTAAGCCCTGTACTATTTTCCCATCCAAGTAGATTAAAAACTGTGGGTTTATGGCATCCCATTCTCCCTCTCTTCCAGTTTTTATTTTAAGAACAACCGGCCTGCCCTCAAAAGCCTGGGGTATAACTACTCCTATTCTGAACCAGGACCTTTTATCCTTTCCACCCCACCTGTCATCTGGGTTAAATACAGTCCACTCAATATCACTTTCATCAACAGCCTTAATATCTGGGAAATCACCATTTTTCATAAATACAGAGTGCAGAATTTCACTTTTAGGATAAATATATCCCTTCATTTCTCTTAAAATCCTATCGATTCTCTCCACCTCAAAAAACATAGAACCCCTCCCACAGTTTAGCTTTTGAGTTTATTATATATTTTTCTATATATAAATGCCACATACCCATCATTTAATTAGGCATATTCAAGAAAATAACTAATCAATGATTTTGAGGATATTTTGCATCAGACGAGGAAATAGAAGCTCAAGCTAGTTGAGCTAACTTGAGCTTCTATTGATGAAGTATGCTACAAAACAGGCCAAAATATTGACTAGTTATTTCCTTGGATATGCCTTAACTATTTCCATAATTCCATATCATTAAACACTCCTGTACAGCCAAAGGAAAACAAGATAGCAGCCGCAATGCTGTAAATTATAAATGCTGGATAGACGCCGTATCCACTTAAATTCGTAAAGACCGATGTTAAAAATAACACCGCTACAAAAATCGGAACAATTAATAGCATTTGAAAAAACATGAAAAACATCCCCTGGGCTACTGCTCCTGTAAATCCAAAAAACTGAGCAACTCTGAATGCAAAAAGCCCGCTGTAGGAAAGCATTCCTCCCAAAAGGAAATAACATAATATACAAAGGAATATTTCAAGCATCGATGTACCACTCAATATTCCAAAGGGAAGAAACAAGAGGATGGCATCAGAGAAAATCTTTATAAGTGAGGATGCAATTCCATAAAAAAGTTTCTTCTGAGGTGAATCTGGTAATAGAAAGATAAAATAACGATCTATTTCGCCATAAATCTTACCTCCCATACCAGCACCGAAAAATAAGAGTACTGAAGCTATTAAAAATACAAGCTTTATATTCATTCCCTTTGCATACAGTCCAAGTATAATTGATATAACTAAAACTATCAGAGAATAAGTGTTTATAAAAAATATAAAACTTCTTTTAAAATATTCATTCATATGCTTAAAGTATAAAACCTTTGCACCATATACTCCCTCCAGCTTTAAACTAACCTTTTTAAAGGGTTTAAATAGAAAGCTTCTCTTTCCGTCCATAGGTACTTCTTTACCACTTGCTATATTTTTAGCCAAATCATTATGTTCAGCTGAGGAAAGCATGTCCTCATAAAAATCCATTTCCATATTGTAGATTATATATACTAAAAGCCCGCTTGTTATTAAAATTAATGCTATATATATTCCATAGGATGGCTTTATACCTAATATTGTTTGAATTGCAATCTCTCTCATCCATCCAAACACTGGGATATACTTAACCCATGAAGTATAGGTTATTAAGCTTGCAACATCTTTGGCAAATTCAACGATGTTTCCTTTTACAACCAACATTGCTGTTCCTGCTGCTGTTAAAAGCATTATTCCCTTGATTACACTTCGTATTATAGTTCCAAGATCCTTATATTTCGTCTCTAATGCAAATACAAACAACTTTATTATGTTACATAAAACTAATTGAAATAAAACATAAGACAACCCAAGCATAAACTGATTTATCCCCGGAACATTAAAGCTCCTTAGAAAATTAGGAATCTGATATAGCAGATAAAAGGATGCTAATAATTCTACTGCTATTTTTTTAATTATCCCATATATCATTACAGTTTGAGGTCTTATCGGTGAAACAAATATGAGATTTACATCACACATATTAAATTTTGAATCCACCTTTTTTGTGCCACTATACAAGGACAAAAGAAAGGCAGCTATTGTGATTCCTACAAATATACTAACAAATATTTCTGGGGATGTGCTGGTTCCCCTACTACTCCTCTTCGGAAGAAACATAACTATCATCCATAGTGCTACAGCAATAGGTCCTATGGCTTTTGTTGGTTTTTCCTTAATTCTCTTAAAATAGTTGATAATCGTTGTTTTTAATACATATACTAATGCCTTCATATCTATTCCTCCGTAACCTCGAAGAATATATCCTCTAGGGACTTGAATTCATCATTAAACTCATGCCTTGCCTTGGTCAATACAAATTCCCCATTCTTCATAATTAATATTCTATCCCATAGCTCCTGCACAGAATCAAGAAGATGTGTACTCAATAGAATTGATGTGCCCTGCTTCTTTAATTCCATAAATATATCTTTAATATTTTTGATTGCCTTCGGATCAAGTCCTATCATAGGCTCATCTACCAGTAATAGATTGGGTTCTGTAATCAAAGCACAGCAAATGCTTACCTTCTGCTGCATTCCTTTAGATAATTCGCTTCCATACTTATCCTTCTTATCCCACAAATCAAATACCCTTAATAACTCCTCTGCCCTGCCTTCATATTCCTTTATTCCAAAGGCATGTGCCATAAGGGTAGTATGTTCTTTTATTGTAAGCAGTGGAAAAAGGGAAGGCATTTCTGGTATGTACCCTAAGTTTCTTTTGCCCTCTACACTTTTATTATTATATCCACCTATCTTTATATCCCCTTTGTATCTTAGCAATCCAGCAATAGATTTAATTATTGTGGACTTACCAGCTCCATTGGGTCCTGCAAGAACAGCAATCTCTCCCTCTTCTACCCTAAAACTAACATTTTTAACAACTTCATTTTTACCATAACTTTTGCTTAAATTTACTACTTCTAACAATGTTATTCCCCTCCCCATATAGCTCCGAATAAACGGCCTATTCTTATGTATTTTCCCTTCATTATACCATAAATCCCAATATCTCTTTATCGGCTTAATACTTTCTTTATATTTAGCAATTCCCATATTCCTAATACTCTCAGCATCTTCTATTCATAGTTAAGGATAATGCTCATTAAAAGCACCGGACACGTGGCACTTTTAATGAGCATTATGAATACCTAATATTAATTTGATTTATTAACCTACAAAATATAAGTCCTCGAATATCAATGTACTTTTCACTTGTTCTCCATCATTTAATAAGAACTTTTAAAAATAAATCTTACATAAGGGAATTTCTCGCAACTACCATCTTCAGCAGTATAATATCGGGCATCATCCTTAAGATTTATAATTACTAGTGAATTTAAGCTTTTTTCTTTGATTTGCACAGAATCAATGTAGCTGTTCTGTTCCTTAAATTTCTTACTCAATAGTTCCTGACTTACTAATGTATCAACCAACTCAATTATCAATTGATTTTTATTCTGGTCATAGGATGTTTTCATAACTGGTATGAATATGTTGCCAGCATAAAACTCACTTTCTTTACCCTTTTGCGGGGCGAATGCTAATTCCAGCCCCATCAAGGTAACTTTCAAATCAGAAATCATTTCATTACGTTTTGATCCGAATTCAACTCCTTCACTGATGGATTTATATAACTCCCTTTTCCCATAGTTGAAGTCAGTTTTGCTTCCTGTTATTTCCTTGGTTCTGGTGTATACTGCATAATAGGGGAAATACTTACGTCCACTTGCTTGATGAGTTCCATCAGACTTAAATTCTATTCTGTCACCACTTGCAAAACTAAACACTTCTGCATTACATCCTAAATACATTTCATCCCTATCGCCTGTTTCAAGATTGTAAAGGTCGAAGCACTGATAACCCCCATTATTCAAGTATTCTACAAGTATATAGTTTTTATAGTCATAAGTTTTAACCAGTTTCCCCAAGCCATTTTCTGTATATTTCTCTTTTATCTGTTCTAAACTAAGCACTGTCCCACTATTTAAGCCTTCTTTATCTTTTGAATTTACATGTGATTGGACATCATGATTTTTATTTATAAAACGAGATTGTGAATTACAACCTACAATGGAAAGAGTAAAAAATATACACATAATTAGTAACAATATGTTTTTCTTCATAATTCAAGTCTCCTTTAAAATATGGATTTGTAGAAGAGGAGTGTGTAATTATGCTACAACTACAAATCAACCTCCAGGTATATTATACCATATCTGGGTTATGGAGTAATATCACATTTATATATATACCTCATTTTCAGTTTACAAAGCTCGATTTTCTTATAGGTTAATTCATAATAACCGTCTGTCTATAGAACAGTTGCTTAACTATTACTATTAAGAAGGATGCAGGAAACAGTTACTTATTTTTAATTGTAAAGTGTAGCTACTCGTTTATAAATAACTTTTCAATAGGAAATGAAACCAGTGAAGGTCAAGAAATATTGCTGGAGG
>DAMCZI010000046.1:0-35164 GCA_032095175.1 Clostridiaceae bacterium
AATCTTAGAATTTCAACACGCAGTGAGTGTTTTCCAAGGGGTTAAATGCTCCGACACCTCGGTTGGAACAGTCTTTCAAGATAAAAACTCATTACTATGTTACGTCGCATAATCTCTAAAAAGCGACATAACTATAAAAATTGAATAATGCGGTGAATAAATAGTATGAAAATCCTCTGTAATGTATAAATTATACGGAATAAATTCCTCTAGATGATATAATTGAAATTAAATAAGACGGAATTATAGAATATGGCGAAATACTGATTATATCAGAACAGAGTATTTAATAAATTTATATTTTCGGAGGTTGATATATAATGCAAAAGATAGTCTTTATGCGACATAGCGAACCTGATTACTCATTTGTTGAGGAAAAAAAATACATAGGGCATGGGGTAGATTTAGCCCAACTTACCGAAAATGGTATTCGAATTGCTGAAAATGCTTCATTGGACAGTAGATTAAATAATGCCGATATAATTGTTTCTTCTCCGTATACACGAGCTTTGCAAACAGCAGCAATTATATCCAAGAATAGACAGTTGAACATAAAAATAGAACTTGATTTACACGAATGGATGCCAGATTTGTCTTTTCAATATTCATCTAAAGAACAAGCTTCAAAAGCAAATAGGTTATGCATAGAACATAAGGGGATTTGTTTAAACGATAGTGAAATAAAGTTTGAGAACCTCGAAGATGTCTTTAGACGAGCTAAAAAGGCTCTTTTAAAGTATAGCAATTATAAAAAAATCATTGTAGTGACGCATGGCATTGTTATACAACGATTTTCTTTTGAACCCAATATACCCTTTTGCGGAATATCAGAGATTGACTTTGACGAATCATTTTCATGTACCAAATTTCAAGCCTATTAAAGTAGTTAATAAGCATAATCTGAAGCTTAGTTACTTCGTATTCTTCTTATTTAACGTCGTAATAATGAAACCGAATATTTATTTTAAACACCACATTATTCAAAATTGAATTTTGCGGTGTTTTTACGTCGCATTTCAAGGGATAATGCGTAGCATCCTAACTAGGTTTATCTGTAATAGACCGTCCTTCGCACCCCTGAGAGCGTTCTTTAAATAATGGTTCCGTTAAAAAATAGCGTGATAATTAACCATATTTTAAGAGGAATACTTAAAATCTCCTTAGAATATGGTTAATTAGTTTTTAGCCCTATCTTTATATTGTGTTTCATCATTCCCGGGATTTTATTCTGCTTAAAATGATTTTTGCATTTTCAGCTTTAACATAATGCCCTTCGCTAACCTCGACCGGTATCGCATTTTCTATTGCAACATCAGATATCTTAAAAAGTTTTGTGCCAACAGGAAATTTGTTTGAAAAGCTGTCATTTGTTGATTCTGACTCATTTAAAGAAAAGTGTTTAATGGTGCCAATTTGTTCTTCTATTTCTGTAACAACTTCATCACCAGCAGCATAAACTTGACCATTCAAAGCCACTGTTCCCTCAAAAACCCAACTCTTAGTAACTTTTATGTTCTTATCTTTGACCTGTGAACAACCTACAATACTAATAATTAGCAAAAATAATCCTATAGTTTTTACGAACTTCATCACTATCAACCTCCTATTAACTAATTTGGCGAAAAGGTCAGCAAAGGGGTTCCACAGATTTCCTTTTCAGTTGCATATAGATTGGCATTGTGGTTAAAAAAATCCTTTAATTTGGTATCAATCCGTGATAAAGGGTCCTACACCAATAAACGCCTATTCTTTACTGTATCTTTTTTACTGTATCTATATAGAAGGTTGGCTCTACTTTTAGGCGTATTAAAGAAAATAACAAGTCAAGATTTTGAGGATATTTTGCGTCAGACGAGGAAATGAAAGCTCAAGCTAGTTGGGCTAACTTGAGCTTTCTATATATGTTGCATTAAAATTCTTTACATTCCGCCTTTTCAAACAGCCCTGCTAAATTGGTTCGACTCTAGGATGTTTGAAAGGGCGGAATGTAATAGAATTTTTGCAACATATATACTGACGAAGTATGACACAAAATAGGCCAAAATATTGACTTGTTATTTTCTTTAATACGCCTTATATAAACATTTTCCTATTCCTTATCATTATAACCATGGTATAGACAGATAACAAAAGCAGTATAAAGCTCATAACAATGAACACAATCATAAGGTTTCTTGCAAAGGAAATATCCATATTGTATTTTTGTGCACTTGCAGACACAAATCCAGTAAAATCAGAGGATGCAAGAAAGGCAGTTTTAAGCCATACCACCGCTGTAAGTACTGCCATGGGTAAAACAGACATCGAAAGGTTAAAACCGTTTAACGACCTCTTCTTTAATCCCTTTATTCCAAGAAAAATAGGTAAGAAAAACAACAGTGGAAGTATAGGGCCAAAATACTGTGGTGACAAAACCAGGAACAATGCACTTGATAGTATAAACAGACCTACAATTTTACCCAGCAGTCTGACATTACCCTTAAAATCATACAATGCCGCTTCACAGTACCTTAAATAGTACTCCAGATTTTTTACATCCTTCCAGTTGTTTTCTTTATAAAGCTCCCTTCCCTTCTTTAAAAGACTTTCATATACTTCTCTTTTACCTTCAGAAACACGTATTGCAGAATAAGCTCCTATAAGCCCTTCAATTTTATCCTTATACACGCTCTTTTTTCTCTCTTCAATGTCCATTTTATCTATTTTCTTTTTAACATCATATAATACCTTTTCCATGGCGATACCGCTAACTTATAAAAAATATAAGCAAGCACCCTCCCCTCTATTTACTATACTTTACAAGTGAACTAAGGGTAATTATACATGCTGCAAGGATAATTGCCCATGCACCAATCATAAATGCTATTGCTGAAGCTGACATATGACTCCCTCCCTTATTTTACAATAATTCTTTTTCCAGTTAATATTTCTTCACCATACTTATTTTTGATTGTCCTGTATGCCTGAACAAAGCCAAGTATCATAACACCCAGTATAACAAGCCTTGCAGCCTGAACCCATGGTATTAATGCTGCTTTACCCTTTACAAAATCAGGTATAAGGTTGAAATAACCATTTTCAACGTATGTCTTTGTTGAAAATACAAGAAGTATTATTATTAAAACAGGAGTCAGACACTGTATAAAGACTCTATAGAACCATTTTGGCACCTTCCAGTAGCTTCCTTTGTTCATTTCATCAAGTGCCTTATCCTTCATAAGCCATCCTGTTACTATTACCTCTATTAAACCCAATACTACAAGGAAGTAGTTTCCGACCCAGTTATCAACCTCTGTAAAATATGCAAGATCCGCAGTCTTTGTTAGTATTGGTTCAAGTCCAACAGGCAGACCAACTATTATATAAAGGACAAATACAAGCAATGCACCATGCTTTCTTTTAAGTCCCAAATCCTCTTCAACAAGTGCAACAAGATAGTTGTACATTGCTATTGCCGATGTAAAACCTGCAAAGAAAAGAAGAAGGAACCACAATGAGCCAAATATCTGGCCTCCACCCATACTTCTAAAAATATTTGGGAGTGCAATAAATGATAACCCTATTCCCTGTCCTAGACCTCCAGGTCCTAAGAAAGCATAGCATATTGGAACAGCTATTGTTCCACCAAGTATAACCTCAGCAAGCTCATTTAATGAAACTGTGGTTAATCCTGATAAAACTATGTCATCCTCAGGTTTCAAATAGGAAGCGTAGTTTTGTATAATTCCCATTCCTATTGAAAGGGTAAAGAATATTTGACCTGCTGCAGCCAAAGCTCCAGTCCAACTGAGTTCACTCCACCTAGGTCTCCATATAAAGTCAAGACCAGCAATAGGTGTCCAATCTGGGTTTACCGGTGCCCCAATGGTTAGGGTTTTAATTATCAATATTACTCCAAACACATATAATGTTGGCATCATAATCTTAGCCCAGGCCTCAATTCCCTTTTGAATTCCCCTCATAACTGCGTATGCCAGGAATAAAAGACCAATTACCCAAAAGAGCATAACCTTCGATGGACTTTGAATATAGCTTACAAACAAATCTGCTGTTTTCATGCTTTTATCCATATATTGACCTGTAACAGACAGATAAGAATACCCTAATGTCCATCCTATAATGTGGTTGTAATACGAGTTTACAAGTATCGTTACTGTAAAAGCTATCATTCCTGCAACTGCTCCAACTACAGCTGCAAATCTAGGTTTAACTCCCTCTCTTGCTTGAAGGTAGACCATAGGGCCCAAGGTTCCATGACCGTATCTTCCACCATATCTGCCCTGATTCCATTCAACAAGCATTACTGGAATACCAAGAAACAGAAGTGCTGCAAAATAAGGAATCATAAATGCCCCTCCGCCATTTTTTGCGAGCAGGTATGGATATCTCCAGAAGTTGCCTAAACCTACCGAATTCCCTGCCATAGCTAAAACTAATCCTAATTTACTGCCCCAATTTTCTCTTTTTTCTTCCATTATAATTCCTCCCCTCGCAATTTTTTTACTTTCAATCATACTGTATATTTATTAAATCTACAATCAATTATTTTTTAAGATTTCGACACAATTCCTGTTTATAGGATATTTATATGGATTGTATTTCCTTGTTTCATGTAATACCCCGTGTTTAACCAATCTCTAAAACACATGTATATTTATAATTTTTAGTATATATTAATACCCCTATTCAAAATCTAATATCCAATTTCCCTCACAAAATTATTACATTGATTTTATTTTGCCTTATTTCATAAAATGTATTATTAATTCTTTAGTATTTTAAAATTGGCAGCCACATTTTGCAGGTAAATGGTAAATAACATCTACACTGAAGTCCACAACACGCATTATTTATAATCATAATGAGCATAATATATTAAAATAGCTTATATTAGCTCTATCCATTATATACAAATACTGTATTGACCTTATCCATTTACCATGATACAATGATAAAAACGCAGATTATTCTGTAATTGAAAATTATATTTTACACATGCATTGAAGAGAAGGAGTAAGATACCCTTATCTTTCACAGAGAGCTTCCGGCTGGTGGAAGGGAGCAAAGATTGGTATTCTGAATACATCTCTGAGCATCACACTGAATCCTTCCTTGAAGGTAGTAGGCTGCTGACGGTTCCCTTCGCCCGTTATAGCGATAGAGTATCATGATTTTCATCGTACTCGAAGAGGTTGATATCGCAAGATATTGATAAATTTAGGTGGTACCACGGGAATAACACTCTCGTCCTTTATAGTAGGACGGGAGTTTTTTGTTTGTAAAAATAGCCGGCTTTTACAAGCAAAAGTTCTTATTTCCTTCACCACCATCATTCAATGCATATTATCATGCCAATGAATATAAGGCATTTTAGACTTATTATTAAACATTCATATTATCCTAATATATAGAATTCGATTTTGAGGAGGTTTTTTTATGATTAGTATTGATGAACAGATTAGAATAATATCAAAGGGTGCAGCAGAAATAATCGAGATAGATGAATTAAAGGAAAAGCTTTTAAAATCACAAAAGGAGAATAGGCCTCTTACAATAAAGCTCGGTCTTGATCCAACAGCTCCAGACATTCACTTAGGTCATGCAGTTGTTTTAAGAAAGATAAGACAATTTCAGGACTTAGGTCACAGAGCCGTAATACTAATAGGTGACTTCACAGGAATGATAGGAGATCCAACAGGAAGATCAAAAACAAGAAAACAGCTTACAAAGGAAGAAGTACTTGAAAATGCAAAAACCTACGAAAAGCAGATATTCAAGGTGCTGGACAGGGACAAAACAGAAGTAAGGTTTAACAGCGAATGGCTTTCAAAGCTTAACTTCAGAGAGGTTATTGAGCTTGCATCTAAGTACACAGTAGCAAGAATGCTTGAAAGAGAGGACTTTAAAAACAGGTTCACCCAACAGCAGAGCATAGGAATTCACGAATTTTTCTACCCACTAATGCAGGCATACGATTCAGTTGCAATAAAGGCAGATATAGAGCTTGGAGGAACTGACCAGAGGTTTAACGTTCTTATGGGAAGAACCCTTCAAAAGGACTATGGACTTGAAAGCCAGGTCGCAATGTTCATGCCTATACTTGAGGGTACAGATGGTGTTGAAAAGATGAGTAAGAGTCTTGGAAACTACATCGGAGTTAACGAAGGGCCAAAGGAAATCTACACAAAGGTTATGCAGATACCTGACAACATGATTATAAAGTACTTTGAACTAACAACGGATATTCATCCAGATGAAATAGATAAAATAAAGAAATCACTTGAAGAGGACAATATAAATCCAAGGGACATTAAAATGAGACTAGCCAAAGAGATAACTTCACTCTACCATGGGGAGGCTGAAGCTGTTTCCGCAGAAGAATACTTTAAGAGCCTCTTCCAGAAAAACGAAATACCAGAGGATATTCCTTCAATGGAGTTTACTCCTGGAACAAGCTTAATAGAGGTTATGACCTCATCTAAATTTGCTCCTTCAAACAGCGAAGCAAGAAGACTTCTTAACCAGGGAGGAGTTAAAATAAACGGAGAAAAGGTTGTTAACTTCAACGATATAACTCTAAAAAATGGCGATATACTTCAAGTTGGAAAGAAGAAATTCTTAAAAATAGTTATGTAAGTATATGACACTAGGGGCTGTCCCACAACATCTTAGGTGATTCTTAGGTGACAGGCTCTTGAGTTATGAGTTATTTATGAAAAAACTATCTTCTAATGCCCACCTTTCATAAATAAATCATAACTCAAGTGCCTGTTACTTACAGATATAAGGCATACTCTTTCTTTATCAACAGCCTCACTCAATAAAAATATAAAGGGGGGATGTTGCATGTACAACTCAAAAGAAATCAGCAATTTTTACGATAATTATAGCATAAGAGAATGGCAGAGACTTGACCTGTCATCCTATGATAGAGTTAATTTCTATTTGCATATGCATTTTTTAAAAGATCACATAGGTAAAGGACTTAAGGTTTTAGATGCTGGCTGTGGTGCAGGAAGGTTCAGCATGGAAATTGCAAAAGCTAAAAGCAGTGTTACACTCTTTGATATATCAAAGGAACAGTTAAAAATAGCAGAGGAAAAGCTAAGAGAGCAAGATTTATTATCTCATGTAGATGATATTGTGAATGGTGATCTATCTGATTTATCTATGTTTGACGATAATACCTTCGATACTGTTATTTGTTATGGAGCACCCTTAAACTATCTATTAGAAAATACCGAAAAAGCAGTAAAAGAGCTTGTAAGAATTACAAAAAAGGGCGGAAGTATATTAATTAGTGTCAACAGCAAATGGGGAGTAATAAGAACACAATTAGGCAGAGAGGATTTTGATTATGTATCCTTCTTCGGAAATCCTGATTATTGGTTTATCCCTCAGGTTATTGACACAGGTGACCTGCCCAAGCACGAAATGGTCTCCCATCCTCCAAGGCATTTGTTCGAAGCTGAGGAACTTGAAGGCTTATTAAAAAAATCTGGTATTGATAATATAGTATTAGGCTCAAGTCCCTGTATATCATGTGGTTTTAGAAAAGCTGTAAACACACTGCAATCAGATGAAGTTGCCTGGAAAACCTTAATTGATCTAGAAACAAAAGCATACTGCAAAAGAACCTTTGCAGATAATGGTGAGTTTTTATTGGCTAAGGGAATTAAATTGTAGAGATAAAAAATTTAAGGAAGCCGTCTGGCTTCCTTTCACTTAATAATCACTAATATATCTACTAATTATGTATGCTTTAAACATATCATAAATCCATAATCAAAATTTTAATTCACTTACTATTTACCTTTACTTTTATTACTTAATCCAAATAGACAAAATGTAATTGTTAAACAAGCATAAGTAAATCCAAGTAGTATTTTATTACTAATAAAATATGCTATAGATGTGGTTACAGAGAAAAATGCTGTAATAAAATATAAAGAGCTAGCTCTAATTTTTTTCATTTCTTATCTCCTTCGCAAATACTATTTATACTATTTACACCATCATATGTTCCAAGCTCTGTTCTTGCTCTTCTAAACATTCCTGCCACTCCTATGGATATTATCACATTCATTATTATGATTATAGTTATAAAGGCACTCATTTCTCTGTGAAAATTTATGCTAAAGGGATAAAAAAATATCAAAATGGAACAAATAATAGAATAAGAAATCCAACTAATTTTGGCATCCTCCTTCAGTCCCTTGTTATCTAGTTTCTCAGAGATAAAATATATCCCTCTGCAGCAGATATTAATTAAATATAGATTTAACGACATAGCTATAGCGCTAATTAACATTGTCTTAATATCACTTCCCCAGATTTGAACTAGTAAATTATTATTCATTGGCATTATTAAATCCATTAATGATAAAAATGCCAGCACAAGAGATACTATTTGACCGTTTTTAAATATTATATGCTGTTTTGATAATATGCTTAGGCCTGAATAGAAAAATAAATATCCTATAATGTTTGGAAGTAAATCAATAGTACCAACTTTTATATTGATAAGTAGAAAAATCATTCCCCAAAACAATCTATTGTATCCCGCAGCATACATCACTTTATCCCCCTATCCTCTTTTAAATCATTGATATCATACAATTCAGGGAATTGAAGCCAGTAGTCTATACCACAAATCCTACTTTCCTTCTTCCCCTCCATATCCTCTACCATAAAATAAAGTGGAAAATTATATGCACAGTTTTGCCTAATATCTCCATCGGTAAATTTAAACTCATAATCTATTTCAAGTGTATCTCCCTTTTCCAATTCCATAGGGAAAGAAATTTCCTTTAGTGGCTTTTTATTTAACTTTATATCAAGTACATCCTCCATAATTTCAAAGAACCTTGAGGAAATGCTTAGTATTTTCATATCCTTACTAACTCTATATGTAACTTGTTCCGTATTATTGTTGCTTGATATAGTACTTTCAGCTGCGAAAAGTTCTGCCCCAGAATCATCCATATTACCGCTAATATATATCTTTCCAATATCAGCATTAATAACCTTCCCATCAGATAAGTGTACCTCTGCTTTTGTAATTAATTTATTTAAATATTTTTTCCGAATAATATTATCATCCTTCTCCAGCTTTACATTTATTAACTTCATTCTATAATATCTGTTGTCACTGTTGTAATCCTGTTCAGTAAAGTTTATGGTCTCAGACCCAACCTCAGGAAATACTATGCTAGTCACATTTCTTTCGCTATTTATATTGTCTATATAAATCAGCCGAAAAAAGCCATAATCCTCTCTAATGTCATAATAATTCTTTATAAAAAGAGGCTCCTTCAAAACATGCCTTTGATAATAAAAAATGTTTCCTGCCCAGACTGCTACAAGCAGCACAATCCATATTACTACATGTTTTTTATTCAGGTTCAATAAACCCACTCCATTTCATACACATTATGTATTATATAGTTAATTATAACATATGGTGAATGTGCACATATAATTTTATTAATGACAAAAGCACCTTAATAGGTGCTTTACACTTAATGTTTATCTATATACTTTTTCATCTTAATAAACTCAAATTCCCCACCATTCGTTTCCTGCATGTATTTTTCTATAAATTCAAAGCCTATCTTTTCATATGCTTTTATTGCTCGTTTATTAAAGGAAGCTACCGCCAACATAATATAGCCACCTTTATAATTAAACTTGCCCAATCCAAAGTTAATTCCTGCAATTACAAACTCAGCTCCAAGACCTTTCCCTGTTAGATCTGGTCTTAATCCAAAGCCTATCCACATAATTTCATTCTCAAAGGAAAATGAATAGTAACCTACCAATTCTCCTTTATCATTTAATACTGCAGAGTAAATATCTTTCCAACTCTCTTCATTGATAAATTCTTCTAAATCCTCTTCATCCGCTGTCATGTCATAGAATGAATACACTCCGCTGTATTTCCAATCATATGCAATTTCATTAGCATATTCTTTATTCATAGGCACAAATTTAAAATACATTTTTACTCCCCCATTTTAAATTGAGCTAAATTATCATACCATTCTATTAAATATATTTTTCTATTGTTTTAAGACTTTAAGACTTTTTATTTCATCTATGAAAATTAAGGTTAAATTCCTTTGTTTGGATATAGAAGTCAAAGGCAATGAGAAAAAGCACCCATCCACCAAAGATTAGTGCCTCCCTCATTTAACGCATTTATAAGTTAAATATCCAATAGCTCTAAAACTAAAAACGTTCTAGGATTGCTTAGTGTTCCCTCACTAAGCTTTTCTTATTTGTATTATATCAAACTTTTTATAAGAATAAACATATATTTATTTAGGATTAATCCATATTATGAATCACCTATGAACCTATATGATTTTACCAATAGGCATTATTAAAATCCAAATATTTTCTTCAACTCTTCATACCTCTCATGGGTTAAAAGAGCATCTTTATCAGTATCCCTAAGCTTCACAATATATGTCCATCTTCCATAAGGGTATATCTTTTGTATTTTAGAAAGATTAACAATGTAGGATTTGTGACATCTGAAAAACTGTGTTTGCTCCAGCTTTTCTTCTAATGAGCTTAGGGATTCAGAAGTTGTATAATTATTATCTATTGTACAAATAACTGTACTCCTGTCCTCTCTTTGAACCATGATTATATCCTTTGTATCAACAAAGCATAATCCTTCTTTATTTTTTATCGAAATCTTATCTAACCCTTTTCCCTTGCGAATTATTTTATCTACGGATTCTTCCTTCAAGTGGTTAATATCTTTAATTTTTTCTAATGTCTTATAAATTCTTTCTACTTTAAAAGGCTTTACAATATAATCAAAAGCATATATTTCGAAGGCTTCTCCCATGTATTCATTATAACCCGTGGCAAAGATAATAATTATTTTGGGATCTATATCTGCTATTTTTTTAGCACATTCTAACCCACTGAGTTTTGGCATTTCAATATCTATAAATACTACATCCGGACGAAGCTTATCTACAAGTTTAATTGCCTCTTCTCCATCTTGAGCTTCACCTATTACTTTAAATCCATCAACCTTTTCAACAGCTTTTTTCAAAACTGTTCTCATACCTAACTCATCATCACAAATTATTACCTTTAGCTCCAATTCCTACACTTCCTCCTAGTCTTAGCTCTTGGCTTAGATAAAATTTCAGAATATATAACCGCTTTCCTCAATTCATCAGTATCGAAATTTAATTCAATATTGGGTTTCTCACTATCTACCTTAAGTTCCTGGTTGTAATTCTCCTCAAGGTTACATACCTGGTTATTTTGAGTAATTACAGGTTCAATCTCATTATTACTTATATCTGGGTTAGTATGTTTAAACTCAACAGCCACTTTGTTTTGATATTTTGCCATTTCACTAAATGTATAACGTCTACTTTCTTGTACTGTTTTTATTACCTTTACTACAGACTTGACAATTGATTCTATCATACACTCTCACCACTTATTTTCCCATATTATCACTGCAATTTTTAATGTTATCTAGAATATCTTTTTCCTGAGAACCTGTTTTTGAAATCGACTGTCTCATCTTAGTATCAGAAATAACATTTTGCATATCATAGTAATCCATTACTCCAAGATTGCCTTCCTTAAGAGCTTCTGCTATAGCCTTTGGTATTTCTGCCTCTGCTGCCACAAGTTCAGCCCTCATTTCCTGTTCCTTAGCAACAGCCATTGCTCTTCTCTCTTCTGCCTTTGCCTGAGCTATATTTTTATCTGCTTCTGCCTGAAGAGTTTGGAGGTGTGCTCCTATATTTCTTCCAATATCAATATCTGCAATATCTATAGATAATATTTCAAAGGCAGTTCCTGCATCTAAGCCCTTTGCTAAAACTGTTTGAGATATCTTGTCTGGATTCTCTAGAACCTCCATATGAGAATTAGCACTTCCTACTGTAGTAACAACACCTTCACCAACTCTTGCAAGAACAGTTGCTTCCCCTGCACCGCCTATTAACCTTTCCAGGTTTGCTCTAACTGTTACCCTTGCTTTTGTCAATAGTTCAATACCATCCTTAGCTACAGCTGAGATGCTTGGAGTTTCAATTACTTTAGGATTAACACTCATTTTTACAGCTTCCAAAACATCACGTCCTGCAAGGTCTATAGCTGCTGCCCTTTCAAAGGGTAGTTGAAAATCTGCTCTATGTGATGCTATAAGAGCATTAATAACATTATCTACATCTCCGCCAGCAAGATAGTGAGCTTCAAGCTGGTTTATATTAACGTTTAGGCCCGCTTTTATTGCCTTTATCAATGGACGCACAATATTCTTGGGGTTAACCCTTCTAAGTCTCATTCCAATCATATTACCAAGGCTTACCTTAACCCCTGCTGCCAAAGCTGAAATCCAGAGTCCAACTGGAACAAAACTGAAAAACACTGCTAAGAAAGTTATAATCACCGCTAAAATTATTATCATACTTGTTGTACTACTCATAAAAATCCCCCTTTACTATGCAATCTTTTTTACAACAATACGTCTTCCTTCAACTTTTATTATCTTTACTTTACTGCCTGGCTGTATAAATTCACCTTCAGAAACCACATCTAGCTTTATTCCATCAAAATTCACAATACCTGATGGTCTTAAAACTGTAGTTGCCACGCCTTCTTTGCCAAGAAAATAATTAAGATCCTCAACGGATATATATCCCTTATCCTTCTTCTGCATATCCTCCAAAATCAAGCTTTTAGAGAATTTTCCATTGGAGAATGATTTTAGCACTATGGTAAGGGCTATACCTAAAATACATAGTATAACAATAAGCATTATAAGTGCCTGCACAATAGTTTTAGCGCTAAGCACTATACCAAGTATAAGCAAAATGCCTCCTATGAATCCTGGTAAGCCAAAGCCCGGGTGAAACATCTCTATCATCATCAGTATAAAGCCTACAGCAAAACATATAATGGAGATTGTTAAAATGTTAATTCCCAATTTCTTTCCCCCCTCCAATATTAATTAATTATTTTCTATCTAGCTATACCTTACTACATTGGTTTAAAGGGTTACATAGAAAAGTGCTATAAAGTACATAGTTCTGCCTGAAATGTCTCTTTTAATACTCAAACTATTTTTTTACTCCGCCCTCAAAAACAGTTATATTTTCATCACTACACACAGAAATACTGCCTCCATAACTTTCAATTAATTCTTTTACGATATAAAGGCCCATTCCTTCTCCGGCTTGTCCCTTTGTAGTAAATCCACCTTCAAACAACCTATTCTTAATGTCCTTTGGAATTTCAGGGCCATTATTCTTTATTCTAAACCTATACATCTTTATATCTTCATATAATTCAACCTGCAGTATTCTGTTTATATCTTTACTTTGAAGTGCATATATTCCATTATCAATTATGTTTCCAAGTACTCTGCAAAACTCCCATGAAGGCATCTTTAGATCTTTAAGTTGAGATGTAACATCAACCTCCATGTTTATACCTTTTTTCTCTGCATATAAAAGCTTCGCTTGAAGAAGTGCATTAACAGCTAGATTTGAGGTTTTTAAAACCTTATTAACCTTTTGTATGTCATTGAATACTTTATCAATATAATTTCGAGCCTCTTCATACTCTTCCATTTCCATTAGGCTGTAAACTATTTGAAGATGATTCATAAAGTCGTGCCTCTGTGCCCTTAATGTATTATTCAGTTTTTCCATCTGTTCTAAGGATTTTTGCATCATATCATATTTATAATTATGTTTATTTAATATGTTAAAATCTCTAAACACAATAAAACCATTTAACAGCACTATTGATAAAATTGCATATATAAAAATACTGGTTCTAAAAATTGGACCCTTTATAGAATCTTTTAAAAATATTATTCCTATAACACTACCTAACTGTATTATGTTTAGCAGTACTATTGTTATGATGGTTTTACCTATATTTAAATCTCTCTTCACTAAATTAACTTTCATAATACTTCAAGCCTTTCATTTTCTTATTAATGAATTAGAACTACGATAATCGGTTACATTTCTAATAACTGATCTATTCCCCTTATTATTCTATCCGGCTTAATATCGGTATCCTTTGGCAGCCCTGTATTCTCAAAGTCCACCCATATACCATAGATTCCTATATTTTGAGGAGCTTTGACATCCCATATTAAATTATCTCCAATTGACCATGTATTTTGTGGACTGACATTCATCTTATCAAGAGCAAGCTTATATATTTTCTCTTCAGGCTTGCCATATCCAATTTCTGTTTCGATAAGTATATAATCAAAATATTTTTCTAAATTAAATTTTTCTATTTTGTACCTCTGAATCTTTCCATCTCCATTAGTTATAAGAGCAGTCTTAATAGACTTTGATTTAATAAATTCAAGAGTTTCAATAACATTAGGGAACAACTTCAAAGCTTCTAACCTTCTTTCAGAAAACGAATCCGCTACCTCCTCTATATCATTTGTTGGCAATTTAAGTTTTTCAAATACTCTCCTAACAATTTCTCTCCTGGCAGCCTTCTGATTTTTTCTTCCTATTTCATTGCTTTTTTTATCATCCCAGAAAGCTAATCTTGTATCAGTAATTGTTTTATATAATATCTCATAGCCAATGCACTTGTTTAATTTACAATATTCTGAACATATAATCTTCCATGTATCATTTGCTGTGCCTTTAAGCGAAATAATAGTATCATCCAAATCAAAAATTATTGCCTGTGGTAACATTGTATCCCTTCTTCCATAGATAACTAAGAACTATCCCTTGTAAATGCTGTTAGTTAATTAAACCCCTAATTGTTGATTTATTCATTAATCTTAACGATTCATGAAATTCATTATATCTCTTTGACAAAAGTGCAAAGCATCCTTCTTCCTCGAAGTTTTCTTGTATCCTTGCATTACTAAAACCCAGACTTGTTATTAATTCATTTAAAAAATCCTTATGATTTATTACATCCTCTGCAGCCAAATGAAAAATCCCCTTTAATTTGTGCTCTATAATGTAGCATAATTGTTTTGATATCAATATATCAGTGTTAGTATTTAAAAACAATTTGGGATATACAACAATTTTTTCATTATTGCGCAGTGAATTTAATAGTTGATTCATTCTTGGAGAATCTTTTCCCCAAATCTGAGGAAGTCTTAATATACAAGCATTGTCATGCAATATATCTATAATCCTTTTTTCACATGCTATTTTATATTGTCCATAATCAGTACATGAATTTGGTAAATCATCTTCATAATGAGGTCTGCTTAAATCATTATCAAAAACATTTGCAGTAGAGAAAAAGTATAATCTACCATTAGTTTTCTTTAAATGTTCAGCAATTTTTGTATGTAAAATCAACTGCTTATCAAAGTCTCCTCTTAGACATGATACAATAATTTCAGGCTTTAAAGTATTCAATACGCTACTTATGCTAGTCAAATCTTCAATGTTCAGTTTAAAACTTCTGTCTTGATCCAATGGTAATGGATTTTTAAGGTATGTTGCATAAACCTGAAACTCCTTATACTCATTCATTTCATTAATTATTGCTTTCCCTATGAGTCCACTTCCACCCAAAACTAAAACATTGTGCATAATGGTTATACCTCCGCTGGATTATTCCTTAATTTCTAAGGTTTCTTTGATATTATGAACATGCCTTTGTTTTATAAAATCAATTATTTCAAGTTCACTTTCAACTTCAGCTTTAGCTGGATATGTCTTTTTAACCACATCAACCTCATTCAGTATCTTATCAGCTTTCGCTGCATCCTTCTCGATTATAAGGGCATAAGCATACATCAAGCGTTTTCTAGTTATATAGCAATTAGTTGCCTTTATATACTTTTTCAATTCCTTAGTATATAGCTCTTCAATTACATCTTGTCTACCCTCACCGATTATTTCATAAAAAAGAAGCTCACACTTAATTTCATTTTCATATAGCTTATAAAGCTTTGAGGCATCCTTCAATAAATTTTCATAACATTCCTTTGCCTTATCAAATTCTTTTCTATCATGGTAGTAGCAGCCCTCTAAAAATTTCACACTGCTAATCATAGGATTGCCTAAGTCCGCACCATCAGGAAGTTCAAACCACTTAACCGGCATGTCCTTTATTCGGATTCCCTGATAAAGAAGTCCATTTACTCTAAGCTGAATGTAAAATGTGTATCTTGCTAATTTGTCCTTTCCCAAGGACATCATATTGTATCCATCATTGCCGATACCACTTATTTTCATGGGAATACCATTCATAATTAAATCATAGAATCCGCTAATAGCTATAAAAAGAACAAAAGCTCCTGCTATTTTAGGCATAGGAAACAATAAATATGCAGCCACACATAAACATGATACTACCGCATTCATCAATACCCCGCCTAAATTATAAAGGAAGTATGGGCAATCATAACCATTTCCTTCTGGCGGCATCATAAGGCACTGTCCACCAGTACCCATAACATTATATTTTTTACGCACTATTTTCCCATTTTCCTTAACAAAGGTTAATGTCCCCACTCTAAAGGATACAAACTCATATCCAGACCAAAGTCCACAAATCAAATGCCCCAATTCATGTAGAATTAGCTGCAGCATAAATGCAATTATAAAAAGAGCAAAACAAAGTATGATTGTAATAATATCTCCTTTAAATACACCTGAGTAGCATTTATCAATTATAACAACAAAACTCAAACCGATTATAGCGCCCACTCCCATACTCAATATAACAAAACCTATTGTTTTTAATGTATCTTTAGCCTTGTTTTCTTTTACTTTCTTACCCATTAATATCCCTCTCTTATTTAAACTTTCCAATCAAAGATTGTATAAATAATCTCCTCTTCATATTTTCCAACAATTTCATTTTAACACATTATACCCTCTTATAACATATTTCAAAAAATGCATCTTAACGTAGTAGTCAGTTTGTACCTTTAAAGACCATTCCAACCTAGTGAACTGTTTTTATCTTTAACTGTCTAGTGCCAGTTCTCAAATCCTTATAATGAAAAATACCAAATAATTTGATGGTGAAAAAAGGTGAATTTTGCGAAAAAAATTAATCGAGAACTAGCACTATATATCGTTGACAAATATATCGTATGATGATATATTGTATATATCATCATACGATATATTGGAGGTCGATACATTTGGATAATAATACACCTTTAACAGAAGCTTTATTTTATATCTTATTGGCTGTACGTACACCAAATCATGGATATGGTATTATTCAAGATGTAAGTGAAATGACAGCTGAAAGGGTAACATTGGGACCTGGAACCTTATATGGAGCCATTAATTCAATGCTTACAAAAGGATGGATTAGCTTGTATAGTGAGGATAAGGAATCTAGAAAGAAAAAGGAATACCTAATTACAACTACAGGAAAAGAAATATTTCAAAATGAAGTAAAAAGGTTAAACGAGCTTATAAAGAATGCAAAAAAAATGGATGGTTAGGAGGGGAAAATGTATGTTAAGATTCAAACTGTATTATGACAAAGACGCCGAAGAGGCTTGGCTGAATAACATGTGTTCAAATGGATGGGCGTTTAAACATTTCTTTCTTGATTTTTATACTTTTGAAAAATGTGAGCCTGGAGAATACAATTATCAAATAGACTTGCTTGATAGCTGGAATGGTAAAAAAGGTGACTATGCAGATTTCATGGAGGATACCGGAGTAGAAGTCATTTCTCAATGGTGGAGATGGGTATACTTAAGAAAAAAATCATCAGATGGCCCCTTTGAAATGTATACAGATGTAGAATCTAAAATCGCTCATTATAATAAGATTAAGACTTTTTTCAAACTAGCCCTAATTATAGAAATCATCTGTTTCTTTATGGAGTTGATAGCAACAATTTATACCGGTGGCTATATTTTCTTCGGAATATATGTGGCATTGTTTGTATTAATATCTTTAGCCATGTTAAAAATCATCTGGAAGTGCAATTGGAAAGTTGAACAATATAACCATGAGAGGAATATGCAATAATATACAGGAGCATCCATAGATTTGTATAAATCACAACTATGGATGCTCCCTATATTGCTACCACTTCATTCCTTCTTACTTCTTACCTCCTACTTCCTCACATTTTCCCTAACATGTGTCGCACTAGAAATGTTATATTTATTCTTTCTGGTTAGTAATCCAACCTCATAATGTGCTCGCTGCCAAATACCTGACCATCAAAATTGAAGCCGAAGCTTTTATACAGTTTTACTGCATATATGCTTTCTTTATGTACACCAAGATAGATTTTATTGTGAGATTTGTCTTTCTTTATGATCTCTAAAAGTTTTCTCAACGCTTCTTTCCCATAGCCCTTTGATTGATGGTTTTTATCAATCATCATTCTATAAATCCAGTACTCACCGTCATCCTCATCAATGCAGTACATTATAAATCCCACCATTGTGTCATTATCATATACTACAAGTGGTATACATTCGGGTTGAACCTTTGATTGTGCAATTGAAACTGCATTAGAGGTTACATAATCAGCCTGATCTTCAGCAACAGTAAGCTCAATGCAATCCCAAAAATTTTCTTTTGTTATCTCTTTGAATAGCATCATTATCAGCTACCTTCCTTTCAGTTAAACAATTCCTTATCATTATAAACACACTCTTCTATACAGTTATAACTATAAACAATTTTCATGTTATTTTTTAGTTAAAAATCATCTATAACTATTTTCTCCCTAAAAACACTAATGGAAAATAACAAAAAGAGGGATAATATCTCTAATATCCCTCTCTTATACACCTTACTTGGCCTTTATTAAGCTATCTTTATAGTCCACAAAGTCCACATTGGATATGCAGTTTTTCATTATTTAATCGCCTTTAACTTGATTTAGTGAATCTTTTAAGAAAATTCCGTAATAGTTTACAACACTACATATCTTGCTAATAACTATAAATATAATTAGTATAAAAGATTAATTACTGAATTATAAATAAAGAAGCCTCCTATCCCCCCAACTACTAACGGAGTAAGTATATTGGAATACATGCTCATCTTCTCCTTTATTAGGGTATAGATTTTATCTACCTTATCCTGGCACTTAACATATAAAATATATAATAAAATCAATGGTGAAGAATATATAAAATTATATAATAACATTATTAAAACTACGCTAATAATTGATAGTTTATAGTTGAGTATAATTGTTAAAAAAGCAAAATAAGGTAGAGCCGTAGGAAGTTCACAAATTGTTGCCACAGAACCTATAAAGAATAATGCTACAGGATTAAGAGATCCAAACTTTAATAATGCATCCTTTCCTTCTGAATGTTCTACAGAATCTCCTTTCAAAGTCAAGATTTTATTTTCAAGAGATTTTATTTTTTTACTCATTATTATATGGCTTACAAAAATCAACATTGCTATTCCAAATAGTAGCTCAGTAATATAAATTAATTGAGAATACTTACCTAGAAACATATCCATATGGTTTTTTAAAATTGCTGCTAAACCATAATATACTAACATCCCACCAATAAAATTTACTATTGCTGTTGCCATGATAAAATACCAAATATGGTGTCTTTTCTTTACAAGTCCTTGAAGTACAAACTGTTGCGTAATTGCCACAGGATTTAAGCTATCTATAGCACTTGTGGTAATAGTTGCAATTAACAATGATAACACCTTATCACATTCCTTTCACATAGATTTAAACAAAAATAAAAAAGCCTAAAGAGATATTAAAAAATATCTCCCAGGCTTTTATCCCTCCGTGAACACAGATAAAACTGTGCGTTTCCTCTCGGACCAGACTAGTCTATACACAAACTACGGAACCCTAGAAAACTCATATATTTATTTATAATTCATGCTCATATGCATAAGATTACCATATTAATTAACTTAAATCAATGATTAGAGTTTGAAATCTCTCAACTGATGAATACTATAAAGTATTCAATACCTCTCTCAATTTCAATTCGAATAAGAAAATATTACAAGGGACGGTTACTTAACATACATAGTTAAATGCTTACTATGTATGTTAAGTAACCGTCCCTGGAGTTTATTGCATGGAAAAAGAGATAACGTCTCCTGCTATCCCTTTTTTACCTACAGCCCACATGGCATTTATTAAACTGTCCTTAAGACAGCTCAAATGCTCCTGTATACAGCTGATAGTACTTACCCTTTTGTTCTATTAAATCCTCATGGCTTCCTCTTTCAATAATTCTACCTTGATCCAGTACCATAATTACATCGGAGTTTTTAACTGTAGAGAGTCTATGGGCAATAACAAATACTGTTCTCCCTTCCATAAGCTTATCCATTCCCTCTTGAACAATGGCTTCTGTTCTTGTATCAATGCTAGAGGTGGCTTCATCAAGTATTAAAACCGGCGGATCAGCAATGGCAGCTCTAGCAATGGTTAATAGCTGTCTTTGACCTTGTGATAGATTGCCTCCATCGCCTTTAAGAACTGTGTCATAGCCATTAGGTAAATGTTTTATAAATCCATCTGCATTTGCAAGTTTTGCTGCTGCATATACTTCTTCGTCCGATGCATCCAACTTTCCATACCTAATATTATCAGAAATGGTTCCTGTAAATAAATGTGGATCCTGCAGCACAATTCCAAGAGATTTTCTTAAATCGCTCTTTTTAATCTTATTGATATTAATACCATCATATCTTATTTTTCCATCTTGAATATCATAGAAACGATTAATCAAGTTAGTAATAGTAGTTTTTCCTGCACCTGTAGCACCAACAAAAGCTATCTTTTGTCCTGGTTTTGCATAAAGCTTTATGTTATGCAGTATAATTTTGTCATCATTGTAGCCAAAATCAACATCATCAAAGACTACCTCACCAAGGAGCTTTTTATAGGTGACAGTTTCATCCTTATGTGGATGCTTCCATGCCCAGCTTCCTGTACGTTCCTTAGACTCTGTTAATTCCCCTTTTCCATTTTTCTTAACATTAACTAAAGATACATAACCTTCATCCATTTCTTGGTCTTCATCAAGAAACTTAAATATACGTTCAGCCCCAGCCAGAGCCATAATGATAAAATTAAACTGTTGAGCCATCTGATTCATGGTCTGACTAAAGCTTCTTGTTAACTGCAAAAATGCTGCAAGTCCCCCAATAGTGAATCCACCAAACTCCCCAATAGCAAAAACGGATCCTAAAATAGCAACGAACACATAGTTCAAATAACCGATATTCCCCATTATCGGCATCAAAATATTAGCATACTTGTTTGCATTATAGGCACTATTGCATAGCGCATCATTTAGTTTATTAAATTTCAGCTTAGCTTCTTCCTCATGGCAAAAGATTTTTACAACCTTCTGTCCTTCCATCATTTCCTCAATATAACCATTAACACCTCCTAAATCTTTCTGTTGTAACCCAAAGTATTTTCCACTTTTTTCTCCAATAACCTTAGTAATATAAAATATTAAAATTACAATAAAAATTTCAATACCTGTTAATGGTATACTCAAAAATATCATAGAGACAAATATACTGCCAACAGTCATTATTGCCGAGATTAGCTGTGGTATACCTTGACTAATCATTTGTCGTAAAGCATCTGTATCGTTAGTATATAGGCTCATCAAATCTCCATGGGAATGTGTGTCAAAGAAACTAATTGGCAAAGTTTCCATGTGTGTAAACATATCATCCCTTAACTTTTTTAAGGAACCCTGAGAAATTACAATCATTATACGACTATATATATACGTTGATAATACTCCAGCATAGTAAATTGCTGCTATGGTGATTATCGCTTTAAGCAGTGGTCCAAAATCGGTTCCGGATCCATTTAAAAGTGGTGTTATATAATCATCAATTAAATTCCTCAAAAACAATGTCCCTGCAACATTAGCAAGAGAACTTGTAATAATAGTTACTAGCACAATGAAAAATAAGAACTTATATTCTTTAAGCACATAAGCTAATAATCTTTTTAGTGTTTTTAAAGAAGCTGCACTAACCCTTTTAGGCCTGCCCTGCATATTCCTCATTCTAGGCTTACCTGTATTATTTTGGCTCATCGTTATCAGCTCCTTTCACTTGATACTCATAGACTTCACGATATATATCATTTGAGTTCAACAGCTCTTCATGGGTTCCAAATCCACTTATTTTTCCATCGTTTAATACAATTATTTTATCTGCATCCTGAACTGAAGAAATACGCTGCGCAATAATGATTTTTGTGGTATTAGGTATTGTCTCTTTCAAAGCTTTTCTAATAAGAGCATCGGTCTTTGTATCTACGGCACTGGTAGAATCATCTAAAATCAATATTTTAGGCTTTTTAAGCAATGCCCTCGCAATACACAATCTTTGTTTTTGTCCTCCTGATACATTTGTACCACCCTGTTCGATGAAAGCATCATATTTATTAGGAAGGTTATCTATAAATTCATCTGCTTGAGCCTGCTTACATGCAGCAATCATCTCTTCATTGGAAGCATCTTTATTTCCCCATCTTAAGTTTTCCTTTATTGTTCCAGAAAACAATACATTTTTTTGCAGTACCATCGAAACTTCATTTCTAAGGGTTTCTATATCATATTTTCTGACATCAATACCTCCAACCTCTACTGACCCTTTCAAAACATCATACAATCTTGGAACAAGCTGAACAAGAGTTGACTTTGCACTGCCTGTCCCTCCTATAATTCCTATGGTATCCCCAGAATTAATTCTTATATTGATATCTTGTAAAATTGGATTATCTGCATCTTTAGAATAACTGAAATAAACATTATTAAAGGTTATTGATCCATCCTTTACCTCATAAATCGGATTTTCTTCATTTGTTAAATCACTTTTTTCATCTAAAACCTCTACAATTCTTTCAGCAGAGGACTTTGACATAATTACCATTACAAACACAAAGGATATAATCATAAGGCTCATCATTATATTAGTGGTATAAGTAAATAAGCTCATTAATTCTCCAGTTGTCATGGACCTTGAAACAATCATCTTTGCCCCAAGCCAAGACAAAAGTAAAATACAAGTATATACTGTAAACTGCATTATAGGGGCATTGAATATAATGATTTTTTCAGCTTTTGTAAAATACTGATATAAGTTCCCTGAGGCCTTATAAAACTTATTTGTCTCATATTCTTCTCTTACATATGCCTTTACAGCACGAATTCCAGTCAAGTTTTCCTGTACACTTGCATTTAAATCATCATATTTTTTAAATGCCTCTACAAAATATGGATGTACGCTAGTCATAATAAAATACAACAATATTCCAAGAAAGAATATTGCACCTAAAAATATAAAAGATAATTTTGCATTAATATAAAAGCACATAACCGTAGCAGAAATCAACATAATGGGAGCTCTGGCAAACATTCGTATTATCATTTGGAATGCATTTTGAACATTTGTTACATCCGTAGTTAATCTGGTTACCAAGCCTGCTGTAGAATATTTATCGATACTTGAAAAAGAGTAATTCTGTATGTTTGTGTACATCGCTCTTCTTAAGTTCCTTGCAAAACCAGTAGATGCACTGGCACCATACTTACCAGCTAATACTCCAAAGGAAAGTGATAAAAATGCTGCTACCACCATTATTCCCCCGATGATGCACACATATTTTATATCTCCTTTTCCTATCCCATTATCAATAAGCTTGGCCATTAATAATGGAATAATTACCTCCATAGCCACTTCTAAAGCAATAAATACAGGTGTTAGAATTGAATCTTTTTTAAACTCTCCTACATAACTTACTATTTTTCTTATCATGCTTTCACTCCTTTTGTTAGATTTCTAACTAATAGGCTAAAAAAAATTGCATTTAATCTGCAATTTTTTCAGATAATCTATTAATTAAATCAACTAATATACTGTATTCCTCATTATTCAATTCTTCTCTTAAGGATTTTTCAAACTTAAGGATACAGTCATATACATTTTTCTGAATGTCTAAGCCCTTTTCCGTAAGTATTATCTTTTTAAGCCTTGCATCTTCAGAAACACTTACTCTTCTAATATATCCATTCTTCTCCATTAACTTAAGCACACTGGTAACAGAAGAACGCCTTATATTAAGCTCTTCTTCTATATCCTTTTGAAATATATCTTTCCTTTGAGATCTATGGTATACAAATCCAATAATCCTGGCTTGAACGCCTGTTACACCAAATTGGGCAGCTTCCTTGCTTATTCTTCTACCAATCCTATTAGCAAAAGTAGTTACTATTTTTCCAATGTGCACTTCTTTATCCATTTCCACACTCCCACAATTATGTTAGATTTCTAACTAATTATAATTTTTATTATTATAATTGTCAATATAATTAGCACACTCTATTTTACATATTCAGTGACTAAATCAGTAAAAAGGATACCTTCTAAATGATCTATTTCATGGCAGAAGCATTTTGCTAAATCTCCTGTACCTGTTAGGATAATTTCCTCACCATTTTCATTCAAGGCTTTTATTGTTACTTTTGCAGGTCGTGTTAACTTCCCCCATGTATTTGGAATACTTAGGCATCCTTCTATAACTTCCTGAGTTCCCTCATGCTTAATTATCTCTGGATTAACTAATTTTATGAGTCCTTGGCCCATATCTATTACAACCAATCGCTTTAATATTCCTACTTGTGGAGCTGCTAATCCTCCACCATTTTCTGTATTATACATCGTGTCCGCCATATCATTTAGTATTTGCCTTATTTTATCATCAACCACATCAACAGCTTTACTCTTTTTTCTCAATATTTTATCATCAAAAAGTCTTATTTGCCTTAATGCCATTTAAACTACACCTCTACTTTTCTGTGCTCTTGATCTTTTTTCACTTTCTTCAAAAAGAAAAACATCCTCAATAGAACAGTTGAATACTTTGGAAATATCATAAGCTAACCATATAGATGGCTCAAACTTTTCTGCTTCAATGGAGTTAATCGCCTGCCTTGATACTCCTACTAATTGTCCTAATTGTTCTTGGGTTAATCCAAAATGTTCACGTAACTCTTTTAATCTATTTTTCATTAAATACCACTCCTGTAATGTTAACCTTACATCGCGAATATATCATTATTTTATTTTTATGTCAAGTTAACCTTACATAATGAGTAATTAGTAACACATATATAAAAAACAGCAGTAATTCTCGTTACTATTACTGCTGTTTTCATATTATGGTTTATGGTACTTTATACCTTAAAACGAAAAATATTTCATTCAAAACTGACCCTTTTTATATGCACCTATTATACGATTTTAGTTGTCCATTCCTCACAGTTCCAAACATCCGTTACAACATCGCTATAAAACTCTGGTTCGTGGCATATTAGTAATATACTTCCCTTGTATTCCTTAAGGGCACGCTTAAGCTCTTCCTTTGCATCAACATCCAGGTGGTTTGTTGGCTCGTCTAGTACGAGGAAGTTGGTTTCCTTGTTTATAAGCTTGCAGAGTCGAACCTTTGCCTGCTCTCCACCGCTTAGTACAACAATCTTGCTTTCTATATGCTTTGTTGTTAAGCCACACTTTGCAAGTGCTGCACGTATTTCTGCCTGATTAAGGGATTGGAACTCATTCCAAACCTCATCAATACAGGTATTGTAGTTGGCCTCCTTTATTTCCTGCTCAAAATATCCAAGGTAAAGGTAATCCCCAAGTTCAACACTTCCTGATACAGAAGGTATTTCACCTAGTATGCTTCTTAAAAGAGTTGTCTTTCCAAGACCGTTTGCACCAACAAGGGCTACCTTTTGTCCACGCTCCATTGTAAGGTTTAACGGTTTTGAAAGTGGTTCATCATATCCTATTACAAGATCCTTTGTTTCGAATAGCATCTTTCCTGAAGCCCTTGCTTCCTTAAAATAAAACTCTGGCTTTGGCTTGTCCTTTGCAAGCTCTATTCTGTCTATCTTATCAAGCTTCTTTTGCCTTGACATTGCCATGTTTCTTGTGGCAACACGTGCCTTATTCCTTGCTATAAAATCCTCAAGCTCTTCAATTTCCTGCTGCTGTCTTTTATATGCAGCCTCAATCTGCTGCTTTTTAACCTCATAAACCTTCATGAAGTCATCATAGTTTCCTACATAACGGTTAAGTTCTTGATTTTCCATGTGATATATAAGGTTAACAACACTATTTAGGAATGGGATGTCATGGGATATCAGTATAAATGCATTTTCATAATCTAAAAGATATCTCTTCAACCATTCAATATGATTCTCATCAAGGTAGTTAGTTGGCTCATCTAAAAGAAGTATATCAGGCTTTTCAAGAAGAAGCTTTGAAAGCAGTACCTTAGTTCTCTGTCCACCGCTTAATTCGCAAACATCCTTATCAAGTCCTATATCAGTTAACCCTAAACCACGGGCAACCTCTTCTACCTTTGCATCTATTTCATAGAAGTCATTATGGGTTAGCATGTCCTGAATTGTACCTGCATCCTCTAAAAGTTTTTCTAGTTCTTCAGGTGTAACATCTCCCATTTTGCCATATATGGCGTTTAACTCTTCTTCCATTTCAAATAAATATTTATATGCATTTTTTAGAACATCCCTTATTGTCATTCCCTTTTCAAGTACAGTATGCTGGTCAAGATATCCTGCTCTTACGCGCTTTGACCATTCAATCTGTCCATCATCGGGTTCAAGCTTTCCTGTTACTATATTCATGAATGTTGATTTACCTTCTCCATTTGCTCCTATAAGCCCGATGTGTTCCCCCTTCAAAAGTCTGAAGGAAACATTATTAAAAATAGCTCTATCGCCAAATCCATGGCTCAAGTTTTTTACTGTTAAAATGCTCATTCCTTGCTTCCTTTCTAATTATATTTATTATCAAAATTAATTTCGCAAAAAAGACTCACAATAAAGATTATATACAAATGTGCGAAGCTTTTGAAGTAAAACTTTTATCCAATATAACATATCTCACAAAATATTAGCTTCTTTTACTACACATCCCCCAGCACAAAATGTTTTTTCTTCATAATTCGATTATTTTCGTCATTTTGCATAATTGTTCAAATATTTTTATAATTTTTATTTAATTTATATTTAACTTATGTTAAAATCATATCGTACTAAATTTATTTTAGGGGGTTACCTAATGACAGAGAAAAAAGGTCTTTCACACACCGCCTATGGTGGAGTTAATGGAGATGATTATGTTCCATTTATTCCAGCAAGCCAGGCAATGCCTGAAATGACATTCGTTTCAGTTTTACTTGGCTGTCTTTTCGCAATTATATTTAGTGCCGCAAACACTTATCTTGGACTAAAGGTCGGCATGACTATTTCTGCAGGAATTCCCGCTGCTATCCTTGCAACAGCACTGTTAAAGGGTATTTTCAAGAGAAACAACATCCTTGAAGCTAACATGGTGCAGAGTATTGCAGCAATGGGAGAATCCATAGCAGGTGGAGTTATTTTTACACTTCCAGCTATAATAATATGGGGAATGGATTTAAAGCTTGCTACAATCGTTATTGCAACTATACTTGGAGGTCTTCTTGGTGTATTCTTCGTAGTACCTCTTAGAAGATATCTTATAGTTGAAGAGCATGGAAGACTTATCTACCCAGAAGGAATGGCTGCTGCTGAGGTTCTTGTTACTGGAAGTTCCGGTGGTTCAGGCTTCAAGACAGTTATGGCAGGTCTTTTAAGTGGTGGATTATACAAGTTCCTTTCCGGTGGATTAGCACTCTGGATGGAAGAACCCGAATGGGTTATTAAGCCAATGCAGGGAACCATATTTGGTATAGATGTTCTTGCATCCCTTGTGGGTGTTGGCTACATCGTTGGTATTGAAGCTGCAATGTTCATGTTCTCTGGAGCACTTGTTGCATGGCTTGGACTTATACCACTTATTAAATATGTTGGTGCTGGACTTGCTCAACCGCTTTTCCCATCAGCAGAGCTTATAAGCAATATGGATGCTTGGGCAATCTGGAGTAAGTATATAAGATATGTTGGAGCCGGTGGTGTTGCCGCAGGAGGTTTCATAAGCCTTGGTAAATCCCTTCCAACAATAATCAGATCCTTTAAATCAGCTATGTCTGGAATTGGCGCAAAAGGTGGACAAACTACTAGAACACAAAAGGATATACCAATGACATGGGTTATAGGAGCTGCAATACTTGTATTCCTTCTATCATGGCTTCTACCATGGGTTAATGCAGGAATCATTGGTTCAATACTTGTTGTATTGTTCTCATTCTTCTTCGCTGTTGTATCAGCTAGAATCGTTGGTATTATAGGTGCTTCAAATAACCCTGTTTCAGGTATGACAATTGCAACACTCCTTTTCGTAACATCAATATTAAAATTAACAGGAAATGTTGGCGAAAAAGGAATGGTAACAGCCATAATCGCAGGTGGTATTGTTTGTATTGCAATATCTGTTGCTGGCGGTTCAGGACAGAGTTTAAAGACAACATATATAGTTGGTGGAACACCTAAACATGTTGAAATAGGAATGTATATTGGTATAGTTGTAGCATCATCACTAGTTGGACTTGTTGTTCTTATGATGGACAACATCTACGGAATAGGTTCAAAGGCTATTCCTGCTCCACAAGCAACATTGATGTCAATGGTTGTTAAGGGAGTTATGACAGCACAGCTTCCATGGGCCTTCGTTCTTGTTGGTGCTGTATTTGGAGTTATGTGTGAGCTTATGGGAATACCAGTATTAGCCTTTGCACTTGGACTTTACCTTCCAATTCACCTAAGTGCAGGAATCATGGTTGGTGGTATCATAAGATTAGTTGTTGATAAGAAATTCAAGAATAACGAAACAGTTCTAAAAGAAAAGACCGAAAAGGGTATACTCCTCTCCTCTGGACTTGTTGCCGGAGATGCTATTATGGGTATAATTATAGCAATATTTGCCGCCCTTAAGATAAATATTGCATTTGGTAAGAACTTCATGCCTTCTATAACTGGAAACCCAGGAACAGCAGCAATAATAATGCTTCTGTTTGCAATATGGGCATATAAATTTATCGTAAAAAAGGATAAATTAGAGGCATAAGGGTAAAATAAACTTAATTTTAAAATAAGAATCCCGAAGGTGTATATGCCTTCGGGTTCCTTAATATATTAAGGAACGGTGATAACAATGCTTAACAGAAAAAAGAAAAATAACAGTGATGATAACTTCCTGCTATATATCCCAAAACAAAATCATACTGCTTGGGAAACACAAAATGGCAAGATAAAACTTATTTTCTATCACAACAAAGCCATAGAAAGGTTTATAAGATGGCTTGTCAAAAAACCATATGTCAGCGATGTAGAGCTTGATGAAATGGGATCAGCAGTTTGGCAGCAAATAGACGGAAAACAAACAGTATTCGATATTGGAGAAAAGCTTAAGGAAAAGTATGGTGAGAAATGTGAACCAGTCTATGATAGACTTATCATGTATCTCCGATACCTAGTGAGAAAAGGCTGGGTTCAACTGGATAGGGGGAATCAAATAAAAAGTCAAACTAATAACCATTAAAGATAAGACTCAGGACATACCTGAGTTTTTCTATTATAATAGAAAAAACAAAATCTATAAATTGTATTAATCCCCCTAAAGATTTTACATTAGATACTGTGCAATTAATAAATTTAGAAATATGATTTTACACAAATGTTTAAGCCGAGAAATGAAGAATCATTTGCATTAAACATATAAACAACGATTCCTCATTTATTTGCTATAATATATATATATTATGGATTGGAGGGGTTTTTTTGAGCAACACTATTGAATCTAAAAAACATATGAAATGGTTTACCGATGCAAGGTTTGGAATGTTCATACACTGGGGACTTTATGCAATCCCTGCCAGGGGAGAGTGGCTAAGATCAGAAGAAAAGCTTTCAATAGAAGAATATGAACCTTTCTTCAAGGAATTTAACCCTGTATACTACAATCCTAAGGAATGGGCAAAAGCAGCAAAAAAGGCTGGTATGAAATACGTGGTAATGACTGCAAAGCATCATGATGGCTTTTGTCTGTTTGATACTAAGCTTACAGATTACAAGGCAACAAACACTCCTGCAGGAAGAGATTTAATAAAGGAATACATAGAGGCCTTCAGGGAAGAAGGTATAGCTGTTGGATTGTACTACTCAATTATAGATTGGCATCATGAGGACTACCCTGCATATAATGATAGAATTCATCCAATGAGAGGAAACGAAGCCTATAAGGATAAAAAACATGATTTTTCAAGATATATAGAGTATTTTCATGGTCAGGTCAAGGAGCTCTTAACCAACTACGGAAAAATAGATATAATGTGGTTCGATTTTTCATATGACGATATGACAGGTGAAAAGTGGGAAGCAACCAAGCTTGTTAAAATGATAAGGGAACTGCAGCCTGATATTGTTATAGATAACAGACTTGGAGGAAATATAAAATCTGCTAGTCCAGAAATCTATTCCGGGGACTTTGCATCTCCAGAACAGATTATTCCACCTGGTGGAATAAAAAATGAATTAGACCAATCTATTCCCTGGGAGGCTTGTATTACAATGAACAACCACTGGGGTTATTGCTCTAAGGATAAGGATTTTAAGTCTCCAAAGCAGTTAATAAGGGCATTGGTTGAATGTGTAAGCAAAAATGGAAACCTTCTTTTAAATGTAGGTCCTAATGCAAAGGGTGAAATACCAGAAGAATCCCTTAAAATACTTGATGCAATAGGAAAATGGATGAGGCAAAATGGCGAAAGCATCTATAGCTGTGGTGTATCAGAGTTTTCAAAACCTGAATGGGGAAGGTATTCACAAAAGGGTAAAACTCTTTATGCACATATTTATGACAGAGGCATAGGTTCTATAAACTTCAATGGGCTCAAGGGTAAAATATTAGATGCAAGGCTTTTATGCGACGGGTCAGAAATAAAACTTGATAATTATTGGACAACTTGGGATTACCCTGATGATGCCTTTATAAACTTTGATAGTTCAAAGCTGCCTGATGAAATTGATACGGTTGTAGCATTAACTCTTAAATAATTTGTTTATATATAACGTAGAATTCCTTAGTGCCAGAAGTACGGCAGGTTATAAACCTATCATACTACAATTATCCAACTTGCCTCGGACCTAACGTTTTTAAAAAAACAGCAGGAAGACTTGATAGTCTTCCTGCTGTTTTAACGTATGGAGAATTTAATGGTTGGCATTTTAATAGTGCTCTATATTCTAAAGACCTAATTACAACAGGAATAAGAACAGAGAAATTATTATTCCTGAATAGATAAGGTCCATTAGACAATATCCCATTATGTCTCTTGCTCCAAGCTTTGCAAGTCCTAATATAGGTAATGCCCAGAATGGCTGTATCATATTTGTCCATGCATCACCCCACGCAAGAGCCATTGCTGCTTTTCCAAGTGGTACCCCAAGTCTTGGTGCTGCAGCCATAACTATTGGTCCCTGTGCAGCCCACTGGCCGCCGCCTGATGGTATAAATAAATTTATAAGTCCTGCACTCCAGAAAGTATAAACTGGATAACTCTTTACAGTTGAAACGCTTACAAACCAGTTAGCTATGCTTGATGCAAGCCCTGAATCAACCATTATTCCCATAATACCACCGTAGAATGGGAACTGAAGAACGATTCCTCCTGTACCTTTTACTGATTTATCAATTGCTCTTATGTATCTCATAGGAGTCCAGTGTAACAATATACCAGCAAATAGGAATATCATATTTATTGAATCAAGTGAAAGTTCTCCTCCACCTATGAAGTATTTAATTATGTATGCAAAACCAAGAATGGCTATTATTATCGAAACAATAGAGCTATTTTCAAGCTTCTGTGCAAATGTTTTTGGTATGAATTTTTCAACAAAACACTCATCATCTGCTGCTTCAAGTGTACTTGGATCAAACTCAATAACCTCTTCCTTTTTAGGCATCATTAACATGTTTATAATTGGAAGTGTAAGTATTAAAACTATGGATATAACAAGGTTAAAGTTTGAGAAAATTGTTTGACTTACAGGTATCCCTGGAAATTTAATTCCCTTAAGTCCACCGCCTGCTTCAACAACCTTTAGTGGTATTGAACCTGAAATACCAGCATGCCATACTAAGAATCCTGAGTATGCACTGGCGATTAGAAGTCTGTAATCTACTCCCTTTACCTGTTTTGCAAGTTCATTTGCAAATAAAGCACCTATAACAAGTCCAAATCCCCAATTAAGCCAGCATGCTACTCCTGATATAAAGGATACAAGAAGTATTGCCTGAGCTGGAGTCTTTGCAATTGATGCTATTTTCTTCAGCGCCTTGCTTATAACTGGTGCCTGAGCTAAGGCATGTCCAGTTACTAGAACCATGACCATCTGCATTGAAAATCCTAAAAGTCCCCAAAAACCCTTTCCCCAATATCCGACTACTTCAAGAGGAGTCTTAGATTGAGTGAAAATTGATAAAAAAAACACAATAATTGTTAAAATGATAGCAAATATGAAGGCATCAGGCAAATATTTTTCTACAAGGTTAACAGATGCCCTCGTTAGTTTTTTAAACATATTAACACCCCCAATTCATATTACACAATTTATCCAAAATTGTTAACTCCCTAAAACGCTGAAATTGCGGGATTTTGTTTTATATTTTCAGAATTAATCGAATATTCTATCTTATTCTCGTTTTTTCATAGTTTGTTTTTTAACAAACAATGATTCTAATATTGTTGTCAAAAATATAACCATCATTGTTAAAAAAGAATCATACTGCCATTAAAAAAAGGAAATCCCATCTTGAAATGAGGTTTCCTTTTATATCATTCTTTATCTTTGAGGTTTTGAAAATTTCGCAATATTATTCCTTTACCTCTCCAGCTAAATGCTCTGTTGCCATATTTCCTTTTAAATTCCTTGTTGGAGATATCTTTTATTTCATCATAATCAAGCTTATAAATCAAATCCTCTTTAAATTCCTCAATAGCTGTTAAATGCACATTCCTGTTATGTGGGCATACATCCTGGCATATGTCACACCCAAATACAAGGTGATTTTTATTCAATATTTCTATTTCTTCTTCACTAAGTTCACCCTTCTTCTGAGTTATATAGGATATGCATCTCTTAGGATTTATGCTAAAATCCCCAAGTATAGCACTCCCCGGACATTTCTTTACACATTCTCCACACTTTACGCAGGTTCTTTCAATAGGGCTGTCTGGTTCAAATGGATAATTGTTTAAAATATATCCTATAAAAAAGTATGAACCATATTTATCTGTAATTATGGAGCTGTTTATCCCAAAATATCCAAGTCCTGCAGCATATGCAAGATACCTATCAACCAATGGCCCGGAATCCACAAACGCCATATATTCAAATCCCTCTATGCTGTTAGATAGGAATTCTCCAACTTTCTTTAGCTTTTCTCCAGCAACTCTGTGATAATCTAAAGGGTAGGTATACTTTGACAGGTTTGAATCCTCAACATGTCCAGTAAAATAGGGAAATAGACATACTATTATAGACTTAACTCCCGGCATGGTAAGGGTAGGATCAACTCTTTTTTCAAGTTCCTTTTCTTCCATTCCTGTGTAATGCCCCTTTGATATTCTATCCTCCAATGTTCTCTTGAGTTTAGGATATGGACCTGGAGACGCTATTCCTGCATATTCAATTCCTATGGACATACAAAAATCCTTCAATATATTTTTCATATAGATCTCCTTTAGGTTGGGAAGGTAGCTGAGACCCCTCCAAAAAAGTAATCCTTTATTAAAAATTTGTAGTAAAAGTGGGTTTTAGATATTAAAAAAGGATTTATATGGGTAACAAGCTCTTGAGTTTTGAGTTGTTTAATGAAAGCATCTGAAGATGCTTTTGATTAAATAACTCAAAACTCAAGAGCCTGTTACCTCCACCCCCTACCTGGTATATGAACGTATTAATTCCAATATCTTTTCTGTTCCATTGCCTGCTGCACTGTTTTCCATTGCCTTTATATATGAAGTTCTTCCATTATAGAGCTCTTCAACATTCTCCATAAAGGATTTTGAATTTAGCTCCTCCTCCATTAGGACTTTGCTAAAGCCCTGCTTTTCAAAGGATTCAGAGTTTAGTATCTGATCTCCTCTGCTTGCTTGTTTTGATAGAGGTATCAATAGATTTGGCTTTTTAAGTGCAAGAAGTTCATATATTGTTGTTGCCCCTGCCCTTGATACAACAAGGTCTGCCATTGCAAATACATGTGGAAGCTCTTCATTTATATATTCAAATTGCTTATAACCAGAAAGATTGTTTAAGGACTGGTCTACATTTCCCTTTCCACACATATGGCAAATTTGAAACTTCTTTAAAAGCTCATTTAGTATTCCCCTTATAGCATTATTTAAAACCTGAGATCCCTGGCTTCCACCTACTATAACCATAACAGGCAGCTTGTCATTAAATCCACATAACCTTTTTCCAAGCTCCGCTTTACCAGAAAACAAGCTCTCTCTTACAGGTATGCCAGTTAAAACTCCTTTTTCCTTTGGAATATAATCCTTAGTCTCCGGGAATGTATAGCATATTTTTCTTGCAAAGGGTATGGAGAGCTTATTTGCAAGTCCTGGAGTCATGTCTGATTCATGTATTATTGCAGGGATTCCACGCATTTTTGCCGCCCATACAACAGGACAGGATACAAAGCCTCCCTTGCTGAAAACAACATCTGGCTTTAGTTTCCTCAAAACTGACATAGCATCATTAAAGCCCCTTACAACTCTAAGGGTATCTGTAAGGTTTTTCAAATCCAAATATCTTCTAAGCTTTCCTGCGCTAATTGAATGATAAGGAATTCCCTGTGCTTCTATAAGTCCTCTTTCTATTCCATCCTTTGTTCCTATATAATGAATTTCATATCCCATTTTCTTTAAACGTGGAATAAGGGCTATATTAGGTGTCACATGCCCTGCTGTACCTCCACCTGTCATTACAATACGTTTCATGCTTTCACTCCTTCGGTATATTAACGTAATTTTACTATTACCATTATATTCTTTACAAATTTACAGGGTTCATATCAAAACCGTCTGCAAATTTATTATAATCCTTTATAATAAAATATAAAACACCTTAGGCGCGTATTAAAGAAAATAACAAGTCAAAGATTTTGAGGATATTTTGCGTCAG
>DAMCZI010000047.1:0-35044 GCA_032095175.1 Clostridiaceae bacterium
GCCTTAGAACTTTTGAGTGTTTGAGTAGAGGCTGCATTAAAATTCTTACATTTTGTTCATTCAAACAGCTCTGCTTAATAGCTTTGACCCCAGGCTGTTTGAATGAACGAAATGTTAGAATTTTGCAGCATATACGAGTTCTCAAAAGTTCTTAGGCTGTCGCCATTTTGACATCTTACAACTTCTTTGCGAGCGGAGTAGTCGACGGAAGCAATATTTTTTGACCTTCACGGTCTATTACAGATAAACCCGGGTAGGATGCTACCCAGTTACTTTTGAAAGAAAGTATTTACGTTATAGATGATCAACATGTCGTTTATGTTTTTGTCCTTTATTAGGAGTTCCATGTCTTCGTCATAATATCTTGGGTCGACAACGTAGATTTCACTGTAGTGACCTGTTAAAAAAGGAATAAGGCTGTTGGCGTAGGAATCCTTTATAATTAAAAGCCTTTTGTGCTCTTTTGCATTTGTGGATATTTTAACAAATGGGTGGTTTCCATTAAAAAATAATGCATACTTATCCTTCTTATTAACATTGTCCATATTATATAGCGAATCCGATACCCTTGACTCCTCAAAGTACTCTACTTTATATTTTTCCCCTGCCTTTGGTATATATAAATCTATACTGTCAGGACTTACATGCCTAAAGCCGCTCTTGGAATATAACGTTCCATAGAATTCATCAGTAACCCTCTTAATATTGTAATAATTTTTACTATGAGGAGTGAATCCCATGATCTTTCCAAGCTTTTCATATGCATAGTAAGCTCCATTGGTTGTCCAATGATGATCTGTTTTGAAATATATATATTCATTTCTTTTAGAGTATAGAGAATCATATACATCAACAAAGTTTATATTTTTATCAAGCATTTCCTTCATATTATCAATGTATTTCAATTGATCTGCCACAGGAGCATCTGCAGGAAGCTTATCCCTTAATACCTTTATGGAGTTTGGAACAAGCATAAAATATTTCCTAACACCGCTTCCCATTGAAGCATATGCATTTATTTCATCTGCTTTTGCGCTTACAGATTTTTCATCAGGTGCATCAAATTTTTGAAGCAAGTAATCATCCTTGCCCAAATAAACTCCGTTGTTCTCTTTTTTGCCAATTACCTTTTCAGCATCGGATTTAACACCGACCCACATATCCCTAAAGGCAAATTGGTCTGATATATATTTTTCGAACTTAGTTGTAAACTTTCCCTTCATAAGGCTTTCCTTAGAAAATTTAGGTGCCTGTTCAAGCTTCCTATTTTCCTCCTCCGAAAAGGCCCTGTCAGGGAGAATGATATTTAAAACAAATATTATACCTATAAAAACTATAAGCATAGCTGCCATAGTATATTTATATACCCTATCATGTTTACTCAATAGAAAAACACCTCTCTCTGCTCACCTTTTACATTAAAATCTAAAATATAAGAATGGATTATAGCTTTCATTTACAAGGTATGCTGTAGAAAGAAATATCAGAATAAAATACATAACTGGAACAATCATTGAACCTGCCATCTTCATTCTCTCTCTTATCCTTGATATAGCTCTTTTTAATATTGGTGTAGAGCAAATAATAAGAACTACAAAAAGAAGTATATTTGTGTATATGTAATATACACTTGCTCTATCAACAAAAGCATTTTCTCCTAACCCAAACATAACCTTTATAAATTTCATTCCCTGGGTAATACTTTCACACTCAAAGAATACCCATCCGATAATAACTATAACCATTGTGTATAAGTGAGTAAAAAATCCGGGTATTTTCTTAAGCCAATCCTTTAATAAAAACTTTTCTATTGTCAGAATTGTACCATAGTATAATCCCCATAGTATAAAATTCCAATTTGCACCATGCCAAAAACCAGTTAAAAACCATACAACAAATAGATTTCTAAGCTGTTTTGAAATTTTACATCTATTTCCTCCAAGAGGAATATACACATACTCTCTAAACCATGATCCAAGAGATATATGCCATCTTCTCCAAAATTCCGTAACACTTTTTGATGTATAAGGATAATCAAAGTTTTTCATTAGATCAAATCCGAACATCTTTCCTAATCCTATTGCCATATCGGAATACCCGCTGAAATCAAAATATATCTGGAAAGTGAATGCTATTATACCAATCCATGCCGAAACCACAGATAACTCCTGCATAGGCATTGCCTTTATCTGACTCCAGAGAATTCCTATATTGTTTGCAAGAAGCACCTTCTTGGCAAGTCCTGAAATGAATACCTCAACTCCTTCGCCAAACATTCCAAGGCTTTCCCTTCTATTATCAAGCTGCTTTTGTATATCTCCATATTTAACTATTGGTCCAGCAACAAGCTGTGGAAACATAGTTACAAATGTACCAAAATTAATAATATTCTTTTGAACTGGAACATTTCCAAGATACACATCTATTGTATAGGACATGGTCTGGAAGGTATAAAAGGATATACCCACCGGAAGAGGCAGATTCATCCTTTGAATACTCAAATTAAATAATCCATTTATATTATCAACAAAAAATCCATAGTATTTAAAAAAGCATAGTATTCCAAGGTTTACAACAATAGAGCCAATAAGTATTGCTCTTGCTGCACCCTTACGTTCTCTGTACTTATCTATAAGGATACCATTTACATAGTCAAAAACCGTTGAGAAGATCATTATACCTATATAAACTGGCTCTCCCCAAGCATAGAATATTAAACTTGCTATAAGCAATATTAAATTTCTCCATGGCTTTGGAGAAATATAATAAAGCAAAATTGTTAAGGGCATAAACAGGAATATAAATAGTAAACTGCTAAAAACCAAGACTTGTCCACCCCCAAAGCTGAAAGCTTTTTATCCTTTCCTATTTAAAAAATCCATTAAATGCTTCATGAATCTTTTCTGCATCCTTAGATACAGCTAATATAACATAGTTTCCCTGACAATCCAAAACATGATTTTCTATTAAATAATATTCTTCAGGAAGATAATCCTTAAAGCTTTCTCCCTGCTTTTGAATTCTTGCTGCTATTTTATCCTTTATAGCACTTACATTGTTTGCATCCTTAACCTTTATAACTGTTATCTCATCAGCCTTTATATTTGATGGTGCCATGTAAAGAACAAATTCCTCAACTTCATCTGCATTTATATCATAAAGCTTTTTAAGCTTGGACTCATCACCCTGGCGCATGCTTGATATATCAACAGTCTGCTTAATTTTTTCATCAATTTCCTTAACTGATGGATTTTTAGCTGTCTTTCCAGCACATCCAGATAATATTACTGATATAATTGCCATAGTTAAAACAGTTGTAAATAATCTTTTTATAATTCCCTTTGAAGTTTTCATTTTTCCATCTCCCTTTGCAAATCTTAAATGTTGTTTTTTATATATTCAAGCCATAAATCATAGAACTTAAATTTGTAGTGTATTCCATCACCCTCATGGAGACTTTCACTACTTTTTGTTGCTACAGAGGCTACATTAAGGTAATTTATATTTTCTTTCTTTGCCATATCAATAAGTGAACGATTAAAATTATCAATATTTCTGTTGTTAAGGGCAGGCTTTTTCTGCTCAACCTTTGCTTCAACAGGAAGAATAGATTCAATGTAAATATTGGCTTCAGGCAGTTTTGATTTTATCATTTTAATAAGCTCTAAGTAGCTTCCTGCAAATTTTTCACTGCTCATGCCGTATAATACATCATTCATTCCAAACATTATAAAAATATTTTCAGGCTTAGGCTTTACAATGTCATTTACCCTTTTCTTTGCTTTTGCAACTGTCATTCCCTTTTCAGCAACTATATTTGATTCGTTCATATAGTCACAATAGGAAAATCCCTCTGTAATTGAATCGCCTACAAACACAGACTTGGCAAAAAAAGTTTTATTATCCTCAGTCTTCTTTTTACTCTTTGGCTTGTTTGTACTATTGTTTGTAACATTTGTGTTCTTACCTTGATTTTGAGGTTTTTTATTTTCAGTTTTAACCGCTGCAGTTGTTGTTTTATCCTTAGTAGAAGGCTTTACCGTATTTGATGATAAATTTTCTTTCTTTCCTTCTGTTTTACTAATTTGAAAAGATGTTTTATTATCCTTTGGCTTTCCTTCTTTACTTAAGACTAGAAGCCTTATAGGTATAATTGTAATACCTATAACTATAACTGAAAATATTAATATCTTTGATAGACGTGTAAGTCTTGTCCTCCTTCTTTTATTTCTCCTCATAACACACACTCACCTGTTCCTTCCCAGCAAAATATTTATGTAAAATTCATAGAATTTATAAAAGAACACCTGCTAATGCTCATATTTATTAATTATAGTTTGTCTTAATAAAATTATATTCTATATTAATCGCACTAAAGATTTTACATTGGGTGTTGTGCGATTAATGAATCAAGGAATATGATTTCGCATAAATGTTTAGGGTCGAGCAATATAGAATCATTTATGCGAAACATATAGAAGCTCAACCTAAATGTACACTACGATTAATGTTTCATATTTTAATCGACAAACAGTTTACATAAATTATTGTAATACGAATGCTTATAAAAATAGTTACAAAACCCTTTCATTTCTTAATTTATTCAAACATTTATGCCGGTATTAGTTTAAGAAACAGTAAAACTTTATATTCGAACCATTCTTTAATTTTCAATGTCCTGTTAGATTATAGTTTTTCTAAAAACTATAATCCCCTATACTCCTCAGGTTTAAAGGAAACATAGTCATTTAATACATAATCTATTGTCTTTATTATCTCATCCTTTTCTTTAGGCAAAGTACCTCCAAGCGGGACATAGTTTGATGCATGGTTGCTTCTAAATACACAATCAGATACATGGATGTTTTCTAAAAGAAGCTTTGTTTCCAGCATAACCTCTTTCGGCGATAAAAGCTTAAATTCTCCTGATTCAATCTTTCTCTTTAGCTCTGTACCGTCTTCAACCATCAGTGTTAAAAGTCCAAGGTAATCCGGGTCTATTTTTGAAATCACATCTGCAGATTCCAGTGCATGTTCTTTCCACAAATTTTGTCCACCAATACCTGAAATCAATGTAACAGAAAGCTTTATTCCTGATTCCTTTACTCTTTTCCCTGCTTCAACTATTTCTTCCCTTGCTGCTCCCTTTTTAATATCTTTAAGTATAACTTCTGAACCTGATTCTACTCCTAAATATATTATGCCAAGCCCAAGTTTCTTTAACTCCTTCAATTCATCAATAGATTTTCTTATAATATCTTTAGGTGCACCATAAACTCCTACTCTTTCACACTCTGGGAACATCTCCTCTATCTTTAAAAGTATATTTTTTAAATCATCTGTTTTTATTGCCAGAGCATCTCCATCTGCTAAAAATATGCGTTTTACAGTCTTATAATTGTTTCTTGCCATATATAAGTCCTGATAGATTTCTTCAAGGCTTCTTATTCTAAAGTTTTTACTCTTATACATGCTGCAGAATGTACATTTATTATGGGCACATCCTATAGTTGCCTGTATTATCAGGCTGTATGCCTCACTTGGAGGCCTATATACAGTTCCTTCGTATCTCATAAATTTAATCCCCCTAAAATGTTTACCTCATTATTAATTATATGTGTTTATATTGCTTATCTCCAAACATTTATTCAAAAGTATATCCCTTAATTAATTGAGTATTACAGCACTTTATAATAATTATAAATCAAATTTTAACAGATTTATATTTTTTATTTAACTTTTTGTTATGAATTGTGGTAAAATTATGCAAGGAGGTGTTATTTCATGAATATATTGTGTCTTCTTGGAAGTCCTAGAAAAAACGGGAATACTGCAGCCCTTCTCAATAGTATGATAAAAGGACTTAATGAGAACTCAAAAGCAAATATTGAAAATGTATATTTACATGGTCTGCAAATATCACCATGTTCTGCATGCGATGCATGTCATATACTACCAGACGCTGAATGTGCAATAAAGGATGATATGCAAAATCTTTATCCCAAGGTATCAAAAGCAGATGTTCTCGTATTTGCAACACCTATTTATTGGTGGAATGTAAGCGCTCAAACAAAGCTTTTTATAGATAGACTATATGGCTCTCATAATCTAAAAGGTAAAAAAGCCATACTATTAATGACATACGGAGGAGAGGCCCCAAACAATGGTCCTGAATTGATAGAAAAGACCTTTAGGGAAATATTCGAATGGGTTGGAATAGAGCTAATTGATGTTCTTGGAGTATATACCGGTGAATGCCATGTTAAAGATAATCCAGAAGCTTTAGAGGCCTCATATAAAATAGGCAAAAACATATAAGACATGTTTATGAAATCACCTTTTCTTTCGTTAATATAGTAGCTTGAACACTTCTATTTTAACGGAAAGGTGATTTTTTTATAACCTTTTGTCCCCACCCGCCTAGAAGGTGGCATATTGTTTTGCCTGCTACTTAGGCTAAAGCCCATAAATCAAAAACCCCATAAGAAATTTCTTATGGGGTTTATTTTGCAATTAACTATCTCTGGAATCTTCTGTTGTTGTTCTGTTGCTTTCTAGCTCTTCTGCAATCTGGGCATCTCTGTGGTTCGTTTTCGAAACCCTTTTCCTTGTAGAAAGCCTGTTCTCCCTCTGTGAATACGAATTCCTTACCGCAGTCTTTGCATGTTAATGTCTTATCTGCCATTTAACAATTCCTCCTTTTATTGTATTAAGATCTAAAACCGGTTCACACCAACTCTCCAAAAGGAGGAAATGTTGTTATCCGTATTAAATCTTTCTATGTAACTTATATATGTTACATATACCTATATAATATAACATTATTATAAAAATTATTCAACTACTAATTAAAAAATCAAAATTTTTTAATTTTTTCAATTCACTAATAAATTTCCCCTCCAATTAAAGATAATATACTTAAATTTATAATTAATCCTTGTTTATAGGAGAATACTATAGTATAATGAGATATTCACGTTTGGAGGAAAGTTTATGGAAAATATGAAATTTAGTGATTTAGGACTTAGTCAGAATATACTTAACGCAATAGAGGATATGGGCTTTGAAGAGCCTTCAAAAATTCAGGCCGAGGTTATACCTGTTCTTTTACAGGGTTTTGATGTAATCGGCCAGGCACAAACAGGTACAGGTAAGACACTTGCATTTGGTGCACCTATTCTCAGTAGTATATCCACCGTACCAGGCAAAATAAAGTGCATAATTCTAACTCCTACAAGGGAGCTTGCAATTCAGGTAAACGATGAAATTGTAAGGATAGCAAGGCATTCAAAGGTAAGATTGCTTCCTGTTTATGGAGGTCAACCAATAGATAGACAAATCAAAGCAATAAAAAGAGGCGTCGATATCGTTGTCGGAACTCCAGGTAGAGTTCTAGACCTTATAGGCAGAAACGTTCTTGTACTTGATGGCATTGATTTTCTTGTACTTGATGAAGCTGATGAAATGTTAAACATGGGTTTTATTGAAGATATAGAAAAGATCATACAAAGCTTAAATGATAACAGGCAGACTCTTCTTTTCTCTGCCACAATGCCTGATGAAATAAAAAAGATAGCTAAAAAATATATGAAACCTGATACAAAGCATATATCAATCGTTAAAAATACAATGACTGTGTCAACAGTTGAACAATTTTATTATGAAGTTAAACAGCAGAACAGATTTGAAACTCTATGCAGAATATTAGATGTTGATGAACCATCTACAGCAATTATATTCTGCAAAACCAAAAAGGGCGTAGATGAGGTAGTAGAGGCCATGCAGGCAAGAGGCTATAATGTTGAAGGTATGCATGGGGATATGAACCAGAATCAGAGATTAAATACTTTAAAAAAATTCAAGGAAGAAAGTATAGAATTCCTTGTAGCAACTGATGTTGCAGCAAGAGGTATAGATGTTGAAAACGTATCCCATGTTATCAACTATGATTTACCTCAGGATACAGAATCCTATGTTCATAGAATAGGAAGAACAGGAAGAGCTAAAAGAAAAGGTACTGCATATACCCTTGTAACTGCAAGAGAATATACAGCATTAAAACAAATTGAAAAGGCTACAAAGGGAAAGATAAAAAGAAAAGAAATCCCTACAATAGATGATATATTCAATGCAAAATATAAGAATATACTCGATAGGGTTAAGGAAACCATTGAAGCCAATAATTACAAGAGATTCGTACCTCTTGCAACTGAGCTTGATGATGAATTCAACCTTGTTGATGTTGCTGCGGCTCTTATGAACATTATATACGACAAGGAAGTAAGCTTTGACTACACAGAAAATGCAATTGGCTCTAAATCCGCCAATACAAGAATTTTTATAAACGTTGGGCGTAAGGATAATCTTAACCCTAAGAGTCTTCTTCAGTTCTTTACAAGTATTGCAGACCTACACAAGGACGTAATAGGCAACATAGATATACTTGAGAAGTTCTCATTCGTTGATATAAACGAGGGTGTAGTAAGTTCTTTAATTGCAAAGGCTACAGGTAAAAAACTTTGTGGAAGAAAAGTAAACATCGAGATAGCAAATCGTAACAAATAGTATGTTATAAAATAAAAGAGCCTTAAAAGTGGAGTGTACTTCATTAAGGCTCTTTTTATTTTTCTTTAGCTCTACTTTATTATTTTCTTAATTCCCTTATTCAATATATTCTCATAATCTATAAATCTGTATATATCTTCTTCAAATATTGGATTTATTCCTTTAAGCTCTTCTAATGTCATATCTTCAATTGCTTTTCCATTGTCCTCACAATATATAACAATTGAACCTACTATGCCGTGGGCATCCCTGAAGGGAATTCCTTTACTTACAAGATAATCAGCAACCTCAGTTGCATTTAAGAAACCATATTTTACAGCTCTTTTCATTGTCTCCTGCTTTACTTTAAGTGTTTTAATCATATTAGACATAATATTTATGCATGACATCACCGTATCCAGTGAATCAAAGAAGCCTTCCTTATCCTCCTGCATATCCTTATTATACGCAAGTGGAAGTCCCTTCATTGTTGTTAATAGCGCCATAAGATTACCATATACTCTTCCTGTCTTTCCCCTTATAAGCTCTGCTGCATCCGGGTTTTTCTTATGGGGCATTATACTGCTGCCTGTGGAATATGCATCGTCTATTTCAACAAATCTAAATTCCTGACTGCTCCATAAAATCAATTCCTCACTCAACCTGCTCAAGTGCATCATAATTATCGAAAAGCAGGACATAAGCTCTAAAAGATAATCCCTATCGCTTACACCATCAAGGAAATTATCTACAGGTTTTTTAAAGCCCAGTTCAATCGCGGTAAACTCTCTCTCTATACTGTGGGTTGTTCCTGCCAATGCGCCACATCCAAGTGGGCTTTCATCCATTATTTCTATTGCATTTTTTATTCTTTTCTTATCCCTCTCAAGCATGCTGTAATAGGCCATAAGATGATGCTTAAAGGTTACTACCTGTGCCCTTTGAAGGTGAGTATACCCTGGCATTATAAATGGATTCTCATCTGCCTTTTTCTTAATGTTTTTCTGAAGCTCCTCAAGGATTTCAATCAATTTAGCAGCACTGTTTTTTGCATAAAGCCTTGTATCAACTGCAACCTGATCATTTCTGCTCCTTGCTGTATGAAGCTTTTTCCCCGCTTCCCCAACAATCTTTGTAAGCTCATATTCCACAAAGCTGTGGATATCTTCGTGATTTCCCTCTATAATAATTTTACCTTCCTCAATACCATGAAGAATATCTATAAGCCCCTTTGTAATCCTTTCTCCTTCCTCATCGGTTAACAAATTGCACTTAACCAGCATTTTAACATGTGCAAGACTTCCCTTTATATCCTCAGAATAGAGTCTTTTATCAAAGTGAAGGGAGCTGTTGAAATCCTCCATCAGCTTGTTTTCCCCTTTTCTAAAACGTCCTCCCCATAATTTCATCCTTTACGCCCTCCGTCCTAATAGTATATTAATTGTATTCTTACCATAAAGTAATCCCGTTATAGTTTTTATCATTATACATTATTACTTATAATTATACAATATGATGCAAAATAATTCCTTTTACTTATTCTATGCAATCCAATACTAAACCATAATAAAAAATAGTTGCAGCTTGCAAAAAATAATTTATAATATACATATATACATAAAGGGGGTATGCATTTATGCTCGGCACCATAGTAAATACTGCTGCTATATTGGCAGGAAGCTTAATAGGTTTTTTGTTTAAAAAGGGGATTCCTCAAAAGATAAATGATACTATTATGAAGGGATTAGCTCTTTGTGTTTTACTTATAGGAGTAAGCAGTTCTCTAAAGGTAAACAACATGCTTCTTATAATTTTTTCAATCGTTATTGGAGGAGTTATTGGTGAGGTTATAGATATTGATGATAAATTAAAAAGACTGGGAGATAGAATAGAAAAAAAGCTGGGTCGGGGAGAAAAAAGCATTTCAGAAGGCTTTGTCACAGCAAGTCTTCTTTTCTGTATTGGTGCAATGGCTGTTGTTGGTTCCCTTGAAAGTGGATTAACAGGAAACCACAAAACACTATTTGCCAAGTCAGTTTTAGATGGAATTACAGCCATAATGTTTACTTCTTCCCTAGGAATTGGCGTCATTTTTTCCGCTGCTTCTGTATTCTTATATCAAGGAGTAATAACTCTTGGAGCGTCCTTTTTAAAGGGTGTGCTTATCAACAGTGTTATAATGGACATGTCTGCTGTTGGAGGACTTTTAATAGTAGGACTTGCATTAAATATGCTGGGTGCTACAAAAATAAAGGTAGCAAACCTTCTGCCGGGGATTTTCATTCCTGTTATATATCAAGCAATAATCAGTTTAATATAAAAGATACGGGAAATGCACAAAGCATTTCCCGTATCTTTTATATGCCTTATATATAGACAATTGCATTTCTATTTCAACATAAAGAGTGGAAGTTTTTCTAGGAATATAATATCCTTTCTATCTGCAGCATCGCCTTCTGCTAGTATTGCAGCTCTTGATACAACAATTCCTCCAGCCTTTTTTACAAGTTCCTCAACTGCTCTTAAGGAATCTCCTGTACTTATAACATCATCAATAATCGCTACTCTTTTTCCTCTTATCGCCTCTGCATCCATTCTATCAAGGCATAGAAGCTGCTTTTTCTGTGTAGTTATTGATTCAACTTCATTTACAAGGGGCTCGTCCATATAAGCCTTTATACTCTTTCTTGCAACTATATAGTTTTTCATATTAAGAAGCTTTGATATCTCAAAAACCAGTGGAATACCCTTAGCTTCTGCAGTTACAAGTATGTCTACTTCTGGAAGCTTCTTAGCAAGTTCCTTTGCAGATGCACAAACAAGTTCAGTGTCTCCTAATATTACAAAGCTTGCTATTGCTAAATCGTCGCTTATCTTTATTACAGGAAGCTTTCTTGTAACGCCAGCTACCTTTATATCAAATGTCTTATCCATTATAATCCCTCCAAATATCTTTTATACACCAACAAACAGCTTCATTACCAAACCTGCAAGCATTCCAAGGAATGGATCTGAAATTGCAGTAACAGCCATGGTTATACCACCAACAAGTGAACCACTCTGTCCTAAAGCTGCTGCCGCATTGATTGGAACAGTAACAACTGCACCTAGTACAAATAAGAATCCTGCAATTGATTCACTAGGTATATATTTACCAAGCTTAGGAAGAAGTCCGCTAAATAATATAGCAGCCATAACTATCATCATAACTACTCCTGACATTACAGGGTGAGGAGCACTTCCTGTTGCAGAGATTATTGACTCTACAGGACCTCCACCAAAGATTGATGAACACATATCGGCAAGACTGCTTATTACTGATAGATGATCTATATTTACATCCGCCTTTGCAATGGAGCCTGTAATATTTCCGAAGGCGATGTTCGCTCCAATATTAAGGCATACCATAGCCAAAGCTCCTCTTAATATTTCAAAACTAAAAGTAGGCTTTTGGAATACCAGCTTTTCCCTGGATGTAACATTTATACCTGTTTCTTTTTTCATTATGATTGATATGATACTAGAAATTACAACAGACGCTGTTATTGTATAAACCAGGTCCTTAGTAAGCATATATACAACAAACCCGATACCCATAGAAGTAAATCCAATAATTTTATTCTTTTTAGCCATTCCAATGGATACCTTGGCAAGCATTATACCTACACCAGCCATCATACCATTTGTAATAACAGGTCCAATAAAGTTTACAATATCCTCTAACAATCCAAAGCATCCAATTACAGTCATGATACAACCACCAATAAAGATCATTGATAGACGCTCTCTCATGTTTTTACCCATAGTTCCTGCCAGAGTTATTGTTTCGGCCTGGAAGGAAATCGGAGCAACAGAACCTACGATTGTATTACCAGCAGCACCAATTAAAAATGCCATAGCAGTTGGAACTGATGCAAATCCAAAGGATAATGCAAGTAATCCCTGAGGTAGTCCATTTAGTATTACACTAAATACAGCTAATAAATCCTTTAAAATGTCCATTAAACCTCTCCCTTTCTTTTCCCCAAAAACAACTGCTGATTTTTTAGAATACAAAAAAGCCAGCAACTCTATGTGAGATTACCAGCTTCATTTAGGCACATTAAAAAAATAAATGAGTCAGATTGCGAAGTAATTTTAATTATTTTCTAGGCACTCAATCACGCGCATACTAACTGTATGTAAGTGATTGAGTAACGACGAAAAGAATTAAAAGGACGAGTAAGATGACTTATTTATTTTTTTAATGTGCCTTAGCGTTAAAAATTAACACAACACCAGTATAAATCTCACCATAGTAGAATAATTTACGGTTATTCTGTAGAAACTCCCTGACCATATCACAGGGATTATATGGGGATTCCTTAATTATTACATATATAATATATCATAATGTTCGTCATATTACAACAATTTCTGACTTGTTTCTACTTATTGTTTAGGAATTTAATTTAAAACTATATAAATCGCAATAGAGATTTTGAATAATGTATATTGCGATTTATGAATCAAGGAATATGATTTCACATAAATGTTTAGGGTCGAGCGATGTATATATAAGTCAAAAATTCTATTACATTCTGTCTTTTTAAACATCCTAAGGTCGTACCAATGTAGTAGGTCTGTTTAAAAAAACAAAATGTAAAGAATTTTATGACTTATATATAGAATCATTTATGCGAAACATATAGTATCTTTAAATAACCAGTAATTAATAATTGTTGCATAATCATTAGCATGGTATAATTATACTAGAATATAGTACCTGATACTAATTTAAGGAGATGACCTATGAAACTAAAGGAGTTAAGAATAGCCAACATTACTGTACCTATACCTATTATTCAAGGAGGAATGGCTGTAAGGATTTCAACAGCGCCCCTTGCTGCTGCAGTGGCTAATGAAGGCGGAATAGGTGTTATAGCTGGAACTGGAATGAGTGTTGCCGAGTTGAAGAATGAAATCCGCAAGGCAAGAAAGCTAACCAAGGGAGTTATAGGAGTCAATGTCCTTTTTGCTGTTAAGGAATTTGCAAGCCTTGTAAAGGGAGCAATTGAAGAAGGTATTGATTTAGTTATATCTGGGGCAGGCTTTTCGAGAGATATGTTTTCATGGGGAAAAGAATCAAATACACCAATAGTGCCAATTGTTTCTTCCTCAAAGCTGGCTGTTATGGCAGAAAGACTTGGTGCCGCAGCTGTTGTAGTTGAAGGCAAGGAGGCAGGAGGTCATTTGGGAACAGATAGATCCATGAGAGAAGTACTTCCTGAGGTATGTAAAGCAGTAAAAATACCTATTATAGGTGCCGGAGGAATCATTGATGGCAGAGATATAGCAGAAGTTATAAAGTTGGGAGCAAATGGTGTTCAAATGGGAACAAGATTTGCAGCAAGTGAAGAATCCAATGCCTCAGATGAAATGAAGGAACTCTATGTAAATTCCACCATAGAAGATGTTGTTCTTATAAAAAGTCCTGTAGGACTTCCTGGAAGAGGTTTAAAAAATTCCTTCTATAGCCTTATTGAATCTGGAAATATCCCAAAGAATGATAATTGTATTGGATGTTTAAAGAGATGTTCTAGAAACTTCTGCATTATGGACGCTCTCGTTAATGCATGTAAATCTGGAGACCCAGATAAAGCTCTTGTGTTTTCCGGAGAGTATGTTCATAAGATAAAAGAAATATTACCTGTAAAAACTATCTTTAAAAATCTTTTAGAGGAAGTTGCTGAAATATAAAAAGAATGCCCTATCAAAATATAAAAGTTTTGATAGGGCATTTTACTATTTTTCTATTTCATCCTTTGCATCCATCCAGCATTCTACATCATTCAACCCATCAATGCTGGATACATGAAACTCTGGATCTTTTCCCTGTCTTTTCTGATTTTTATAATCAGCAAGGGCCTTGAAAGCAATTCCTCCAAGCATTATAATTGCAGCAAGGTTTGTCAGTGCCATGAAGCCCATAAACAAATCTGCCATATCCCATACGATAGCTACCTTTGCAATGGAACCAACTAAAACCATAGCAATTACTGCAAAACGGTAAATATACAGCCAGCCTTTACTGCTTTTTATAAATTCTATATTTGTTTCTCCATAATAATAATTTCCAACTACTGAGCTAAATGCAAATAGGAAAACTGCAATGGCAACAAAGTTAACTGCCCAGGATCCCATGTGGAAGCTCAATGCCTTTTGCACAAGTTCAATTCCTGTTATGTTGCCCTTATCATAAGCATCTGAAAGCAATATTATAAATGCAGTTGCACTGCAAACTAAAAGCGTGTCCACAAATACTCCAAGTGCCTGTATAAGTCCCTGCTTTACAGGATGGGTTACATCTGCCGTAGCTGCTGCATTAGGTGCACTTCCCATTCCTGCTTCATTAGAAAACAGTCCTCTCTTAATTCCCATCATTACAGCTGCTCCAATTCCTCCACCAGCAAACTGCTGTATTCCAAAGGCGCTCTTAAATATTGACACCATAACACCTGGCAGCAATGTAATATTAGTAATTATTATATATATGGATATAAGAACATATCCACCTGCCATTATTGGTACTAAAAACTCTGATGCCTTAACTATTCTTTTAATTCCTCCGAAAATAATATAACCAGTTAATGCTGCAAGAACTATTCCAGTAATAAGTCTATCTATTCCGTAGGCAGTTTCTAATGCGACGGATATAGTATTTGCTTGTACAGAATTAAATACAAGTCCAAAGCTTAATGTTATTAGAACAGCAAACAGCACGCCCATCCCACGCTTTTTAAGGCCCTTTTCCATGTAATATGCCGGGCCACCCCTGAAGCCACTTTTATCCTTAATTTTATAAACCTGTGCCAGTGTTGCTTCAACGAATGCCGAAGCAGAGCCAAGCAGGGCAATCAACCACATCCAAAATACTGCACCAGGACCCCCTGTTGCAATTGCAATGGCTACACCTGCCAGGTTACCAGTTCCAACTCTTGATGCTGTACTTATACAGAAGGCACCAAAGGATGATACTCCCTTACCCTTTTTAGCAGAATCACCTACTCCATCTCCAAGGAGACGAATCATCTCGCCAATCATTCTAAACTGTACGAATTTCGTCCTAAATGTAAAATAAATCCCTACAATAATAAGAACCGCAATGAGTACATAGGACCATAAAATGTTGTTTGTGTTTGATACAACGTTTTGTAGAAAATCCATTTCTTCAAACCACCTTTCATCATTTATTGCTATATAAGTTATAATTAGTTAACCGCATAGATATAAGTATTAATTATTATTTCTTAACAGTATACCAAGATCATTTTATATTTCAATATATTTTTATACACATTTTTGCATTTTTCTACAAATTTCGCACAGTAATAACTGGATACCCGTGGAATTTATGCATTGTACTTAGATTCTATGTACTATAACTATAAATGTGATAGAATATATGCATGTACAAAATTGCTTTTTATAAGCTGCAAAGACATCTGTTTTATAGCTTATACGATAAAGAAGGGAAGATCATTTAATGAATTTGCTTACAGCAGAAAATATAGTTAAAAGCTATGGAGAAAGAATACTTTTAAATAAAATATCCTTTGGAATAGGAGAGGGAGAAAAGGTAGGAGTAATAGGTATAAACGGAACCGGCAAATCTACCTTCCTAAAAATCTTAGCAGGTATGGAGCAGGCCGATGATGGAAAAATAACAACCATGAACGGCATAAAAATTGAATATCTGCCTCAATCTCCTGAGTTTGATGATAATGCCACTGTTTTAGAACAGGTTTTTAAAGGGAATTCCCCCATAATGGCATTAATTAAGGAATATGAAACTGCACTTCAAATGCTTAATAAGAACACACAGGATACCGACCTTCAAAAAAGGGTTATGTCTCTTAGCTCCAGGATGGATACTTCAGGTGCCTGGAGTATTGAAAGTGAGGCAAAAAATATACTAACAAGGCTAAAAATATTTGATTTTGATGCAGTTGTAGGAACTCTATCAGGTGGTCAGAGAAAAAGAATTGCCCTTGCAAGTGCTCTAATCAATCCTGCTGATTTACTTATACTAGATGAGCCAACAAACCATATAGACAGCGATACCGTTGAATGGCTTGAGGAATATTTAAACAGGCGAAAGGGCGCACTTATTATGGTAACCCATGATCGATACTTTTTGGATAGGGTTGCAAATAAGATTATTGAAATTCATAACGGAAACCTTTACAGCTATTCTGGAAACTACAGCACTTTTCTTCAAAAGAAATCCGAAAGAGAAGAGATGCAGGAAGCCTCGGAAAGCAAGAGACAGAATTTAATAAGGCGTGAGCTTGCCTGGATAAAAAGAGGTGCTAAGGCTAGAAGCACAAAACAAAAGGCTAGAATTGAGCGTTTTGAAAATTTAGTAGCTGATAAGGCTGATGCAAAAAATGGCCAGGTTGAAATTTCTTCTGTCTCAAGTAGATTAGGTAAAAAGGTTGTTGATTTGAATGGTGTTTATAAATCCTTTGGGAATAAGAAGATTATTAATAACTTCAGCTATATACTTCTAAGGGATGACAGGGTCGGAATCCTTGGTCCTAATGGAAGTGGAAAATCAACCTTGATGAATATACTATCAAATACCATATCTCCCGATTCCGGAGATATTGATATTGGTGAAACAGTAAACATAGGCTACTACTGTCAGGAAACAAAGGACATAGATGAAAACCTCAGGGTAATAGATTACATCAAGGAAGGTGCTGAGCTTGTTCAAACATCTGATGGCAATGTTATCAGTGCTTCTCAAATGCTTGAAAGATTTCTGTTCCCACCACATATGCAGTACTCCCCAATTTCAAAGCTATCTGGTGGAGAAAGAAGAAGGCTGTATTTACTCCGTATTTTAATGGGAGCACCAAATGTTCTTCTACTTGATGAGCCAACAAACGATTTAGATATCGAAACTCTTACAATACTCGAGGATTATCTTGATGATTTTAACGGTGCTGTTATTACTGTTTCCCATGATAGATATTTTCTTGATAAGATAGTTGATAAAATTTTTGCCTTTGATGGAAATGGCACCATTACTCAGCATACAGGAAATTATTCTGATTATCAGGAACGTCTAAAGCTCAACCAGACGATGGAAGTTAAGGAAAATCAAAAGACAGAAAAGAAGAATGTAGTTGAGGACAATAAGAAAGAGAAGCCTTTAAAGTTCACCTTTAAAGAACAGCTGGAATTTAAAGAAATCGATGGTGTTATAGAAGGTGTTGAAGCAGAACTTAAAGTAGTTACAGACAAAATAAACAATGCAGGAAGCGACTTCTCACTTTTACAAGAACTTCTTCCATTACAGCAGCAGCTTGAGACCAGGCTTGATGAATTAATTGAAAGATGGACATACCTAAATGAACTAGCAGAAAAAATTGAAAAAAGTAAACAATAACCTATAGATAGCAGGTCCTTGAACTGTGAGGTGTTTAAACGACTCACAGTTCAAGGACCTGTCATCTTTCCATGATATTCAAGTATTTTTTAAATTAAATAACAGATAATAAGATTGCTACATATAATACAAAAATTCTTAATGTGTTTATGTAACAAAAAAAATTTATGGAGGTATTTTTATGCAGCAAAAAAATGCAAAACAACACGTTCAAGATGTATCAACTCATCTTCAAAACGCTAAGAACTGCCTAGATCAAGCTTTAACCTCAGTTGAAAAGCCAGAGAACAAACAAAAGATACAAAGCACACTTGACTCTGTAAATAGCGCAATACAAGCAACAACCACTACGCTTACAAATTACAAAGAATAACAAAAAGCCTATAGGAATTAATTCCTATAGGCTGATTTTTCAGATTTATTACCTTCTGAATCCTCTATTGTTCTGCTGCTTTCTAGCTCTTCTGCAATCTGGGCATCTCTGTGGTTCGTTTTCGAAACCCTTTTCCTTGTAGAAAGCCTGTTCGCCTTCAGTGAAGACAAATTCCTTTTGACAATCTTTACATACTAAAGTCTTATCTGCCATCTCAACATTCCTCCTTCTTTATTAATTTAAGATTTAAAACTGATTCAAACTAATTTCCAAAAGAAGAAATGTTGTTAACCAAATTAAACCTTTTCTTAGTAAATACTAGAATTACTAAGCTCCTTAAGTATATCATTATTATTTATAATATACAATAGCAATATTATATTTTTTTTTGTAAAATAGATATAACATAGCCATTGTAAAGGGGTTGTTAATAGTTGGAAAAGTTATATTACGAAAACCCATATCAAAGGGATTTCACTGCCGAAATAATAAATGTCATTGAGAAGGAGGGCAAATACCATGTTGAGCTTGATAAAACCTGCTTCTATCCAGAGGGAGGCGGTCAACCAAGTGATACTGGTTTTATTGAATCATCACCTGTAGCATATGTATATGAAGAGGATGATTGTATATTTCATATAGTTGATATAAAGCCTTCTAAAATACATAGGGTTAAATGCAGCATAGACTGGAAAAAAAGATTTGATCACATGCAGCAGCACTTAGGACAGCATATACTATCTGCCTGCTTTGCTGAACTATTTAATGCAAATACTGTTGGATTCCATCTTGGAGTCGATTACTCAAGCATAGATATTGATAAAGTACTTGGAAATGATGAAATTAAAAAAGCTGAGGAAATGGCTAATGGAATAGTTTTAGATAACATCAATGTAGAGATCCTCTACCCAACCAACAGCGAACTAAAAAAGCTAAAGCTAAGAAAGTCACCTCCAAAAACAGCAGAACAAATAAGAATAGTTAGAATTGGAGATATCGATATAAATGCCTGCTGTGGAACTCACCCTCAATCAACAATTGAGGTGCAGTTAGTTAAAGTATCTAAGTGTGAAAAATATAAAAACGGATTAAGAATTGAGTTTTTATGCGGTTCAAGGGCCGTTAATGATTATTCTTCAAAGCATGCTGCCATAGATAAAATGGCAGGCCTCTTATCCTGCAGCAACAATAGTGTATTAGATGAAGTGGAAAGGCTTACAGGTGAGCTCAATAAAGCCCTTTCCGAGAAAAGAGCCTTAAAGGCAGAGATTGCTGAATATGAAGTACAAAATATGCTAAACTCCTGTGACACCATAGAGGATATTAGAGTATTGAAGGCCATATATGATGATACCGATTTAAAGCATATTAGCCTTTTAGCATCTAAGTTAACCTCCTACTCCAATGTTGTAGTCCTATTTGGAGTTAGATCCCAGGATAAGGTTCAGCTTATATTCATGCGTTCTAAGGATTTAAAAATACTAAGTATGAACAGCCTTTTAAAGGATGCTATAACCTTAATTGATGGAAAAGGCGGTGGAAGCGACTTTCAGGCTCAGGGTGGAGGAAAAAATAATAACAACATCGAATCCACGATGGAATATGCCTACAGAAGGGTTAAGGATTCAATTATAAATAAATAAAAATAGGATGTGGGAGCAGTTAAAGGCTCCCATTTTCTATTTCTTTCTTCACAAAATCTACATATTTAGCACATCGAAAAACCATATTGGAGCTTTAAACTAAAAATATAGAAAATCTGTGGAGGAGGAAATTACAATGAATAAAAAGTCTAAAAAGTTCTTTAATGTACGTCATATTATTCAATTGGTTTTTTTCATAGCAATATTATTAATATCTATCAATCATACATTAGCAGAGCAGGGTAAAGGCTTCTCCTTTATTCCCTCAGCATCAATTCATGCTCTCTGTCCCTTTGGAGGAGTTACAACAATTTATCAGTATGTAACCCAGGGGATCTTTGTTAATAAGCTTCATGAATCATCCTTTGTTTTGATGATAATAGGTTTCGTAATAGCAGTAGGCTTTGGCCCTGTATTCTGTGGATGGCTGTGTCCATTTGGTTCAGTACAAGAATGGCTTGGAAAGATAGGGAAGAAATTGTTTGGTAAAAAATATAACAGATTTATACCCTACAAGTATGATAAATATCTTAGATTCTTAAGGTACGGTGTCCTAGCTTTGGTTCTTTATATGACTGCAGCAACTGGAAAGCTTGTTTTTTCTGATGTTGACCCATATTCAGCGCTATTCCATCTATGGACAGGAGAAATAGCTATAGGAGGCCTGATTGTTCTGATTCTTACGCTTATAGGTTCCTTGTTTGTTGAAAGGCCATGGTGCAAATACTTATGTCCATATGGAGCTGTTCTTGGAGTAACAAACCTTTTTAGGATATTTAAAATTAGAAGGAAATCCTCAACCTGTGTATCCTGCAGGTCATGTGACAAAGCTTGTCCAATGAACATTGAGGTTTCAAAATCAGGAGTTGTTAGAAACCATCAATGTATAAGCTGCATGAAATGTACTTCAGAGGAAAGCTGCCCTGCAGCAAATACTATTGAATTATCAGTTGGAGGAGGGAAAGAAATTGAAGGTTAATAGAAATATCATGGGATTAATACTCCTTATAATGTTTTTCGGTGGAATTGGCATCTCAAAGCTTACAGGCACCTGGAGCACCGAATCCTCCAAGGTTCCATCAGTATATAAAGAGGGAGATTTTAAAGGGCAGTACGATCCTTCAGATATAAGGGGTTCTTACAGCTTTAGCGATGTAAGTAAGTCCTTTAGCATACCACTGGATGTGCTGGCAAATGCATTCGGAGTTGATGAAAAAGAGTCCACGACCTTTAAAAACAAGGATTTAGAAGCAAAATATTCTGGTCTTGAAAAGGAGATAGGGACAAGCTCAGTTAAACTCTTTGTGGCACTATATAAGGGCCTCCCCTATGATATTGAGGGCGAAGATACCTATCTGCCTCAAACTGCAGTTAAAATATTGAAGGAAACAAACAAGCTTACTAATGAACAACTAGAATATATTAGCAATCATACTGTAGAAATCTCTAACAATACAACCAACACCACTACAATTAGCCACGATGAAAGCAGCCCCTATTTCGTAAATGGAAATACCACCTTCAAGGAACTTCTTGACTGGGGACTTTCAAAGGAAGACATTGAGAAAATCATTGGAGGAGAAATTCCCGGAACAGGTATGACAACAAGAGATTATTGTGTTGATAAAGGAATACAATTTTCATCAATAAAGACAGCTCTTCAAGAGAAACTTGATTCTATAAAAAAGTAGACTTTTAGACCTCGATTCAAAGATATATATAAATAATAAAATTCTTTATATTCCCCTTTTCAATCAATCCTGTAAAGCTTGGTTGATTAGCCTAAGTTCTTTGAGAACTACGTTATGCAAAAATATATAGTTACCTACAGATACTCCACAAGTCTGTAGCTCTAAGAGTAGTGATTAAACATCTCTAAGGGTAAGGAGAAGTGTTGCTACTATTTAAACTTTGCATAACTTTGGCTATGTGGACTTACCTACCCTTTGAGGTAGTGTTTTACGGTTTTAACCGTTATTAATTTTTAAGGAGGTGTACCTATATGGTATATGTTTTAAATCAAAATGGAAAACCACTTATACCTACCAATAGGTATGCTAAAGTAAGAATTTTACTTAAACAAAATAAGGCTAAAGTGGTTAATTCTAAACCTTTTACTATTCAGTTACTTTATAATGCAACTGAATATATTCAACAAGTCACATTAGGTATTGATAGTGGCTACTTAATATAGGTTATTCTGCTATTACCAAGCAGAAGGAGCTTATCTCTGGTGAAGTTAAACTTCTTCAGGGTATGTCCGAACGCCTTAAAGAAAAAGCTATGTTTAGAAAACAAAGAAGAAGTAGACTTCGTTATAGAAAGAGTCGTTTTGATAATAGAAGGCATTCAGAAGAATGGTTAGCTCCTTCTATTCAGCATAAATTAGATAGCCACCTTGGATTTATAGATAAATTAAAGAAGATACTTCCTATATCAAACTTAATTATTGAAGTAGCCAATTTTGATACCCAATTACTTAAAAATCCTTCTATATCAGGTGTTGATTATCAAAATGGCGAACAGAAGGATTTCTTTAATTTAAGGGAGTACATACTTCACAGGGACGATCATAAGTGCCAAAACCCTAATTGTAAAAGCAAAGACAAGAACCCCATTTTGCAGGTTCATCATATAGGCTTTTGGAAACAAGATAGGTCAGACCGCCCTAGAAACTTAATAACTTTATGTGATAAGTGTCACATCCCTAAAAATCATAAAGAAAATGGTTTTCTATATGGTTGGAATCCTAAAATTAAAAGTTTTAAAGATGCTACTTTTATGTCTGTGGTAAGATGGCGACTTAAGAATATTTTAGGCTGTGATCATACTTATGGTTATGACACAAAATCAAAGAGAATAGCTCTAAAATTAGATAAGACACACTATAATGATGCTTTCTGCATAGCCGGAGGTAGCAGTCAAAGTAGAGTAGAGCCTCTAACTTATAAGCAGATAAGATGCAACAATCGTTCACTTGAGAAGTTCTATGACGTACAAATAATAGATATAAGAACTAAAGAAAAAGTAAGTGGAGCAGAACTTTTCAACGGAAGAAGGACACGTAACAAAAACTTAAATTCAGAGAATTTAAGAAAGTATAGAGGTGAAAAAATATCCAAAGGTCAAAGAAGAATAAGAACCCAAAGATATTTTTATCAACCAGGGGACCTAGTTAAATATGGCGGTAAGATATATACTGTTAAGGGAACACAAAATAATGGTAAATATATAGCTTTAAGAGAAATTAAAAAAGTCCCTAAAACGGAATTACTTACACACTATAAGTTTAGGAAAGGCTTGGTTTGTGTCTAAAAATCACCTTTCTTTCGTTAATATAGTAGCTTGAACACTTCTATTTTAACGGAAAGGTGATTTTGGGGTATAACTTTTTGGTCCCCACCAGCGTAGGTGGTTTATTGTTCCGCCTGTTTCCCGGGTCCAACAGGCTAAAGCCCATAATTAAATATACTCAAGAAGTAGGAAGTGACCCAATTGGCATAGGTGATATAGTAAGAGCTAAACACAACAACTATTGGAATAGCATATCATGGAGTGATGCCTATAAAAAAGCTTTAATAAATGTTGATGTAAATTTGGATATTAAAACATATGGAACCATTGATTAAAGCTATATACTTTACAATTAAAACATTTACGTATATAATATAAGTGTAAAATTATTCTATTTTTAAAGGAGATGTGAGTCTATCATGAGTAATTACGTAATTTTAAGAAATGAACTAGCTTAGCCCTAGGGGAAGTCTGCCCTTTTTTAGCTATTTCATTTTAATAAAAATTACGTAATTAAGGATTGAAGACTCTTTTTTTGTTGTCATGATTTCTGTAGCCCAATTGTATTAGATGCAGCTCTCTGCTGCTTATAATAGAAATTATGATGCTTACCATCTCTTTTTATATTCTGCAGAAAACAATGTTAGTTTTGGTAAACACAGCAAAATCAAAGGAAAGAGGACTTTATTATCCTCTTTCCTTTTTTATTTTATGGAGGTATTAATATGAGTATTTTAAATGTTGAAAATTTAAGTTTTGAATTTGGAGATAAGGTAGTTTTAAGAAATGTGTCCTTTAGGCTTTTAAAGGGCGACCATGCCGGATTGGTTGGGGTTAATGGTGCCGGGAAAACCACATTTTTTAATATATTGACAGGGAAGCTTCTTCCTGATGAAGGAACAGTAAACCGACCCTCTTCAATAAATATTGGTTATCTCGATCAGCATTCTGAGCTTAAGGATGGCTGCAGTATAAGGGACAGTCTTAAGTCAGCCTTTGATAGTCTCTATCAGAAGGAAAAGAGGATGCTTGAGCTTGGTGATATTATGGGCAAGGCTAGCCCAGATGAACTAGAAAAACTTCTTAAAGAATTAGGAAGACTCCAGGATGCTTTAGACGCAAGTGATTTTTATAGGATAGACAGTCTGGTAGATAATGTTGCCGGTGGTCTTGGCTTGTTTGCATTGGGAATGGATACCCACGTTGATAAACTAAGTGGCGGGCAAAGAACAAAGGTAAAGCTTGCAAAGCTTCTTCTTGGTAGTCCTGATCTTTTGCTTCTTGACGAACCTACAAACTATCTTGATAAGGAGCATGTGGATTGGTTGGCTGATTATCTTACAAACTACAAAAACAGCTTTGTTGTTATTTCCCATGATACAGACTTTCTAAACAGGATAACAAATGTGATTTATCATATTGAATATTCCTGTATGAAACGTTATCCAGGAAATTATGATGCATTTTTAAAGCTTAAGGATGCAGAAAGCCAGCGATATATAGATTTGTATAATAAGCAACAAAAGGAAATCAATAGCCTTCAGGATTTCGTTAATAAAAACCTCGTAAGAGCATCTACAACCAAAAGAGCACAAAGCAGAAGAAAGCAGCTTGAGAAAATAGAAAGGCTTGAAAAGCCAAGGGGCCTTCCAAAACCAAGTTACTCCTTCCTATGGGCAAGGGAATCTGGAGAGCTTGTTTTAAGAAGTGCTAATTTGAACATTGGTTATAGCTATCCATTAATAAGAAATCTTAACCTGGAACTAATCAGGGGGCAAAAGATTGCTATTACTGGCTGCAATGGTATTGGAAAATCCACCCTTCTAAAAACCATCATGGGTGTTATTCCACCTTTGGGAGGAAAGGTTAGGTTGGGTGATTATCTTTACCCCTTGTATTTTGAGCAGGAAACAAAGGTGTCTGATTTAACTCCTGTAGAAGAAATACAGCACTACTTTCCTAAAAAGAATTCTAAGGAAATCCGTGAAGCTCTTGCAAGGTGTGGGCTTAAACAGGAACATGTTCTAAGAAGTATGTCATCATTAAGTGGAGGGGAACAGGCAAAGGTAAGGCTGTGCAGACTTATGATGGCACCTGGAAACTGGCTTCTTCTAGATGAGCCTACAAATCATCTTGATGGAGATTCTAAAGACGCCTTAAGGGAAGCTCTTATTAAATTTAAAGGCACAGTAGTTCTTGTTTGCCACGAAAAGGAGTTCTATGAAGGCTGGGTAACGGATGTATGGAACATGGAAGAGTATGCCCTTTGTTAATTATTTGTTATCTAAGATGTATTAATGTTTCTGCAGACTATAATAAAAATAGAATTGATTTTAAAATAATGATGGACTGCAAATATATAAATTTGTCTGCAGTCCATCATAATTTTATAATTACTTGTCCTGATTTTTTTATTTAATTCTTGAAAGAACTATTGTATTAGTAAACACTATTTGATTATAACATTTCTTGTTCCACTATACTTTTCATAAAATAATCTATCCTTTTTAAACATAGAAATAATGAGATGTAAAAATAATATTGCATCTATAATCATTAGAATTATCAGTACTATTAGTGAAATATAATTTAAAAAATTATTCTTATTCAACACTATAGCTTGTTGTAGTAATAAATTAATACCAAATACTCCAAAGTATAATATTCCATATCTTTTAGTCACTTCACCAAACGTTAGTCTTTCTCCCTTACCCTTAACTTTTATTCTTAGTATCGATTTACCCAATGTCTTTCCATTAGTTAAATAAACTATTACTATAAAATATACAAAAATAGCTGCAGCTTTTATTATTATATTCTTATTTACATAGGGTACAAATGAAATTACCATTAAATCTATTCCATAGGCGAAAAACCTTCTAAAATAACTTACCCTCATCTCATCAAGATTAACATCCATATCAAGTTCAGAAGCTTTAGGAAAAAGAATTGTAAATATTGGTTCTATTGTATAACCCAAAATTCCCCCTAAAGTGTTAACTATTAAATCATCAACATCAAATATTCTGTAAGGAGCATTATATATTCCATATAGCGCTGTTAACTGTGTAAATTCAAAAAATAATGAGGTAAGAAAACATATCAGTATCGTTTTCTTTAAATCCTTTTTAAAGTAATATCTTAAATAAATCCCAAGTGGTGTAAGCAAAATTGCATTAAAAGCCACCTGCAAGAAGGCTCTTTCCTTTAGTAAATTAATATAAGATAATGGATTTTTAAAATTAACATTTGTTTCTCTTAATATATCTGAAATAAAGCTAAAGGGAATCAATTGATAGTATTGAGTTCCTGGTTTTTGAAGGCTCAGTACATCCCTTGTTTTAGGCAAAGGTAATATTACAAGATAATATGCTACTATTAAATATAGTAAAAATGAATATAGAATAAAAACTCTAAATTTGTTTATATATCCATGTTTTCTATACTGATATATAGCAAATGGAAAAGTAAAAACAAATGCTATAAATGGAAAAGTAATTAGTGCTGTTTTAATCGGAATAATATACGTATACAATTCTACACCTCCAGTAACATATATAGCTTAACTATTAATTATATTTATTATAACGAAAATAGATAGTTTTTTTTCAAACTCATTTCTATAATAATATAATACCAAAAGATATACTAAACAAATATTTATTTAACTTACATTTAATAAACTTAAGCTTACGCTTTTGTAAGTTATAAACCTTATCCTATCTATTTCATCGATTAAAAAAGCTCAACATTTGGTGCTATACATCAAATGCTGAGCTTTTCTTATTTTCTATAAAAGTGTTTTGTCTGGAGTTACAAGTATTTTTACATGCTTTTTCTTTTCTGGTCCTGTTAAAGCACCAAAGCCCTTTTCTACTATATCATCAAGTAATACTCTCTCTGTTATATATCCATCAGCTTTAATTCTTCCATCACTCATTTGAGCAATAGTAGCTGGGAATTCATGTCTATAAGCTATTGTTCCAACTACCTTCTTTTCAGTGAATACTAATTTGTTAGGATTAATATTTATTTCACCTTCCCAAATGCTTGTTACTACTAGAGTTCCTTCATATTTTAAGCTATCAAGTCCTGTATCAAAGCCAACCTTAGCTCCTGTTGTTTCAAATGCTGCGTCAACACCAACACCATTAGTTAATTTTTTAACTTCCTCTACTATATCAACTTCATTTGGATCAAGAACAACATCTGCTCCAGCTCTCTTTGCATACTCTTGTCTAATTGATTTTCTTTGTAAAACTATTACAAGCTTTGCACCAGCTGCCTTAAGGCATTCTATTGTAGCTAGTCCTATTGGACCTGAACCCAATACTAAAGCTGTATCTCCAGTATTAAAATTAGCCATCCTAATGGAATGAAGTGCTACTGCCATTGGTTCTACCAATGCTGCCTTTTCATAAGACATACCCTCTGGAATTTTATGAATAAACTCTTCTGGGAAAACTGTATATTCAGCAAATCCTCCACCACTTCCGCAAAGTCCATGAAAGCCTAATGATGAACAAAGGTTGTACTTTCCTTCCCTGCAGGCTGGGCATTTTCCACAAGCTACAATTGGCTCTACAATTACTCTGTCTCCTGCTTTAAAATTAGTTACTCCCTCTCCTATCTCTACTACTTCACCGGAGAATTCATGCCCTAAAACTACAGGAGCTGTATTTCCGCTTAGGGGATGAGGTTGTCCTACAGGAATAAATATAGGTCCTCCAAGATATTCATGAAGATCTGAACCACATATTCCACACCACTTTACCCTAATTTTAACTAATCCTGCTTCTACCTTTGGCTCTTCAATTTCTTCAACTCTTACATCCCTTTTTCCATACCATAGTGCTGCTTTCATTGTTATTCCTCCCATTTATAATATATTTAATAAACCTCTTTGTTAACTTTTTCACATATATTATTGCAAATATCATGCCAATTCAGAAATTTTTAAGGAACGATATATTCAAGATGTTATATTTAGATTCTATATCGCCTGAAACAAGTAGGTTTGTTTATATCTTTGTTAGAAGTAGATATATTAAAAGAGATAAACAGCTAATCATATAACGTTAAAAAATTCTCAATGTGATACATTTATAATGTATCACATTGAGAATTTACATATTGTTCCTCTCAAATCGAAACACTTTTTGATACTATTTCAAAATACCATATTTTTTTATTTTTCTATACAAAGTTGCTCTCCCAATATTCAACATTTTTGCAGCTGCAGCTATGTTGCCTTTACAACTGCTCATTGCTTTTTCTATATTTTCCTTTTCTATTATCCTCAAAGGCCTAACAGAACTATCATTACTATCTAAATTGCCATCATCTATACTTTCTTCTACATAGTTGGTAGATGCCATGTAATTCCCGCTTAAATAGTAATCCCTTTCCACAACATTTCTAAGCTCACGAACATTGCCAGGCCAATCATATTGTTTTAAATATTCTATATAACTAGAAGAAATATTTTTATGCTCCGGCTGGTTTTTCATATTAAGCTTTTCAACAAACTTATAAACCAGAGCATCTATATCTTCCTTTCTTTCGCGCAGAGGTATTGTTTTAATGTTCATTACATTTAATCTGTAGTATAAATCTTCTCTAAAGCTTTTCCTTTTTATTTCTTCTTTAAGTATCCTGTTAGTTGCGCCTATAACCCTGACATTTAATTGTTTTTCATAGTATCCGCCAACTCTTATAATCTTATTATTATCCAAAACCCTTAACAGCTTTGTTTGAATATCTAACGGAAGCTCCCCTACCTCATCTAAAAAAATTGTACCACCATCAGCAAGCTCAAACTTTCCAGGATGCCCTTCCTTATTTGCTCCTGTAAAGGCACCCTTATCATATCCAAACAACTCACTTTCAACTAACTCCCTTGGTATGGATGCACAATTAACAGCAACAAAGGGACCACTTGACCTTTTGCTGCAGTTATGAACTGACTGTGCAATTACTTCCTTTCCTGTACCACTTTCACCTTCAATTAAAATATTGCAGTCACTCTTAGCTGCCTTCTCTGCAAAGTTTATTATTTCTTTCATTTTACTATTAATAGTAATAAAGTCCTCAAATTTATAGGAAGCTTTATAACCCACTACCTTGTTTACCAGCTTATGAACATACTGCGCCTCTCTAAATGTTATAACTATTCCTATCAGCTTCTTGTTAACGTTCATAGGAATAATATTAACAATACCTTTGATTATGTTTGATTTAATATAGAAATCACATTCCACATTGCTATAGATTTTACCGGGCAGGCTCATAATACTATAAAAATCAACATTTTTTAAAATTTCCCTTATATCTATTTTTAACGTTTCCTCAATGCTTATCCCTAAAATATATATTGCTCTATTGTTTATCCTCTTTATATTTAATTTTTCATCTAATACAATCATTCCTTCAGATACAGAATCAAAGGTAATATTAAGGAGATTATATGAAATTGTCAGTGCCAACTGTTTTTGAATTGATTGAGCCGCAGCTGTTACGATGCCTAATGTATGGGAATGTGCCTTATAGTAAATCCCCGACATATTTATACAGCCTATTAGATTCCCTTCCTCATCATGAATTGGAGCTGCTGAACATGTCCAAGAATGTTGCTTTACTCCATAATGTTCAGCACCAATAGTCTGAATAGGCTTATCCAAATAGAGTGCTGTACCAATAGCATTTGTTCCAACTGCCTCTTCAGTCCAAAGAGCACCCTTTACAAAATTCAACTCATCAGCTTGCCTCATAACATCATTATCCCCAACAACATCAATAATGTATCCATCCTTATCGGCTAGAATAATAGCAAAGCCGGAACCGGCTACAATGTTGTAAACGTTCTCCATAATAGGGTGCGCAACCGAAATCAACTCTGCATTTTCTTTTATTTTGAGTTCAAAAGGCACTTTATATCTGTCATTTCCACGACCGCTCATATGGTCTACTCCATAGCTTTTGCATCTTCTCCATGAATCTGCTATTTCTTGTTTTACCTTAGAATCTACAAATCCATTCTCTATAAACTGCTTCCATGCATTGTATATAAACTCCATATAGCTTTCCATAACTGCCTTCCTTTCTACACTAGATGCAAACTAATTCAAACACATTATATGTTTGAATAATACCACAAAACTTGGAATATGTATTTAGGTTTTATTTGTAAAATAGGTTCTATATGTTTCGCATAAATGATTCTACATTGCTTGACCCTAAACATTTATGCGAAATCATATTCCTTGATTCATTAATCGCACAGCACCCAATGTAAAATCTTTAGTGCGACTAATATATTCAATTCCATGGTATCATCTTATATAAAGGAAGTAGAATCTTTAGTGAACTCGTTCATCTAAAGCTGAACATCGAAACTTCAGGCGGGGACTCTACCCCACCTGAAGCAAAAATAGTTTGAACTACACCTTATAGAAGGTGGAGTCTTAAAAATTGATAAAACAACTCATAATTCAAGTACCTGCCACCTTCAGTGTTCTAGAACTACTCTTCCCTAATTGCTTCTATTAAATTTTCCTTTTTAATTCTTGAAAGAGGTGCTATTACTGATATATATCCTATCAGCATTGCACAAACTGCTGCAATTCCTATAGCACTCCATGGAATTCTCCAAGCAAACTCCCTGGCACCTGATAGCCCTTTAAATAACAAATATGATACTCCGCAACCTATTATTGAGCCATAAATTGTCCCTTGAATTCCATACATAAATCCCTCTAAAACTATCATTTTTCTTAATCCCTTCTGAGTTAAACCTATGGATTTCAGTGAGGCAAATTCTCTTTTTCTTAATATAATATTGGTTGTTAATGTGTTTATAATATTAACACTGCCAATAAGTGATATAACAATAACAAATCCATACAGTAATATTTCAACCATAAGTATTACTGACTTTTGTGTTTTATTTCTATCTATAGTGTTTACAAGCTTTAAAGCTGTATTAGACTTTATTATATTCTCTATTTCCTTCTGTGCACCTTCAATATTTTTAGTATTTTTAATTATTATGTTAAGATTGATTGGACTTATAGAATCCTTTTCAATAAGCTTTTTTGCCATATTCTGAGTTGTAATTATCTTAAGACCGCCATTATCTCCTTTAAAGTTGAAAGGATCTCTATTGAGTACTGCTAAAACCTTAACCTTATTAACCTCACCCTTACCGAAATCAACCTTTCCCTTTGATGTCCCGTTATATTGGAGACATACTTCATCTCCGACCTTTAAGTCAGCAATTGGACCATAAAATGATCTTTCGGTTTTTTCATTATAAATTCTATTTTTAGCTATAATTATTACACCATTTTCGCTATCTAATTTTTCTATATCAATATTTCCTGATTTAATATATTTTTTAGAAGCCTCCATGGAGTTTTCGTCATATACTGCTATCGAAGCATTTACCAGGGTTTTATTAGTACCTTCATAGCTGACTTCATTATATACTCCCTTTAAGTCCTTAACTTCCTTGATTTCAGTATTCTTATCAAAGGCAGCTTGGAAATAGTATGGAGAATACACCTTAAAAACCTTATCAACTGCTTTCAGTGTTTTTACCTCTTCAATTGTTTTATCATCTATCCCTGTGCTATTTTTTAAACTTTCGTTTTGTCTCATAATTGAAAAATGAATATTATCGGATTCATTTGCCTCAGGAGCTATGTTAAGTGTCATATCCATAAAGGATTTAAAGGTTACAAACAATACAACACTTATTATTATGGAGAAGATAGTTATTCTGTATCTTTTTTTGCTTCTCTTCATGTTTTTAGCAGCCATAGATCCTTCAAAACCAAACAAGCTTGAAGCTATTAAATTTCTTCTTCTTTTTATTTTTTCCTTTGTTATTGATGTTCTGCTATTTATAGCTACAAGTGGAGAAATTCTTCCTGCAAAGAAGGCTGGAATTAACGCTGAAATATAAATCGAAGCTAACCCAACAATGGCACTTATTGCAAGAATAGTAACATCTACTGATGGTTTCATTATTTTTATGGAATCGCCTCCAATAATCTTAAAGGCTAATGCAATTCCATATATCGCTGCAACCCCACATGCCAATCCAATTGGAATTCCTATTACAGCTAACAAACTTGCCTCTCTTAACACTATTCTTCTTATTTGCTTTTGAGTTGTTCCAACTGCTCTTAGGAGACCAAACTGCTTAATTCTTTCGACAACACTTATCTGAAATGCATTATATATAACTGCAATAGTTGCAATCAATACTATCCCTATGATTACTGCAAGTGTTGCCATTAATCCCATAAAGCCCTGGCCCTCGCCTGCTCCCATAACCATTAGAAGATAAGCGTTCTCTGTTACTTGATCTTTTTTCCCCAGTTGTTTTAATTCATTTAAAGCTTTCTTCAAATTTGTGTTGGATTTAATTTCCACCAACAGCATTGCTTTATTCATATTTATGTCGTTATTCTTTAATAGGACTATTCCCTTGCTATCTATCTGGTTGCCCGTATTATCCTCTAGTATTCCTGTAAGAATATATTCTTTATCATTAATCTTTATTTTACTGCCTAATTTAGCATTACTATCTATTTTTCTCTGAAACCATTTTTCAATTGCAGCTTCGTTTGGATTTTCAGGGAATTTTCCTTCCTTTATCCTGTAAGGCATAAGCTCTAATGCCTTGTCTGATGCAATAACTTCATTTACAGATAATTTTTCTCCAAGCTTTATATCTTCACCAAAAACAACCAACCCACTTCTTGAAACCTTTGGGTTACTTGTTATTTTGGAGACCAACCCCTCATCAACCTTTCCAAACGCCAAATGAAATGAACCGTAATCATTCTTCATAGCTTCAATTTCCGCATTCTGTATACCCTTAAAGAAAAGCCCTATGGAAGCTATTAGCGCTACCGATAGTATAATACCTATTATTGTAAGAGTAGTTCTTTTCTTATTTGCCTTTATATATTTGCCTGTTAACTGTTTATAACTCTTTATCATTTTTTCGCCCCCTAGATACCCTTATTACATTTGTCAGAAGTTATTTCTCCATCCTGAATGGTAATAACTCTATCTGCCATTGAAGCTATATCTGTATTATGTGTAATAAGTATCAGAGTTTGATTATACTTTTCAGCAGTAAGCTTTAATAGCTCAATTACTTCCCTGGAGTTGGAACTGTCAAGATTTCCAGTTGGCTCATCTGCAAGTACTATTGCTGGTTTATTTAAAAGCGCTCTTCCAATGGAAACCCTTTGCTGCTGTCCTCCGGATAATTCAGAGGGAAGGTGGTGTTTTCTTTCCTCTAATCCAAGTAACTTAATAAGCTCCCCAAGATAATTCTTGTCTACCTTATTATTATCTATTAAAGCAGGAAGTGCTACATTTTCCTCAACATCCAGGACAGGAATTAGGTTAAAGAACTGAAATACAAATCCAATCTTTCTTCTCCTAAAAATTGCAAGCTTCTCTTCCTTATAATCATAAATACTTTCCCCATCTATAATAACCTTCCCAGTAGTTGGCCTATCAAGCCCGCCTAAAAGGTGGAGAAGTGTGCTTTTCCCCGAACCTGACGCTCCTACTATTGCAACAAATTCACCTTTATTTATTGATAAATTTATATTTTTAAGTGCTTCAACCTTATTATCTCCCTTACCATATGTTTTGTTTAAATTTTCAACCTTTAAAATACTCATTTTTATTTCTCCTTTTACTGGTAATTATTGTATATAGAACACGGAATTTCTATTACAATATTACGATACCAAAATCCAAGTTGAATTAAAATTTATTTACCTTACATTACATTTATCCAACCTTACACTTTTGTAACTTACCAAAAAGTGCCAGGCACATGGCAAGTGGCAAGTTGAATAATGCTTGTAAAATCGGCGTTATCCAACTTGCCACTTGCCATGTGCCTGGCACTTATACAGTAGTCTTTTTAGTTTTTTATTAATAAGTTCTCCATCTATAATCTAGAAGTTTCCCTGAATCCACCAGCTTCAAATACTTTGAAGTTCTAAAGTCTCGTGGAGTTACCAGGGCTGGCGGCTTATCAAAAAGTTTAATACCACTTGTTTCAAAGGCTTCTGCAACAAATTGCGAACAAAAATATGCATCCTCTCTTGCTATTGGGCGGCCTACCGCCACTCCTATTAACCCCAGCAAATTATATTTGCTTCTATCTGCATTTCTTTTAAATTCATAAATTTTCTTTCTTAATTGCTTGTACTGCTTGTCCGTAATATTCATTGTATATAACCCATATACCGTTTCCTTGAAACGTGCATAGGTTCCATTTTCAATATCCTCATTTACAAAGCCTGCTATTAGAGGATTCCATGGTCTAAGTCTTCCAAAGCTATATAATTCATTTAACTCTATATCAAATGCTATTGATACATGTGAATACGGTTCCTTTGTATAATATTTAATAACCCTTGAAAGAACCGAATTAGTATAAGTCAATAATATATATATTTTCCTGTCTTGCATATATAATCACCTCAAAAAGTGCTGATAATAGAAAGCATATTTAAAATGCTATTTTCCTAAATTCGTATAACGCAATAAATACCTTAATTTAAAATTTTTATTGCGTTACATATAATCAAAAGCCTCAATATTTTATAAATAGCTCTCTGCTGTGGATAATAATATCACAAGTGGTAATCTGATACCTTAAAATAAATCAGCATATTTTTTGATAAGGCACATTAAAAAAATAAATGAGTCAGA
>DAMCZI010000048.1:0-34832 GCA_032095175.1 Clostridiaceae bacterium
TTTGATTAAATAACTCAAAACTCAAGAGTCTGTCACCTTCTTGAAAAGTCTATAATGCATTTATTATTCTTTTTTGTTTCAGTTTTTTAACTATCAAACAGCAATCTCCTGGAGAAATGTTTCTTATATGTATCTTTCCATGGGATATAAGGTAGTTGCTTCCTGTATATATATCAAAGGACATTCCATCGGGAGGATAATCCATGGAGTTTATAGAGAAATCAATATACAGCCTTCTCGAAACATCTGAGAAGTTAAATGCTGCAATATAAACTGACTCCTTTCCATATCTCATTATTGAAAAAAGTTCATCATCCTCTATATGAACAGCTATTGGCCTGTCTAAATCAATGTCTTCAATAACACTTTTAAGCCTATCATCCTCCACCTTTGATTCATCAATACTCATCGCCATTATCTCCATTGTCTGCTTGATTCTTTTGTTTGTTATATCAAATTTTGTATTGTTAATAAATGTTCCCTTTCTAAAAATTGTTCTTATAATGAAATTGTAGTTTAAATTATCTCTTCGAGGCTTTGATATAAGCCTTTTGATTATATTTTCTCTCTGTTCCATTTTTATAACTCCTGCAGCAGCATCCATTGTCCTTACTGCAATTCCCTCAGGACAATCATCAAACATAAACTTTAAATCAGTTTCTGCTCCTACTAACTCCAGTGTCTTTTTTATTTCACGATATATGTTAAATTTTTTAAGCTTAATAACCTTTTCAATATAAGGCATAATATTTTCTATGTATATATATTCCCTTGTATTTCTATAGTTACTGCATTGGGAAAGTACAATCTCCCTTCCCTCTTTTTTTGAAATGTCAGCTAAATAGAACCTTTTTCCCTCTACTTTTAAGGTTACAGCCTTATTTTTCTCTAGTATTATCCCCTCTGAGTTTTCTCTTGCTAAAAATGGATTACCCTTTATAACTCCCTTTGCTAATTTGCTTTGTTTACTAAGCTTTTCTGCACTTTTCTTTACTCTATATGAGTAATTATTAAAAAGCTCAAAAATTCCATTTCCATGTTCAACATATATATCATCAAGGATGATTTTTTCATCTCCATCCATAACCTGATTTACAAAATCATAAACAGCATAAATATTTATTTTATTATTATTCCTTATAAATTTAATATAGTTTCTCGATGAATGACTTGATAAAAATCCAATAACATAACTCTCAAAATCCTCACTTCCCTGAAAAAGACTGTAAAGAAAGGAGTTCTCATGCTTCTTATTTTTTAATGAATCTACCTTTTTAAATAAAATTCCATGATTTGAGGCTTCAGGATTTACTAAGAAGGATTTGTATCCTGATACATCAAGGGATGCCAAATGTACTTGAAGAGTGCTTAATACCCTTTTAGCTCTTGAGTTGTTCATTATGGATATCCCAATACAGCAGTTTTCATGTTTTATATTCAATGTCATATCATCAATTGACAAGAAGGACCCCTCTGTTTTTATTTTCACCTCACCTTCATACTTTTTTCCATCAATATTTAGCATGAATAGTAACTCATCCATACCTAAACCACCTCCCAGGCAAAGGCTTGTATACCATCATTATATACCTTCTATATGTAAACGTAACCTTTTATTTCCAGACATTTAACCTTATAGGTCAACATAATATGACATAAAGTGGGACTGATGCACAATATATGACCAAAGGTAACAGACACTGTCGCACTAACAAAAATAACTTTCAAAAGTGCCAGGCACATGGCAAGTGGCAAGTTGAATAAAGCCTGATATTCTAGGCTTCGTTCAACTTGCCACTTGCCATGTGCCTGGCACTTTCACCCTATTTATACACTTCTTCAGTACTCTTAACAACAGTATCCCAACTATACCTGTCAACTATATTACTATACGCCATTTCACCCTTTTCTTTGGTATATTCTATATTTTCAATCAGGTACAGAAGCTTATTCTGTAAATCCACTACATCACTCTTTTTAAATGTCATTCCATACCTGTCATTTTCAATAACTTCTGTGTTCTCAGGTATACTGCTTACCAGAGAACACTTTTTAAAGCTCATTGCCTCAAGAAGAGTTATTGGCATTCCTTCAATGTCAGAGGGAAGCACATAAAAACAGCAGTTGCTGTATAATTCAGTTAGAAGCCTGCCAGAAACGTTTCCTGTAAACACTATATTTTTATTTTCCAATGCCTTAGCCTTAAGCTTATTTACATAATCATCTGTAAAGCTTGAGCCTCCAGCAATCACAAGCTTCTTATCAGTTTTTATTCTTTTATAGGCTTCAATAAGATAATGGGCTCCCTTTTCAGGTACAAGCCTTGCAAGAAATAGAATATAGTTATCTTTATCAAGACCGTATTTTTTGATCTCATTCGCCTCCATTGGTTCTGTTATATTAACTCCATTAGGTATGAATATAACATCCTCACTGCTGCGATTGTATTTCTCCACTATATATTCCCTTAGGTTTTTTGAAACTGAAATTATTTTATTTGCATATTTCCCTGATATTCTTTCTCCGAACTTAAGATATGCCTTTCCAAAGGTCCCCCATTTATCTCTCATCCAGTCAAGGCCATGGATTGTTACAACAACCTTTCTTTTTTTAATCCTTGGAATAAAGCAAAGAGAACCTGGACCTATTGCATGATAGTGTATTATATCGTAATTATCCCTTAAAGCATCTATTGTAGCTTTATAAGCATATATAATGGCATTAAGATTTTTATTTTCGATGGTGTCAATATTTTTTAATATAACTCCATTATATTTGTCACCTTCATACTCTCCATAGGTACTCCTGCAGTAAACAGTAACCTCATGCCCCCTTTTAACCAGCCTTGATGCAATTTCTTCAACATGTCTTTCAACTCCCCCGGATAAAGCAGGTATTCCCTTTTGACCTATCATTGCTATTTTCATATTAACCATCCCTAAAGCCATAGTCACTTCTATGATAGCTCCCTTTTATCTTATGCTTTAATACCCACAATGCTGGAATCCAGATTTTTTTCTTCATTTCCGGGGCAACATTTCCAACCATCCAGCAGTTTCTATCACAATTCTTAACACATCCTCTTATATCTCTCGCTTCCTTTGAGTTCCATATCTCCTCCCATGACTTTTCATTCAGGTTTCCCATGCTTCTCTTTTCTGCCATACCATTGCACGGAAGAACATCACCATAGGGATCTAAAAAGAATCCATTTTTCCCTACTCTACACGGAAGAAGACGTTTGTTTCCATATATATAATTTATTAGACCATGGTTAAAGTATGCTCTAAACCATTTTTTAGGTGATTTTGACTTTAGAAGTTCATTTATCAGTTTCTCTAAGGCTGCTGCCACTTCTTCTCTGTTCTTAATTGAATTATCTAGTTTTCTGAAATAAAAGGAATTGTGTATTACAGCAGTAGCAAACTCCATCCCTAATTCATCGGAAAGCTTATATAAATTTAAAAGATCATGGTAATTTAAATCCTGTATAGTCATTCCAAACCCTACATCCTTATGTCCCATTTCCACAAGCTTCTTTAATGTCTCATATCCCTTATTAAAGCCATCTGGAATTCCCCTTATACTATCATTGGATTCCTGCAGTCCCTCAATACTGATTCTTATCCCTATGTGTGGGAATTCCTTGCAAAGGTCAATAATCCTGTCACAAAAGGAGCCATTTGTTGATATTACTATTCTGTTTGTCTTTTTGTATAATTCTCTTACAATATCCTTTATATCGCTCCTAATAAAGGGTTCTCCCCCGGTAATATTCGTAAAAGCCATATCTGGAAGCTTTTTAATAGTATCTAAGGTTATCTCTTCCCCGGGCCTTGTTGGATGCTTCCAGCAGCTGCACATATTACATTTTGCATTGCACCTGTAGGTTATTATTATATATCCATACAGGCATCTTTTTCCCATATCATCACCTTCTTTTTACATTATGGCTTTCAAAACTATTTTGATAAGCTGATTTGAGTTTAGGATTTTTTAAAAACTTATATCCCGTGGTAACAGGCACTTGAGCTTTGAGTTATTTAATGAAATCATCTGACGATGCTTTTAATTAAATAACTCAAAACTCAAGAGCCTGTCACCATGTGCAGTAGTCCTATCTAAACCAAACTTTTATAGACACTCTCTAGCCTTTCAAAATGTAATTTTGCATTATATTCTTCTTCAGCTCTTTTTCTTGCATTAAACCCCATTTCAAATATCAAATCCTCTTTATTAATAAGAAAATTTAGTTTCTCTGAAAGCTCATCATTATTATCAGGCTCAAATAAGAGTCCTGTCTCACCATCCTTTATAAACTCTGGAATGCCACCTATATTAGAACCAATGATCGCCTTACCATATGCCATTGCCTCTAATACCGATAGGGGCCCATTTTCATACCATTTAGAGGGTACAACAACAAACATGGATTTTTGTATTAGTTTTTTTAGTTCCTCACCCTTTTTAAATCCAACGAACTCAACATTATCTAAGGCTTCCTTTTCAACCATAGACTTCAGTTCAGCTTCCAAAGGACCTGTACCAGCAATTACAAGCTTGCTGTCATGAATATTTTTAACAGCCCTAATAAGGGTTTTAACTCCTTTTTCCTCAGATAACCTTCCAAAATACAAAATATACTTTTCATGCTCAAAACAAGGTTGATAGTATTCAACATGTATAAAATTTGGTATATATATTAATTTATTCTCAGGTATTCCATGCTCCATAAACTTTTTTCTATAGAAATCACTTGGACATATAAATCTGTCTATATGGGAATATGATTTCATAAAGCTATGAATATATGCCTCAACTGCATTTACAAAGCTCCCTGCTCTTGAATTTTTCACACATCTGTTGGCAAAACATTTATAATACTTTCCTCCCATGCATTCCTCGCATATCCCCTTGCTGTTTATCATCATATAATTAGGACAAATTATTTTTAAATCATGAACAGTGTTTACAATTGGTATTCCAAACTTCTTTATTTTATAGATAATTGATGGTGAAAGCTGATGATGAAAATTATGAAGATGTGCGATATCCGGCTTAGTTGAATTTAATAATCTTCCTATCTTTCTTTTAGCCTCAAATGAATATATTATTTTTGCTGCATAGGAGAGCCTCGATTTAAAATCCTTTCTTGAATAATCAATATTTTTAACAAAATAATCACTATATTCACTATAAAGGTTCTTTTCTCCCTTCATTGAAAAGGGTATTACTTCATATCCATTCTCACTAAGCAGGTCTGCCAGTTGAAAATAATAGGTTTCACTTCCACCCTTCATATAATAAAACTTATTAACGTTTAAAATTCTCATACTAACACATCCATTTATATATAAATCGTAAAATTCTTTACATTTTGTTTTTTAAACAGCCCTACAGTATTGGTTCGACCTTAGGATATTTAAAAAGGCAAAATGTAATAGAATTTTTGATTTATATTTAATAAGCATTTTTGTCTCCAAACAATACCAAAAAAGTCTTAAAAATTAACTTTATATCAATCCAAAGATTTCTTTCCCTTATATATTTCAAATCCAATTCAACCCACCTGTCAAAATCAATGCTGCTTCTTCCGCTTACCTGCCAGTAGCATGTTAATCCCGGCTTTACAAGAAGTCTTTGCTTTTGATACTCTGTATACTCTTGATACTCCCTATCTATTGGAGGCCTTGGTCCAACGAGGCTCATCTGACCTATTAAAACATTTATAAACTGGGGCAGTTCATCTATACTGGTCTTTCTTATAAATCTGCCAACCCTTGTTACCCTTGGATCATTTTTAATTTTAAATACAGGCCCTGATTTTTCATTTTTATCCTTTAAGTCTTTAATCTTTTCTTCAGCATCCTGTACCATGGAACGGAATTTAAACATTTTAAATATCCTTCCATCTTTACCGCATCTATTTTGAATAAAAAAAACAGGTCCCTTGGAATCTATTTTAATCGCTATTGCAGTTGCCAGGAGAATTGGTGATGTTATAACTAATCCAAATATAGAACCTAAAATATCCATTATTCTCTTTACAAATTCATAGACATTTTTCTTATTGTATCTAGCAGCACACCTCATAATCCAACGGTTTTTCTTCAACTCTTTACTATTCTTAACACACCCTACTTTTTTTCTCTTGCCACTATTGCCCCTTAGATATGATCCATAACTTTTATAATAACCAGTAGAAAATTTATTTTGTGAATCGACCTTATTTATAACTACACCTAGCATCCTTGCATTTACCTTCTTTAGAAGCTCCGTTGCTCTTTTTGCATTTACCCTATCAGTTTCTCTAGATGAAACTACAAGCAAAGTACCATCGGCATATCTTGATAACAGCTGAGCATCTGTAACTAACAATATTGGTGATGTGTCAATTATTATATAGTCATATCGCTCTTTAAGTCTTTGAATTAACTCCTTCATTTTGTTTGATGCTAAAAGCTCCGATGGGTTTGGAGGTTTTGTGCCGGATGGAATAAAGTATAATCCCCCAACTTCAGTGCTATAAGCTATTTCCTTAAGATTTACAGAATCTATAAGTAAATCTGAGATTCCATATCTATTGGAAATTTTAAAATATTTGTGAACCGATGGTTTTCTCAAATCACAATCCAAAAGTATTGTTCTGTATCCTGCTTGAGCAGTAACAACTGCCAAATTCACTGCTGTGGTTGTTTTACCTTCTCCTGGTTCTGGACTTGTTACAGCAATGATTTTAGTTTCTTTATCAGCATTTGAAAATAAAATATTTGTTCTAAGCCTTCTGTATGCTTCTGCTGCAATAGATTCTGGGCTTGTTATCATCAATATATCAAAATCGCCCATAAGCTCCCCCCATTCTTTATCATTTTCATCTCAACGCACATCATTTTCTATATGCTGCCTGTATCCGATTTTCTAGTATATAATATGGCATCATAGTGCTTATGTTGACAAAATCCAATAACAAAATGCCAGGCACGTGGCAAGTGACAAGTTGGATATCCCTGACAACTCATGGATATTCAACTTGCCACTTGCCACATGCCTGGCACTGTGCCGTTATAATCTATTTAAATATCTTTTTTATTAATTTGCTATTATCATATATATCCCTAAGAATTACATAAAATAGGTTTTTAGTATTGAAATCCTTGGAAATGTTGAAATAAGGCTTTTGAATTCCACCATATTTCCTAAAAAACCTTTCTATAGGTTCCACCATACTTCCTTCAAAATCAAACTTTTCTGTAACACTAGAAGTAAACTGAATTGCTTTCCATAATATCAATGTCATTGCCTGACTGTTTCTAAACTCAGGATCTCCTCCTCCAGCCAGGCTATAGGCAGAATTTTCATCCCATATAATATACGAAGCAGAATGTATTCTTTGGCTGCTGTCAACCCCATAAAATATTTTTCTACAGTTGTGCTTTGCACATGCCTCATCAATTTTGTTAATAAATTCCACCGTATAAGGCATTTTTTTATTTTGTCTTTTAAAGGTTTTTTCGCAAACCCTGTAAAACTCTTCAATATTTAAGTTTTCCTTTACTTCAATCTTTTTTTCTGCTTTTTTTATACTATTCTTTATATCATGGTGAAAATCATTATACACTCTATCAATATCCTTTATATTTTCTATAACATAAGTATATCTTGTAATTTGTTTATAGTCCTTCCAGTAAAACGGAAGCCAGTTTGTAAATGTATAATCATAATTCTGGCTATAGCGTGCAATATTAAGCCCTTCAATTTCATCTATTATTTCCCTTATTATTTCAGTTTCATATGTTAGTTTTGTTGAATATTTCTGATTTTGAGGATAATTAATCCAAATGCCATTTTTCTGAGTAAGGCAGGGCTGGTTTATATGCTTTTTCCCAAACCTTGTCTTAAAGTAATAGGGCATAGCTGCTACTATTTCATCTCCTCTTTCAATTATCAGCACATCCCAATTTTCCTCCCCACAAACAGCATCCATCCACCAATCCCTTGAAAAAATAGGTATAGATGTTTCATTGCTGCACAGAACTCTATACTTATCCTTATTAGTCATATGATTTCCCTTCTTTTCAAATTCATCATAAACTTATTATATTAATTAGCCTTCTGCCATCTATCCCCAAGCAATTATTTCTATATAAATAAAACATGGCTTTTTCATATGCCTCATTCCACCCTCTTATAGAGTCAAGGGTAGAATTATGCCAAAGCAATGTAAAAACACCTCCGTACTCTTTTATGGTATCAATTAATCTTTCAATCTGTTTTAATCCCTCTTCCTGTGATAAACCTCTATATGTTTCCCCCTGAAGTGTGAATTCCATAACAACCGGTGGAATTTCCCATATGTTCAAAACTTTTCTCTGTATCAAATCATATGGTCTATATGGAAAACAGATTCCACATCTGAAGCCCTCATGTTCTGCATAGCCCATAGTAGTATCATATAGCAGTCCTAGTCTTGCCTGGTTTTCTAAGGTATAGGGCATCTTAAACCTTAAAAAATGCTGACGACAGCCATAATCCTTTACTGAAACTATTTCATCAATTTTTTCCTTTTCCTGTTTCATCAGTTCAAAATCATCATAGCTATTAAAGCTTCCATGATATCCAACCTCAAACTCACCCTCTTCAAGCTCCTTAATCAGCTTCAATATTCTTTCATCATTGATTTTATAATTACCTTCAAATTCAGAAATTCCGCCGCTTATAAAATAGAATGAGGAGTTAAACCCATAACCTTTTTCTATACCTGTTATATATTCAAAGGTCCAAAAGGCATCCTTTTTATAATTCTTTTTACTTCTTATAAAATTTTTGATATTCTTTATAGCCTTAGAAGGGCTTTTATGTTTTAAAAGTAAGCTTAATGTTGTTCTTATTTCAGGAGTAAACTTACTATATCTTTGAATGTTATCTACATCATGGGTTAAGCATGCTGCAAATTCCTTTTCTCCCCACCAGCTTTTCCTCTTATAATTTAGATTCATATCATCAATCCATTCCCAAAGCAGTTCAATATACTCATTAACAATTGGTCTTAAAAGGAATTTATATTTATATGCAATAGATGCAGTAACCGGAAACCTATTATACCTTTCACCTTTATATGCCTCTGGCTGCATAACCTCTTCATACCTTGAAAGCATAAAGAAAGAATCAGAGATAACATCTATATTAGTTAATATTATCTTCCTATTATCAAAGCTTTTTTTAATATATAAATCTTCACAAGAATTATACAAAGAAATGATATTGTAATCATTTTTAATAGGCTTATCAAGCTTATATCTTTTTACTTTCCTTGGAAAGCATGGGGATTTCATAAACAACTCATTAAAAAGCTCTCTTGAATCCTGTATTGCTATTTTATTATCAAAATAGTTATTTAAATTATCATAACCTGATTCATCATAGGCATAGCTTATTAATATGTCATTCTCCATTGCCTTAAAGCCGCTTTCTAATTTATTTATATATACAAATTCTATTCCCAATATATAAAAAAACGTATCAAAAACATATTCTATTTCTCTATTGCAATCTTTATTTTGTATAAAGACATATATCATTTCATATCCCCCACATGTATTGATTTGACCGTATAATTCATAAACTCACATACTCTATCCATTTTATTAAGCCATGTAAGGTTTTCCAATGTAAATCTTACTGTTTCCCCATTCCTTCTTATATCCCGAGTATTAAGATAGAATTTTTCAACTTCCAGGAAATCAATATTACTGTTATCATTAGGTACCTTCATTACAAAAGGTAGATTTTCCATTAAATCAACATCATCATGGGAAATGATAACAGGAAGCCCCTTAGCCAGGTAATGCCTTATTTTTAATGGAGCTGCTTGATTTATTTTATTATAATAGAAGGCAAGGCTTCCAATCCCTATGTCCGCCATTGAAAAAATTCTATCGATTTTTTCTTGTTCTCCAATAAAGCCATAAAACTTTATATTACTATTTCTAATTTCATAATTATCATCATATCCAATTATATGAAGCATTATTTTTTCCCTGTTTGGTGCTTCCCCATAGGATTTAATTAATCTATCAACTCCATGCCATGGTATATTGGGAGAACCAATCAAAACTATATTAATAAATTCATTCTCATCAATTTTAGGAATAAACTTGATCTGCTCTTCATCTATCCCATTGCCAATAAATATAGAAGGTTTTAAATTGTATTTTGATTCTATTTTGCATATTTCATCAGTTATGCAAATTTCACCTGAGATATTTTTTAAATATGATCGTTTATAGAGTTTTTCTATTAAATATCTTTTCTTATTTATATTTCTAGCTTCTGCCAGCACATCGGTTTGAACTTCAACAAAAACTGGAGCAATTTTTGAAAGCTTAGAGTATATATTAAAAAGCCACATAACATCTCGAATATATATATATTCTGGCTTCTCATTTTTTACAGCTTTTATCAATCTTTTAACTGCTTTATAGTAGTTGTATATTTTTTTTGTTATATGATTTTTTCCAGCTGGATTGTACTCTTGGCTTACGTTGTAAAAGGTAATTAACTTTACATCATTCCCTAATCTTTCAAGTGCCTTTATTTGGTACTCTATTTTATTAATTACTCCTTTTTCAAATGAAGAACCCCATATTGGTGCCACATAAACAATTTTCATACAATCTCCTTCCAAGGTCTAATTGTTAATGCAACAGCATGTTTGTATCTATTATATAATGCTATCTTATTGCCCCTTCTCCAATTCCTTCAGCCACTTTCTTACCACAAAGGAATTTAAATCTTCAATCCCACTATACTTTTCTCTAAACTCATTAATTTTCATTATTCCAAAGCATGCAAGAGGATTATTGTAATATAAGCTTTCACAGTTTTTAAGGTTGTTCTGCCTGTTCGCCCTTTCTTTTATATCATCTATCTTGTTTATGCCTGCCATTTTAAATAGCTTTTTAATACACTTTTTAACTACCTTAACTGCTGAATTCTTTTTATCATAATTAATGTCTGCTATCCTTAAGCCTGTTTGCCTCAGCCTTCCTTCCAATACAATATAATCACTGCAGAATGTATCATTATATATATAATAAAGCCTTCTATCCATTCTTTTATCAATTGGTGCTCTTGCCCAATACTCCATTACTTCATTATCCCACAGAGGCATTCTCCATTCATAATTGAAATACTCATATACCCTTACAGAATTGCAGATGAACTTTGCCTGTCTTTCCTGCCAGTCCCATAATTCAAATACATCAGAAGCTTCTTCCTGAGAAAACATTTCTGAATCACCTATATTGAGCCTGATTCTTTCAGCAAATTCTTCCCATAAAATTTCTTTATCCTTCCCCCAATTATGAAGGGAATAATGTTTATTTAAAATTTGGTGTATAACCTCCTCATCTGAGAATATCTTTTTATTAACTATATCCTTAGGGATATGGCTTCCCTGTAAAAAATCATAGGAATGCCCGGGAATGAATACAGCATCATTAGGTATCAATCCTCTATTTTTTATTTCTTCTACAGCTATAAAATCCTGTGCATGGGGAAGAGAAGAAATACCTCCGCTAAATCTAAAATATTTTACTCTCGTATCGCTGTTAAAAAAATCATTCCATTTCTTCATACTGTATTCTACAAATACCCATTTAAACCCCAATGCTTTAGCAATCTCCTTTGATATTATACTTTCACTATTTCCTGGTACCCCGTAGCTAAAGCAGGTAACATTGGTATATCCCAGCCTTTTAAGCATTATGGCTATCAACCTTGAATCAAGTCCTCCGCTTAAGGGAATAACAGCCATTCTATCATCTAAGGATTTAATAAGGCGCTTAAAAACATTCAAATGCAGTAAATCCATTTTTTCGATAAGATTACCATCACTCTCATTAAAGAAATTGTCATGGATGTACTGAAAATACAGCTTTGTTTCTTCTTTTGCTGTAAACTTACTGTAAACGAGATACTCCCCTGCCCTAAGCTGCATTACTCCATCAGACAGCGTCTTATTTCCTGTTACATATCCTGTCAAAATAAATTCCTTTCGGGAAATATCGTTGAAATTCTTATAAGGTATTTTCTCATACAAATAGAAGGGATTATCCGTAATGTATAAATCCACCAAATCCCTTCCATAAAACAACGGCATACTTCTTAACCTATCAACAGCAGCAAGTATCAGCTCTGATGTAATAACTACAACAGAAAAGAAACCGTTTGCATTTATCAAACGATCTTTAAAATCCATCTCGCTTTCTATACCAGAAAAATAATCAAGCAGTTCTTCATTCTTATATAATTTATTATCCCTATCAAATAAATACCCCTTCACATATATATGGTCTCTGTAAAACCATCTAAAGCCTCTGGAAAGCATTAAATTTACAATCACTTAAAAGCACTTCCACACAAATTACTATTTAGGATAAATTGAATTATATCCTTTTATCTATAAATACTATATACCACTTATACCACTAGGGAATTCTTAAAATTAAACAAGCACGCTTATCTGCTATATGTTTCGCATAAATGATTCTACATTACTCGACCCTAAACATTTATGCAAAATCATATTCCTTGATTCATAAATTGCAATATACATTATTAAAATATTTTTTGCGATTTATTTATTAAAATATTTATTTTTTAACACCTTTAGCTTTTCATATATCCCTAAAAATTTTGTAAAAGCAAGCATTTTCATGTATATATAAACCCTTGTAACGTGTAAAATCTCATAGGTTTTTTGCTTTGCTTTATTAATTATCTTATTTTCACATATAAGTGGTCTAAATTTTCTTTTTCTATTCTTAATATAATATTTTCTATATTCTTTATATTTGAGTTTTAACGGTTCAGAAATTTCTTTTATATGCTTATTAAACTCTTCCAATTCTTCTTTAAATAGCATCCTTATTTCTGTGCTGTTGTTAATCAATTTATATGGAACTATTTCAAAGGATAAATCATTATCGAAATCTATATTTGCATAATAGCATAAATGATATTCTTCTTTATACTTTACCCTTTTATCCAAGAATTCTATTTCAGGGAGAATAAAATTTCCCAGGCTATAGAACACTATTTTTTTCTTTCCATTTATAAATTTCTCATTATATCCATGGTAACTGTGAGGGTGTGTTCCTATTACTATATCCAGTAAATCTTCATCAAACAATGTATCAATCATATACTTTTGATATGGCTCAGGGAGGTATTCATATTCTGTTCCAAAATGGAAATATGCAATTTTGTAATCATAGTCCTTAAATGGGGATAGGATATTCCTTATTACATCTAAATCCACTGGACTTGTTCCAAAACCATCACCATAGGTATTTATTGCATCAGTAAAGTCCCATGCGAAACCAAAGATTGCAGCTTTTCTACCATTCAACTCAAAAATATATGGTTTGCCTGCTTCCTTCAAATTTCCCCCTGCTCCAAAATACTCTATTTCATTTTTATCCAGTATATATTTTGTATATTTAAACCCTTCTACGCCAAAGTCAAACACATGGTTATTTGCCATGTTTACCAAAGTGAATTTATTATCCTTCATAAGCCTTAGATTTTCTGTTTTATGATAGAGATTTATAGATTTTTTTATTGGAATATGTTCTTCTGTAATAAACGGCGCTTCAAGATTTAAGCAATTAAAATTGTTCTCTCTAATATTTTTTTCAATTTTATCCTCAATCTTCAAACTTTCATCTAAAACTAAATCACCAAAAAAACCTATCTTCATCTTCTTATTAACCCCTTTAAAATAGCAATATCTTCCCTATTGATTTTAAGCAAATCACCTATTGGAAATTTTTCTTTTACAACAAAATAGACTATATAGGATGAACCATATACAAAATAAGAACAGGTTGATGCTAATGCAGCACCATTAATCCCAAAGGCTGGTATCATAAAATAATTAAGAACTATATTTGTTAAAAAGGAGATAAAAGTAAAAACCATATGAACAGCAGGTCTGCCGCTTACAAAGAAATATGAATAGGATACCTTAGCTACCGATGCAAATATTATGCCTGTAAACAAAATAAGAGTTACTGCTATAGCATCTTTATACTCCTGACCATACAATATTGGAATAAGTCTTAAACACGCTATACCAATTAATACTACAAAAATGCTCATATAAAATGTGTATTTAACTGTTTTACATGTAACTGTTTTCTTTTCTATAGATTTATTATCAATATTATACAACCTTCCATCCAGGGCAGATGTAACACTTGAAGGAACCAAAAATACCAACTCTGCCAAAGTGACTCCAATTGCATATACTCCAAGATCCTTTGTGCCGATCATGTTTTTAATCATAAATTGATCAACTCTATAGTTTAAAAAGCCAAAAAGGTTTGACAGATAAATTATTATCCCATATTTAAATTCCTCTGCTAGCAAAGAATAATTAATTTTAAACCTATACTGTACACCTACTTTTCTCATCAAAAGGACTACATTCAATGCAAGAGAAAAAATCAGTATTACAATATATGCTGTTATACTAAGGCAGTTAAATACCCATAATGCAATTATTAAAAAGGAACTTGTGAGCTTATTAACTAATGTAAATATATTTGACTCCCTAAGCCTTTCATCTCCAACATATATGCCATTATTGCATGTTATTATAAAATTACATAATACATATATTAATGCCATCGCTATAAGAAGAATTGAATATTCCTTAAGTATTAATCCGCTGGTTCTCAAAATTATTACTATAAAAGATAAAAACGAAAACATAACAAAAAGATAGCTCAAATTAACAGAATATACCTCTTTAACTCCATAATTTGAACGCTTTTGAAAATATGTTGTTGCATTGTTAATCCCAAAATGTCCATAATCAGATATTAAACTAAATATAAGAAACAGATATGCTATATACCCTCTTCCCTCTGGTCCAAAATTTCTTGCAATTATAATACTTGTTACAAACCCCAAAACCATTGATATCATATGTGTTATAAAATTACTTGCTATATTCCTACCATATTTACTCATTTTTATCCTCAATCCATCTTCCATCATCATAATATACCCATTTCTCTTTATTACCTATTGAGAAGTATCTATTGTCAAGATTACTCTTTTGAACAATTCTTGTGGGTGATTGTACTGCAACAGAGTGAGGGGGCATATCTTTATAAACAACAGTATTCGCACCAATCCTGCAATTATCTCCTATTGTTACTGCTCCTATTATCTTAGCTCCACATCCAATGTAAACATTGTTTCCTATAATGGGACTTCCTTGATGCTGACTGTCATTTAAAGTATTAGAGCCAATGGTAACCTGCTGAAATATTACGGCATTTTTCCCAAGCTTTGATTCATTGGAAATAAAAATTCCTATTGGGCTATGAGGGAAACATGGAATCCCTAAAATTTCAGATTTGTATCCAATCCAGCTTCCGTATCTATAAAAGTAATCCTCATATACAGTAAGAAGCATCTTATTAGGTGTGCTTTGCTTTTTTAACTCTTCTTTCATATTCCAGATATTTTTATATTTAAGGAAAAGAAAAACTTTTGCAAATGGCTTAATGAGTTTAAATAGAATCCTTTTAATCATAGCCTCCGCCCTTTTATTTAAACATACTATGATTCATATTATTCTATTTACTATAAAGTTGTACCTCGTTTTTAGCAAAATATTTCATGGAATTATCACTAAGAATAACCCCAAGGACTAAAAAGAAGCTAACAGCAATGGGATTTGCAAAACTAGATTCCGAGGTGCTGCTGATCAGCAAATACAGCATAGGAATAAATGCCGCAAGTCTAAAATGCATATTACCTTTTGTTCTTTTATAGATCATACTCAAAAATATAAAAATCAAATATGCAAAAAGCAGTAGTCCAAAAAAGCCTAATTGCCCTATAATCATTGGCCAGAATGTATCTGAAATAAAATTATATCTATCAGGAGATAACCCATAGGTATTATTTAATCCATAATAATAGTATAAAGGCGAATAGTATTTACCCGAAACAAATGATGCAAAGCTTCCAAACCCACTTCCTAATGGGAAATTACTTTTTGCAATTACAAGGGAATATTTATATAATAAAAATCTTGCGAAATCCTGGTGTGCTAATATTTTTTCTTTAATTACAGGAATAAATAAAATAACTATAAAGCTTATGATTCCTATAATACTCCTAATCTTTATCTTTCTTTTCATTGTAATAATAATCCATACCAAAACGTAAATAAAAACAAATGCCAGCGCTTTAGCTCTTAGCGAGGATGCTATTATCAATAGATCCACTAAAATAAATAGGCTATTGACCCTATAATACTTTGCAAACAACGTTAAAAACACCAGTAAATTTGTACAAAAGCTAGCTAAGTATGTAGGATGAGAAAAAAACAATTGCTGTACGGGAAAGCCATATCTAACCTCTGCTATCGGGAAAAAATTAAAAACTAAATTTGATAATATTAAAACAGATAGTAGGACTACTATTATTTGAGCTTCCGTATTTATAACCTTTTTTAGATGAAATATACTGATATTATTAAACAAGAACCTGCCTACAAAATATGCAAAGGCGAATTTAAACATTAATAAAAAATCAAGTAAGGCATATTTAATAGATTGATTTTTATATACAAAATTACCTATTATGCCAACTACAAGTATAAGCAAAATCACAAAAATAACTTTAAAATCCTGAAGACTTAATTTGTACTTATTAACTAAAATCGTTATGATTGCAAAAAATATAAATATATATGCCACAATCTCATCAAAATACTGCATAGCAGTAATTCTTGTTTGCAAATAGTCTTGAAATATTAGTAGGTTAAACACTATTAAAAAGAAAAACTTTTTTATAATTTTCATTTTTTGAACTCCCTACATAATTAAAAGAAATATAAATTACTTTTTTTCTGGTTCTCATATATCTTAGGTATCATTCCTATTACAGGAAGGTTAATATACTTTTCAACATCATTTTCATTTTTTATTGTTTTATCCAGGTATTCAACTAGAAACACTACCACAATAGACATCATAAGCCCTAATAAAAATGCTGCTGCAACATTTAGCTTTTTGTTTGGCTTTGATGGATATTCTGGTACAACTGCTTTATCCATTATACTTACGCTTCCACCTGGAAATTGTACCCTAGCTTCTTTTATAAAGATCTCTGTAATTGTATTTGCAATATCCGCTGCTTGATTTGCATCTTTATTTAGTACCTTTATATTAATCATCTGGGTATCTGGCACAGGTGATACAGTTATAAAATTCAAAAGCTCTTCTGCTTTTATATCCATTCCCAGTTTATCTATTGTATTTTGACAAACTGTTCTAGACTTTGCTATTTCAACATAGGTTTTTATAAGATTTTGATACATCATAACATCGTTATACTGCATCCTTGAGTCTTCGCTATCCAACATTCTGCCAACTATTACACTTGTACGTGCCTCATAAACAGGCTTTATTACAAAAAAGCTTAATATCCCACTGATAAATGCTGCAGTTAATGTAATCACTACAATAATCCAAATTCTCTTTCTTATAACATCATATATTTCATGCAGATCAACAGTAGTTTCCTCATCCATAACATTCAACTCCCATTTATATGTTAAGGCAGTACTTACTTATAATATATGACATATCCCACACTACGTAGACATTTATTTTCAAATTTTTTATTAAATGCAAGGCAAATGACACGTTGGATATTCTCTGACAACTCAGGTAGTATCCAACTTGCCACTTGCCCAACACTTTTTTATACCCAAATGCCTGTTACCCTCCCGAAATTCCTTTTAAAAGCCTTCCCACCTACTCATAAATAAACTCATGCATCTTCTTTCTATTCCCCTCCATATCCGGAACAAGCACATCCATTCCCCTTATCCTTTGACTCTTGAAAAATCCATCTACCGGCAGCCTGAACTGCTCAATATTCTCAGTATTAAATCCAACTACCTTCACTGCAAGATCTATTATCTCCCCCTTAGAAAAACTTGTTTCAACATAGGGAAGAATTGTTGATATTATCCCTGGAAGCTCAGTAATACTGCTCTTCTTTACCTTTTTAAAAACCTCATTTAAAACCTTTCTCTGCCTTTCTGTTCTCTCGTAATCTGCATTTCCAACATATCTTACCCTGCTGTATGCAACTGCCTGCCTTCCATTTAACACTTGAACTCCTCCATTTACATTCTCTACAGTATCCCCATTCAACCTGTTAAGCTCTTTAATATAGAAATTCATCACCTTTGCCTCTTCAGCAGAAACCTTTATCTCAATCCCTCCAATTTTGTCTATTAGCTTTTCAAACCCAAAGAAATCAATAGAAACATAATTTCTAACATCAAGTCCAAAGTTTGAGTTTATAGTCTTTATTGCAAGAACAGGTCCTCCATAGACATATGCAGCATTAATCCTGTTTTCCTTATGCCCGGGTATCGGAACATACATATCTCGCATAAGAGACGTTACCTTTATTTTTTGATTATTAGAGTCAATTGAAACAACCATTATAGTGTCTGATCTTGAACTCACATCCCGATACCTTCTATCGAGCCCGAATAATGCTATATTTATAATCGGTTCCTCTTTCTTCTTATCATCAATATTTTTCTCAATTTCATTCTTCTTAGGCTGTTCAGTAATTAATAACTCCTCATTTGTTTTAGGAATTTCCTTCTTTTCGATTTTATCAAGTAAACAATATCCATAAACAATAGCTCCAAGCATAGCTGAAACAATTAGTAAAACAATTGTTATAATTAATCTTTTTTTCATGCTACTCCCCACCTATATAAAATCGTTACTTAATATTGCCAATCACAAAACATACCACTTATTCATAATATTCACCCAGACAAAAAAAATGCCCGATACACAATACATCACATTCGATGTATTATGTATCGGGCACCAACCTACATTCCATATATAAACTCATGCAGCTTTTTCTTATTTTTCTCAATATCCGGAACAAGCACAGACATTCCTCTTATCTTTTGTCCCTTATAAAGTCCGTCCACAGGAACTCTAAACTGTTCCATCCCCTCTGTCTTAAACCCCATAACCTTTGTTCCAAGCTGTAATATCTCTCCATTTGAAAGACTGGTCTCAACATAGGGAAGTATTGTTGACATAACTCCAGGAAGTTCTATAACTCCCTTCGATTTTACCTTTTTAAATATTTCATTTAAAACTTTTCTTTGCCTTTCAGTTCTTTCATAATCTGCATTACCTACATACCTTATTCTGCTGTAGGCAATGGCCTGCTTTCCATTTAGTTTTTGAAGCCCGCTTTTAACATTTAATATCTTAGCTTCTGAACTATTAATGTCTATTTCAACTCCACCAATCTTATCTATCATTTTTTCAAAGCCAAAAAAGTCTATCGTAACATAATTTCTAATATCAAGATCGAAGTTAGAATTAATAGTCTTTATTGCAAGAACCGGGCCTCCATAGGCATATGAATGATTTATCTTTGTTTCTCCATGTCCTTGTATTGGAACATACATATCTCTCATAAGGGATGAAGCCTTCACCCTTTGATTTTTACTATCTATTGAAATAACCATTATACTGTCAGACCTTGATGATTGATTTGGACTTCTTCTGTCAACACCAAAGAATGCAATGTTAATTATACCTTCGCCTTCTGAATTATCTACAGAAGATTTTGTAATACCCAACTCATCATCATTTTTTGTTATCTTATTCTTTTGTATTCTACCAAGCAAGGAATATCCCCATATATATACACCTGATAAAACCACAACAATAGCACAAAGTATGCCAATTATAATCTTCTTCTTCAACTCGTACATCACCTTTCAAGCACCAAACATATCGATTTGTAACTTAGTTATTCTGCCATCCTAAGTATTTCTTCCTTAACCTTGGTTATTGTCTCCTTTGCATCATCAACAGAATTTCCAACAGCTGCAAAATAGAACTTAATCTTAGGCTCTGTTCCTGATGGCCTTGCTGTAATTAAGCTTCCATCCTCAAGGAAAAGCTGCATTACATTTGAAACAGGAAGGTCTATTTCAGCCTTACAGCCATCGCATGGATTTCTGTCAATTCTTTTTAAATAGTCCTTTACCCTGACAACCTTTTTACCTGCAATATTTTCTGGAGTATTATTTCTTAGTTTATCCATTATATTTGAAATCTTTTCGCTTCCCTCAATTCCCTTCATGGTAAGGGATTCTAAATCCTCAATATAATATCCATACTTCTCATATATTTCAATCATTCCATCATAAAGAGACATTCCCTTTGATTTATAATATGCAGCCATTTCACAAATGAGTGCAGCCGCAACTACTCCATCCTTATCCCTTGCATGGGTTCCTGCAAGGTATCCATAGCTTTCTTCAAACCCAAATATATAGCTCTTATTTCCTGCTTCTTCAAATTCCTTTATCTTTTCTCCAATATACTTAAACCCTGTTAAAACATCTATAATCTCAACGCCATAATCTTTACATATTCGTCTTGCAAGCTCTGTTGTAACAATTGTCTTTACAATAACAGGGTTTTTAGGCATCCTTCCTGTATTCTTTAACTGGTCTAGGATATAGTTTGTTAAAAGAACTCCTGTCTGGTTTCCAGTTAGAACAACATATTCCCCTTCCTTATTCTTAACAACAACACCTATTCTGTCACAGTCTGGATCTGTTCCTATTATTAAATCCGCACCATTTTTCTTAGCCATTTCAATTGCAATCCTAAATACCTCTGGCTCCTCAGGGTTTGGATACTTAGTTGTGCTAAATTCACTATCTGGCAGTTCCTGTTCTGGAACAACGGTTACATTCTCAAACCCAAGCTCCTTTAAAGCCCTTCTAACAGGCTTATTTCCTGTTCCATGAAGGGGAGTGTATATAACATTTAATTTATCGCCCATTTCCTCTATTATATCCAAATTAACAGCCTGTGCCTTAACTGCCTCAAAATACTCATCCTCAACAATAGGCTGTACATACTTATATAGCTCCTCAAGTGCTGCCTTATCAAAATCCATTGTTTTTATCTCACTGTAATCAGCCTTGTTAATTTCATCCAATATCCCCTTAGCATGCTCCTCTGTTATCTGTCCTCCATCACTCCAGTATACCTTATATCCATTGTATTCCTTTGGATTATGGCTTGCAGTAACAACGATACCAGCCGTTGCACCAAGCCTTCTTACCGCAAAGGAAAGCATAGGAGTTGGCATTAATTCTCTATACACATATGTTTTTATACCATTTGCATTAAGAACAAGTGCAGCCTCCTTTGCAAACACATCAGAGTACCTTCTTGAATCATATGCAATAGCAACACAGGGACAATCAATATTCTTTGAATTTATATAGTTTGCTAACCCTTGAGTTGCCTTCCTTACAGTATATACATTCATCCTGTTTGTTCCTGCACCAATAATTCCTCTAAGACCACCTGTTCCAAACTCAAGGTCCTTATGGAATCTTTCCTCTATTTCCTTTTCACTAAGACCAGTAAGTTCCTTCTCTGTTTCCTTGTCAAATTTCAACCATTCTTTATATTTCTCCATATACCCCATAGTATCCCTCCGTGAAAAAGGAGCTGTCGCACAACATTTGTCCCAAGGTGACAGGCTCTTGAGTTTTGAGTTATTTAATCAAAAGCATCGTCAGATGCTTTAATTAAATAACTCAAAACTCAAGTGCCTGTTACCTCGGGATATAAGGCACAACCTTTCTTTGTGCGACACCCCCATACTTTTATTTTAACTCATTACTATTTACAATATTTTTTAGATACCCTAAAAATTCATCCTTAAGGTCATTCCTTTTGAGAGCATATTCAACTGTTGCTGTTAAAAATCCAAGCCTATCTCCTACATCATATCTTTTTCCCTTAAAAGTATATGCATACATAGCCTCAGATGATACAAGTTCCTTTAATGCATCTGTCAACTGTATCTCTCCACCCTTTCCAGGTGCAGTATGCTCTAATATTTCAAATATCTTTGGAGTTATTATATACCTTCCAAGAATAGCAATATTGGATGGTGCCTTTTCTCTATCTGGCTTTTCAACTAAATCCTTAACCTTATATACACCCTTTTCAATATGCATTCCCTTAACTATTCCATACTTGTTTACATCCTCCATAGGAACCTCTTGAACTCCAAGTATTGTTGTATTATATTCATCAAATACATCTATCATCTGCTTTAAGCATGGAACATCATTATCAACAACATCATCACCAAGCATAACAGCAAAGGGTTCATTCCCAACAAAGGTCTTGGCACAATGTATTGCATGCCCAAGTCCCTTAGGCTCCTTTTGCCTTATATAATATATCTGAGCTAAATTAGAAATGTCTTCAACTTCTTTAAGCAAATCATCCTTATGCTTAGCCTTAAGCTCCATCTCCAACTCAACTGATTTATCAAAGTGATCCTCAATTGCTCTCTTATTTCTTCCAGTTATAATAAGTATCTCCTCAATACCAGATGCCACTGCCTCCTCAATTATATACTGTATTGTTGGCTTATCAACAATAGGAAGCATCTCCTTTGGCTGTGCCTTTGTTGCAGGTAAAAAACGTGTACCAAGACCTGCAGCAGGAATAATGGCTTTACGTACCTTCATGAATTCTCCCCCTTTGACATCTATTCATCATTAAATTAAGTCAATTATTAATGTGATATTTTCCCTCTATATTGTACCAAATTTAGTAATATTGTTCTAGTATTTTTATAAAAGTACCTGGTACCTGTGTTATAATATAACCGAGAGGGGGTAAGGTTTTATGGATAGATTTGCTGTTCCAAATAGAATAAAGCACTACAGAAGTTTACTTAATATATCACAAAGTCAATTGGCCAATGATACATTAAGTCTTGACTTAATAAAATCCATTGAAACAGGAAGAAGAAAACTTACTCCTCAAAAAGCAAGTGCACTTGTAGAAAACCTTAAGACAATAGCTCTATCAAATCAAATATCTCTAAACATTGATATAAGTGAATTTTTAATGCCTGCAAAAGACTATGCAAGAAACTATTGCTCTAAAAAAATAGAAGCACTACATAATTATTTTGATAATCAGGAACTAAATAAGCTCTTAGAGATTGCGGAGGAATACACCTTAGATGATGTAAAACTTGAGATATATTTAAAATCAGCACATCACTATTTTGATTTAAAGAATCATGATTTATCCCTGGAATTATGTAAGAAAGCCTATGAAATATCAATTAAAATAAAGGATATAAAGGATATGCTCCTTTCTTTAATTATGATTGCTGCAAATTACAAACATCTAAATGATATGGAAAATTCAATTCTATACTATAATAAATGCTTCAGCATAATAATAGAAAATAATATAAATGACAATTATATCTTATGGCGTCTTTATTATCATATTTCCTTTTACTACAAAAGACAGGGAAATTTAAATTCAGCCCTATGCTGGATAGAAAAATCAATCTCATTAGATAAACTTGATTCTTCTTCCCTCTATCACAGTATGCTGCTTAAAGGGAATATTCTGTTAGCCATGGAGGATTACACTGCTGCTTTAAATATGTATATGTTCTTGCTTGAAAATGACACTAGATTTATTGATATTATATATCACAACATAGCATGGATATATTATAAGTTAAATAAAATAGATAAAAGCATCGAATATTTCAAAAAGGAAATCAAAATACTGCTAAAAACAAATAATCCTGAAATTACTCACCCCCTAATGGATATGGGCAACATATATTTTGATAAAAGTATGTACAGAGAAGCCATTGTATTCGAAGAGCATGCACTGGATAGCTGTATAAAATATAATCAGCCTGAATTTTTAATTGAATGCTCTGAGAAGCTTTTAAACCTTTATACTACTACAAATAAACTCAACAAATTTAACTACTATACCTTATTATTCATTAAGATCTACATTAAGAATCGCTGTAACTGTATAAATCTATCTCCATATATCTATATTGTAATTAAGCATCTCCTTAATATGAAGGTCAAAGCACAAGACACATAGGAAATGCTTAACATAGCTAGAAAATAGGGCCGACTATATAATATATTTAATATCACACTCTTTAAAGATTGACTTTATATTATTTTTAAAGAATTCCATCATTTCTCCAAGTTGCTCCTTTGTATAAACGTATTTGCCATATCCAAATTGCCCATATTTATATTTTCTTTCTTCATCTATCATTGGGAGAGTTGTTTCGGGAAATACTTCTAGTATTATATTTTTGGCCCTAGTTGTATATCTATGAGAAATAACTTCAAAAGTCAGAGGATATTTTAAATCAAGAGGTACTGCATCTTTTAAATCAAGTAAAAGTTTTTTATAATCCTCCTTCCAATTATCATATATAAATACAGGAGCGATTATAAACCCAAGGGGATAACCTGCCTTAGCTATCTTTACACTTGCTTCTATTCTGCTGGTAATTGAAGCAGTTCCATGCTCATATTCACTAATTACATGTCCAGTATTTATGGTGAATCTAATTTCTGTGTTACCATTATGTTTTAAATTAAGCAATCCATCAACATCACTGTATTTGGTAACAAATCTAAATCTTCCATCCTTGCTTTTACCAAAAAACTCTATCGTCTTTGCTAGGGAATGTACATAGGGTTCAACAGGAATCGGATCTGAAGTTGCAGAGCCTTCAAATATAGTTACCTCAGGAAGCCTTTCATTTATATATTCCTGGGCCTTATCAAGTATTTCTCCTATGTTTACATTAACCTTTATATATGGCTTATCTCCAAGATTTGTGTTTAAATAGCAATACTGACACTGTCCTATACAACCTGATACAAGTGGAAGTTGATAGTGTGCTGATGGTTTACAGGATTGAAATTTTAATCCCTTTTTAACTCCAACCACCAGTGTTTTTTTACCTTCACGATAAAAATCATAGAGATTGTCACCAGGAATATTTTGTTTTACTCTATTGGAGGGCACATTTATTATTTCCACCCCTTTTTTATTCTTAAAAGTATCATATATATTTTTCCCTGCTTCGTAATCAAGAGAACCCTTTTCCATAATTATTCTATTAGGAACAAACATACGATCACATCCTTTATTATATAAAATTTTAGAAGTATATATCATTAATATAAGTTTAGTTTCACATTATATAAAAATAATATTCAAAAATATACATAAAACACTTATATTGCACTATTCTGTCATCAGGAAATTATTGACATCAAACATATGTTCGGAGTATAATTTTCCTATGGAACCGATGAAAAACAAATTGGGAGGTAATTGTTTTGATTGTATTCATTATTCCGAAGTATATTGAAGGAATAGGAAATGCTGCATCAATCAAAGACGAGTCTGGAGAAAGGACTTTAAAGACTTCTCTAAGTTCAGCCATAAGGAAGGTGTTCGAAGAAAGAACCGTTGACCTTAAGGCAATAAAGAAAAGAACATCCCGGTTTTTTGATCAAAAATACCTAGTACCCCTGTACCTTTCAAATCAAGAAGTGCTAATACCCGTCAGAGTACGAAAGCCACTGGTATTAAAGGATGGAGGCTATGGATATGTTAACTCCAATCTTATCAAAACCATTGACACAGAAAAACTGATTTTAAAGGACGGAAGCACCTTAGAATACTATGACAGTAAAGATTGCATAATAAAAAGGATAAGAATGGCTAAAAAACTCTTGGACATGCTATATAAAAATGATGACCTTGGAGTGCTAAAAAAGATGGACATGAGCCTACCAGCAACCAAGGAAGACATAATATTGCTGCTTAAAGAAATAATGAGCTTAAAAAATAAATTTGAAGATATGATATAAAAAAGCTAGGTACATCACATATCAAAGTGTGATGTACCTGGCTCTATTAAACCCTAGAATACAAAGTTTCCATCCCTAAAACAATATACCTAGTTTTTAATCTTTACTTGCAAATATACCCAGGATAACTTACAATTATAGTATTTTGAGGGGGAATGTGTTATGTCTCAATTTAGTGAAAAGCTAAAATATTTAATTGAAGAAAGCGGAACAAATATATATCAGCTTGCAAAAAATGCAGGGCTTGACCGCACAACCATACAGCGCTCTATTACTGGGGAACGACTGCCTGGTACTGCTTTTGTAGAAAAATTGTGTGATTTTCTTCGTGTTTCCCCCAGGGAACGAAAAGATTTAATGGAGCTGTATTCCATAAATAAAATAGGTGAAAAAACTTATGCAGGTAGAAAGTATATCAAAGAATTGATTGAACAAATTGCTACACTTCACATAAATGGAAGCAGTAATTTAAATATTGAAAAATCATTCACAATCAAAAATGATATTACTCAAAATATCAAAGTGTTTTCTGGACAATATAATGTTAATAATATCATTAGAGATATCATGGAGGAAGAGGCATTCAATGAAAATAACCCCAAGATCAGCTTAACCGTACCCTTTGACTATAATTATTTATTCGATTGTTTACATCAGCTCTACTGGGAGAGCAATGGACAGATTAAAATTCAGCATATTGTACGCTTTAGCAAAAATCCACACAGCCAGCAGAATTCCAATATTAATCTTGAAAATTTATCTCATGTTTTGCCATTTGCCTTTTGTATTAGAAACGGCTATCAACCCTACTATTACTATGCTACAGAAAACATGGCAAAGGATATTTCGCTAACTATGCCATATTATCTTTTTACAAGTAAACGATTGGTTACACTTTCAGCAGATTTCAAAACCGCCATTCTTTATAATAATGATGATATAAAAAGTGTTTACTATGACAATTTTCAAAAATGCCTAACCCAAGCAAAGCCTTTTGTAAATCAGTTGGCAGATTGCGGAGATATGCTTACAACTTATTTTAAAGCTTATAAAATTGCTGGACAAGTCACAAATGTAATTGAGCCCCAGCCTTGTTTTGGTAAATACTATACCCATGAGATGGTTGATAAGCATCTACTTCCAGAGGTTCAGCATTGGGAGGAAGTAAGGCAAGCTTTGTATAAGTTTTATGATAGCTATAATTCTTCCGATGCTCCCTTTAAGTGTTTTTTTTCAATTGAAGGCTTGAAATATATGGTTAATACTGGAGTAATGGCTGATTTACCTCCTCGCTTTGCATCACCCTTTACACTTCAAGAACGAAAATATTTATTAAAGTCTTTAAGGGATGATATTAAAAAAGAGGATTTAATTTTCCGTGCAACGGATTCTTCCAAATTTATAATTTCTCCATTTTTAACCTTACAAGTACATAAAGGCAGTGGCATTGTGTTTATTGCTGCAGACAATAATGGAATTGTTTCTTGCACTATAAATGAGCAAAGTATATGTGATGCTTTTCGTGATTTTTTTGAGAGTTTGCCCGAAAGTGATTTATTCTACACCAAAGAGGAAACTATTAGTGTCTTAGATGGATTTATTGACCAGCTTGAAAACATGAAGAATTAACTTGATATATATTTTTGCATTTTTTAAATAGATATATGAAATTTAGGGTGATCCTGTTTTGAAAAGGTGAATATCATCCTCACTGCTCCCCTGGAAAGATGTTCAAGTAACCATACATGAAAGGGGCGCAAGGTGACAGGCTCTTGAGTTTTGAGTTATTTTAGTTAAAGTATCTATTACTAACAATATTACTTAAATAACTCTAAACTCAAGTGCCTGTTGCCTCGGGATATTAAGCATAACTTTTCTTTTTTCTACAGCCCCATGTTTATTTTTCTAAATTCACATTCTCCAATGTGCTGTTATTCTTCCGTCCTTAAAACAAAAGGGATATTATTATCAATTGCATATTGATGTGCATATGAATTCTCATAAACCTTCATAGTAAACTGTCCACAATTTTTAAAGCAATCCGAACCTATTCCTGTTAGTGTATTTGGAAGCAAAATAGTTGTAAGCTTATTTAAATTATTAAAGCTCCACACTTCAATTTCTGTAATTCCTTCTGCAATATCTAAGGTTTCCACAGAATTCGGCAGCTGCAATCTATTAGAAACAGTAGGATTGTCCTTATATGATACTGTTACATTTTTAATATTTGGGCAATCTAAAAATGTCTCTGATTGGGTAATTGCATGACCAGGAATAGTTATGCTTTCAAGGTTAGTACAACCAACAAAAGCCCTGTCTTCTATACCCTGAACAGTTCCTGGCAATATTAGCTCTTTTACTTTTGTTAGATTATTAAAGGTAAAAGCTTTTATTTCAGTAATACCTTCATCAATTAAAATCCTATCTACATCAGCATAAATAGCGCTTAAAATTGTTGTATTTGGACTTAAGGTAATATGAAGGGTACCAAGAAGCGTACATCCATCAAAAGCACCATTGGTTGTTAAGCCAGTTAATCCATTAGGTATAGAAACTATAGCAAGATTAGTACAATCCCCAAATGCTCTAACCCCAACCTCTTTTATTCCATTTGGTATTACAATTTCTAATAGCTTTACACATCCACTAAAAGAATTTCCTCCGATTATTTCTAATACATTAGGAAAGGCAACAGATTCCAAATTCTCACATCCAGAAAAAGCATCCTGATCTATTACCTTTAAACTATTTGGTAATTTTACTTGTTTTAAAGCTTTATATTTGCTAAATGCGAATTCTTTTATCTCTGTAATATCTTCACCAATGTTGATTTTCTCTATTGTTGAATTTTCAGAAGCCGAGGAATTAAAGCAATTACGTACTATTGAATCAGTATCACCCTTATATATGCTAAGTTCCTTTATATTTGGATTCTGGTTTAAATCACTATTCATAAACTGAATTGTATTTGAAAATGTTAAACTAGTAATGCCGGTACATCCTCTAAGTGCATCTTCCCCATTGCCTACATATTGAACACTTTTAGGGAAATAAATACTTGTTATAGTGGTATTTCCTGCAAATGCATTATCCATAACTCGTATAACACTCTCAGGAATTATAACCTCTCCACCAGCACCCTTGTACTCCACTAAAAATCCATTAGAAATTATGAAATCAGGATCACTCGTTGGTGTGACATTGGATACCCATCCTTGAATGCTGTTGTCCCATGTGAAGGTATGATCCTCTGGAGCAAAGAATCCTTCTTCGATCTTTGTTGTTCTATCAGAATAATAGAAATTATTTGTATTTCCATGCTGACTTAACAAATCTCCAGAATATACTTTAAAGGTTATTCCATCAGAGGCTCCAATCAAAACACCATTTCCATAAAAGTGTATACGTCGAGAGGGAACTTTGCTATTTGTTTTCACCAAATCAAGGTCTGAAGCAATTGACAAAGGCGCCTCCATGGAGATATCAATGGATCCAATCTCAAAACACAATGCATTTCGTAAAGCAGCCTCTGAGGTTATAGAAATCGATGCTTCTCCAGTACCTGATACCATTCCGCTGCCTAAAATGTCTCCCCCTTGTAGATAACCCTTGTTGTTCTCAAGCACACTTCCTTGAATTATAATGCTTCCGTTATTGATTATAGTTCCAAATGCTATTGATGAATTGGGCTCAAGGGTAAGTGTTTTTTCAGGATTAATTGTTATTTTTTTCAATGACATATCAAGTGTCCAACTCTCAGTGCCTTTACTTGGTATTGTAATATCTCCATCAATAACAATATCATTAATAGTGGTTGAAGCTGCAACATTAACCAATTCATCATAAGTGGTAACATGATTAGCTTCGGGTGGATAAACACTATCTTTAACAAGCACAACATCAATGTTCTTGCCATTAGTAATATCTAAATCTGTAACAATAAACGCCACATTTGATTGAGTCTTGTAGTCTGCTTTACTTGCAGTGTAGGTATAATCACCCTTTTCCAGTTTATATGTGCCATCAGCTTCTGGCTGTACTTCCGCCACTCCCTTAAAAACAGTTAGTGTTATACCAGTAGGATTTTTTGTAAATGTTACTGTTGCCTTTTGTATAGGAGTCTCTACTGGTGCTGTTATTGTAATATCTTTTACACCAGTAACCCCAGAAGCCACATTTGTTGCTGTTACTCTAACTGTACCAATTCCTGTTGCTTGTAAAAATCCTGTTGACCTATCTATTAGTGCAGTCCCACCTGCTAAAGTAGCAACTGACCATATTACTTCCTTATTTGTTGCATTATATGGTTCTACAACAGCACTGAGCTGCAATGTTTTGCCCATTATAACTTCTGTTGCATTACCCGGACTTGTAATGGTGATAGATTTTACAGGTACTGTTGAAGGAACATAATGATCACCACCACTACTTTCTCCACCACCCCCACCTGTTGAAGGAGGTGTACTTGGTTCAGCAGTGCCTTCCTTTACAACTACCACATTATTGCTTCCCTTATCTACCTTAACCACAACCGCTGTCTTATCCAATTTTATATTAGCATCCCTATTTGCAACTATGTTTTCAATCTTTGAATTAGCTGCAACCTTTATTTTTACTTCCCTTGCTATTTCCACCTTATCATATTGTCCTTCTAATGTTACTATATCGGTAGCTTTTTCAGTGCTTATAACAAGATTAGATATTTTTGAATTTTCACCAGTTTTGATTGTTGCTGCTGTTTCAACTTGTACCTTATCCTTTATATCTCCTCTAAATTCAATAACAGGTATTCCATCACTGCCCTCTTTAATTATTATTGTTCCATAAGTACCATTTTTTCTATCGAATATTACACATCCTGAAGCTGTAGTTGATACTATTTCAGTATCCCCATCAGCTTCAATCCTTACTGGAGTAGAACTGCTTATATTCATTGTTTCCGCTTGTACATTCTTTATATGAATACTATTCTTCCCTCCAGAAAGAACCTCAATGTTTTTAGCCTTTACATTTTCTAGTATACAATTCCCATCCTTACCTGGGTCTACTACAATCTTACTATCTGCAGATACATTCTTTATTACTGCATTATCTTCTAATATATATAAATCTCCTTCTACTTTTGCATTACTTAATGCTATATTTTTAGCTGTAATCTTAGTATCTTCCTTATATGTTTCAAGCTTATTTTCATCACTTGATCCATAAGCATGAGCTTCCTTATCAAGAACTGCCACCTTTGGTTTTACAGTAAATGCTACTGATTCTTTGTAGCTATCACAGTTCATGCCCTTTAGTGCAGCCTTACCTGGTGCTACTCCAACCCTTTTAGCATAAACAGTTATTTTGTAATTTCCGGGTTCAAAAATTGGCCAGCCAAGTGTGAAAATCGTATTTCCTGTGGGCTGCCATTTAGTATAGTAATGATTGGGGTAACCATTTTTTTCATTCCATAGATCACTATAGGACTTTTTTGAATCATCCCATAAAACTACTCTGTACTCAACCTTTCCCTTAAAATTTGGTGAATTAATATTAAATTGTATCCTATCCCCAACAGTGTATTCAGTTACAGGCGCGCTTGCAAATTGAACCTTTGGTATCACTGTGTTTTTTACAGCTGCCTGTACAGTCATACTACTTAACAATGTGAACACTGAAAATATAATTGTTAAGATAGCGCTGAGCATCTTTTTGGTTTTTCTCATTTTATTACCTCCTGATTATATGATTTCATCAAGAAAATAATAACCATTATATACCACCTTTTCAATGTGTGCTTGCAATTGTGCCTAACTTAATTTTTGTTCAACAATTATTATCTTCTTTTCTGGGGTCTGCTCCCCTAGCGAAGATATGATATAAAAAAAGCCAGGTACATCACACTTTGATATGTGATGTACCTGGCTCTATTAAACCCTAGAATGCAAAGTTTCCATCCTCAAAGACCATTATCTCTCTTCCATCCTGGGTTATACCCTTTATCTCCAAATCCCTGCTTCCTACCATGAAGTCAAAATGAACCATGGATGTATTGGCTCCATGTTTGTTTAGTTCATCGTCCTCCATGTTCTCACCATTTTTCAAGCATACAGGATAAGCTGCTCCTATGGCAAGATGGCATGATGCATTTTCATCAAACAGAGTATTGAAAAACAATATTCCCATTCTAGATATTGGAGAATCATATGGTACAAGGGCAACCTCTCCAAGATATCTGGAACCTTCATCGGTTTCAACAAGGCTCTTTAAGGAATCATATCCAGTCTCTGCAGTATAATCAACTATCTTTCCATCCTTAAAGGTAAGAGTGAATTTATCTATTATATTTCCGTTTCTACTGACCGGCATAGAGCTTACAACTTTTCCATTTATACCATCCCTCTTAGGAAGTGTAAATATCTCTTCAGTTGGCATATTTGCTATAAACTCTATTCCCTCAGGAGTTAAATCTGATCCTCCAAGCCATATATGTCCCTCTGGAAGCTCAATTTCTAGCTCTGTTCCTAAAACATTTTTATAATGAAGCTTTTTAAACTTATTGGTATTTAAAAACTCTATTCTCTTTTTAAGGTTACTCTTATGCTCATCCCATGCAGCAACTGGGTCCACTCTATCTGCTCTTACGCTCTTTATTATTGCCTCCCAAAGTTTTTCTAAAGCTTCATCCTCTGAAAGATTTGGGAATACCTTTTTAGCCCATGGCTTAGTAGGTATTGATGCAACACACCATGGATTCTTATTGCTGCCTAACCTGTCTCTATATTCCTTTAATGCTGTACTGAGAGTCTTTCCCCACTTTTTCATTCTTTCAGTATCTACACCCTTCATAACCTCAGGGTCTGATGCTGCTATACTTAAAAAAGCTGCTCCCTTCCTTGCATAGGATATGAAAAATTCCTTTTTCCATTCTGGGAACTCCTCAAATATCTCCTCAGGTGCATTTAAATATTTAATCCTTGTAAGAAGATCATCAATCCAGTTAACAACAACCTCCCTTGCACCCTCCTTGTAGGCAATTTCAGCTGCAATCCTTGTAAAGGAAGCACATTCTAATGGAGATGAGATTACAAGTATCTGTCCTTTTTGAATGTTTATACCGCTTTTAATAATAAGCTCTGCATACTTCTCAAGCATCATGTTATCCATAGTAATCACCCCTTATAAAACATTAATTGTAAAAGCAACCATCTGTATTATACTCAAATGTCTATTTAAAAGTATAGCATATATCCAAAACACTATGCCATAAAAATTTCATTTTAAACCATTATATGAAGGGCAATTCTCAATAATTATACCCTATAAAGAGAACTTTTTAATCGCGATACACCTATCTTTCCTCTGTAAATGTAAGCTTTAAGCTTTGCTTATTTCCGTTTCTCACTATGATAACACTTACAGTATCACCAGCTTTATATTGTTTCTTTAAAGCACTTATATCCTGCATGGAAGTAATACTCTTACCTGCAATATTTGTTATTACATCACCAGGCTTTATGCCAGCACTTTCTGCTCCGCTTCCCTTACTAACACTTTTTACATATACTCCAACCGGCATATTATACACTTCTGAAATTGTTTCAGAAATATCCTGCCCTGATATTCCAATAAACGGTCTTCCCTTTACATATCCAAACATCACTAGCTGATTAATTATTGGCTTAGCATCATTTATAGGTATTGCAAATCCAATACCCTCAACACCAGTTTCAGAAATTTTTGCAGAATTTATACCAATTACCTGTCCCTTTGAATTTAAAAGAGCTCCTCCACTGTTTCCAGGATTTATTGCTGCATCTGTCTGTATAAGATTCTGACTTATTGAATCCGTTTCAACCAATCTATTAACAGCACTTACAACTCCTGCAGTAACAGAACCTGCAAATTCCATTCCAAGGGGATTACCTATTGCAACAGCAAGCTCCCCTACCTGAAGTGTTAATGAATCACCAAGCTCAGCAGCTGAAAGATTATTAAGCTCTACCTTAATTACTGCAAGGTCAGTCTGGCTATCCCCTCCAATAAACTTAGCCTTTGCCTGAGTTTTATCAGAAAGAAAAACTTCTAAAGTAGTTTTACTGCTTGTTGAAACCCTAGGATCAGCATACTGAACCACATGGTAGTTTGTCATTATGTATCCATCCTTGCTTATTATAACTCCTGACCCTTCCGACTGTGCTGCTCCGCCACTATATATGGAACGCCTTGAATTTCCCACCGTCACCCTTATACCTACTATGGATGGACCAACCTTCTTTGCTATTTTAGTAATTGTAGAATCTCCAGAAGTATCTAAAGTTGATACATTACTTACTTTGTATTTTTCAGTATCTTTAAATGTCGATAATGTTGACAGTTTTTCAATTGCTGCAGTCTGGCTTTTTAGCTGATTTGAAAACTTATAATAAAGCCCCCCGCCAACTAAAGACCCAGTAATAATAGAGCTTGCTAAAACAAGAGAAATATAGGTCTTTACATTGGATTTCTTCTTTGGAACATCCTCGTTAATCCTATAGCCACTATTCTTAACAAGAACAGTTTCTAAGGAGTCATTCCCCATATTCCTATTTAAATCCTCTTCTAGAACCCCATTAGCAGATGTCCCTAAAGAGTTACCATCTGCATTTTCACTGATAGTACCATCTGTTAGGTTATCAACTTGAGATTCATTTAAATTTTCTTTGTTATCAAACTCATAACCCATCAAAAACACCTCTTATCCTTTATTCTTTCTTTTTCTTAATTCTACCAAGTGTTTGTGTAGGTTATGTGATAAAATTGTGAACTATATATAAAAATTTGTCATTATATAATTGTAATTAAATTCGATAATTGCACATTTAGTAATAAAAAACGCTAAGGTGCTTGATTGCATCCTAGCGTTACTATAACAAGATCGACAAATATTTTCTTTTTTTGCTGGAGCGAGTAGACACGGGGATTTCTCCCTCGTGACCCT
>DAMCZI010000049.1:0-33712 GCA_032095175.1 Clostridiaceae bacterium
TTTGCGAGCGGAGTAGTCGACGGAAGCAATATTTCTTGACCTTCACGGTCTATTAGGGATAAACCATGGGAGGATGCTACGCATTATCCCTAAATTATTAATTGAAGTATATAAGAAAGATGTTACAATATAGTTATAAATCAATTTTAAATGTAAAAAAATAGAACGTTAATTTGATATTACACATATAGGGGTATGGCATATGATTGAAGATTTGACGAGAGGTAAATTACAACAGGTATTTAATTTTGTTAAGGCACTTAATGAATTGAGAAATCCAGTGCAGAAGGATATAAAAGAATATGCTTGGAAGCTGTGGTTTAATGAGCTTCCACTGGATTTGAGGTTGAAAATAAATGACATTGGAAATAATGACGAAAATTTATTGGATGGGAAGGATACAATACTTACTGTAAAGAGACCAGAGCTAACAGAGTGTCCTCCTCCACAGGAAGAATTGGAACGATGGATTAGTGGGAAGTGGAGAGATCCATATACTAAAATAGGTCTTTTGGAGAAAATTGAAAGAGCGGGAGAAAATGGGGAAAAGGAGACCATATGTATTGAAGTAACCCATGAGATAAGAGATGAGTTTGAGGAGTGGAATAGAGCAAGGGATGAATGGATTTCACGAGAGATTCCTTTAAGAAGAACAATGGATATATTTAAGTCATTGTACAAGCTTTATTCTGATATTCAAAAGGAATCCGAATCTGTTGAACTAATTTTAGGAGATGGATTGCTAAACTGGAATGTAAATGGAGAAATGAAAATATACCATCCTGTACTTTTACAGAGAGTTGAATTGAAATTTAATTCAGAGGTTCCAGAATTTAAGATATGCTTCACGGATCAGGGACCAGAGCTTTATAATGCAATGTTTCGTTCAGTTACTGAAATCAATATTGCTGAAATAGCTAAGTGTAACAGTGAACTTGAAGAAAAGGGCTGCGAAATCTTAGGTGAAGAGAATACAAACAATTTCTTACAAAGAGTAGTTTTAGCCCTATCACCAGAGGGTCAGTTCTCAAGCATTTCTATAAAACCAGAGGACAATAGACCTTACATAACCAGGGAGCCTGTAATATTTTTGAGAAAAAGAAATCTAGGATACAGTTCTGCAATAGAGGCTGTTTTAGAGGATATATCAAATGATGGGGAAATACCTTCATTTATGAAAAAGATTACAGGAATATCAGAATCAAAGACAAGCTATTTGAATAATTGTTCTTTTAATGCATTTGAAAGCTTTAATGGAGAGGATTGCGACATCCTGTTTACAAAACCTGCAAACAGTGAACAGCTTTTAGCAGCAAAGTATCTTCAGAAAAATGGTGCAGTCTTAATTCAAGGCCCTCCAGGAACGGGAAAAACCCATACAATTGCAAATCTTGTTGGTCATCTATTAGCTGAAGGAAAAAGTGTTTTAATAACAAGCTATAGTGAAAAGGCATTGAGGGTTTTAAGAGACAAAATCGTTGAGCCGTTGAAGCCGTTGTGTCTTCCGGTTTTATCCTCTGTTGAGAGCAAGAGAGAGATGGAAAAGACATTAGATGCAATGGACGAGAAGCAATCAAGCATAAATGTGGAGTTTCTTAGAAGGCAGATATCCGACCTTGCAAAAACTAGAGAAAAAATAATAGAGGAATTAAATAAAAAGAAGGAAGAGCTTAAAAGAGAGAGATTAAATGAGTATAGAAATATAGTTATAGGTGGAAATGAATATACACCAATTGAGGCTGCAAAATATATTGCAGAAAATAGTGAAAAAAGCAACTGGATTCCTTCACCAGTGCTTCTTGGAAGTCCTCTTCCTGTATCACAGGAGGAGGTAAAGGCACTGTACAAAACCAATACTATTATGACAGAAGTAGATGAAATGGATTGTGTGGTTGAACTGCCTGATATTGAGAAGCTTTTAGACATTAGCGCCTTTTCTAGCTTGGTAAAGGATTATGATGAGCTAAACAGTTTTGATATTGAATATGGGATTGAACTTTGGAAGGGTAATGAAGTAGATGAAAACAATATAAAAAGTATTTTGACCAGAATGCTTACGGCAGTTAAGGTTATTGAAGATGGAGGATGGATGCTTGATATAATTGAAGCAGGCTATTCAGAAAGCAGGGAAAGGGATTCCTGGGAAAAGCTAATAGAAGAGGTTAATGGAGTATATACAAAATCTGTTGATTTTAAGAAGATATTTATTGAATTCAATCCACAAATTCAGGGCGATTTTATAAATGAAGAAGCTATTAAGGTTTTAGATGAAATTATACAGCATTTGTCCACAAAGGATAGGATAGGTTCAATAAAATTGTTAACAAAACCTAGATGGAAGGAAATAATAAACGCTTCAAGCATAAATGATAAAAGACCTGAAAGTCTTTCGGATTTTAAGGCAATAAAGGATTTTGTTAACCTTTCCGTTCTACGTGAAAAGCTAGAGCAGCGCTGGAACAGGCAGGTTGGGTCGATTAATGGCCCTAAAACTGATGAATTTAGGGGAAGTATTGAGGATACAGCTAAGTTTTACTGCGATATGATACAGGGGAGCCTTGATTGGTATTCAACAGTGTTAAAACCCCTTGAGATGGAGCTAAAAGCTAACGGCTTTAACTTTGATATGTTTATGTCTCAAAGGGAACTTATAGCCCCTAAAAACAATGAATTACTGTTACTAAGTAAAAGGGTAAATGAAGTTCTTCCTAAGGTAATTGATGCAGAATGCAGGAGACTTAAACTTCAAAAGATCAATGCACAAATAGAAAGCTTGATGAGCTATTTAAATAATTTTAATGATGGAAGATTAAATGCTGAATTTAAGAAAGCAGTTGAAAGTCATTCGGTTAAGGATTATATAGCATGCTTGAGCAGAATGTGCCAGTTCCTTGAGTTTAGGAAGCATTTAGTATTTAGAAAACAAATACTTGAAACGATAGAGAAATTTGCGCCAGGCTGGGCATATGCAATTAAAAACAGAGAGGGACTGCATGGAAGAAGTGAGGTTCCAGGAAGCTGTGAAGTAGCATGGATATTTAGACAATTAAATGACGAGCTTGAGAGAAGAAGCAAGGTGAATATTTCTGATGTTCAGCAGCAAATATCACAGCTTGAGGATAACTTAAGAGAAATAACAGGTAAACTTGTGGATAATAAGGCATGGGAGAGAAAGCTCAGCACCATGACAGATGAAGAAATACAGGCAATAAACGGCTGGAAGATAACAATGAAAAGGATTGGAAGTGGGAAGGGCAAAAGGGCACCTGTACTCCAGGCTCAAGCAAGAAATCTTATGCTCAAATGCCAGAGTGCTGTTCCAGTATGGATAATGCCCATAAGCCGCGTTGTTGAAAATTTCAATCCAAGGGATAATAAATTTGATGTAATCATAATAGATGAGGCAAGCCAGGCAGATATGATGGCACTACCTGTAATATATATGGCAAGGCAGGTTGTAGTTGTTGGTGATGATGAGCAGGTTAGCCCTGTTGATGTTGGTAAAAAAGCAGATGAGGTTCAAAGACTTATAGATACATATCTTGATGGCATTCCTAACAAGGAATTGTATACAGGACAGTTTTCTATATATGATATGGCAAAAACCTGTGGATATCAGCCTGTATGCTTAAGGGAGCATTTTAGATGTGCAGCCCCTATAATAGAGTTCAGCAATAATCTATCCTATAATGGAAAGATTAAGCCATTAAGGGATGAGAGTTCAGTTGTATGCAAGCCAGCGCTTGTACCATATAGAGTAGAAGGAGCAACCTCAAATAACAAAGTAAATGTCGAGGAGGCAAAGACCATAGCATCCTTGCTTCTATCCTGTATAGAGCAGTCTGAATACGATGGGAAAACCTTTGGAGTTATTTCAATGGTTGGAGAAGAACAGGCAGCCTATGTGGAAGCATTGCTTCAAAAGCATATGTCACCTTCAGATTATGTTGAAAGAAAGGTCCAATGTGGAAATTCTGCACAATTCCAGGGAGATGAAAGGGATGTCGTGTTCTTGTCCCTTGTTGATGCTCCAAATGGAAGCGGTCCATTAAGTCTTAGACGTGATGGCGCAGATGATATGTATAAAAAGAGGTATAACGTTGCTGCAAGTAGAGCATGTGATCAGCTGTGGGTAGTTTATTCCTTAAATCCTGAAATAGACTTAAAGGAAGGGGATTTGAGACTTAGGCTTATTAGGCATGCAAAGAACCCCTATGAACTCAGCAATAGTATAGAAGCTGTTGAAAGCCGTGCAGAGTCAGAATTTGAGAGATTAGTTATTAACAGATTAATAAAATCAGGATACAGAGTAATTCCGCAATGGAAGGTTGGAGCATACAGAATCGATATTGTGGTTGAAGGCGGAGGCAGAAGGCTTGCAATAGAGTGCGACGGTGAAAGATATCACACACCTGAAAACCTTGAGGAGGACATACAAAGGCAGGCCATATTGGAAAGGCTTGGCTGGAGATTTGCAAGAATCAGAGGAAGCCATTTCTTTAGAGATCCAGATAAGGCAATGGAACCTGTGTTTAAGAAGCTTGGGGAGCTAAACATCCTTCCAGAGGGGAATGGTATGGATTTAAAAGCATGCTCCGGTGGTGAAGAATTATTAAATAGAGTAAAACGAAGAGCAGCACAGATTCTTCAAGAATTAAAAGAAGAATAAAAACAGATTGACACGTATCCATATTTAGAATATAATAACTTTTAACACATTAAAAGCGATGATGAGAAGAGTAGATGAGTAATTTCTTTTAAAGAGAGCTCCGGCAGGTGAAAGGGAGTAGAGAAAAGCTTGTTGAAAAAGGCCTCGAAGTTTCACACCGAGCCTTTTAAAGGGGTAGATTGTGGCGGGAGCTCCCGTTATAGAGCTAGGGTATAAGCATATTTGCCGTACCTGTAAAGGTCAGTATAGTGATATATTGATAAATTGGGGTGGTACCACGGTAGTATAACTCTCGTCCCCGGAATATATATTCCGGAGGTGAGAGTTTTTTTATTTGTAAAAATCAAGTTTGGTATAGAAATTAAATAGTATTTTGAAGGAAGGTAATAAAATGTATAGTAATTACACAGATATTGAAAATTTAAAGACCATAATGGAAGATGCAAATGAGTTTGTTGTTGAAAAGGTAAAAAAGCTTAATCAGATTGTAGATAGAGGAATTAACCCATATCCCTATAGTTTTAAGGAAGTAACACATACGGGATATATAAGGGATAATTTTGAAGCTATAGATGAGAATCAATCATTTACCCTTGCAGGAAGAGTCATGTTTATAAGGAGAATGGGAAAGGTTACGTTTTTAAATATAAGGGATCAGGAGGGAGATATTCAGGTATATCTTGGCAGGGATATTCTTGGAGAAGAAAACTATGGCTTATTAAAGCTTATTGATACAGGAGACATAATAGGTGTTGAGGGTGAAGCCTTCAAAACAAAGACAGGAGAAATAACAATAAGAGCAAGGGAGATAGTTATACTTTCAAAGTCCATAAGACCTCTTCCTGAGAAGTATCATGGAATACAGGATGCTGATTTAAGAATCAGACATCGTTCATTGGATATGATTATGAATAATGATGTCAGGGAAAGATTTATAAAACGTTCCAGAGGAATAGCTGCTGTTAGGGAGTTTTTAAACAACATGAACTTTATGGAAATCGAAACCCCTGTCCTTGATACAAAGTATGGTGGAGGGGAAGCAAAACCCTTTGTAACAAATGTAAATGCATTGGACTGCGAAGTATTTATGTGTGTTTCCCATGAGCTTTATTTAAAAAGATTAATGGTTGGAGGAATAGAAAGGGTATATACAATAGGTAAATCCTTTAGAAATGAAGGAATAGACAGAACCCATTACCCTGAATTTACTCTCCTTGAATGCTATATGGCGTATTCAGATTACAGGGATATGATGGAGCTAATGGAGAATCTTTATGAGTATGTGTTTACTAAGGTAAATGGCTCAACAAAGGTTGTTTATGATGGTACAGAGATAGATTTTAAGGCTCCATGGAGAAGAGAAAGAATGTGTGACTTAGTTAAGGCTGAAACAGGTATTGATGTAGAAAGCTTGCCAAGAGAAACTATAATTAATACTGTAAAGGAAAGAGGATTACTTGAAGGTGTTGAAGGATTTAATGTTGAAGATGCATCTAAGGGAGATATAATAATGAATCTTTTTGATGAATACTGTGCAGCTAAGCTAATTCAACCAACATTTGTAATAGATTTTCCTGTTGAGTCATCCCCTCTTTGCAAGGTTCACAGAGAAAACAGTGAGCTTATTGAGAGGTTTGAACCCTATGCCAATGGCGTTGAGCTTGGAAATGCATATTCAGAGTTAAATGATCCATTAAGACAGAGAATACTATTACATGAACAGGCAGCAAAGCTAAGAGCAGGCCTTGAAACAGCAAGTCCAATGGATGAGGAATTTGCAGTTGCAGTTGATTCTGCAATGCCTCCAGCAGGTGGCTTAGGAGTAGGAATAGACAGACTAATAATGTTTCTAACAGAGGCCTATTCAATTAAGGATGTAATAGCTTTCCCACTTGTAAAAAGATAATGTCGCTTATTTTATAATGTATGGAAAATGTGAGGAAGTAAGAGGTAGGAAGTAAGAAGTAAGAAGTAAGGTAAGAGGTAAGAGGTAAGAAGGAATGAAGTGGCAGTAATATAAGTTAGAATAAATTGATTACAAAAAACTCGATGAGTTTTTTCAATAACTCTTACCTTTTCACTTTTAGCTCTTAACTCTTAGTCCTGCCACTTTTACGTCGCATAATCCCTATATTATAAATTACTGAAATATTAATAAAAAATTTTACAATGCTTGTGTAAAAATATAAAATATCTATGTATATAGTAATTATTGCTAAAGAAATGTGAGGGTTGGGATTGTATGAAAAACTGCATAGAATTTATGAAATCTATAAAACTATTTAAAAGGAATGTGCAAGGTAAACATTATAATTCAGGGGAAGAACTGAAATGTGGTTTTCTTGAAGTGAATAACTTGCTATGGGAAGGTGTAGAAAGTCTGGTGGAGGCGGACTTAAGTGAGCTGTTTGAAATATATCAGTTTCTCGTTGATGAAGTTTGTGAGATACACAGGCTGGAGAATAGTGAGACAAACACTGAGCTTTTTAAAAGTTGCTTAAATATAAAAGACTTAAATTCAAAGCTTTATGATGGGAAAAGAGCATGTAACATATATTCTTTTAATGATTGCGATTATGAATATTATATTATTGGTGACTTGCATTCAGATACAGTAAGCTTAAAGGCAGTACTAGATAGATGTGATTTCTATAATAAGGTTGTAAGTGGTGGGAAGATAAGATTAATATTCTTAGGTGATTATGTTGACAGAGGAAAAGCGCATCTTAAGATGCTTGAGTATATCCTTGCCTTAAAATATATTTTCCCTGAAAACATATATCTGCTTAGGGGAAACCATGATGGGGGCTATATAATAGATGGAAAGGTTAAGATGTGTGTTGGAAAGCATGATGATGAAAAAGATGATGATTATTTTATGCTTTATATTGATAAGCTTGTAAAGATCAATAAAACCCTTAATCCTGATATTATAGGAAAATTCCTTGAGTTCTATAACAGTCTGTGCAATATTGCATTTGTTAACCAAGAGAATATAAGTATAATGGCTGTTCATGGGGGAATACCAAGGCCTCGAAAGGATTGCCTAAAGTGCTATGATTATATAAATAGCATATCCGATCTTACAAATGTTAATATTGTTGATAACATTAACAGGACAATTGTACATAACATGATGTGGAGTGACCCATATGTTGATGGGGAGGATTTAAGGGAGGATTCAGGAAGGTTCAGGTTTACCTTTGAACATTATGAGGAGTTTAGGGATTTGATAGGCATTGATCTTCTGATAAGGGGACATGAGGCCGAAGATGATGGCTTTAAAAAGCATTTTCAGGACAAGCTTATTACGATTTTCTCCAGTGGAAAAATAATCTCCAATAATGAAAACATAAATGATGAAACCGCATATGATTTTGTAACTCCTAAAATGATTAAAATAGAAAAGGGTGAAATTCTTTTTCTAGATTTAGTTATATAACCACAAGGGTGACAGCACTTAAGTTTTGAGTTATATATGAAAGGAAAGCATGAGAAGATACTTTTTCTTATATAACTCAAAACTCAAATGTCTGTCACCTTGTTAGTCTACTCCGCTAGTTCAATAAGTCCATCCTCAATACACATACTTAAAAGCAGCTTTTTCAATCCGTGGTTTTCAAAATCTACCTCAATTATGTCATTTCTAAGAGATAGAATAGTACCTTTGCCGAAGTTGTTATGCACTATAACATCTCCCTTCTCAGGAAGTCTTGGAAGTCCAGACTTTGTCTTATTGCCAGGTGAGAGAATAGTTCTAACTCTTGTTATAAACCTTGAGTTGTTTATCTTTCTACCAAGCCTGCTTTCTGGGACAACAAGGTTTAGATGGTTCTTGGCTCTTGTCATTCCAACATAGAAAAGTCTTGCTTCCTCCTCTATTGGTTTATAGTTGCTTTTCCATTCAGCCATTTTTATGCTTTCACTGTTTGGAAGCTCGCCATCTACAAGGTCTATAATATATACAGTATCATATTCAAGACCCTTTGCACTATGGATTGTGCTTAGGGTTACTACATTTTTCCCTTTATTAAAGGATGACTTTTGAATTACATCCTGAAGCTCATTAAGCTTATCCATGAATTGATACAGGTTTTCTGTATCCTTTGCAATTGCTTTTAGTATATGAAGGATGCTATCAAGGCTTTCAATTGAGTAACCTGCATCAGCACCATTCTGTTTAAGATATTCTTTATATTTTAGATCGTTGTATATAAAGTCTATTGCTTCATAGGGCCTTTTATACTTTAGAAGGTTGAACATGTTATCTATTGTTTGGATTTTTTGCTTATGTTTTTCAGTTAGTAAGGAGAATCCCCTAAGGGTTTTGAAAACTGATTTTGCTGCTCCGTTTTCCTTTACATATTCTATTGCAGCCTTTGGCAGATAAGCATCCATTCTATAATATATCCTTTCAAAGGCTTCTATATCACCTTTGTTAAGAGAGAGCCTCATAAAGCTTAATACGTCCTGGGTAACCCAGTGAGTGAAAATATATATTTTGCTGTCCTTCATATAAAAGGGTATATTGTTTTTATAAAGCTCCTTTGCAACCAGTATTGAAGAGCTGTTGTTCCTAAAAAGGACAGCGTTATCCTTTAGCTTTTTAACCTTGGCTAATTCCTCTGCCAGATATTTTGCCTGCCAATTTTCATTAAGAACGGATATTATATTTACTGGTTCTCCAGCTTCCCTGTTGGACTTTAGATTCTTTTTATACCTTTCCTGATTTATCTTTATAAATTCATTTGCAAGGGATACTATCTGCTTGGTTGAACGGTAGTTTTCCTCCATAAAGTAAACCTTTGCATCAGAATAGTATTTGTTGAAATCAAGGAGCATAGAGGGGTTAGCACCTCTAAAGCCATATATGGATTGATCATCATCGGCAACTATAAAAAGGTTGTTTAAGGGCTTTGCTATAAGCTTTACTATTTCGTATTGTATGATGCTTGTGTCCTGACCCTCATCAAGGAGTATATATTTATATTGGTTTCTATAGAAATCCAAAAGTTTGTTGTTCATTTTTAATACATCAAAGGCTAAGGTAAGCATATCATCAAAATCAAGATAGCGGTTTTTCCTTTTTATTTCTTCATATGAAGCATATATATCATTAAATCTGCTTATGGAGAAATCATAGTTTGAAAAATCCTGAGATTTTATCATGGAGTTTTTAACAAATCCAATGGTATTTATAAGCTCGTCTAAAATATCATCAGTTATATATTCATTGTGTATTTGTCTATATACTTGCTTTAGTATTGTTATTTTGCTTACAGGGCACCTGTCTCCTTCAATCAAGGTATACTTCTTACCCATCAGCCTTTCGTAATTACTTATAACTGAATAGGCAAAGGAGTGTATTGTTGAAAAACGAGGTTTTATCGATAATTCATCACCAAAAAGGTTGTTGAATCTATGTTCCATATCCTTTGCAGAAGCTCTGCTGAATGTCATGGTAAGTATATTTGATGGGTTAATACCATGATATTTTATAAGTGAGTACAGCCTTATAACCATTGTTGTCGTCTTTCCAGCACCAGGTACAGCAAGTACTATGCATGGACCATCAGTGTGCTTTACTGCAGCTAACTGCTGTTTACTAAGCTTTATATTATATTTTGAATTCAAATTCGATAATATTTTATCCATAAAGTTTCATCATCCTTTTTGTATGCTTTATAAAGTATACAATAATATTTGATTTTTATGAAGCCGGTTATAGGTGATATAGTGTCAGGCACGTGGTAAGTGGCAAGTTGGATAACACTGGGTAAATCAGTGCTATTCAACTTGCCACTTGCCACTTGCCACGTGCCTGACACTATGCAGGAATATTCGTCACAAACTCTTTAAAATGCAAGTAAAAAAACATAAATAAAATATTTTAAAAAATTATAAAAATACCTCTTGCCAAAATCAAAAAAATAAGAGAAAATAGAATCAGATCAACTGGTAATGACGACATAACATTATTATGATACAACGTCATTATAAATATGGAAACGGAGGAAATAATATGGATTTTAAAACCAATCCACCTGTTCCACTCTATTACACACTAGTAAGAAATGTAATAGATATGATTGAGAATGAGGAACTAAAACCTGGAGAAGCTATTCCATCTGAAAGAGAACTGATTGAAAGGTATGGCTTAAGCAGAACAACTGTAAGAAAGGCCATCGATGTGCTTGTAAATGATGGATATCTGTATAAGATTCAGGGGAAGGGTACCTTTGTTCAAAATAAGAAAATAGAACAGGGGTTAATTAAGCTTACAAGCTGTACAGAAGGCATAAAGAATCTCGGTCTTACACCAGGGATTAAGCTTGTTGAACAAAAAATTGAAATCCCAAGAAAAACTATTTCGGCTCATTTAAAGCTTACCGATAATGATGAGGTTTTTAAGACAAACCGTGTTCTTTATGGAGATGATATGCCTATAAACTATACGAAATCCTATATTGTATACAAATATGTTAAGGGCATTGATAAATATGATTTCGGTAAGGAATCTTTATATAACATCATAGAAAACCAATTCAATATTAAAATAACTCATGCAGTGAGGACCGTTGAAGCAATACTTGCAGATGAAACGGATGTTAACCTTCTTGAGGTTAATTTAAACAGTCCTATCCTTTTATTTAATGGAGTTGTATATGGCATATACAACGGCCAGGAGGTACCAATCGAATATTTTAAAGCAAGATACAGATGTGATAAAACAAAATTCTATATAGACCAGATAAGATAATTGCTTTCATCCCGTATAACCTAAAAAATGATGCTAAAATTGTACAAACTATCATCTAATATTTTTAGTTAATATGTGCAATATCAGTCGAGAGACTGAAAAAATAATTAAGGGGGCAAAACAATGAAAAAAGTAATTGCAGCATTATTAGTAGTATTCATGCTGGCTTTCACAGCAGGATGCGGAAACAGTAACAGTGACAAAAAAGCAGGTGATGACGGTAAGACAAAGAAGTACAAGGTTGCAATGATTTGCAGTATGGGTGGACTAGGAGACAGATCATACAATGATTCAGGTTATGCAGGACTTAAAAAAGCCGAAAAGGAACTTGGAATTGAAATCAAGGTTGTTGAACCTAAGGATGTTTCAGAGGGTGAAAAGTACTTAACAGAGCTTGCAACTGCAGGATACGATTTAGTTATGACCCTTGAATATGGACATGCTGATATCTTAAATAACGTTGCACCAAGATTTCCAGAAACAAGATTTGCTATATTCAACATAGCAGTAAATCAACCAAATGTTACATCAGTTATATTTAAGGAGCATGAAGGTTCATATCTTGCAGGAGCCTTAGCAGCTATGGTTTCTAAGGATACAAAGGTTCAGGGAATGAATGATAAGAAGGTACTTGGATTTGTTGGTGGTATCGATTCCCCTGGTATAAACAAGTTCTTAAAGGGATATGAACAGGGAGCTCAGTCAATAGATAAGGACATAAAGGTTTTAGCAGGATATACAAATTCCTTTGGTGATCCAGGAAAGGGAAAGGAATTAACTTTATCACAGATTGAACAGGGGGCAGACGTTATTTACCAGGTTGCTGGTGGAACAGGTGAAGGAGTTATAAACGCAGCAAAGGAAAAGGGCGTTTTTGCGGTTGGAGTTGACTCAGACCAGGATTATATAGCTCAGGGAAGCGTTTTAACAAGCATGATGAAGAGAGTTGACATTGCTGTTTTTGATCTTTGTAAGTCATTAAAGGATGGAAAAATAGGAGAAGTAAGCACATTAAACCTTGGACTTAAAGAAGGTGGAGTTCAGCTAAGTGAAATGAAGTATACAAAGGATAAGATTCCAGCAGAATATTTACAGAAGCTTGAAGAAATAAAGAAGGATATTATAGGCGGAAAAATCACAGTTACTGATATAACTCAAAACTAATAATGTTTAAAGCAATTTTTGTTAACCACTGCAGGGTGACTGCAGTGGTTAACTTAAAGGAGAGTGGAATCCTTGAAGGTTATAGAGACTAAGAATCTTACTAAGAGATTTGGAAGCTTTACTGCAAATGAAGATATTAATTTTTCAGTAGAACAAGGTGAAATACATGCAATTGTTGGTGAAAATGGTGCTGGAAAGTCAACGCTTATGAATATGATTTTCGGACATTTAAAGCCAGATGAGGGAGAAATATTTGTTAACGATAAAAAAGCAGATATTTCAAGTCCCAAGGATGCAATTGAACTTGGGATAGGAATGGTACATCAGCATTTTAAGCTTGTTCCAAGCCTTACAATTGCAGAGAATATAGTTTTAGGCAGGGAATATGTAAAGAATGGTTTTGTAGTTGATAGTAAAAAGACATGTAAAGAGGTTGAGAAAATCTCCAAAATGTATGGGCTTCATGTAAATCCAATGGATAAGGTACAGGATGTTTCTGTTGGAATACAGCAAAGAGTTGAAATTTTAAAGATGCTTTATAGAAATGTAAATCTTTTAATATTAGATGAGCCTACTGCGGTTTTAACACCTCAAGAGGTAGATGAGCTCTTTAAAAATCTTTTCGAGCTTAAGAAGAATGGAAAGACGATAATAATAATTACTCATAAACTTAGTGAAGTTAAGAAGTGCTCAGACACCCTGACTGTTATAAGAAAGGGTAAGGTAATAGATACGGTTAAAACCCGCGATGTTGATGAGAAAATGATTGCAAGGATGATGGTTGGAAGAGATGTTATATTAAGTATAGACAAGGGTGAAAGCAAGCCATCAGATTATATATATGAAGTTGATAAAATATCAACCTACAACAAAAGAAAGATTAAGGTTCTAGATGAGGTTTCCTTTAAGGTAAGAAAGGGAGAAATACTTGGAATTGCAGGCGTTGAAGGTAATGGACAGTCAGAACTGGTTAAGGTTATTTCAGGACTTTTAAAGGTTACAGAGGGTAAGGTTAAGTTCATGGATAAGGATGTTACAAACAAGATGCCCCGCGATATTAAAAAGATGGGCGTTGGTATTGTTCCAGAAGATAGATACAGACATGGACTTTGCAAAACAATGGATATAAGTATGAATCTAATCGCAGGTTATCATAAACTAAATCCAATTGCTAAAAAAGGAATGCTTGATAATAAAGTTATAAAGGAAAGAGCGGACAGACTTATTGAAGAGTTTGATATAAGAAGTGGTTCAAAAACCGAGGGAGTTGGAAAGTTATCTGGAGGAAATGCCCAAAAGGTTGTTATAGCGAGGGAAATTTCCATGAATCCAAAGGTTATCATTGCAAGTCAGCCAACACGTGGAGTTGATATTGGATCAATAGAGTTTATCCATAATCAACTTGTAAAATACAGAGACAAGGGAAATGCAGTAATTCTTGTATCCTCGGAGCTTTCAGAGATAATGACCTTAAGTGATAGGATAATCGTCATGTACAAGGGGAAAATCATTGGAGAGCTTTCAAGCAAGGATGCAACCTCAGAAAAGATAGGGTGTTTAATGGCTGGTATAAAAGAAAACGATAAGAAGGTGAATGCTTGATGCAGATTAAAGGCAAAAAATACGTTGATTTGATTATGAAACCGGTGTTTACAGTTCTTATAGCCTTTGTGATAGGTGGGATACTGATAGCATCCTCAGGTAAAAGCCCCTTTTATGCATATGGTGCTCTTTTTAAGGGTGCATTTGCCGGAAAAAGTGCATTGTTTAATACCTTGTTTGCAGCATCACCCCTTATTTTAACAGGTATAGCCAATGCAATAGCCTTTAGAGCAAATATATTCAATATGGGTGTAGAAGGACAGCTTTACCTTGGTGCATTTGCAGCAGCCTATGTAGGTTTTACGGTACAGGGCGTTTCACCAATTGTCCATGTGCTTTTATGTATTATAGCTGCTGCTGTGGCAGGTGGATTGTTTGCAGCAATACCAGGGCTTTTAAAGGGATATCTCAATGTTGATGAAATGGTAGTTACAATAATGCTGAACTATGTTGCAATACTGTTTACAACATACCTTTCTAGTTATCCATTTAAGGCAAAGGGGGTTGGATTTGCTGCGACTGAGCTGGTTAAAAAATCTGCTGAAATACCAAGATTTTCGGTTATGTCACAGTTTAACTGGTCCTTTGTTATTGCCATTGCAGTTGTAATAATTGTATTTATAATATTTAACAAAACAGTACTTGGATTTGAATTAAAATCAATTGGAGAAAATAGAAACTTTGCAGAAGCAAATGGTATGAATACATCCTTTAAAATAGTTGTGATAATGATTATAAGCGGTATGATAGCAGGTATCGCAGGAGCAGGGGAAATACTCGGTGTGCATCACAGATTTATTGCTAACTTCTCTCCAGGCTACGGATGGGATGGTATGACAATTGCTCTTCTAGGAAAGCACAATCCAATTGGAGTTTTAATAGCAGCAATCTTCTTTGGAGCCTTAAAGAGTGGTGGAAGTACAATGGAGCTTATTGCAGATGTTCCAAGATCCTTGATAAATATACTGCAGGGACTAATAATCTTTTTCCTTGCTGTTGATTTCGTAATTAAAAATGATAGATTTAAGAACCTCCTTAAGAAATTTAGCGGTAATAAAGTTAAAGGAGAAGAACAATAAAGGAGTTGTTACGGATGAATATTCAATCAATACTAAATTCTGCTCTTAGAATGTCTGCTCCTCTTATACTGGCCGGTTTAGGAGGGCTCTTTACCCACAAATCAGGGGTTTTGAATATCGCCCTTGAGGGAATGATGCTTATAGGTGCATTTGTAGCTGTGCTTGGAAGTTACATTACAGGAAATGTATATTTTGCAATACTGTTGGCCATTGTTGCAGCTGTTGTAACTGCACTTGTGTTCTCTTACTTTGGTATAACCATGAAGGGAAATCACATAATAATAGGTCTTGCTGTAAATATATTTGCTTCAGGTATCATATCCTATGTGCTTCAGTCGGTGTTTGGAAAAAGAGGAGTGTTTGCAGACCCAAGAATAGTTGGAATAAAACCTATTCATATGGGATTCCTTGAGAAGATTCCATTGATAGGGGGAATCCTGAACGACCAAACACCTATTGTTTATTTAAGCCTTATAATGGTTGTTCTTGTTAACTTTATAATCTATAAGACAAAGTTCGGATTGTATTTAAGAGTTGCAGGAGAAAATGAAGAGGCAGCAAAGGCAGTAGGCCTCAACATAAACCTTATTAAATATTCTTCAGTTATAATAAGCTCGGTTTTCTGTGCACTTGCTGGTGTTAACCTTTCCCTTGAAAACCTGAGTATGTTCGTTGAAAACATGACAAATGGAAGAGGCTTCATAGCATTGGCAGCAATATTCTGTGGAAAGGGAACTCCAATTGGAACCTTTGTATTTAGTGTACTCTTTGGATTTGCAGATTCAATGCAGATGAGACTTCAGTCTCTAAACATTCCAGGAGCCTTTATACAGATGATACCATTCATATTTATAATAGTTATTTTAACCGTTGTAGCAGTTATTCAAAACAGAGGAAAGCTAAGTAGGGAGGGATTCGATGAATAATACAGCACTTTTAGTAATCGATATGGTTTATGATTTTGCAGATCCAAATGGTCTTGTGTATTATCCTCAAAATGAAGAGATACTACCTAGAATTAGAAAGCTTATTGATAAGGCCAGGGAGCATAATGTTTTAAATATATTTGTTGTAGACTCTCATAGACAGGGTAAGTATGATTCTGAGCTTGAGGGAGTAAGGCTTCACTGTATACATGGAACAGGCGGAGATGAAATAATGCCATGCCTTGGATACAATGAGGAAACCGATTTTATTGTAACTAAAAGAAGATACAGCTCTTTCTTTGGAACTGACCTCGATTTGATACTCAGAGAGCATGGAGTTAAAAACGTTATAATATGTGGAACTAAGACAAACTGCTGTATAAGATCAACAGTACATGATGCATATTTTTTAAACTACAAGGTATATGTTCCAAGGGAATGTGTTGCAACAAACAGTGAAGTTGTAAATGATGTACATCTAACAGATATTGATAAATACTATGGAAGGGTTCTATCAGAGGATGAAATACTTAAAATGCTTGATGGTGGTGAATTATAATGAAGGACATCGATTTTATAGCATGTGGATACCCAAGTATAGACAGAATTATAAAGCTTGATTCAACTCCATGTATTTGTAAAACATCAACAATAATGAACGATGATAATTCTGTTCCATACTACGGAGGATGTAATGTAAACATTGCATATGTAGGAAGTAAATTTGGACTAAATGCATCATTAATGATGAAGGTTGGAAGAGATTTTGAAAGCAGCGGATACAAGGGATTCCTCGAAGATGGCGGAGTTGACTTATCAGGTATTGAAATTGTAAATGAGGCAAATACATCATCCTCGTATCTTGTAATCAACCCATCAGGAGAGCATGTTACAATGTTTTATCCTGGAGCAATGGACACAAAATATAAGGGAAGTTTAAATGAGGATGCAGTAAAGAGAGCTAAGTTTGGAGTAATAACAGTTGGAAACCCAGAATACAACATAGAATTTGCAAACCTTTGTAAGAAAAATAATGTTCCACTTGTTTTTGGTATGAAGTGCGACTTCAGGGCATTTACAAAGGAAATATTAAATGAGCTTATGAAATCCTCAGAAATAGTAGTTATGAATGAAGGAGAAAAAGCTGAAATCGAAAGGATATTCAATTTAGAATCCATAACTGAGCTTTTCAAGGACAGTATAACAAAGATAATAATAGTAACAAAGGGTTCAGAGGGCAGTGAAATAAATTATTTAGAAAATGAGGAAGTTAAATTGATAAGCGTTCCTGTTGCAGTGCCAGACAGAATTGTTGACACAACAGGTGTTGGAGATGCTTATCTTGCAGGATTTTTAATAGGGTATGTGAAGGGTAAAAATATAGAGAAATGTGGAAGATTAGGTTCAGTTATATCATCATTCGTTATAGAAAAAATGGGATGTTTAACTAATATACCAAATGAAGCAGATGTATTAGAAAGATATAGAGTAAATTACGGGGAGGAATTTTAATGAAAACACTTTATCTTAAGGTTAGCAGCGAGGACATAGGAAAGTATGTGATTTTTTCTGGAGACCCTCAAAGAGTAAAAAAGATTATAAACTATTTGGATGATGTTAAGGAAATAGCAATAAACAGAGAATTTTACACCTATACAGGATTTTATAAGGGAGTAAAGGTTACAGTAACATCCACAGGAATAGGAGGACCTTCAGCAGCAATAGCAATAGAAGAGATGTATGAAGCAGGAATGGAGGTTGCAGTTAGACTGGGTACAGTTATGGGACTTAAGGATAACCTTGGAGAGGTTATAATTCCAAGGGGATGTATGAAGCTTGAATCAACAAGCAAGACCTATGTAGATGCAAGCTACCCGGCAGTTGCTGACTTTGATCTTATAAAGTGTATGAATGAAAGTACAAAGCTTAATGGATTAAAATATGATAACTCAATAGTGTGCAGTATGGATGGATTCTACAGTGAAATGAGAGAATCCAAGCTTTCAGAGAAGATGAATAATGATGTGAAGGAAAAGATTTCATCACTAAAAAACTACAATATATCAGGAATAGATATGGAATCAGGAGTTGTGTTAACACTTACAAATCTTATGGGAATAAAGGGCTGTGTTGTTACCATGACTACAGTTTTAGAAAATCTTAAGGATTATTTAAAGGATGATACAAGGATTAAGGCAGAGGAAGACCTTATAAAGATAGTTCTTGATGGAATAAAGATATATGCAGAAGGGAGTCTTGAATAATGAATAGATTTGAAAAACTATTTGGAGATAAAAAGGCTCTTATTGGAATGGTTCATCTTCTTCCACTTCCAGGTACAGCTGGATTTGATGGTGATATGAACAAGGTGTTAAAGCAGGCATTGTTTGATGCTGAAGCATTAAAAAAGGGTGGGGTTAATGCAATAATGGTTGAAAACTTTGGGGACATGCCCTATCCAAAGAAGTTGAGTACAGAGCAGACAGCAGCATTATCTGCAATGGCATTGGCTGTGAAGCTGCATACAAATCTTCCAATTGGAATAGATGCAGCATTTTGTGACTATGAAAGTGCTCTTGCATGTGCAAAGGCAGTGGGAGCAGACTTTGTAAGACTTGCAGTATTCGTTGATACAGTTGAATGCTTTGCTGGAATATTAGAGCCATGCTGCAGCCAGGCTTTAAAATATAGAAAACAGCTTATGGCTGAGGATATTATGATTTTTTCCGATATACAGGTTAAGCATACACATATGCTTATTAAGGATGTTGATATACTGGAATCAGCAAAGGTTGCTATAAGCTGCGGAGCTGATGCAGTAATAGTTACAGGTGCTGCAACAGGATGTGAAACTCCAATTGATGTTGTAAAGAGAGTTAAGGATAATGTTAAGGTTCCAGTTGTAATAGGAAGCGGAGTAAGCAAGGAAAACGTATCTGACCAGCTTTCAATTGCAGATGCAGCAATAGTTGGTTCAAGCTTAAAAAAGAATAATGTTATAGATGAAGATAAGGTAAGAGAATTAGTAGAAGCACTTAATAATTAACAGGGAGTGATTTTATATGATGCGACCAATGAAGCTTGCAGGAGACTACATCATTTTTGGTGAAGGAGCTCTTGATTATTTAAAGACATTAAAGGGTAAAAAAGCTTTTATAGTTATAAGCGGAGGCTCTATAGAAAAGAGCGGCTATTTAAAGATAATACAGGACAATCTATCAGAGGCAGGAATTGAATCAACTGTATTTAAGGGTGTTGAACCAGACCCAAGCATCCAGACTGTTTTAAAGGGAGCAAAGGCAATGCTTGAGTTTGAACCAGATTGGATAATAGGAGTTGGCGGAGGCTCTGCAATGGATGCAGCAAAGGCTATGTGGGTTTACTATGAATACCCAGAGCTTAAAACACTTGAGGATATAGCTGCACCAAATGTTATTCCTCCACTTAGAAACAAGGCAAGGATGATATGTATTCCTACAACTAGCGGAACAGCAAGTGAGGTTAGCAGATCAGTGGTTATATCTGACCCAGAAAGACACCTTAAGGTTGGTATAGGAAACATGGAAATGATGCCTGACATTGCACTTTTAGAGCCTGGAATAACAGCTACAATGCCAAAGAAGATTACAGCAGAAACAGGTGTAGATGCACTTACACATGCAATCGAAGCATATGTTTCAAACAGGGCAAATGATGTATCAGATACACTTGCAGAAAAGGCAATACTTGAGATATTTAAGTATCTTCCACTTGCATATAAAAATGGGGACAACCTTTTATACAGAGAAAAGATGCTGAACTTTTCAATGATAGCAGGACTTGCATTTACAAACGTATCATTAGGAATAGTTCACAGCATGGCACATACAATAGGTGGAGAATATGGAGTACCACATGGAGTAGCAAACGGAATACTTCTTCCATATGTTATTGAATACAACATGAAGAGGGATTATGCAAAGGAAAGATATGGCTACCTTGCAGAGAAGCTTGGAGGAAAGGATTTTGCTGAACTTGTAAGAGGACTCAATGCCGAAATAGGAATACCAGAAAAGCTGAAGGATGTTGTAAACAATGACAAGGATTTTGAAAAGAACATAAGAAAAATTGCAGAGATTGCAAAAAATGATGGATGCACAAAAACAAATCCAGTAATTCCTGAGGTTGATGATCTAGTAGAATTATTTAAGACAGCATACTATGGAAGGTAGGAGATAATATGGCAACAAAGTTAATAGGATACCTGGCATATGGATACCCAACAATAGAAAAGAGTATTGAAACAGCTGATGTATATGTAAAATCGGGATGTGATGTTATAGAGGTAGGTTATCCAACAGATAATGCATACCTTGATAATGAAACAATACAAAATACAATGAAGGATGCTTTAAACAAGACAACTGATCCTGAAAGATACTTTGCAGGAATAGGAATGATAAGAAAAAACCACCCAGAGGTTGAGCTTCTTTTCCTTGTATATGAGCATACTATTGTAGAGATAGGCTACAACAAGTTTGTTGAGCTCTGTAGGGAAGAGGAAATAGAGGATATAATACTTGTTGGAAACAAAGATGAAATTATAAAGGACAAGCTTATAAAGGATGGCTTTAAGATTTCAATCTATGTAACCTATGAATTACCTGAAAATCCAATAAAGGAAGCATTAAATTCGAATGGATTTGTTTACCTTCAAGCAAAGCCATCAGGGCTTGTTAAGGAAGGCTATGAAACATTGGACAGCTGTATAGGATATCTTAGAGAAAAGGGAATAAAGACTCCTATATATGCAGGAGTTGGAATACAAACTGCTGAGGATGTAAATATGGTATCAAAGGCAGGAGCTGATGGAGTATTCCTTGGAAGTGCGCTTTTAAAGATTCAAGAGGATTATGAAAAGCTTTCATCCTTTATTAAGATGATGAAGGGTGCTATAGAATAGTACTACTAATATAATCAACAACTCCTTTATATATATAAATTATATTACCCACTGCAGCGGCAGTGGGCTTTTTTAAATTAAATGAACATCAATCAAAAAATTTTAAAAAATATATATAAATGCATCAAAATATGTAAAATTGGTGGTATAATCAATTATACGACAATATTCTATCAAATACTTTATAATACGACTAATCATTTGCTTGGAGATGGTATTTTGGCATTTAAATTATTGAAGCTGAGCATTATTAAGTATTTTATACTTTCATGTATTGCAAGCTTGATTGATTTTTTAATAGCTTATATTTGTTATAGATGTTTAAAGTTTAATTATATGCTTTCATGCAACTTTGGAATAGTATCAGGATTGATTTTTCACTATTTTACTTCTATGAAATATGTTTTTAATAGTGATAAAAATGGAAGGTTCTTTTTTATTTATATGGTTACTTTTTTCCTAGGATTGGCTCTGGCTAATGGTACCATGTGGATTTGTTATGATTTAGAATCACTGTCATTTATAATTTCAAAGATTGCTTCAATGGGAGTACCTTTTTTTGCAATGTACTTTATAAGAAAAAAACTTTTAGGGGTTAAGGCACATTAAAAATTATGGAGGTTAAAATGAACACTTATTATAGATTTAAATTTTATCTGAATGCAAGGCATTCGGTGATATTTAATGGAAAGTCTTCAAACGTACATCCTCATACATGGGAGGTGGCTGTTTCCTTTGGCTCTGATGCAGCTGATACTGTAAATTTCACAGTGTTTGAAAAGGAACTTGAGAAGTACTTCTTAAACTATGAAGGGAAATATTTAAATGAGCTTGATGCCTTTAGAGGCATTAACCCTACAATGGAGAACATAGGTAAAAGACTTTATGGAGATATAAGGGAGCTTGTTGATGGAAAGAACTTGAACTTTAAGAGAGTTGAAATTAGTGAAAATCCAACAAGAACATATATAATTGAAGTTTAGCAGGGGTGAAATTAGTGGGCGAAAATAGAGAGGCTGTTTTTAGCACTCTAAGTAATAAGGAATTAAGGCTCCAATTGAAAAGACTTAAAAGAGAGAGAAGAGATATGTCTATTAGAATTAAAAAATTCATATTCATAAGAAACTTATTTATATTATTTACTGCAGCACTTGTGACACTTGCTGTTATAAATAGATCAGGTGCATACCCTTGGGGTTCTGATACTTTTGGTCACCTTTTCAAGGGTAATATACTTTATGATGCATTCAAGGATGGGAAGCTTTTTTTAAACTATCATGAAAGCTGGTATAATGGAATACAACCCTTTAGATACTGGGCACCGCTGCCATATTATATTCTTGCATTAATAAATCTAGTAATAAACAATATTATAACTACCTTCAATGTGTTTGTTGTATTTATATTTTTGCTTGGAGGCTCTGGCTGGCTTTTATGGGGATACTATACGAACAGGCAAAACCTGTGCCTTGTCTTTGCAGTTTTATGGTTTTTTGTTCCGGATAATTTAAGAGTACTGTTTTCTGAGGGAAATATACCTTTTGTTATTGTTAATTCCATGATTCCATTTATATTTCTTTATTATTATAAATCAGTACATGAAAAGGGAATAAAAAACCTTTTGATTTTAAGTGCGATAATGTTTTTTATAACCCTAAACCATGCAATGATTACTGCAATGATAGGATTGTCGCTTTTTATATTTGCATTATTTAATGTATTGATAAATAGAAACTTTAAAAGAAATTTATTAGCACTTGTATATGCTTTTCTTGGAATTATGGTATCTTCCTTCTGGCTTTACCCAGCACTTAAGGGAGGAATAATGGGCATTGACAGTGGTGCAGTTTCAGATGTCATGAAGAGCTTAACCTATCATTTAACTACATCGCTTAACCCAATGCTTAGGTTTGAAAATATTGAGATTTATTATTTTGGAATTGCCTTTGCCTTTGCTGGGATATTTGGACTGCTTTTTTCAACTAAGAATGAAAGGGCGGCCTTTATAACAGCAATAATGATCTTACTTGGAACTACAAAGGCAGCACTGCCATTGCTAGAGAAGCTTCCAATGAACCAGCTGTTTTGGATGAGAAGGTTCACAGCAATTGCAATTGCAATGATAATATTAGGACTCATTTTATGGAAAAACCTTAGAAAAGGCATTCTATGGATATTGGTAGTACTTTTAGCTATAGACTCTGCAGGAGCTTTTTACTTCCTCGGATTTAATAGAAAATTTCCTTCGGATATAGCAAAGACACTTGATGATGCATTAAGTATATCGACTCAAAGAATAGGGGTTTTAGATAGCTCAAGCTATGGTTCCTTTCCAAGCTATTATATTGCATATAATTCCATAAAGCCAGGAAGCAGCCAGGTGTATGGGTGGGCATGGCAGGGAGCGACTACTGCTAAAAATATAGTTGCATTAAATACAGCTCTTGAGGATGGATATTACCTATTGATGTTTGATAGAGCATTAGAGCTTGGGGCCGATGTACTGGTTGTTAAAAAGAGTTTTATAAAAAACTTTAATGAGCTTAATAAGGCAGCAGATACCATTGGATATAAGGTATTTAGTGAGAATAATGAAACAATAATATATAAGTACCCAGTTAAAGCTGGTTTTGGTACAAGGGTTCAATATGATGGAATTGCTGTGGGAAGATATAGTTCAAATGCTATATATATCTTTCCCAACATGGAGGTTGGGGAAAGTGAGTATATAGATGATTACAGTTATGAAGAGCTTTGCTGTAAAAAGGTTGTTTATCTTTCAGGGTTTAAATGTAGGGACAAGCAAGCAGCAGAGGAGCTTCTTCTTAAGCTTTCAAGAAATGGAATAAGGGTAGTAATTGATGCTACAGGCTTAAGTGATGATGAATTTTTAGGGGTTAGACCCCAGACGATTACTATAAATGATAACTATCATGAGATTTATTTTAAGAACAACCTTCTTAATATGAGAAGCTTTCCAGAAGAGTATAAGGAATGGAAAACATGCTTTTTAACTGGTATACAGAACAAGGAAAGTTATGCTGTTATAGATAGTAGATTGCTGTACTATATGGGAACCAGGGATAATGGTAATTTAGTATTTATAGGTCTTAATTTACCCTATTATACCTTTTTAACTAAAGATGAAGGTGGAATGAGTATTCTTAAAGAGGCATTTAATATGGAACCATTTAAGGCTCCTAAAAGAGAAGTACACAAGATCAACTATGTAAGACAGGATGATATGATAAAAATAAAAAGCAATGTGGAAGATATTGTTGTGCCACTGGCTGCAATTGAAGGTTTTGCAAAAGTGAAAGGGGATTATGATACAGTAGATAATCTAATTCATTTAAAGAGCAGAGAATTGGAGTTAAAAATAGTGTATCCACATATAAAGAAGGGGGTTATGTTGTCTGCCATCTTTATATGTGTTATAGCTTGTTTATCAATAATGGTTAAAAATAATGAGATAAAGAAAAAAAGAAGAAGGCATAGAAGAAAGAGGTGAAAACTTGGAAAACGTATCACTTTTAGTGTTGGTAGCTTTGCTGTGGTTTTCAGCACTGCTATTATTAAAAAAAGCAAAATTGAATTTCTTTAAATTTCTTGCAGGAAGCATTGGAGTGTTTACAATTTCTATGTTTTTCTTCCTTCCTTTTTTAGAGAGAAATTTGAATGGTTTGATTTCAAGTGTACTTGGGTTTATTGGTGATAAAACAGGTTACTTTGAAGTTTTTAAAAGTAATTCAATAATTTCAGTTGATACCAAAAGTGGAATAGTTTCTATACTTTTAAACTATGAATGCTCTGGTGTCATTGAAATGCTTGTATTTACATCACTTGCACTTTTTTTTCCCTTTGGAGGGATTGTCAGAAAAGGAGCAAGCATAATTTTAGGAAACTTATATCTATATGCTGCAAACCTGATAAGAATAATATTTATTGCCTTTGGAGTAAAGACCTTCGGAGCATCAGCTTATTATATTTTCCACACACTATTTGCTAGAATTTTGTTTTTTATATTAACGATTATACTTTACTATTTTACTTTTACATCTACTCATTTAAAGTATCAGAGAGTAGGTGAAATAGATTGAAAACTCGGCTTTTAAGGGAATTTGTCTTTTGGGGCATATGGCTTGTAATTCCTCTTATTGTGGATATTACATCAGGATTTCTAAGTGCTGTGTCAGTGTTAATTGGATATAAAAAGAGGAAGGAAGAGTGTATAGAATTTCTTCCATATGTAACAATTTTAATACCTGTGTATAATTCCTCAAAGACAGTGGAAAATTGCTTGAAATCCATTGTTAATCAGGATTATCCTATAAGAAATCTACAGGTATTGCTGATTAATAACGGAGATAGGGATATATCCTATGATATATTTTGTCATTTTCAAGAGGAGAATCCAGCCTTAAAACTATGGTGGATTGATTCTTCTCAGGGCAAGGCAAAAGCATTAAATAAAGGACTCTATTTGGCAGAGGGCAAGTACATTATAAACATTGATTCTGATGGGATTTTGGACAGGAATGCAATAAGAAATGTTGTTGAGCAGTTCGAAAATAATCTGGATATATATGCTATGACGGGAGTTATTCTGATTGACAGCAACTTAATTGAAAAGGGTAAAAATCCAGTATTAAAGCTGGTACAGAGATGTGAATTATTTGAATATGCAGAGGCATTCCTTGTAGGAAGAGGATTTCAGTCCAGAAGAAACAAAATATTTACATTGGCTGGGGCCTTCTCCTGCTATAGAAAGGATATTGTTCTTAAGACACAGCTGTATAACAATGAAACCCTTGGTGAGGATACCCATATGACATCTCAAATAAGGGATGTTCTAAAGGGTAGAGTCGCTCTTTGTGACGATGCATTTTTTTATGTTGATCCTATAGAAAATTTGGACAAACTATATACACAAAGACAGAGATGGCAGAGGGGTCAAATTGAAGTTTCATCTCTGTTTAGAGAGGTTGCAAATAAAAACAGCAAGGGTTTAAAAAATGTTTTGAAATATACAATGATAAAGGATCATACCCTTGTTTTTCCAAGGCTCATATGGATTTTTGCAATGGTATATTTGGTTTTTTTTGATTATCCAATGAAGTTGATAATAGGTGCCAATATAATAATGTATTTGGTTTATGTATTAAACTCTGTTATTTATTATTTGATTTCCAAGCTGTACTTAAAAGAACAGATAAATACAAAAAGATATATGCAAAAGCATTGGGGTATTGTTTTTCTACTCCCTTTATATAGATTCTTAGTTTTCTTTATGAGAGTTGCAGGAATCATCAATTCTGCCGAAAGATATGGGAGCTGGAATACTAGAACTTTTTCTGATGAAAAGCGTATCTTGAGTGAAAAGTTAATAAAAAAATTTCGAATTTACTATAAAATAAAAGGTTGGATTAACAATGAATGAAGCTTTTGATATACTATATGTAGTTTTACCATGCTATAATGAGGAAGATAATATATGTGATCTCATATTAAGTTGGGAAGCAGCTGTAGATAGACTACTTGAAAAAAATATTTCTCTACGGTTGATTGCAGTAAATGATGGAAGTAAGGACAATACTCTTAAAATAGTTACTGAACTTGAGAAAACCTATGATAATATAACTGCTTTAAATCATGAAACAAACTTAGGATTGGGAGAAGCAATAAATACAGGTATTAACTATGCTCTTTCAACTCATAAAGGTAAGTTTTTATGTATAATGGATTCAGATTCAACTCATAGTCCTGAATATATATATGACATGATCGATAAGCTAAAAAATGAAAAACTGGATTGTGTTATTGCATCCAGGTATAGAGAGGGATCTAGGATAGAGGGAGTACCTTTTATAAGAAAATTTTTATCCTATGGGGCACGATTTATATATACCTTATTCTTGAGAGTACCAGGGGTACGAGATTATACCTGTGGTTATAGGTTATATAGAATTACAGCCCTTAAAAAACTATCAAAGAAATATGGTAAAAAGCTTGTAAATGAAAGTGGATTTGCATGTATGATGGAGCTTATTTATAAAATCCACTCTGAGGGTTTTAAAATAGGTGAAATACCGTTTGTTTTAAAGTATCAGCTAAAGGGTGGGCAAAGCAAAATGAAGGTTTTTAATACTATATTTAGAAGCCTTGCTGCAGTTAAAAATCTGTTATTATATGTTTCACATAAATGATGCTACACTGCTTGACTCTAAATATTTATGTGAAATCGAATTCATCGATTCATTAATAGCACAGTGCCCAATGTAAACTCATTAGTGCGATTAATATAATGAACAATTAACGTTATGGGGTGGTAATATGAAAAGGGGAATATGGGCATTTTTAATTATATTTTTATGTGTTTTTTCATTATCTGATATTGCTTTTGCCTCTAGTACAAATGGAGGAGAAATATCAATAGATGGTAATTTTGATGATTGGTCAGGGAAACCATCAATTACAGATACAAAGCATGATATTAAAAGTCCATCCCTTGACTTTACCGGTATACAATATTTTTCAGATGAACAGTATCTATATTTACGAGTAGATAGACAAGCAGCAAAAAAGTCTGGGCCGTGGGATTTTAAGGTGGTTATGCTAAATGCTGAATCAGGTCAGAAGCATTTAAACTACCCCTTTGGATATGACAATCCCGTATATGCACCTCAGTTTGAAATAAAAAGCTATTATACAGGAAACAGCAGCAGTAATGGAACAGCTATAAATGTTAGCTTTGATGGAATGGATTTGGAAACCACATTTTCTGCAGCAAACAATGGGAAAAATATTGAGTTCAGAGTCCCGCTTGAAATGGTAGGACTAAGTGGACAAAACAAACAGGTTGAGTTTACGGTTGGATCAGCTGAAGATAGCAAAACTGGTGAAGTTGACTGGGTACCAGATGGAGAAAAGATAGTTGTAACAACAGGACCTGTTATGGGAAAATGGTGGCAAGCTATATTTTTTACAGCTGTTTCAGTTTTGGCTTATAGGATTTTTAAAAAAAATAAAGTCTAAATTGGTTTATAATGCATATAAAAAAGGGGATGCATAGGGTTTTATTAACCAGTATGCATCTCCTTTTGATTAGTACTTTTTCAAATCCTCTGTCATGTCCTCAATATTTTTGAAGCTGTTTACAATATTGTTTATTGCATTATTTTGTTCTTCAGCACTTGAAAGAACCTCTTCAACTGCTGCGCTGGTTTCCTGAGTTTGTGCAGAAATATCATTCATGTTATGGCTTATATTATTAGATAATTTTTCAACATTTTCAATTATTTCATTTACTTTATTGGCTTTTGCAACTACTTCTCTGGTATTTGTGGAAACATCATTAAATGCTTTTTCAACATCTTCAACGGCATTACTGCTGAAATTAATTGCATTTTGCACAGAAATAATCTGTTCTGCTGCATTGTATGTTTTATCTTTTATTTGGCTAAGAATTGCTGCAACATTTTCAGTTGATTCCCTTGAATTTTCAGCAAGCTTTTTTACCTCATCTGCAACAACAGCAAAGCCTCTTCCATGTTCTCCAGCTCTTGCTGCTTCAATAGAAGCATTCAAGGCTAAAAGGTTTGTTTGATCTGAAATATCGCTTATTGTTGATATTATGTTTCCTATCTGTTCTGTTTGCTCTGTAAGTTCACTAATTATTATTACTGTATTATCCATTGTCGTGTTTGCTGACTGTATTTGAGTAGATAAATTATTAACTAAATTGTTGCTGGTTTTAATAGTATCTTCAATTGAAAGAGACAACCTATCAAGGATTTCAGATGCTTCTGCAGCTGATTTAATTTCATTGTTGGCTGAATTTACTGAGATATTTATATCTTCTGCATTTCGTGCCTGTGCTTCGATGGTCCCAGCAATCTGGGAGAATGCACTTGTAACATCTCCTGATATCTTGCCTGCAGTATCAACATTTTCCTTTAATTTGATACTGAAGTCGTTAAGTACATCAATTGAATCTCTTAGTTTCCTCAATACATTTTCTGTCTCTTCCTTTGCTGTCATTGTTTCTTTAATGCTTTCTTCAGTTTTGTTTCTTAATGAATTGCTAAATTTGCTGTTAAGTAAAAGAATGATTGTAAATATTACAATGTAAAATACAAAGTTAAAATAACTTGATAGTGTACAGCCCGGGAACATTGTTTCCCCAAAAGCAAAGTAAAAATATGTTGTATATGCTAATCCTATTGCACCAGATATTATAATCGGAAGCATTTCTTGATATATGGATATTAAAATCAATGTATAATATATCATTATATATGCAGTTATGTGTTGAATTCCATACATCATTATAAAGGTCATAGCCGAGAGGGAAAAAACAACAATGTACATAGTCTGTTTTATGCATATTTTTCTAAGTGTAAATACTGTTATTAATACAGTTGTTCCTAACCCGACTGTTGCTAGAGTAAGTGTTGTTGAGATTGGTTTATGGGTTATGACTGATAAAATAATACTGAGTATTAGTGACATCCATAATAGCTTAGTCAGTAATTTGTTGTGCTGATGAATTAATTCTGTGCGTCCCATAGTATAATCCCCTCCATTTCAATTATTACAAATTCGACATATAGTTAAAAATTCCTGCAAAACAAGAAGAATTTTCATGTAAATTGATAAATATTACCGAAAAACCATTTTTTATATCATGAAATAATTCGGAATATTGTGGAAATAATGTGTGCAAAATTATATAATATAAAATAAATGTAAACATATATATAAGTCAAAAATTCTATTACATTCTGTCTTTTTAAACATCCTAAGGTCGTACCAATGTAGTAGGGCTGTTCAAAAAAACAAAATGTAAAGAATTTTACGACTTATATATAAATGAAACATACTTTTGATGTATATGTGATTTTTTTAAGTTGATAAGAATATATAATAGTTATAGGAAGGTATTTCATAACGTAAGTTGACATAATTGATAATCAATATTTTAAAGGGGGAGTCTAAATGAATAATTTGTTTGACAAGTTTAAAAAAGGTGTGAGTGATGCTTCTAATAAAGCTAAAACAATAGTGGATGTTAACAAAATTAAAATGCAGGTTAGCCAGAAGGAAAAGGAAATTGAGGTTGAGTACAAGGGTATAGGTGAAATAGTTTTTAATGCTTTTAAGAATGACAATTCAGCAAACATAGATGAGCTAATACAGGATAAGTGCAACATTATTTTGGACAAACAAGAAGAAATAAGACAGCTTAACCAGAAGATAGGGGAGCTTAATAATGAGAAGGAATGTGTATGCGGGAAACTTGTTCCTATAGACACTAAATTTTGCCCATCCTGTGGACATAAGTTTGAAGAAGTAATCATAAGTAATGAGTCTGAAGAAATTTCTCCAGTTGAAGAGAAATATGTATGTAGTGTATGCAATTCAGAAGTAGAGCCAGGAGCAAAATTTTGCTCAAAATGTGGAAATCCAATGTAGATAAAATAGTGTTTTATATCTTTAAAGGAGCTTATGGCTCCTTTAAGAGTATAATACAAAAATAATTAAATAAATCTAAATTCAGTAAGGGAGGGTTAAAGTTGAAGGATGAGATACTGAGTATCATTGGTTTCTTAAAACAGCAGGGTGTTGACTATGCAGATATTAGAATAGTGGACAGGCTTAGGGAGGACATAAGTACTGAAAATCTAAAGGTACTTGATATATCTACTTCCAGAAGTAAGGGAGCGGGTATAAGGGTAATTTTAGATGGTTCACTGGGATTTGCTTGTACACAGGATTTAAAAAAGCTTAAGGAGACAGCATTAGCAGCGCTTGAAATTGCAAAGGCAAGCAGAATGCTTCAAAGAGAGAAGATGAAGCTTTCACCAAAGGAGGCTGTTGTAGATCACTACTCAACTCCAATAGAAATTGATCCATTCAAGGTTCCAACCTCTGAAAAGCTTGAACTTCTTTTTAATGCTGAAAAAGCAATGAGAGAAGCGGCGAAGCTTACTTTAACAACTGCCTCGATGAATTTTCAAAAGGAAGAAAAGATATTCGCAGATACAGACGGAAGCTATATAACGCAAACACTTTATGAGTCAGGAGCAGGTATTGAAGCTACTGTTACATCCGAAAATGATTCCCAAACAAGGAGCTATCCTAACTCCTTCAGAGGAAACCATGGAACAGCGGGATATGAGTATGTTTTAGATATGAAGCTTGTTGAGAATGCTCCCAAAACAGCAAAGGAAGCTGAGATACTTATAAATGCAGAGGAATGTCCATCGGGTTACTATGACCTGGTTATTGATGGTTCTCAGCTTGCACTTCAGGTTCATGAAAGCATAGGTCATCCAGTTGAGCTTGATAGAGTATTTGGTTCAGAAGCTGCTTATGCAGGAATGAGCTTTGTCACTGTTGATAAATTAAATGAAAGCTTTAGATATGGCTCAGAGCATGTAACTGTTGTTGCAGATGCAACAATTAAAACAGGACTTGGAACCTTTGGCTATGATGATGACGGTGTAAAAGCTCAAAGAACGGTGATTATTGATAAGGGGATATTTAAAAATTTTATATCCTCAAGGGATACAGCTGTTAAGATTAATCAGCCTTCAAATGGAACAAACAGAGCTGATGGATGGAGAAATATACCTATAGTTAGAATGACAAATATAAGCCTTATGCCTGGAAACTTTGAACTTGATGAATTGATTGCAGGTGTGAAATATGGATTCTATTTATGTACTAATAAGAGCTGGAGTATAGATGATAAAAGGTTGAATTTCCAGTTTGGCTGTGAAATTGCTTATGAAATAAAGGATGGAAAACTTACAGGAAAGATATTTAAAAATCCTATTTATACTGGAATAACCCCTAGGTTCTGGGGAAGCTGTGATGGTGTATGCAGCGAAAAGTACTGGAAACTCTATGGAACTCCAAACTGTGGAAAGGGTGAGCCAGGACAGACTGCCCATGTAGGTCATGGGACAGCACCAGCCAGATTTAGAAATGTAAAGGTAGGTGTTAAGGATGTTAAATAAGCATGAGGCATATGAAGTTATAGATAGAGTATTAGCCTACTGCAACTATTATACTATGGTTACAATAACATCTGATGAAACAGGCCTTACAAGATTTGCGAATTCAGAGATACATCAAAATGTATTTACTGCCGACAGTGTTGTAAAAATAACCATTTATGATGGAAAGAAGAAGTGTGAAGTAACCACAAATATTTTAGATGAGGAGGCTCTTAAAGAAACAGTTTTACAAGCAGAGGAAAAACTGCAGTTTATGCCAGATGGGGAATTTGAAATGCCTGAAATAATAGATGAAGAGATAGCCTATGAGGCATGTGATAAGGAGCTTGAGAAAAAATTCAATATAACAAGAAGAGCAGAACTTATAAAAGAAGGCATTGGAATTCTTGAGGAGGGCTACACTGCTGCTGGAGCTTTGTCTCTAAACAAGATGGCCCTTGCAATAGGTAACAATAGGGGAACCAGGAGATATGGAAGAGTAGATTATGTAAGTTTTAATGTTGTTATTATGCATGAAGATGGTTCTACAGGCTGTGTTCAATATGACACAAAGGACGCAGATGACTTGAATGTTAATGAATGCTTTAAAATGGCATATAATAAAGCCAAGCTTGGCTTGAATCCACAGTCAATTGAACCAGGCAGCTATACAGTAATACTTGAGCCCATGGCAGCAGGTGAAATATTGAATTACATGAACTTTACTGGATTTTCTGCAAGAGCAATTCAGCTTGGTATGAGCTATTTAACAGGAAAATTGGGACAGAAGGTTTTTGGAGAAAATATAACAATAGTTGATGATGTTAATAATGAAAACCTATTCCCAATATATTTTGATTTCGAAGGAATTAGAAGAAAGCCTCTAAATATAATAGATAAGGGTGTTGCTAAGGAAGTTGCCTATGATATAAGAACTGCTATTAAGGATGGTGTTGAAACAACAGGGCATGGAGTTGGGGATGGAGGATATCCTATTCACCTTGTAATGAATGGTGGAAATGACACCCTGGAAAGCTTGATTAAATCGACAGAAAAGGGCGTGCTTGTATCCAAATTTCATTATATGAACATAGTTGATCCGAGGAATGCAGTATTAACTGGTCTTACAAGAGATGGATTTTACTTGATTGAGGATGGAAAAATCAAGTGCGGCTTAAAGAACATGAGGTTTACGGAAAGCATGATAAATGCCTTTAACAATGTCATTGGAATAACCTCTGAAAGAAAGAAAGTCCCTGGATTCTTTGGCGTATGCTATATACCTGCATTGAAAATAGAAAATTTCCACTTTACAGGAAAAACTGAATAAGTGGAAAGATAAGAAATGGATAGTTTAATAGAAAAGTAATAGACATTATTTAGGGATTATGCGACGTAACGTAGTAGTTAGTTTGTACCTTAAAAGACCGTTCCAACCGAGGTGTCGGGGCATTTAACCCCTTGGAAAACACTCACTGCGTGTTGAAATTCTAAGATTGCATGGATGGCGACAACCTAAGAACATTCGAAACTCATATGTTGCAAGAATTCTACATATTTTATTTTT
>DAMCZI010000050.1:0-32361 GCA_032095175.1 Clostridiaceae bacterium
TTACAACTTCTTTGCGAGCGGAGTAGTCGACGGAAGCAATATTTCTTGACCTTCATGGTCTATTACAGATAAACTTGGGTAGGATGCTACGCATAATCCCTAAACTAAGAAGCAAGGGGGTGAGGGTGAGAGGGGGAAAATAAAAACTTGTGTAGGGGAATTAGAGGGAGTAAAATAAAATATGTGGGAGGAATATGAATATAATCTTGAAAAATGGGGAATAAATAAGGTTGATAAAAGAAAGGGATTTATGTATACTTAATTATGTCGCCGGTACGAAAGCGACGAAACAAATGAATAAGGGCGCATAGCTCAGCTGGGAGAGCATCTGCCTTACAAGCAGAGGGTCATAGGTTCGAGCCCTATTGTGCCCACCAAATGCCGGCTTAGCTCAATTGGTAGAGCAACTGACTTGTAATCAGTAGGTTGTGGGTTCAATTCCTATAGCCGGCTCCATTTGGAGTGGTTCCCGAGCGGCCAAAGGGGGCAGACTGTAAATCTGTTGGCACAGCCTTCGGTGGTTCGAATCCACCCCACTCCACCAAAGAAAAGACGCTTTATGCGTCTTTTTTTATTATATTCTATAGGTGTGTTTTGTATCAATAGTTTTATATTTTAAGCTCTAAACATTTATGTAAAATCATTTTCTTTAATTCATTAATTGGAGGTAAACTAAATGAAAAAGTTAAAGGAATGGGCGAAAAAGCTTAAAAAAAATATAAATCTTTTGTGTAGAGTATATATGCATAAAAAAACTCCGTGGTATGCAAAGATATTGATTGCAGCTGTAATAGCTTATGCTTTGAGTCCAATTGATCTTATACCAGATTTTATTCCGGTTTTAGGATATCTTGATGATCTTATTTTGATTCCTGGGGGAATTGCACTATCCTTTAAATTAATACCCAAGGATGTTATTGAAGAATGTAGGGAATCTACTGTTGAATATGATTTAAAATCAAAGGGTATAATAGGAGCAGTGATAATATCATTAATTTGGGCAATTATTATTTATTGTGTGGTTAGAAAAATTTTCAAATAGTTAACAATGTTGCCCTTATGGGAGGAAAGTCTTTGATAAATCTAACTTTTGTTGAATTTGTAGTAATATTGACAGTATTATATATATATGTTATCATGTATCAAGTAAAATCGAATATAATGTTTTATACTCTTATCCAGAGAGGTGGAGGGACGGGCCCAATGAAACCCGGCAACCGGTGTTTAAAACACCAGGTGCCAATTCCTGCAGGATTTTATCCTGAGAGATAGGAGGAAGTTTGAGAAATCAAGCCTCTTCTTAAGAAGAGGCTTTTATTTTTACAAAGGGGGTAATCAAATGGTAAAAAGATTATTTACATCAGAATCCGTTACAGAAGGACATCCAGATAAAATTTGTGACCAGATATCTGATGCTGTATTGGATGCTATAATTGCAGAAGATAAAAACGCAAGGGTTGCCTGCGAAACAACAGTTACAACTGGCATGGCGCTTGTAGTTGGGGAAATAACGACAAATTGTTATGTTGATATTCAAAAGGTAGTAAGAAAGACAATAGAGGAAATAGGCTATACAAGAGCAAAGTATGGTTTTGACTGTGATACCTGCGCTGTTTTAACATCAATTAATGAACAGTCCAGTGATATTGCAATGGGAGTTGACAAGGCACTTGAGGCTAAAAAAGGTGAAATGGATGAAATAGAGGCAATAGGAGCAGGAGATCAGGGAATGATGTTTGGTTTTGCATGCAATGAAACTCCTGAGTACATGCCAATGCCAATAGCCTTAGCTCATAAGCTTGCAAAAAAGCTTTCTGAGGTTAGAAAGAATGGAACACTTGAATACCTTAGGCCAGATGGTAAGACACAGGTTACAATAGAATATCAGGATGACAAACCTGTTAGAGTTGATACAATAGTTATATCAACACAACATGGACCTGAAGTTACAAGAGAACAGATTGAAGAAGATCTAATTAAAAATGTTGTTAAGCCTGTTGTTCCAAGCGAATTGTTGGATGATAAAACAAAGTACTACATAAATCCAACAGGAAGGTTCGTTATAGGAGGACCACAGGGAGATGCTGGACTTACAGGTAGAAAGATAATAGTTGATACCTATGGTGGATATGGAAGACATGGTGGTGGAGCTTTTTCGGGAAAGGATCCAACAAAGGTTGACCGTTCAGCTGCCTATGCTGCAAGATGGGTTGCAAAGAACCTTGTTGCTGCAGGAGTTGCTGATAAGCTGGAAATTGAAATTGCTTATGCAATAGGAGTTGCAAGACCAGTTTCAATTGAAGTTGAAACCTTTGGAACAGAGAAGATTTCACAGGAAAAGATAGTTAAGATTATTGAAAAGATATTTGATCTAAGGCCTGCATCAATAATTAAAGAGCTTGATTTAAGAAGACCTATCTACAGACAGGTAGCTGCTTATGGACACTTTGGAAGAACTGATATCAATCTTCCATGGGAAGAGCTTAATAAGGTTGAAGCAATTAAAAAGGTTATGGCAGAGATATAATTAAATGAAAAGACCCGAAAGGGTCTTTTTATTTTACAAAAAACTATTGTGTAAAACATGAAAGATACCTCAATTTATATAATTGAGGAGGGATAATATGGAGAGTATTTTAGGGCAGATTGCAAATTTAGGCTTTCCTATTGTGCTTTCAATCTACCTTCTGGTTAGGGTAGAAGGTAAGCTGGAAAAATTGTCGGAGAGCATAAATGAGCTTTCAAAGACTATTGCCTCTGTAGAGACTAAAAAGTAGCAGGGTGAAGGGGATAGGCACTTGGGTTATGAGTTATTTGGCGAAAGTAATAAAGCTTAAATAACTTATAATTCAAGTGCCTGTCCCTTTAAAAAGCATTATAAAATGGGATAAAAGTGGTAATAATTTTAGTGTATAGCTTTAAAAGGGAAACTCTTAAGAATTTTAACAAAGTAATGCATCTGTAAATATGATATAATTTTTTTAAGAACATTTTAAATATAAATCAAAAATTCTATTACATTTTGCCTTTTTAAACATCCTAAGGTCGAACCAATACTGTAGGGCTGTTTAAAAAACCAAAATGTAAAGAATTTTACGATTTATATATAGGAGAGATTATAAATGGTTGAAATAGAAGGCCTTGTTGAAAATATTGTATATAAGAATGATGAAAATGGCTATACTGTAGCAAAGATAAGATATAATAAGGACGTTATACCTGTTGTTGGTTATGTACCATATTTGAATGAGGGACAAAGAGTAAGGATACAGGGAGAATGGGTTACACATCAAACCTTTGGGCAACAGATAAAGGTTGAATCCTGTGAGGAGATACTTCCGTCCTCCATTGAAGGAATAGAGAAATATCTTGCATCAGGTCTTATTCCAGGAATAGGACCTGTTACTGCTAAAAAGATAGTAGACAAATTTGGAGAGGATTCATTAGATATACTAGAGATGAATCCTGGAAAATTAACTGAGGTTGAGGGTATAGGAGAAAAAAAGGCCACTGCTATTGCAGAGGCGCTGCAGGAGCAAAGAGAATTAAGACAGGTGATGATTTTCCTTCAAGGCCATGGAATAAGTACTAACCAGGGAATAAAAATTTTTAAAAAATATGGGGCAGAGACCATAAGGACTGTTAAGGAGAATCCCTACAAGCTCTGTGATGATATATCTGGAATAGGTTTTAAAACGGCAGATAAGATAGCAAGGAATATGGGAATGGATATGTCTTCCCAATGGAGAATAAAGGCGGGACTTAAATATGTTTTATCCATATGTACTGCAAATGGACATACATATCTGCCCAAGCTTGAATTGTTGGATGAATGTGCGAAGCTTTTGAATGTACCAGGTGATATTATAGAGGACAGTCTAGTATCCCTTGTTACATCAAAGCAGGCAATATTAGAACCAATGGATTCATATACTGCTGTTTACTTAAGTTCAATATATTTTTCAGAACTTGGAGTGGCAAAAAAATTAATAGAATTATCACTTTTTAATGAGGATGAAAAGTTTGAGGATATAGAAAAGGAAATAGAGGAATATGAAAAGGAAAATGGAATAACCTTTGCTGAGGAACAGAGAAAAGCCATTATTGAAGGGGTAAAAAATGGTGTATGCATAATAACTGGTGGACCTGGAACAGGAAAGACAACGATTATTAAATGCATAATAAAGCTAATTGAAAAGAGAGGGCTCGATGTAACACTTGCTGCACCTACAGGAAGAGCAGCGAAGAGGATGACCGAGACAACAGGGTATGAAGCAAAAACAATACATAGACTCCTGGAAATGGAGTATATACCAACAGAAAATGGTCCTGTATTTGCAAAGGATGAACTTAATCCAATAGAAACAGATGTTATGATAATAGATGAGACATCTATGGTTGATATAATATTGGCCTACAGCCTCCTTAAGGCATTAGCATTAGGTACAAGGCTTATAATGGTTGGAGATGTGGATCAGCTTCCTTCTGTAGGCCCTGGAAACGTTTTAAGGGATATAATTGAAAGTGGTGCAGTAAGCGTTGTAAAGCTTAACAGGATATTCAGACAGTCAAATGAAAGTCTTATTGCATACAATGCACATCTTATTAATAGAGGAGAAATGCCGCTTTTAAATGAAAGAGAAAAGGATTTCTTCTTTATACAAAAGGGAAATCCTAATGATATTGTAGAAGAGATACTTCAGCTTATAGATCACAGACTGCCCTCCTACAAAAATGGATTTAATCCAATGACTGACATACAGGTGCTTTCACCAATGAGAAAGGGTGAGGCCGGAATATATAATCTTAATATAAAGATGCAGCATATACTTAATCCTCCATCAAGCCAAAAGAGTGAAAAGCAGTTTAAAGATTATCTCCTTCGTGAAGGAGATAAGGTGATGCAGATAAAGAATAATTATACCTTAGAATGGGAGTCATTAGCGGACGGAGGAGAGACAAAGGGTACAGGGGTTTTTAATGGGGACATAGGCTTTGTAAAAGAAATAGACAATGAAAATCAAAGAGTTGTTATTGTATTTGATGATGAAAAAAAGGTTGAATACGATTTTACCAACTTAGATGAACTTGAGCTTGCCTATGCTATTACAATTCATAAAAGCCAGGGAAGTGAGTTTAAGGTTGTAGTTATACCGGTATCCTTTGGGCCACCAATGCTTATGACTAGAAACTTAATTTATACAGGTGTAACTAGAGCAAAGGAACTTATAGTTTTAGTAGGAATGAGAAAATCCCTTTACTCAATGATAAATAACAATACAATTGCAAAAAGGTACTCGGGACTTAAAAACAGGATAGTAAGTATTGTGAATGTTATCAAATAGATATACAGTTATTAGAGGTTATTTTTTTAATGTGCCTTAATGATTTTGAAGGGGTGTTTTCTGTGAATGTGGTTATATATAGAGCAAGAGTTAAGGATGGCGTTTTTTATGATATGACCTTCAATCCGCTTGTTGATTATGAAATACTAAAGAAAATAAGAAAACTTGAAGAATTAGAGGTAATTACTCCGGAAATACCCTTTGAAACAGGTCAAGCTATTTTGAAGACTATATATGGTTTTTCAATAATAGGTAGATTTATTTCATCTCGAGATTTTATTGTTGAAAGAGCATTAAGAAAAGTTGGGATTCAGCATATAAAAAGATATGTGGATATTAAGGGAGCCTCAGGTGATGCTCCATCATCATTTGAAATGTCACATCTTGAGGAATATATTAGCGGAAGAATTGTTGAAATTAACAAGCTTTTGGGTATAAAGGACAGCATTGAAATGGAAAGAGGCAGGATTATAAATACTATACAAGGACTTTACTGTCTTAGAAGAATTAGTGTAACATCATGCAGCAGCGGCAAAAGTGGCAACTGCAGCCTTTGCAAGAACAAGGGATGTGTTGTTAATCTTGCTGGTTCTGGGAAAAACGGAATATATCTTTATCAAGCAGATAATTATAACTTTAACAGACCTCTTCAGGCAAGGGTAAGAGTTAAGAAAATTTTTGATACCTCTATTGAAGCAGAAAAAGAGGTTGTGGCTTTTGTAAAATCCAGAAGGGGTATGGGGCTGCTTTGGTGTGCACCTGGTGCCTTTCAATATGATGTTCTTTCAGAATCTATAACAGAAGTCTTGAATAGAAGCGGAAGAATACTATATATAACATCGAAATATTATACCTTTGAGGCATTAGAAGCCTTTAGGAGGTCTATTTCTGGAATAAAAATTGATATAACCGATGGCTTTAAACCTAATTACAGAAACCTCGATATATCAATATGTTCCTATGATGAATACCCATTATTTTATAAATGCTTTGATTATGTAATACTGGATTTTAGATATGCCTTTATAGATAAAAATATTAAAAGTCATTTCGGGCTGGCAAAGAAGGCTGTTAAGGAAAGAGGAAAGTTTTTGGGAATTACATGCTGCCCAGATTCCTTGGAAAAAGAAGGAGTTGATGGGAAGTTCCATGTTATTACAATTCCTATGGGTTTTGTAAAAAATCCAATACCGGAGCCAAGAATAGTAACATCAAGATATTTAAAATCTCAGGAGGTTATTATTCCTCAGATGGCAGTTGATGTTATTAAATGGTCAATAAAGGAGGGCTCAAGGATAATCATTTTTGTTCCTGATAGCTTTGGAATAAGCAATGTCTATAATTACCTAACAGAGGTTGAAGGAATAGATAGAGATAAAATAGATATTTCGGACAAGGATGATAAGATTTCAATTATGGGATTCAAAAGAATGGAGTTTCAGATATTAATATCAGCAGACATCATGGATGTAACGCAAATTATTGAGGATGTAAATATTATAGTTATGCACAGCGATGCTGATGCATTTACAGAGGAAGCACTTATAAACATAGCGGCTATGGCTGCGTGTCATAATAAAAATAAACTCAGGGAGGTAGTTTTTGTTGCTGCAGAGGAAAACGAAAAACTTTCTTTAGCAAAGTCTACGATAAGAAACATAAACAAGGCAGCCTGGGAGAAGGGATACTTAAAGGGATAAAATACACTGCAGGTTGTTTGCTTGATATTATTTTTCCAAAAGCATTAACATGCAGCCTTTGTGGCAGGATAATAAAGGAATGCTTATCCTTTGGCATGTGCTCTGCATGTATGAGCAGAATTAAACATTGTATAGAACCTGTAAAATCAAAGGAAGAGTTTTTAACGGGTAGAGATGAACATGATAAGTATATTCTTAGCGGCTTTGATGCTAGTATTAGCTGCTGTACCTATGAGGGCGCTGCAAGGGATATGGTGCACGGATTGAAATATCAAGGGAAAAAGGATATTTCAATATCTATGGCTGCTATGATGTATGAAGTTATAAAAAAATCTAACTTAAAGTTTGATGTTATAGTCTCGGTTCCAATCCATAAAAATAGAGTAAAAAAAAGAGGCTATAATCAGGCACAGGTCATTGCAATTGAGCTCTCAAATATATCAAGTATACCTTATATGGATATATTAGAAAGGAAAAAAGATACTCCATCTCAGGTATTGTTTAATGGTGGGGAGAGATGGTATAATGTTATGGACGCATTCTCCTGCAGCAATGATCTGACAGGTAAAAGAGTGCTTTTAGTTGATGATGTTGTTACTACGGGAGCAACAGCATGTTTTTGTTCTAAAGCCCTACGTGAAGCTGGTGCTTGTTATATTACAGTAGTTTCCTTTGCAAGGGCATGAAAACATATCTTTTTAAAATGTTAATAGAGGCATATGTTTATTAGGTCTGTGGTTGAAAGTCGATGCTAGTCGCAGGCAAAGCGATCCACGTAAGCCAGACAAAGTCTGGTGAGCATGGTGCGGTTTAGAAGTAAGTCCTGCCGGGTATATAAATCCGAGAGAGGGAATAGTGAGAGGAATGAACCTTAAGCAAAACCTCCAGCAGGCGGGTGTGGGGTCAAAAACCAGGTCAGCTAATAAACATTATGCCTTTATTTTTTTTGTATCAGAGATATTGAATATAAAAACAATCAATATTTTAATCTTTTTTGATATTTAATATTTCTGATAAAAATAAATGTCATGGGTAAAATAATATTGAATTGGGTGTTCGGCTGAATAAATATGTATACAATTAATCCACAACTATGTTTGAAAATAAACAGTTGATATAAGGGTTATACACAATATTATCCACATTATCCACAGAAAAATACCAACATATTCACAGGGGAACACCTGTAAAATAACAGTTAAAAAGTAGATTGGTGTGTTTTAATATACAAAGACATCAAAAAAGTATGCATTTTGGTATTTTATGTAATATTAACAATAATTATGATAAAAGGCTTGAAGTTATTGCAAGAAAATATTAGAATAAGAATAAGCAATAACTTTCTTTTTCCCTAACATATAATGAAAGGGGTAGATTATATGAGATTTATCATTAATGGAAAGAACATAACCCTAACTGATGCATTAAAAAACACAGTGGAGAAAAAGTTAAGCAAACTTGACAGGTATTTCAGTCCTAATGTTGAGGTTCATGCAACTTTAAGTGTTCAAAAAAATAATCAGATAATCGAAGTTACAATACCCTTTAATGGAATAATACTCAGGGGGGAAGAATCCACCCAAGACATGTATGCGTCAATAGATAATGTGTTAGAAAAGTTAGAAAGACAGATTATTAAACATAAAACAAGAATTGAAAGACAAGTACATGATGGAACCATAAGATTCAAAGATCTTCCGGTTTATGAAGAAGAGGACGATGAACCTAAAATAGTTAGGACAAAGAAGTTTGCTATGAAGCCAATGGATGCAGAGGAAGCAGTTTTGCAGATGGAACTTCTCGGGCACAGCTTCTTCGTATTCAAGGATGCAGAATCCAACGAAGTAAACGTTGTATACAAGAGAAATGATGGAAATTATGGTTTAATAGAACCTGAATTTTAAAGAATAGATAAAAGGAATGGCGAAAGCCATTCTTTTTTTATATCCATAAATTTCAATTTCGTTGATTGTAGGATATTTAAATGTTATAATCTTTCTATGGCATTGACAAATATTACTTGAAAATTAGATCGATTATATAGTAATATATATACCATTAAGTTTTTTAAGAAAAATGGTATAAGGTTATTACAGAAAAGGGTGGTAGTTATGGGTATTCTAGATAAGATATTTGGAAGCTACAGTGACAGAGAAATTAAGAGAATTTCGCCAATAGCGGATAAAATAGAATCTTTAGATTCTAAGATGCAGAGTCTGACAGATGAAGAACTTAGAAATAAAACATTAGAATTTAAGGAAAGACTTTCAAAGGGAGAAACATTAGATGATTTACTCCCTGAGGCCTATGCAGTTGTAAGAGAGGCAGCATGGAGAACAATTGGGGAAAAGCATTTTAGAGGTCAGCTTTTGGGAGGTATTGTGCTTCACCAGGGAAGAATTTCTGAAATGAAAACAGGTGAAGGTAAAACTCTTGCTGCAACACTTCCTTCATACCTTAATGCATTAACTGGAAAGGGAGTACATGTTGTTACAGTAAATGATTACCTTGCAACCCGTGATAGAAACTGGATGGGAAAAATACATGAATTCCTGGGATTAACAGTTGGTGTAATCACCCATGATATGGATGGTGATGAAAGAAGAGCAGCATACAATTGCGATATAACCTATGCAACAAATAATGAACTTGGTTTTGACTACTTAAGAGACAACATGGTTATATATAAGGAAGAAATGGTTCAAAGAGAATTGAACTATGCAATAGTTGACGAAGTTGACTCAATACTTATAGATGAGGCAAGAACACCACTTATAATATCAGGTGCAGGGGATAAATCAACACAGCTTTATTCTGTAGCAAACACCTTTGTAAAATCCCTTAGAAGAGATGAGGATTTTGAGGTGGATGAAAAGGATCGTGCAGTTACCCTTACTGAACAGGGAGTAGAGAGGGCAGAGAAGTTTTTTAATCTTGAAAACTATGGAGATGCTGAAAACCTTGAAATACAGCATCATATAATACAGGCTTTAAAGGCTCATAACCTGATGAAAAATGATATAGATTATGTTGTTAAAGATGGAGAAGTACTAATAGTTGATGAATTTACAGGAAGAATAATGTATGGTAGAAGATACAGCGATGGTCTTCACCAGGCAATTGAAGCAAAGGAAGGGGTTAAGGTTGAAAGAGAATCTAAGACTCTTGCTACAATAACCTTCCAGAATTACTTTAGAATATATAATAAACTATCTGGTATGACAGGTACAGCTCTTACAGAAGAAAACGAATTCCGTGAAATATATGGACTTGATGTTATAGTTATACCTACAAATAAGCCTTTAGCAAGGAAAGATTTGCCAGATATGGTTTATAAAACTGAGGTGGAAAAGTTCAATGCAATTGTAAATGAAATAGTTGAAACCCATAAGGCAGGTCAACCTGTTCTTGTTGGTACAATAAGTATTGAAAAATCAGAAGTACTTTCTGATATGCTTAGAAGGAAAGGAGTACCTCACCAGGTATTGAATGCAAAGTATCATGAGAAGGAAGCAGAAATCATTTCTCATGCAGGCGAAGCAGGAATGGTTACAATAGCAACAAACATGGCTGGTCGTGGTACTGATATTAAGCTTGAAGATGGTACTGTTGAAGCTGGTGGACTTAAGATAATAGGTACAGAGAGACATGAATCAAGACGTATTGATAACCAGCTGAGAGGTCGTTCAGGACGTCAGGGAGACCCAGGTTCATCAAGATTTTATATATGTTTTGAGGATGACTTGCTGAGGCTTTTTGGTTCAGATAGAATGAAGCAAATTGGAGATAGGCTTAGACTTCCGGACGATGAGCCAATTGAGAGTAGGATGGTTTCAAATGCAATTGAACAGGCTCAAAAGAAGGTTGAAGGAAATAACTTTGATATTAGAAAATCACTATTACAGTATGATGATGTAATGAATAAACAAAGAGAGATAATATATGGTCAGAGATCTCAGGTCCTAAATGGTGAGAACATAAAGGATGGTATACTTGCCATGATAAAGGATATCATTGAAGCTGCAGTTGAGGCGCATACCTCCGATGATAAGCACAAGGAAGAATGGGATTTACAAGGCATAATAAGATATCTTGAGGATATTTTCCTTCCAAAGGGAAGAATTAAGCTATCTGACATAGAGAATCTTTCAAAGACTGAAATAAGCGATATGCTAATAGATTTAGCTAACAAGCTATATTCCGAAAAGGAAGCTGAGTTTGGAGAGGAACAGATGAGAGAAGTTGAAAGAGTTGTTCTCCTCCGTGCTGTAGACTTAAAGTGGATGGATCATATAGATGCAATGGATCAATTAAAGCAGGGTATAGGACTTCGTGCTTACAGACAGACTGACCCTGTTCAGGAATACCAAATTGAAGGTATGAGAATGTTTGACGGAATGATTTACAGTATAAAGGAAGAGACAATACAATTCCTCTACAGACTTAAGGCTGAAAAGAAGGTTGAAAGGGAAAGGGTTGCAGAACCAACTTCAACTAACTATGACGATTCAGTTAAGAGGGAACCTGTTAGAAGGGACAAAAAAGTGGGAAGAAACGACCCATGTCCATGTGGAAGTGGAAAGAAATACAAGAACTGCTGTGGAAGAGGTAAATAGTTAACAAAAATGCATGCTGATAAGGCATGCATTTTTTACACATCTATCTTGTCATATATTCTGTAAATGGTTCCCTTATTGTTACATTAATGGTAGAATGGAAGTTAGATTAATCTCAATAAGGATATTACATATGGTGATGGGGAATAAATGAATTATGAAATATACTTTTCCATAAATATTTAAGGGTGAGCCACTTAGAATTATTTATGGGAGATATATAGAGTATAACATTAATGTATTCATTGTGTTTTGGATTATATATTTATTTGAATTATTGGGGTGAGAACAATGATAATTGCTCATGATATTACTGCTTTAAGAATTTGCAATAATCTTAATCGACAAAATGCATATTTAGGTAAGCTAATGCTGCATATGTCTTCAGGACTTAGAATAACATGTGCGGCAGATGATCCTGCAGGCCTTGCAATTTCTGAGAAAATGAGAGCTCAGATAAGAGGACTTCAACAAGCATCAAGAAATGTGCAGGATTCTATTTCACTTATGCAGACAGCGGAAGGAGCAATGGGAGAGACAACAAGTATTCTCCAAAGAATAAGAGAATTACTTGTTCAAGCTTCAAATGACACATATAACAAAAGTGATAGAGAAAATATTCAAAGTGAAATAGATGAGCTTTTAAAGGAAGTTGATAACATAGCAAAAAATACAGAGTTTAATGAAATAAAGCTGCTAGATGGAAGTATTAATAAAAATAAAGAAGGCCTTAGTTTCCAAATAGGAGCTAATGCAGGTCAACAAAAAACTATAAATATTGAGAATATGGATAAAGGGAGCTTGGGAATACAGGATATAAATGTTGTTGGAAAAACATCAGAGGAAATATCCTCAATGATAGATGTTGTAGATAAGGCCATAAAAAGTACATCAAAACAGAGATCAAGTATAGGGGCAAATATAAATGCAATGGAGAGAAGAATTGATTATTTAGATAATGCAGCTTTAAATCTTCAAGAGGCAGAGTCGCGAATAAGAGATTTAGATATGGCTAAAGCAGCAGTGGAGTATGCGAAGACTCAAGTATTAATGCAGGCATCTTTAGCTTTACTTGCACATGCAAATCAAAATAGAAAGAATATAATAGACCTATTGTATAGTATGAATGATAAAAAAAGTAGTTAGTAGCAGCAAAAGCATAAATATGTTTTTAAAATAATTTTCTTATGCTCATGCACTACAAGCAATAATACAGAAGTTTTGGTTTAAATGACAATTGCGGGTTTATTGTTAATATTTATATATTAGTATATAATATTTAATAGTTTCGAAAGGATGGTGACAGGTATGCATTTACAATTGGAAGAACATTATGCTGCCATAAGACCTATGAGAGAGAATCTAAAGGAAATGGGGGCTTCTCTTTGACATAGAGGGGCTTAACAAGAAGATAGAAGAATTAGAGAGCAAAATGCAGGAGGAAAACTTCTGGAATGATGTTGACAGGGCTCAATCGATACTGCAAAAGGGCAAGTCAATAAAAGCAAAGCTTGAAAAATATGAAAATTTGGTTAAAAGAGTAGATGAACTTGAAGCACTGATTGAGATTTCAGATATGGAGGATGATATTTCTTATCTTGATGAAATCATATCTGAAAGAGAAAATATTGAAGCTAAAATTGAAGAGTTCAAGATTGAAACTCTATTATCAGGAGAATATGATAAAAATAATGCCATATTTACTATACATGCTGGCGCAGGTGGAACCGAAGCCTGTGATTGGGCAGAAATGCTTTTAAGAATGTATACAAGATGGGCAGAAGCAAAGGGATATAAGGTTGAAACGGTAGACTACCTCCCAGGAGATGAAACAGGTGTAAAAAGCATTACACTTGAGATTACTGGGGAATATGCTTATGGATATTTAATGGCAGAAAAGGGTGTTCACAGATTAGTTAGAATTTCACCATTTGATGCTGCTGGTAAAAGACATACATCCTTTGCATCTATTGAAGTTCTTCCTGAGATAACAGATGAACAAGATATAGAGATAAAAACCGATGACCTAAGGATAGATACCTATCGCTCAGGTGGAGCGGGTGGACAGCATGTAAATAAGACCGAAACTGCAATAAGAATAACTCATTTACCAACTGGTATAGTAGTTCAGTGTCAGAATGAACGTTCCCAACATTCTAACAAGGAAGTAGCTATGAGAATGCTAAAGTCAAAGCTCATAGACCTAAAGGAAAGGGAGCACAAGGAAAGAATTGAAGACCTTTCAGGGGATCTTAAAGATATTGGATGGGGAAGTCAGATAAGGTCATATGTTTTCCAGCCGTATACCCTTGTAAAGGATCACAGGACAGGGGTTGAAATAGGAAATATACAGGCTGTTATGGATGGAGAGATTGATGAGTTTATAAGCGGATATTTGACCCAGATGAAATAAGGCATATTAAAGAAAATAACTAGTCAATATTTTGACCTATTTTGTATCATACTTCGTCAATAGAAGCTCAAGTTAGCCCAACTAGCTTGAGCTTCTATTTCCTCGTCTGGTGTAAAATATCCTCAAAATCTTTGACTAGTTATTTCCTTGAATATGCCTAAGGAATTTATTTTAAGTTCCAGGTGCCAGAGAAAGGAGAATTTTATTCTCCTTTCTCTGGTACATGGCACTTTATAGTTTTAAAGTTGAAGATTCTTAAATATAATTTAGTATAAGTCAACTCCTCTGCCCATCGGATGTTTTTTAGGGCATGGTCCGGGACCCAGGGTGGTTTGCCTTAAATAGTAGTTGGAGGAAGGTGATCACTTGAGCAACTTTATCGATGATGGCATTGAAAAAGAAATAAATGATCTTATAAAGAGGATAATGGAAAACTCACAAAAAAGTGAAGAAGGAAAGGACATAGATGATAATTTCGATGAAAACTTCAATGAATATCTTGCAAGTTCTATTGCCTATGGGCTTAAGGGAGATAAAAAGGTTCCATATTTCCCATGCGATACATGCAAAAAAAAGCAGGTTATAACTGAGCAGTATCATAAGGTATGCAACAGAGAATATGTTCCTCCTTATGTAGATAGGGACTGTATGGACTTTAAAATAGCTCTTGTGGTAGATAGAATTGACGAGGCCACTCTTCAAAAAATATTCAGATATCTTATGTTCAGAATAAGCATAAGAGAAATATCTGAATGTATAAAAGATCCTGAATGGAGAAGGCAGGCTGAGAGTATATTAAGAGCAAGGGGATACGGAAGATTTATTGAAGAGGCCTTTGGAAACTTTAATAAAAATGCGATATACCAGCTGCTTTTTGATATAAATTACTGCTACTTTGATTATGAAACAAGTAGAAATCTAAAGGATTCTGAATGTACTGATATGATAAAGTATTATATTGTTATACTGATAAGAGATAAAATTAAAAACAGCCTTTTTAGAATAATAAAGCTTATTGAGCTTGAGCTTGAATATAAAATAAGCGTTGTGGAAGGTGAAATAAGATATTATATAAAATGCTTGCTTCAAGAGATTGCGATAACTCCTCTGCCTGCAACAAATTATAATATAACCTATTTTAATAAAATAGGAAGTTTAACAGAGCTGTTAAAGATATTTGATGGACTAGAAGGGGGAAAGCATGATGAAAGATCTGACTTTAGGCACATTCGAGATACAATAAGAAAATATGAAAAGGTTGTAAGAACAATATTAGATGCTCTTAATAAAAAAATAAGAGAATATGACTGCTTGATAGGTCAGAGAAAGTTTATAGTTGGAATTACAGGTATATGTGAAAGACCAAATACAATACCATATGAGAGCGAAGGAAATAATGTTCTTATTCCTCCTCAGCCACTTGTAATTTTAAATCCTACAAAGGATAAGGAGAGCTAAATGCTAAAATTTGAATATTCAAAAAAGTTTTACTTGTTATGTATTGTATTGCAATTTGTTTTTTTTTGAGTTAAATTTATATATGTGATGTAAAACCTTGTAGATTCTATTTTTATACAGTGCGTAATTTAACTAGTTTATAAGATATTTTATAAAGATAGAATTTAGAAATAATAATACATTTTTGATGAGGTGTTTTTTTTATGGAAGATGGGCCTAGTTATACGATTGAAATAAGCTAGTCCTGTTTTGGATACTTTCCCGTATCCTGAACAGGATTCGGGAAGGAGAGATTGAATGATTCAAATATTTAAGACAACTGAAAATCAATTTATAGAATTAGATGCAATCGAGCATGGATGTTGGGTGAACCTGGTTAATCCATCTGAAGCAGAGCTTGAACTTGTTTCTCAAAAAACTGGTTTAAATCTTGAGCTTCTAAAAGCTCCACTTGATGAGGAGGAAAGCTCGAGAGTTGAAAGTGAAGATAACCAGATATGTGTAATTGTGGACATACCAGTTATGGATGTAGAGGGGAAAAACGTAAATTATTTTACAATACCTCTAGGTATGATTTTTAACAATGATATGATTGTAACTGTTTGTCTGAGGGAGAATAAAATAATAGATGATTTTATAAACCAGAAAATAAAGGGCTTTTACACCTTTAAAAAATCAAGGTTTATACTTCAGCTTCTATATAGAAATGCCACATATTATCTTATGTATCTAAAGCAAATAGATAAGGTAAGCCATATAATTGAGGGCAGGCTTCACAAATCCATGAAAAATAAAGAATTGATACAACTTTTGTCCCTTGAAAAAAGCCTCGTTTATTTTTCTACATCACTAAGATCAAATGAAGTAACGCTTGAGAAAATGATGAAATTTGAATTTATGCAGAAATATCCAGAAGATAAAGATGTTTTAGAGGATGTAATAATTGAGAACAAACAAGCCATTGAGATGGCCAACATATACAGCAACATTTTGAGTGGAACTATGGATGCTTTCGCTTCCATTATTTCAAATAATCTAAACATAGTTATGAAATTCTTAGCTTCGATTACCATAGTAATGGCGATACCAACATTGGTATCAAGCTTTTTTGGAATGAATGTACCAGTTCCATTTCAAAACAACCCCTATGGTTTCTACATAGTTCTTGGAATCGTAGTGGTTATAGCTTCTGTTACAACATATATACTAGCTAAAAAGGATATGTTCTAGGAGTAATCTAAAGGTTATTTCCAGCATCGTGATAAAGTTAAGGTTCTGGGAATAGCCTTTCATTTAGTATGTGAAATCGTTTTCCTTTATGCATTAGTCGCATAAACCCATTTAATAATCTCTAGTGCGATTAATATAATGTTCAAACTTTCATTGATCCGGAGGGATTTTTATTGAAGGAGCTTTCATATTTAATTTCAATTCTCTTAGCTTTCTTATGTATCTTTTTCTATACTAAATATAAAAAGATAAGGTTTCTATACGATACTAAGGATAGAATAAACAATACAATGCTTAAAATCTCAGAGGAATTAAGAGAATTTGAGGATATAGATGAACTATATAAAAAAATACTTAATGACACAATAAGCCTTATAAGAGGTGCAGAGTGTGGGAGTGTACTCATCTATAACAGGGAAAGTGGATTTATGGAGTATAGGGCTGCGGTAGGATATGACATGAACTTTCTATCAGGGGTATTCTTAAGAAGGGAAGAGCTTTATCTTTATAGGATTAACAGGTTGATGTTCCCTGAGATAATAAGAAATCCGCTTATGTTTGATAAAAAGTATATGGACAGAAAAAACTATAGAAGTCTTAAGAAAAATTCTGCTCTTGATATTAAAAGCTGTTTATCTGCTCCAATTTATGTAAGGGGACATTTTTACGGAATTATAAATGTAGATAGTAGGACTAATGTGGATGGCTTTGATAAAATGGATATAAGGCTAATGCAGTATATTGCAAGGCAAATGGAGATATTTATTACCAATGCCCTACTTATGAATGAACTTAAAGAATCATCGAGAGTGGACAAGCTTACTGAACTTTATAACAGAACATACTTTGAGGAAATAATGGAGGATAGGGTAAAAAGAGCAGAAGCCGGAGAATTGGGATTCCATATTGTAATGATTGATATGGATAACTTTAAGGTTATAAATGATACCTTTGGACATAAAATGGGGGATGAGGCTTTAAGGTATTTTGCAAGGATTTTAAAACATGCTATAGGAAATGACAACCTGGCTATTAGATATGCTGGTGACGAATTTGTGGTTGCTTTTTTTAACAAAGATGATGAACACATATTGGGTATAATTCAAAAAATAAAAAAATATTTGTATGCACATCCCTATGGGAATATAAACATAGATTTCAGTGCTGGAGTAAGTCAGTATAAAAAAGGAAGTAATCTGGATAAAATAATAATTAGTGCCGACAATAAAATGTATACTGAAAAGAGAGAAAAAAAGATGGAATAGCCGGTAACACTGTTAAATAGAGTACCGGCTTTTGTATATAAAAGAAATATTGCAGTATTATCCTCTTAAGGATATTATTTAAATAGGAGGTATATCAGATGGTAGATGTAATAAGTGTAATAGCAAAGGAACTTAACATAAGAGAATGGCAGGTTAAAAATACTGTAGAACTTATAGACTCTGGAAATACTATTCCTTTTATCGCAAGATATAGAAAAGAAGTAACTGGTGAACTTGATGATACCAAGTTAAGAAATCTCTATGAAAGGTTGATTTATTTAAGAAATCTTAATGATAGGAAGGAAGAAGTAAAAAGGCTTATTGATGAGCAAGGCAAGCTTATCCCAGAAATTGCAGAAGCAATAGATGGGGCATCCACTATAACTGAAGTGGATGATATATACAGGCCATTTAGACCGAAGAAAAGAACAAGAGCCACAATTGCAAAGGAAAAAGGATTAGAACCATTGGCAGCTTTGATAAATTCCCAGGAATTTGACGGTTCTCTTGTTGATGAAGCTGCAAAATACATAAACGAGGAACTTGGAGTTTCTTCAACTGATGATGCAATTACAGGAGCAATGGATATAATAGCTGAAGAAATATCTGATAATGCAGATTTTAGAAAGTCAATAAGAAGTATGACATATAGAAATGGAACCATTGTTTCAAAGGGATTGAAGGAAGAAACATCACCCTATGAGATGTATTATGATTATGGTGAAGCAGTATCCAAGATAGTACCTCATAGAATTCTTGCTTTAAACAGAGGAGAGAAGGAAGAATTTTTATCTGTTAAAATTGATGCACCAATTGACAGCATTCTTAATTTTCTAGAAGAGAAGATAATAAAAAGGCAGGGTGAGGAAACAGAGTATATTAAAAATACTATAAAGGACAGCTATGCAAGGCTTATCTCCTCATCAATTGAGAGGGAAATAAGAAATGAATTAACGGATAAAGCTGAGGAACAGGCTATAAAGGTTTTTGCATCCAACTTGAGAAGTCTTCTTCTTCAAGCACCTATAAAGGGAAAGGTAGTATTAGGCTATGACCCTGGATTTAGAACAGGCTGCAAGATAGCTGTGGTTGATGAAACCGGAAAACTTCTAGATACTGCTACTGTTTACTCAACTGCACCGCAAAATGATGTAGAGGGAAGCAAGAAAATATTAAAGGGGCTTATTAAAAAGCACAATGTTGATATAATATCCCTTGGAAATGGAACTGCATCAAGGGAGTCTGAGATGGTTATATCAGAACTCATTAAGGAAGTTGAAAGTGAAACAGGAAGAAAAATATATTATGTTATTGTGTCTGAAGCAGGTGCATCGGTTTATTCTGCATCAGAGCTTGGAGCTAAGGAGTTTCCGGATATAAATGTTTCGCTAAGAGGAGCGGCATCAATTGGAAGAAGGCTTCAAGATCCATTGGCTGAACTTGTAAAGATAGATCCAAAGTCCATAGGAGTAGGACAATACCAGCATGATGTGTCTCAAAAGAGACTTGATGGGGCATTAGGTGGAGTGGTTGAGGATGCAGTAAACTCTGTTGGAGTTGATTTGAATACAGCATCAGCAGCTCTTCTTTCCTATGTGTCTGGTGTAAATGCGTCTATTGCAAAGAACATAGTTGAATATAGAGAAACAGAAGGAAAGTTTAAGAGCAGAAAAGAGCTTTTAAAGGTAAAAAGACTTGGGGGAAAAGCATTTGAACAGTGTGCAGGCTTTTTAAGGATTATTGAAAGTAAAAATGTGTTTGATAATACATCTGTTCATCCTGAATCCTATGATGCTGCAGAAAAGCTTCTTGAAAAGCTTTCTTATACAGTAGATGATGTAAGAAATAGAAAACTTTCCGATATAGATGGAAGAGTGGAATCCTATGGAATAGAGAAGATTTCGGAGGAAACTGGTACAGGTGTACCTACCCTAAGGGATATAATTCAAGAACTTAAAAAACCGGGAAGAGACCCTAGAGAGACACTACCTCAGCCTATACTTATGTCAGGAGTCATGGAGATGGAACACCTGAAACCAGGTATGGTTCTAAAGGGAACGGTTAGAAATGTTGCTGACTTTGGAGCATTTGTTGATATAGGAGTGCATCAGGATGGACTTGTTCATATATCAGAGATATGTGACAGATATATAAAGCATCCCCTTGAAGTACTTAAGGTTGGAGATGTAGTTGATGTAAAGGTTCTAAATGTTGATTTAACAAGAAAGAGGATTTCTCTTTCAATGAAGGATATAAATCAAGCTTAAATCTAAAATATTTTTGGGGCAATCATTTGATTGCCCCAGTAAATTAGGGGGGATATAAAGTGCTGCTTATTAAAAATGGAAAAATAATGACAATGGCTGGTAGAATACTTGAAAAGGGAGATGTCCTCATAGATGGAGGTAAAATCCTAAAGGTTGGTGAAGGTATCGTTGAGGACTGTGAAGTAGTTGATGCCAGTGGAAAATGGGTTTTACCAGGCTTTATTGAGGCGCACTGTCATATAGGAATGGAAGAGCCATATACAGGCTCTGCAGGTGATGATGTAAATGAGGCAACGGACCCAGTAACTCCATATCTTAATGCTCTTGATGGTGTAAATCTATATGATGAAACATTCCAAGCAGCTTTAAAAGCTGGTATAACAACCGTATGTACAGGCCCTGGAAGTGCAAATGTAATAGGTGGTACATTTAGTATATTAAAGACATGGGGAGAAAATCCATTTGATATGGTGGTAAAAAAGAAGGCTGCCATGAAGGCTGCATTAGGTGAAAATCCTAAAAGGGTTTATGGAAATAGAAATAAGATGCCATCAACAAGGATGGGTACTGCATATGTATTAAGAGATGTACTTTTAAAGACTCAAGGCTATATGAAAAAGAAGTCAAAGGCAGAGGAGAAGAATGAGGACTTTGAAATAGATTTAAAATATGAAGAGCTTATTCCAGTAATAAATGGAGATATGGCACTAAAGATACATGTTCATAGAGCAGATGATATAATGACAGCATTAAGAATTGCTGATGAATTTGATATAAATATAACCCTTGATCACTGTAGTGATGGATTATTATTGGCTGATGAAATAAAGAAGAGAAATATCCCGGCGATAATAGGACCAACAATGACATTTAGAAGAAAGGTTGAAACCAAGGGAAAAACATTTAGAACAGTAGGAGAATTTTCTAATAAGGGCATAACAACTGCAGTTACAACTGATCATCCTGTTACCTGTATTGAATATCTTCCTCTTTGTGCAGGGTTATGCGTAAGAGAAGGACTTGATTTATACAAGGCTCTTGAAGCGATAACTATAAACCCAGCGAAAATACTTGGTATTGCTGACAGGGCGGGTTCCATTGAAGCTGGAAAGGATGCAGATATAGTTATATTTGATGGAAATCCACTTGAAATAATGTCAAAATTAAATATTGCAATAGTAAATGGCAATATAGTTTATGGGGAGGGAAGACTATGATTTTAATTAAAAATGGGACTTTACTTACAATGGCAGGACAGAATATTAAAAATGGAATGATTCTTGTTGAAGAGGGAAAGATAGTTGAGGTTGGTGAAAGTATAATTGCACCTCTTGACTGTGAGGTTATTGATGCTAAGGGTGGGTACGTTATGCCTGGAATCATAGATGCTCACTGCCATATTGGAATGTGGGAGGATGCAGTTGGATTTGAAGGCTCTGATGGCAATGAGGCAACAGATCCAGTTACCCCACAGCTTAGGGCAATAGATGCTATAAATCCTGCTGATGGTTCATTTAAGGAAGCATATGAAAATGGAGTTACATGTGTATGTACAGGCCCTGGAAGTGCAAATGTAATAGGTGGTACCTTTGCAGTTATAAAGACTTTTGGAAAAAGAGTTGATGACATGATTGTAAAGGAACCAGCAGCAATGAAGATTGCATTTGGTGAAAATCCAAAGACTGTTTACGATTCAAAGCATCAGATGCCAAGCACAAGAATGGGTACAGCAGCGCTTTTAAGGGAAACTCTTTTTAAAGCTAAGGAATATATGAAAAAGAAGGACAAGGCTATAGAAAAGAATGAAGATATGCCTGATTTCAATTTTAAGATGGAAAGCCTTCTTCCAGTTATGAAGGGTGAAATCTCATTAAAGGCACATGCTCATAGAGCTGATGATATTTTTACTGCGATAAGGATTGCAAAGGAATTTGGTCTTAAGATAACCCTTGACCACTGCAGCGAAGGTCATCTTATGTCAGAGGAAATTGCAAAAGAAGGACTTTCAGCAATTGTTGGTCCTACACTTACTAACCGTTCAAAGATAGAATTAAAGGAGCTTACATTTGAAACTCCAGCAAAGCTTGCCAATGCAGGAGTTAAAATAGCATTGATGACAGATCACCCAGTAATACCTGTTCACTATCTGCCACTTTGTGCAGCACTTGCAGTTAAGGCTGGGCTTGGTGAAGAAACCGCCCTAAAGGCAATAACTATTAATGCTGCAGAAATAATAGGTGTTGGCGATAGAGTAGGCTCAATTGAAGTGGGCAAGGATGCAGATATAGTTATATTTGATAAGCATCCATTTGATATTCAAACAAGATCAAAATATGTATTGATTGACGGAAAAGTAGTTTATAGAGGCTAAAGCATATTAAAGAAAGTAAATTATAAGAGAGGGTATACTTGCGAAAGTATGCTCTTTTTTTAGTATGTACAACAAGGTGATAGATACTTGAACTATGAGTTGTTGAGAAAATATAGCATTTTAATACATTTTTCCTCAAATAACTCATAACTCAAGTGTCTGTCATCTAAACCTTATTAAAAAAAGTTCGATAATTAAAATGTGCGGAATTTAGAAATAAATAATTTCTGATAAAGGGGCGGGGTAAAAGTGATAAATGCTGAACTGTACAAAAAAATAATATCGGAGGATGATGTTTATCATACAGAAAGTGTAGAAACTGTAAAAAGGTATATAGAAGAAGATCTTAAGGGGTTTTATGAGAAAACCTTGTTTATAAGGGGAGAAAATATATCAGATGAAGGTATGACTGGTAACAAGATTTATTTTGTTGAGAGAGGCAAGGTTATATTTCTAAGAAAGGACCCTTATGGTAAGGAATACTCAAATGGATATGCAATGCCGGGTGAATTTTTTGGTATATCATCTCTTGTAGATATGCCCCATGAAGTTGGATTTCGTGCACTTACCAACTGTAATGTATATGTTATTGATGCTGCTGGTGTAAAAGCAGTTATGGGAAATAATCCTGTTGTAAAGGATCACATAAATAAAATACTTATTGGAACCCTGAGACTTTTAGTTGTAAGACAGGGTAACCTTATCATGTGTGGATGTAGGGCAACCTTTGTTAATTTTATAAAGGAACACTTTAAACATTATGGAAAGCTGGATGAAAAGGAAAATGTAACTGTATCACTTGATGTAAACCTTGCTGACATAGCAGTGATTTTGAATACAACCCGTGAAACATTATCAAGGATAATTTCTGAGATGAGAAAAGAAGGAATAATAGATACAAAGAGAAAATTTATAAAGATAATAGATTTGGATAGATTTGTTTTATAGCATTTATGCTTATGGAGTCATTTTAGATTATTATGCTTCTGTAAAAAATAGGCTATTTTTATATTGCTAATCATACATCATGATGATATAATAGAATAGTGATCTTCAGGGCAGGGTGTGATTCCCTACCGGCGGTACAGCCCGCGAGCCGAAAGGCATGATCCGGTTAGATTCCGGAGCCGACAGTATAGTCTGGATGAGAGAAGATATGATAGAGTTTATCAGTCTCTGAGGTTAATCAGAGACTTTTTTGATTCTTCCCTTATTGCCCTGTGTAAAATGAGGAGGATTTAATAATGAAAAACAAAAAGTTATCGGTAATCATCAAAATTTCAATTCTATCTGCAATGGCATTTATACTTTATTTATTTGAATTTCCACTTCCTATTTTCCCGGGATTTTTAAAAATCGATATAAGCGATCTTCCTGCAATGCTTGGAGGTTTTGCATTGGGACCTATCGCAGGAATAATAATACAGCTGTTAAAAAATGTTTTGCATATATTAATTAGAGGAAGCAGTACAGCAGGAATTGGCGAACTTGCAAACTTTATTGTAGGTGCAGCAATGGTTGCAGCATCTGCAGCGCTTTATAAAAATAACAAATCAAAAAAGAATGCTGCAATAAGCCTTACAGCGGGAGTATTAGTAATGACATTAGTAGCCTCAGTTGCAAATTACTATGTGTTCCTTCCATTATATGAAAGTGCACTTCATTTTCCAATAGAGGCAATGGTTAGCGAAGGAGCAAAGGTTAGTGGACTTGTTAAGGACTTTAACAGCTTTGTTGTGTACAGCATTCTGCCATTTAATCTTTTAAAAGGACTCATTGTCGCAGTGATAACATTTTTGTCATATAAAAAACTTTCACCAATACTTCATAAATAGAATCGAAAAGGGTCTGCCAGATAAGTGACAGACCCTTGATTTATAGGTTAATCATCAGGTACATTTGTTATAAGTTAGGCGACAAGCTCTTGAGTTATGAGTTATTTAAGGGAAACTATCTACTAATGTATAACCTTCATAAATAACTCATAACTCAAGTGCCTGTTACCTTCTCCCAAACCTACACAACTTCCTTTAATATTGAAACCGCTTTGCTGCAGAGCTCTCCTTTTTCAACAATTTGGTCTAATATATTAAAAGCACTTGATTTATCCATACCTTTTTTATAAGGCCTTTTTGCTGTAAGAGCTTCATATATATCGCATACGGCCATTATTCTTTCCTCGAGGGAAAGATCATCTGCCTTTAAACTTAGTGGGTACCCCGTTCCATTTAATTTTTCATGATGATTTGCCGCCCAGTCAACTATTTCATCAAATCCTTCTATTTGCTCTAACACTATTCTTGTGTAATATGTGTGAGAGCGCATTATTGTAAATTCTGAGGCATCCAGCTTGCCATTTTTATTAAGTATTGAGTTTGGGATAGCAAGCTTTCCAATGTCGTGAAGAAGAGCAGCTATTTCATATCTTGTTTTTTTATTATTATCATAACCCATATAGTCTGATATAGAATTTATAAGCCCTGCAAGGTTTGTAGAATGCTCAAAGGTAAAGGGACTTTTAGCATCTATTATATCAGAAAAAACAACAGCTATATCCTTAAAATCCTTAAGGGTAGCCTGAGAGTTAAGGGTTGGTCTTATATGGTTCATTATATTTGGTATAATACCTAGATTCTCAATATCGCACCAGAAGGCATCCTTTGATTGCAGCTGAATTAGTAAATCCACCAGATATGGTGAAAAAATGGTGTTTTTCTTTTTTAGAATCCAGCATGTAATTTCATTCCTTTGAAAAAAATTTGGTCTTGATTCATCATAAAGAAGTTCAAACATGTCAGCCAATCTTATTATTTGAGAAATAATTGGTATTTCATCTCCCGAGGCTCCTAATAAACCTGAACCATCATAATTTTCATGGTGGTATTTTACAAACTCTGATATTTTATCATCAATAGGCAGCTTTTTTATAAACATACTTCCCTTTATTGTATGCTGATATATAAAGCTGCTTTTTGTGTGTGCCTCGTCTATTGAGCTTGTAGCACCAATATCATGAAGTGAAGATGCTATATAAACATTTCTTATGAATTCCTCATCGGAAGAAATTGCCTCTGCCAGCTTCATCGCTATATATGTAGTCCTTCTAGAATGGTTTGCAAATTTGTGCGTTGAGTAATTGATATTTGAAACATCTTCAACTACATTGCTTCCAGGAATAAGGCTGCATTCTGCAAGATCTATTGCAAGGGACAAGGATGAAACTAAATGGTATAGATTTATATTTTGCATCATTATCTCTCCGATCCATTACAATCTATGGATATATTATACCAGTACATTTACCTGGTTTACCATATTTTTTTATATTAGCGGTAAAATATTGATGAAAATTGAAATATTATGCAAAATGTAATATAATTTTGACTATAGATACTATTTGTTTCGCATAACTAATTCTACATTGCTCGCTCCTAAACATTTATGCGAAATCATTTCCTTGATTCATAAATCGCAATATACATTATTAAAAATTTTTTTTGCGATTTATATGATAAATATTTTAGACAAAGTTTTTATGATTTAAATATAGGGAGGTGCTAATAATGAAGGGAACTGTTGTTTCAACATGGCTTAAAACCTGCAGAAAACTGCATGGTGGTGATGTTGTTGATAAAGCCATGGAGAATTCCGGCATTGATAAGGATAGAACATTTTCACCTTTAGAAGATGTCGAGGATTCGCTGGTACATAATATAATGAATTACATTTCAAAGGAAGCAAACATAACTGTTTCATCCCTTTGGAGAGGAATAGGAGTCGAGAATATTTCTACATTCTCAAAGGATTACCCAGCATTTTTCAGACACGATAGTCTATATGATTTTTTGAAGTCTATGTATGATGTCCATGTTATAGTTGTTAAAAGGATACCAGGTGCAAGACCTCCTATACTTGAAATTTATCCGATTTCAAAAAAAGAGGCTGTTTTTAAGTATAACTCCAAGAGAGCGATGTTTGACTACTTCATGGGACTTATTGAAGGGGCGAGCAAGTATTATAATGAAAAGTTAGAAATTAGTGAAATTTCAAGGGGAGAGGACAATATAGAGCTAAAGCTTGCATTTGAGAAGGATATTTACTCTAAAAAGAGCTTTAAACTAAACAAAATCCTATCACTTGGTTTTATCAAAAGTGTAGATTTCAAGACAGCGCTGCTTTCAACGATTATATTTTTAGTTTTTGGAGGAGCAACAACGTTTTTGCTTAAATCGCTGCCTATATACGCAGCAGCTATGGAAGTTATTATAGCAGTATTTATATCCTCAAAGCTTGTTAATCAACCTGTTAATACTATAATGGGTGAGTTTAACAGAATAAAAGAACATAACTATGTTGAGGATGGAGAAATAAGTACAAAGGACCATTACGAAGATTTATATAAAATAATTGGGGAGTATAAGGACAGCGTAAGAAAGGACTTTGTCGGCTTTAAGGGAATGACTGATGAGATGAACACCTTCAGTGAAACACTAAACCTTATAGCAGGAAAGATGAGTACTACATCAGGTGAAATTTCAGGGGTTGTTGAACAGCTTGCCAATGCAGCTATGATGCAGGCAGAGGAAACCGGAGATTCAGTTGAATTACTCAATACAAATGTTGAATCCATAAAGGGAGCAGTGGATATTGAGACTCAAAACAAAAATGAACTTGAGAATGCTGTAGAGAAGATAAAATCAAGCTTTGATAATGTTAAGGAAACTGTGGACAAGTTAAACACAATACTTGAAAAATTTGAGGGCGTTAAAAACAACAGCGTTGAGCTCCAACAAAGGGCACAGGGAATTACAGATATCGTTTCACTTGTATCTTCAATATCAGAACAGACAAACCTTCTTGCACTAAATGCGTCTATTGAAGCAGCAAGAGCAGGAGAGGCTGGAAGAGGCTTTGCAGTAGTTGCAGAAGAGGTTAGAAAGCTTGCAGAGCAATCTAAGAGTGCTGTTGATGATATAACAATGAATCTTAACGAGTTTACAGGAGAAGTGGATAGCCTTGTTTCAGATGTTAGCAGCCAGTTTGAGGTTCTTGAATCTGAAAACCTTAAGCTTAGATCTGCTGTTACAAAATCAAATGATGCAAACCAGAAAATAATGCTTGTTGCTGATAAGATGATTGAAACATCTGAAAAGCTTAGAAGAGAGACGGAATCAATTTCCTCTGTATATGAAAAAATAGAATCCCTAGCGGCAATAGCTGAGGAAAATTCAGCATCATCAGAGGAGGTAAGTGCAAATGTTTCAACTTACACAGAAGAAATTAAGAAGCTTACCTCAAGTATTACACAGTTTAAGGAACTTACAGAGCAGTTTAAAGAGGATATCAATATATATAGGATATAGTAAAAATAAAGCTGGAATGAATATTCCGGCTTTTATTATTGAATAAATAAGGCTAAAATATATAATATATATATCTATGCAATTTTTTATGTTGTATATATTTACAAAAAGGCTGGTGTTATGGATGAGAATAGTTACGGATAGCGAAGCATTGACTATTAAGCTTGGTGAAAATATAGGGAAAGTACTTGAACCCGGTGATATAATATCATTAACAGGAGATCTTGGGGCTGGAAAGACCCAGCTTACAAAGGGAATTGCAGCAGGGCTTGGAGTAGTTGATTATGTTACAAGCCCAACATTTATTATAGTAAATGAATATGAAGGCAGAATTCCACTTTATCATTTTGATGTATATAGAATAAATGACATACAGGAGATGTATGAGATAGGTTTTGATGAGTATCTATTTGGTAAGGGTGTTTGCGTTATAGAATGGGGAGATATTGTATCTGACATGCTTCCTGAAAAGATTATAAGGATAAACATGAAAAAGGTTGATGACAATATAAGAGAGATTAGTATAGAGGGAAGTAAAAGCTTTGATTTTTTAAGGGAGGAAAACAAATGAGAATACTTGGAATAGATTCTTCATCCAGTGCAGCAACTGCTGCCCTGTTAAAGGATGATAAACTCGAAAGTGAAATATTTTTAAATCATAAACTACAGCACTCAGTCATATTATTACCAATGGTGGAGAAGCTTCTTGAAATGGTGGAAATAACAATAGATGATATCGATGTTGTTGCTGTATCAGGAGGACCTGGCTCCTTTACAGGCTTAAGAATAGGAGTTGCAGCTGCAAAGGGAATAGCATTGGGAGGAAATAAAAAGTTTATAGGTATTTCAAGTCTTGATGCCATGGCCTTTCAGCAGGTTGGATTTGAAGGAGTAATATGTCCTATAATGGATGCATTAAGGGATAATGTTTATACTGCACTTTATACCTGGCAGGGAGGAGAGCTTTTTAAAATAAAGGACTATGATGCACTTCATATTGATGAACTGCTTGATGAATTATCTAAAAGGAATGAAAAGGTAATGTTCTGTGGAGATGGAGTTCTAATCCACAAAGAGAGAATATCATCAAACCTTAAGGAAAAGGCTTGTTTTGCACCTGTCTCAACAAATATGCCAAGAGCTGCATCAGTTGCCGAGCTGGCAATGAAAAGAATTAAAGATGGAGAAGAAGACGATATACATACATATGCACCAATATATATAAGAAAATCACAGGCTGAGAGAGAATATGAAAAGAAGCAGGGGGTAAAAAATGAGTGATTTTTCTGTTTTAAATATGGAACCTCAGCATATTGATGATGTTGTAGAAATTGAAAAGCTAAGCTTTAAAACTCCTTGGAGTCATGAAGCATTTACCTATGAGCTTAATAGTAACAAATGTGCCAGATACAGAGTAATAATAAATGGTGAAAGAGTTGTAGCCTATGGGGGAATGTGGATTATGATTGATGAAGCCCATATAACCAACATAGCGGTTCACCCTGACTTTAGAGGAATGGGAATTGGTGATAGACTTTTAGGTGATATGGTGGAATATGCTAAGAGTGAAGGAGCGACCTCAATGACACTTGAGGTAAGAAAAAGTAATGCTCCAGCCCTTGGGCTTTATGAAAAATATGGATTCTGTGAGGTTGCAGTAAGAAAGGGATATTATCAGGATACTGGAGAAGATGCAATAATAATGTGGAAACATGATTTATAATTTCTTTAAAATTTGTGGAAAATGTTAGCTTTATTTAGTTTTATGTAGTATAATCTTAACAATAATTAAATTAAAAGCAGGGGGGATTAATATGTTAGTAAGGGCATTGATGCTTCCAAAAGAAGAGCTAGTAATCGCAGATATCGATGAAAGTCTTGAAACAGCATTACGTAAGATTGAGGAAAGAAACTTTCTTTCTATACCTGTTGTTGATGGCAAGAAGTTCTTAGGTTTTATATCAAAGGAAAAGATATATGAAGAGTACTTCCAAATAGGCGGAGACAGACAGGAATATCTTAAGAGTGCAAGAGTAAGAAAGGTTATAAGGACAGCAATACCTTCACTAAGACCACAGGATGAGGTAGAAAAAGCAGCACATACTCTTGAAAACTATGGGGTTCCCTTCCTGGCAGTAATAAATGACAATGATGAATTTGAAGGAATAATAACCCACTATGCTATATTTAGAGAATTTGCGAATGCATTGGGAATTGACAGAGGTTCAAAAATATCTGTAATTGCCTACGATATACCAGGACAGGTATCAAAGCTTTCTGAGGTTATAACAAAAAATGGTGGAGACATACTAAGCTTTGTAGTTCTTGATCCTAAAACAAAGACAGAGGTTAAGGAAATAGTGGTTAGAGTTAAGGCTGAGAAATTTACCGAGATTGTTAACGCAGTTAAGGCTGCTGGATTTAGAGTTCAATAATAAATAGCGTAAAGGGCGCAGGTGGAGAAACCTGCGCCCTTTACTTTGGGGGATATAAACCATGGGAAACTGTTTCATTTTGATTATTGACAGTATATGAAGGTTTTATACATTAAGAGTAATTGTTAAGAAATTTTAAATAAACTTCTCTACATATTGAAAATACATGGATTTGGTGACTTTTACAGAAACGACTGCCTTTGACAAAATTTGTGGATAATATATAATTAAAATAAAAGTAGATATATTATGTCTCCGATAATGGCAAACTTATCGAAAGGTAAGGACGCAAAGCCGCGGGCCTAAAGCATTTGCTATGGCAGCCGGGTTGCCGAAGAGTACGTATAATCATTATATGTACTGTATTTCACATGTTGGAGTACAGTTTTTTATTTAAAGCTCCAAAGCCATTTAATAATTAGGGATAGAATATATCTACCAAAATATTTATTAAAGGAGGGGCTTTTATGAGAAAGTCTATTAAGGTCATTACATTTTTAACTGCATTTGTGTTTGCTGTTGCTTTCAGTGGACAAACCTTTGCCAGTGCAAAATCAGGTAAGGGAAATGCAAAAGCAAAGGTAAAAAAGGAAACTGTACAGAAAAAGGTTGAGAAAAAGAAGGTAGTTGAAGAGAAGAACAAGGTGGTAAAGAATGAAGGTAACAAATATGCAAAGGGAAAGGATAAAAATAAAATGCCTCCTGTAATAAAGCAGGGAAGGCTTCTTATACCTGTAAATGCAATATCAAAATCCCTTGGCGCAGAAGTTAAGTGGAATCAGGAAGAAGGTAAAATAACAATAGTTAAGGATGGAGTAGAAATTGTAATAGATCTTGAAAAAATGGTTGCAGTTGTTGGTGATAAGGAATTTAAACTAGAAGAAACAACAGACAAGAGCATCAGCGGAAGAATAGTTCCAATTGGTTTCATAGCCGAAAAACTTGGAGTTAAGTTGAGTGATGAGGACGAAAAGGAGATAACAGAAGAAACTAAGGATCAGGAAGGCACAACTGATAATAAGGAAACAACAGGTACAACTGATCAGACTACATCAACTGAAACAACAAATACAGACAGCCAGAATACAACTTCCCAAACTACAAACACTGGAAGTGAAACACAGAATACAACAAACCAGGATACAGTAAATACAACAACTGATAATACAGCTCAGCAGCCAGCAGATGGACAAACTACTCAGCCAGTTAGCAGCACAGAGGTTACAACTAAATAGATTAAGAATACGGGGTTAGTGAACCCCGTTTTTCTATTTATATGGTATTTAGTTCCAGGTTAAAATTTGGAATATATGCAAAAACTACTGCCTGAGGTGGTAACTAATGTCTTTTACACTATCATGGAAAACACATATAAAAATCTACTTGATTGCAGTGATGATTGCAGCTGTTTTATTTAATCAGATAAACAATATGGCTGAAATCTGCATACAAAATATACAATGTTCATTCCACTTAAACCATATTTTTATAGCTTACCTTTTTTATATTACTGCAATTATGATACCAATAACTCTCCTGCATGAACTGATTCATGGAGCAGCCTATATGCTTTTTAAAGGAAAAATCAAGATTGGATTTAAAGGGATATATGCATACTGTCATGAAACATCAGGTATTGAGTTAACAAGAGAGAAATTTTTATTTGTCCTGTTGATGCCTGTTACTGTAATATCTTTGCTGTGCATGATTTTGCCTCTCAGGACAGGGTTACAGATATATCTGTTAAATCTTTTAGGTTCATCAGGTGATTTATATATGGCATTTTGGTTATGCAGGTTAAAAAGTGATTCAAGGATTATTGATAAAATATATGGTTTTGATGTTAAGGCGTATTAAAGAAAATAACAAGTCAATATTTTGGTCTATTTTGTGTCATA
>DAMCZI010000051.1:0-31897 GCA_032095175.1 Clostridiaceae bacterium
TCCATGCAATCTTAGAATTTCAACACGCAGTGAGTGTTTTCCAAGGGGTTAAATGTCTCGACACCTCGGTTGGAACGGTCTTTAAAGGTACAAACTAACTACTAAGTTAAAACGCAAAATCCCGGTTCTGAAACTCAGAACCGGGAAAATATTATTTAACGTTTAGCTTTTTTCTAAGGTTTTCAAGCATATCAGTTGTCATTGAAGCAAGGTCATACTTTGGATTCCAGCCCCATTCTTCACGTGCAGGGGTATCATCCAATGAATTTGGCCATGAATTAGCTATTGCCTGTCTTATAGGGTCTACATCGTAATCCATTGTAAATGTTGGTATGTGCTTCTTGATTTCTGCTGCAATATGTTCTGGAGCAAAGCTCATTGCTGCTATGTTAAATGCATTTCTGTGTATAAGCTTTGATGAATCTGCTTCTGCAAGCTGAACGATTGAATTTAATGCGTCTGGTAGATACATCATATCCATGTATGATCCTTCAGCTATATATGATGTGTATTTTCCATGCTTTATTGCATCATAATAGATATGTACTGCATAATCAGTTGTTCCTCCGCCTGGAAGAGTCTCATAGGATATAAGTCCTGGGAAACGAACTCCTCTTGTGTCTACTCCATATCTCTTGAAGTAGTAATCACATAGAAGCTCTCCTGATACCTTTGTAACTCCATACATGGTATTTGGTCTTTGGATTGTATCCTGTGGAGTCTTATCCTTTGGTGTAGATGGTCCAAAAGCTGCTATTGAACTTGGTGTGAATACTGAACATCCAGTTTCTCTTGCAACCTCTAAAACGTTGAATAAGCCTCCCATATTGATTTTCCATGCTAAAGCTGGATGCTGTTCTCCTACAGCTGAAAGTAATGCAGCAAGGTTTATTACAGAATCTACCTTATGCTTCTTAACAGCTTCTGCAATGGCAGCAGCATCTTGAACATCAACAATTTCAAATGGACCTGATTCAATAACTCTTTCAAGTCCTTCCTTTCTCTTGATGTCACTTGCAACTACATTATTATCACCATAGATACTTCTAAGATGCATAACTAGCTCAGAACCTATCTGACCAAGTGATCCTGTTACAAAAATCTTTTTCATATTTCCGCCTCCAAAATCTACTATAAAATTGTGATAAAACATCATTTGATGTCATAAAAAATTCAGAAAACTCCCACACTTATATATTCTATATGAACATTTGGATTTCTTCAACATCATCGCGAAAATTTAACTTATAACATCCTCTATAAATAGCGTAAGATTTTCCATAAGGTTAACATCACGCCTTTTCACATCTCTATCATTAGGATTTACATTTGAGTATATTTCTATAACTGGTCTTAAAGGCATTGAATCATTTATTTTCGAAACCCTTCCAATTTCCCCTGTATTTAAGATGACAGTAGTACCAACAGGATAGACTGCAACATCCCTTACAAAATTTTTTATCAGGTTTGGATCTGTAATGTTTCCGCTGGCGTTTATTATGTACTCTGCAGCCTCATGGGGCAGCACCCTTTTTCTATATACCCTGTCTCCAGTCAATGCATCATATATATCGCAGATAGTAACTATTCTTGAAAAGAAATCTATTTCATAACCCTTCAAACCCATTGGATATCCATTCCCATCCCAATGTTCATGATGCTGAAGCACAATATTGGATATGGTTTCTTCAATATTGTAACAGCCATTTACTATTTCATAGCCCCAAACTGTGTGCTTCTTCATAATACTAAATTCTTCATCATTAAGAGGACCTGGCTTTAGCAGTATTTCAGGCGGTACCTTTCCTTTTCCAACATCGTGAAGAATAGCCCCTAACCCTAATTTGTTTAAAACACTTCGGGGCATACCATAACCTTTTCCTAAAATAATTGCATATACACATACATCCATAGAATGAAGATAAGTATAGTTATCCATATCCCTAACAGAACTCAATTGAATAAAGGCATAACTATCCCCAATTATCTCATTAACAACCTCACCAACCATATCCTTAACACCTTTTATGTCTATGGATTGGTTTTCCCTTATCTTATCCATTATATTCCTTACTATCTTAGTTGCGTCTTGATAAATTGCTTCTTTCTTAGATATTCGATATTGAATATAGTCTTGAGGTGGAGAGAATTTTTCATCCTCTACATATATCTCCTTAATGCCACAGGGTTCTAATTTATCTATAAATTGACTTGAAAGTATGGTGCCCTTTGACAACAGAAGTCTTCCCGCTATATTAAAAACCTCTTTGCCAACCTTCATACCGGGTTTTAGGCTTGATACATCTATTTTATACATATAGCATCACCAACAAATATTAAATTCTACAAATATATTAAAATTCCTTCATTTTTTTCTAAAATACTGCAATTTATGGTATTTATATATATAGGTACTATTTCATTTGAGAAATGATGTTCTAAATAAAAAAGCAAGGTGTTTACTTTATACCTTGCTTTTTGTGTTATTAAAAGAATTGAAATATCAAAAAACATAATTAACTTCCAATTTAATTTTCTTCCGCATAATAAGTACCCGAAAAGTTAGGAACGGTTTAGCTTTTCATATTCTCTACACCCACTCCTTGGGTAGGCCACCAACAAATTCCCTAATTATTGAGTTTTGAGGTATTTCATAATCTTCAACGGATAAAAAATATCCTAGAAATTTCAAAAGTCTTGATGATTCTGAAAATGCTCTACTTGAGCTATCTATCTTCTTTAAAAGAGGCTCTGCATACTTCTTTAATGCTCCCAGTTCATAAACAAGGGTAGAATTAAACATTACATCAGCAAGTTCCTGGAATGGAAATATATTTTTATCCTCTCCCCTTCTTACAGAAGGCCATCCAAGCAGCGTTGTCTCTGCATCCCTGCCCCTTGTTCTATTATCCCTCACAATCCTTCTAAGCATTCTGACATCCGTTGTAGGGATTCTATTGTGATCATCTATGTTCAACTGTGTAAGGGCACTTACATATATTTTAAATTTGTTCTCATGACTTATCCTTGATGTAAGCAGCTCATTTAATCCATGTATACCTTCAGCAATGAGCACTGTATCCCCGGTGAGTTTTAACTTTTTTCCATTATACTCCCTTAATCCAGTTATAAAGTTAAAGGTCGGAAGTTCAACTTCTTTTCCCTTTAAGAGCATTTCAAGGTCATTATTTAAAAGCTCCAAATCAAGGGCATATATTGATTCAAAATCATATTCCCCATTTTTATCCTTAGGAGTATCCTCCCTGTTTACAAAATAATCATCCAAAGATAATGCATAGGGTTTAAGCCCATTTACCATAAGCTGAACCGCCAGTCTCTTTGAAAATGTGGTTTTACCTGAGGATGATGGACCAGCTATTAAAACTATTTTTGTTTGATCCTTTCTCTCTGTTATCATATCTGCAATTCTTGCTATTTTCTTTTCATGAAGTGCTTCAGAAATCCTTATTATATCTCCTATCTTACCCTCGGATATTTTATCATTAAGGGCTCCTACATCAGCAACATCAAGTATTCTTGCCCACTCCTCCGCTTCTCTGAATACAGAGAATAGCTTCTTTTGATCCTCATATCCTGGAAGAGTTTTAGGACAGTATATATCAGGATATCTAAGAAGGAAACCAGGCTTGTAGTACCTAAGTTCAAATTTTTTGAGATATCCTGTTGAAGGAACCATATTTCCATAAAAATATCCATACATATCTCCACACTTGCATACATCTATGGACTCCTTCTTTCTATATTTAAAAAGCCTTATTTTATCACTCTGATTATATTTTTTAAATATTTTAATTGCATCCTTAATGCCCATTGTCTTTTTTTCAAAGGGTATGTCATCATTAATTATCTGTTTCATCTTTTTTTCTATTGCATCTATGTCTTCTCTACTAAGTCCTCTTTCTTTATATATTTCGCCATAAATGCCCTTGTTTATGGAGTGCTCTATTGTAACCTTAGCCTCAGGGAAGAGCTCATAAACAGCCTTTATTAATGTAAAGCATAATCCCCTCGCATATATTCTTCTAGCTTCATAGGAGGACAGGGTTAAAAACTCCACACTGCAATCACCTTGAATTTGTGTATTAAGTTCTGTAAGTTGATTATTTACCTTTGCTATTAATATTTCCGTTTCATAATCCTTTTTATGATTTTTTGCTACATCAATCAAACTTATTCCTTTTTCATATTCCTCCACTACTCCATTTTCCATACTAACTCTTATTTTATCCATGTCCCTCTCACCCCTTTTAGTTATATATTGTTTTAGGCTATACCAAACCCATATAATAAATATTATATTCACTTTAAACTAAATAAAATCAAAAATATATTATATGTCTGGCATAAATGATTCTACATTGCTCAACTCCAAACACTTATGTAAAATCATATTACTTGATTCTTTAATCGTGCAATAACTTATTTAAAATCCTTAGTATGATTAATATAGTTATATTTTAATTTTACCAGATATGAGTCAATATTCCAAATTGTCCTATAAAACACTCATTCTAGTGTCAGGCATTCAGTACTTTCCAAATATACATCCTTCTATTTTATTCACAATAGAAGTATAATACATATATGAGCACATATGATTTCTAAGGAGGTTTTATTTTGTCAGCAGTAGTTGAAAGATTTTTAAAATATGTAAAGTATGACACTAAATCTGACGAGAATTCATCAACAGTTCCAACAACAAAGAGTCAACTTGTTCTTGCAAAGGACTTGGCAAAGGAGCTTGAAGGGATCGGTCTTCAGGATGTTTCCCTAGATGAAAATGGATATGTTTTTGCAACTCTACCTTCAAATATGGATAAAGAGGTGCCAACTGTAGGATTCATAGCACATATGGATACCAGTCCAGATATGCCTGGACTAAATGTAAAACCTAGAATAGTAGAGAATTATAACGGAGAAGATATAGTTCTTAACTCTGAAATGAATATCGTACTTAGAACATCTGATTTCCCTGAAATAAAGGAATATAAAGGTAAAGACGTAATAGTAACTGATGGAACCACTTTGTTAGGTGCTGATGACAAGGCTGGAGTTTCTGAAGTAATGACTGCTGTGGAGTACTTAATAGCACATCCAGAAATAAAGCACGGAACTATAAAGGTTGGATTTACACCTGATGAGGAAGTTGGACAGGGTGCAGATCACTTTAATGTTGAGAAATTTGGAGCAGATTTTGCATACACTGTAGATGGCGGTGGAATTGGTGAGCTTGAATATGAAAACTTTAATGCTGCAGGTGCAAAGGTTATCATTAAGGGTGTAAACATTCATCCAGGTTCAGCAAAGGGAAAAATGAAAAACTCAATGCTGATTGCAAACCAATTTATGAGCATGCTTCCTCAAAATGAAATTCCTGGAGAAACCGAAGGATATGAAGGTTTTTACCACATTGTAGGTATAAAGGGTGAAGTTGAACTCACAGAACTTCATTATATAATAAGAGAATTTGATAAAAATAAGTATGAAGATAGAAAAAGGGTTATTTCAGAAGTTGGCAAAAAGCTTAATGAAAAATATGGAGAAGGTACAGTTATAGTTGAGCTTAAGGATCAGTATGCCAACATGAAGGAAATAATCGAAAAGAACAAACACATAGTAGATAAAGCCTTTAATGCAATGGAACTATGTGGTGTTACTCCAGATGTTGTTCCAATAAGAGGAGGCACAGATGGAGCAAGACTTTCATTCATGGGACTTCCTACACCAAACATGTTTACAGGAGGTCACAACTTCCATGGAAGATATGAATATATCCCAACTTTTGCTATGGAAAAGGCCGTAGAGGTAATTGTAAAAATAGCAGAACTATATGCAAAATAGATTAAAGGTGACAGCTTCTAGCTGTCACCTTCTTATTATTTCACACAGATAAGCTCTTTTGGTGAATTGTTCATTCTTATGCATCCATCGTCTGTTACAATAACGATATCTTCAATTCTAACTCCAAACTCACCTTCAATATAAATACCTGGTTCTATGCTGAATGCCATTCCAGGTTCTAAAATCTTTTCGCTTATTGCTGTTATATAAGGTTCTTCATGAACATCAAGTCCTATTCCATGGCCTGTTCTATGGGTAAAGTATTTTCCATATCCCTTGCTTTCAATATAGTTTCTAACAGCAAGGTCAACTTCCTTTGCTTTGATTCCAGGTCTTACTGTTTTTACTCCTATTTCTTGAGCTTCTCTTACTATATTATGAACCTTAACCATTTTTTCAGATGGTTCTCCAATACATAGAGTTCTTGTAGTATCTGAACAGTAGCCCTTGTATAAAGCCCCAAAATCAAATACAACAAATTCACCTGTACCTATTTTTCTTTCTCCTGGGCTATAGTGTGGAAGCGCTGAGTTAGGACCGGAGCCAATTATTGTTTCAAAGGATGGACCATCGGCACCCATCTTTCTCATCTCATATTCCATGAATGCAGCAACTTCTATTTCACTCATTCCAGGCTTTATGTATTCTTTTACCTTCATAAAAATATCATCTGCTATCTTGCCTGATTTTTTCATAAGCTCCACTTCATCATTTGATTTTTTAAGTCTCATACTGCTTATGATATCTCCAAGTGAAACAAACTCAGCATTTGGTAGAACCTTCATGATAGAAAGAAGCTGTAATGACCACATGGTATCATCAACAGCGAATCTACCCTTGTCAATTCCTCTTTCCTCCATCAATTCCTTTAGAATATCATATGGATTTTCCTCATCTGTCCATGAGTAGATGTTTACTATTGAAGCCTCGCTTCTAATCTGACCTTCATATAGCTTTGGTGCAATAAAAAATGCATCAGATGACTTTGGAATTACTGTTAGAAGAAGTCTTTCTCCGGGAAATGTTCTAAATCCTGTTGTGTAATATTGATTTGGTGAAGGAAAAAGAAGCATCCCATCAAGATTTTCCTTTTCAAGCTTTTCTCTTATGGAATTTAACCTTGCATTGTATAACTGCACAATTATCCCTCCAATATCAGTATGGATTTTTAATCGTAAAATATCCCTTTTTTAATATGTTACCACCTCAGGGATAAAACAACAATATAAAAGTGAAGTATAGATTCTTATGTGAATAAGACTCCTGACTATTGAAAAACCTAATGGAAGAATTAAAAAACAAGGGAGAGCATGCCTATGAAATATTTGATAAGAAAAAGGATAACTGTATAAAGGTTGTTCTAAAACCATAGCAAGTGTTTTTTAACTTTTAAAGCATTATGTTCCTTAATATCAAAAAACGAGATTTAACTCCTTAAAATATGTAGCATATATATAGTCTTTTTACAGAAACTATATACGTAAAATGAGAGGAGGATGATAATTATGACTGTTATAAACAAATTAACTCAAACATTAGAAATGCTGAAATCCTGTGAATCAAACTGCAATACATTTTCAATGGATACAAATGATCAGAATGCGAAGCAGATGTATAAGCAGCTTGCACAAAATTTAAAGCAGTGTTCCGATACGCTTCAGGACAGAGTTAACTATGTTGTAAATCAGGAACCAGAATATGCTAAGGAAATATCCGGCATGACTACTGCTGAACAGGCATCACAAAACATGACATCCATGACTCAGGGGAGTCAGAACATGACCTCTGCACAGGGAAGTCAGAGCAGCCAGGCTATGCCAACTGAAACACCTGAATTAGATTAAGAGACTGCATAATAATAATTAAGGTTCCATACTTATAAAGGTATGGAACTTTAATTTTAAATTCTCACACTTTACTTTAGCTTTGAATATTATGGTATTGTAATCTCTATAAGGAGTGAAGTAAGTGAATAAACATTCGTCATTCATTCCCCCTCAAGCTTTTATGAGAGCGCCTGAAAACATGTCTACAAATATTTCACCAGTAAGCTCAGCACCCATGAGAATGATGCTAACAAGGGCTTATGTGCCTGACCAGCCATATATCGGGATGTTCCCATTAGAAGAGGCGCTGAGAAAGGGAACTATATTCCCAAATCTAGCAATTCCTTATGCCATAAAACAGAAAGAGTAATAGGGGGAAATATAATGAAGGATATGGCCTGTGATGAATTATTAAAAAAAATTCAAGAACTAGAATTTGCAGCTGTTGAGCTTAATCTTTTCCTTGATAATCATCCAAACAACAAACAAGCACTTTCAGATTACAACAAAATAACCGCGGACCTTAATGAGCTTAAAAAGCAATATGAAGCCAGTGCTGGGCCATTATCAAATTTCGGCTGTGCCCCAAGCCAGTATCCCTGGCAGTGGGTAAATGAGCCATGGCCATGGGAAAGAATGGATTAAGGAGGCACAGGAATGTGGATTTATGAAAAAAAGCTTGAAATCCCAGTAAATATAAGAAGAAAGAATATTGAAATGGCTAAATATATAGTTACCCAGCTTGGAGGTCCAGACGGAGAATTAAGTGCTTCAATAAGATATCTATCTCAAAGGTATACAATGCCTACAGGTAATACAAAGGCATTGCTAACAGATATAGGGACTGAGGAGTTAGCCCACGTTGAAGTAATATCAACCATGCTCTACCAGATGCTTCATGATGCAACTCCTGAAGAATTAAAGGCAGCAGGTCTTGGTTCCCACTATGCTCAGCATGATAAGGCTGTTTATCCATCTGATGCAAACGGAGTACCATGGACAGCAGCATATATTCAGTCAATGGGAGATCCAGTTACAGATTTAACCGAAGACATGGCAGCAGAGCAGAAAGCAAGATCAACCTACGAGCACCTTATTGCCCTCACAGATGATCCAGACATAATTCACCCCTTAAGATTCCTATGGGCCAGGGAGGTTGTTCATTTTCAAAGATTCGGAGAAGCCTTGGTTGGAGTATATGATTACCTCGATGAGAAAAAATACTTCTAAGGTAATTAATAAATCTAATTTATTATACCCTGTTTTTTACTTAAAAAGCAGGGTATAATTATATTAAAATAAAAAATTTTAAAGAAACAAAGCAGAAAGGAGCAAAGTTAATGTTCGAAAAAATCGATGATTTGCTTCGACAGCTAAACAAATGCCGTCCCCTCACACAAGGAGAGGTGGAACGCTTGAGAGATGAATTTCTAATTGAGTTTACCTATAACTCAAATGCAATTGAGGGCAACACCCTTACCCTGCAGGAAACAGCCTTGATTATCAATGAAGGTATTACCATTGCTCAAAAGCCTTTAAAGGACCATTTAGAGGTAATTGGACATAAGGAAGCTTATTTTTATGTAGAAGAATTAGCAAAAGAAAAAGTGCCCCTTTCTGAAAAGGTGATTAAGGATATTCACAATATTGTATTGATGGATAAGCCAATGGATAAAGGCGTTTATCGCAGAGTACCTGTTCGTATTATAGGAGCAGTTCATGAACCACCACAGCCATACCTTGTGCCAGTACAGATGGAACAGTTACTTACAGAATATAATGAAATGAAGAAGGTAGCACACCCCATAGAATGTGCTGCACTGTTTCATTTAAAATTTGAAGGTATCCACCCCTTCATTGATGGAAATGGCCGTACTGGACGTTTACTATTAAACTTAGAATTAATGAAAGAAGGCTATCCTGCCATTAATGTAAAATTCTCAGACCGCCGCAGGTATTATGATTGTTTTACTGAATACCATCAATTTAGTGGTAATCCAGAAGCTATGGTACATATGATTGCAGAATATGTACAAGGAGCATTAGAAAGATACTTGGAAATATTATAAGTACCTTATATAGAATTTAAGAGGTTACCAAGTAACCTCTTAAATTTATTCTTACAGTATTTATTTCTTTATTGCCTTCTTCTATTTGCTATTGCATCTATAATTGCAATTCCACAAATCAAACCAATAGTCGATGCAATAAAAACCCCATCAAAAAAACTACATCTAGTTATTAGAACATATGCGTATCTTAAAGCAATAACAGCTAACAATATTATCAAATATTTAAGTAAATATTTTTTCATACCCCATTTCCCCCCTTTGATAGCCATTATGATTCATGATTAATCTACTGCAGCATGAAATCCTGCTAAATATCCCGAAGACCATGCCCACTGGAGGTTGAAACCGCCGCAGTCTCCGTCTATATCAAGAATTTCCCCAGAGAAATATAATCCAGATACAAGCCTTGATTCCATGGTTTTAGGGTTAACATCCTTCACATCTATTCCTCCTGCTGTTACCTGGGCTTCACTCCAGGATTGAGTTCCTGTAACCTCCATTTTCCACTCCTTGAGTATGGATGCTATGTTTCTTCTCTCTTCTTGAGTGGTACTTCCACAGGGTTTATGTATATCTTCAATTCCAGCTTCCTTTAAAACAACGTTTATAAGCCTCTTGTTTAAAAGGCCTATAAAGCTGAAATCCAGTGGCTTTTGAGGATTATATCCAAATCTTGTACCAAGCATGTTTTGTACTTCATCAATGGATTTTCCAGGATACATATCAATCTTAACCCATGGATTCCTTCCACTTTGAAGCTCTTCTCCTGCTCTTCTGCTAAGTTGAAAAATTGCAGGGCCTGATATTCCGTAGTCTGTAAAAAGCACCTCACCAAATTCATCCCTTAATATGCTGTCATCCCTGTATATTGAAGCCTTAACTATAAGCCTTACTCCCTTTATGGATTTTAGAAAATGCTTGTTAAGCTTCAATTGGACAAGGGCTGGGAAGGGTTCTATAAGCTTATGGCCGTGTGGAATAACAAGATTATATCCGCTTCCATTTGAGCCGAGACTTGGGCTTGCTTTTCCACCTGCAGCAACTATTACCCTGTCACTTTTGAATTCCTGACCATCCCTAAGTACAACAGAGAAGCCCTTCTTCCCAGGATGTATGCTTTTAACCCCTGCTTCACATATTTCTTCAATGCCAAGCTTTTCAACCTCATATCTTAAAACATCCAAAACGCTTGATGCCTGGTCTGATGCAGGATATACCTTTCCTCCCTCTTCAATCTTACAGGATATGCCGAGTTCCTCAAAAAACTGAACTGTTTGTTCCACATCAAAATCAGCCAAAGGCCCCAAAGCAAACTTTGTATTTTTCCCATGGAACCTCTCTATTATCATATTTTCATTTGTAAGATTGCAGCGTCCATTTCCAGTTGCAAGTATCTTTTTTCCTACCCTGCTCATCTGTTCAATTATCTTAACCTCTGCACCGTTTCTTGCAGCCACAATTCCAGCCATCAATCCCGATGCTCCTCCACCTATTACAATTACACTTTTCCTTCCAGCCATCTATTAGCCGCTCCTTTTCAAAAAATCTATATATAAAAATGTTTATAAATTATTCTTCTATATATTTCGCATAAATGATTTTACATTTTCAATAATCATTTATGCGAAATATTTTCCGAAATTCATATAACGCAATAAATACCTTAATGTGAAATCTTTATTGTGTTATATATACAAAACCTTATAAATTCATTTATAAAATCCATAGGGCCATCATCAAGGTAAATAAAATTAAATTCCCTTAGTATACTTATCCCCTTAATTGGAACAATCTCTATCGTCCTTTGTGAAACCTCTCTTTTTATGGTTTCCTTAGATATAATGGTATATCCCAGATTTGCTTCAACCATAGCCTTTATTGCATCAATACTGCCTATTTCCATATAGGGATTAATATCATCTAAATCATATCCCATATCAAGAAGCTTATTCTCAAATATCTCTCTTGTACCAGAACCTTTTTCTCTTAATATAAGTTTCCCAGAAAGCACATCATCTATTTTTACTATTCCTTTCTGAGCCAGTTTGTTAAAAGGTGCTGCTGCAAGAACCAGCTCATCATCTCTCATTTTTTTATATCTAAATCTATCCCTGTCAAAGTTACCTTCCACAATGGCAAGATTAATGCTTCCCTTTAAAAGCATATTGATTACCTCTTCAGTGTTGTTTACATGAAGTATTATATCTATATTGTTATGTATAGTTTTATACTGACCTAGTATGTTGGGAAGGACATACCCACCAATCGTCATTGTAGCTCCTACATTATATGTTCTTTTAATACTCCCCTGATTTTTAATGGTATCCTCAATACCATTATACAGCCTTTGAATTTCCTTTAACTGCTTAAGAAGAATATTCCCTTCCTCGGTAAGCTCTATTCCTCTTCCCTTTTTTCTAATAAGCCTTACTCCGTAATATTCCTCTAAAAATCTTATATGTTGGGAAACCGCAGGCTGAGTTATGTTTAATATACTAGAAGCTCTTGTATAGCTTTTAACACCCGCCACGGTTATAAATGTAATAAGCTTGGGATCCATCATCCAAAACACCTACCTCTCAACATATAATCAATCTTTTTTCAAAACCATATATACCGAAATCAATATCAGTATACTTCCTATTGCAACGCTCATTGTTATACTTTCGCCAAAAATCAGTGCACTTAATAGCATTCCTGTTATTGGTTCAAGTGTACTTAATATAGCAGCATTGGATGAACCTATTATTCTTACCCCCATGTTAAGTGCGATAAATGCAGCAATTGTACATATGCCAGAAAGTCCTAAGCTTGCAAGGTATCCTACAGGACCGATGTTAAAGTTAAGCCCTCCTGTAAAGGCTCCATAAATTAAAATACTTAATGAAGAAAACAGTGATAAATAGAAGGTTATAACAATTGTATCTATTTTTCTCACACTGCTGTGTCCTAATTGAAGTATACATATTGAGTAAAATACACCTGAAAATAGTGCAAGGAAAACTCCCACTGCATTGAGCCTCATGGAGCTGAATCCAATCAGTGTGTACACCCCGGCAATGGAAAAAGCAAGAGACAGAACCTTATTCACCCTAATCTTCTCTTTATATATTAACACTTCCATAATTGTCACAACAGCAGGATACACGAAATGCAGTATAGTTGCAAGTCCTACAGATATATATTTATATGATGAAAAAAGTGTCATACAGGTTCCCCCATAACCAACCATCCCTATAATTAATACCTTTGGATACATTTCCTTTGGGATTTTAAAGTTCTTCCTAACAATAATAAAATATAAAAAGAGCATTACTGCAGAAAAGAAAAATCTTAAAAACAGAGTTGTTTCAGGGGTAGCCCCTCCATCATAGGCTATCTTTGCAAATATAGGCATGAAGCCAAATGCAAGTGCTGAAGCCATTGTTAAAATAACGCCATAAATTTTTTTCATTATCCCCATCCTTTACGTCATTTATATATTGAAACCCAATTTATTATATCATTTAAAATCCTTATAGTCAGCTATATAAAAGGTGACAGGGAAACATCCGAATTCTAAAAATCCAACTTTCATAAGGTATTGGTGACAGGCTCTTGAGTATTGAGTTATTTAATTAAAACTATGATTTAACAGTTATCTTTCATAAATAACTCAAAACTCAAGTGCCTGTTATCTTCTACAACACCCTTTTAAAAAAATAAGAAGCCCCCAAGGGCTCCCCATTTTATACTCAATTATTTATCTTTTCATGAATGTCTCTATTTCCTCAGCAGTTCTTATTATATCCTTTGAAAGAACTTCATGACCATTCTCTGTTACAAGAACATCGTCCTCTATTCTTATGCCTATTCCCTCTTCTTCTATATAAAGACCTGGTTCAACTGTTAGAACCATTCCTGGCTTTAGATCCATTCTAACCCCTACATCATGGGTATCAAGTCCAAGGTAGTGGCTTACACCATGGAAATAATATTTTGAAAGCTCTGAGTCATCTTTAATAATTCCAAGCTCCTTGCAGCCTTCAGCTAAAACTCTCCTGCAGAGTTCATTTAGTTCTCCATATGGCACACCTGGCTTTATTGCATTTGTTACTTCATTTAGTGCCTTTAAAACTACGTTGTATACCGCCTTCTGGCGTGCTGTAAACGTACCATTTACAGGGAAGGTTCTTGTTATATCAGCACAATAGTATCCATACTGTGCACCAAGATCACAAAGTATAAGATCATTATCGCCTATTTTACAGTTGTTATCTGAATAATGAAGAACTGTACCATTCTTTCCTGCTGCCGCTATGGTTTTGAATGATACACCTACTCCATTGCTCTTCAATGTAAAATCAAAATATGCTTCTACCCCATACTCCATCATTCCTGGCTTTGCATTTTTCATCATATTTTTAATTCCATCATAAGTTATTCCTATTGCTTTTTTCATCTTTTCAATTTCTTCAGGAGCCTTTAACATTCTTAAATTTTCTATTGCTCCATAGATGTTTTTTACTCTCATGTATGGGTACTTCTTAATTACATCATTTGCAAAGTTCTGGGGAATTGTCATTGGAGAACCCATTGCTTCTCTTTCAAGATCAAGATACAGATTTTCATATGGTCTATACATTGTATAACCAAAAAACCTTTGAAAATCATCTAGATATTCTATCTTTTCAATTCCTGAAACTTCCCTTGCTTCCTCTGGTTTTATTCTCTCTCCTACCCACTTTGCAAGAACAGGATCAGATTTTTCAATGAAAAGCTTTTCTTCAACAGCTCCATTTAGTTTTGTTATCACAAGGATAATCTTTTCTCTTTCTATTCCAGTTAGATAATAGAAATTTTTGTTGGGAGCAAAATCATAATGTTCATCTGCAGACTTATGAGGAGCTTCCCCTGCAAAAAGTACTAATATAGAGTTATCCTCTACACCTTCCATTAACTTTTTTCTGTTATGTACGAAAAATTCCTTATTCATTCTTTTCCCCTCCACTTCAGTTAAACTCATAATTTAAACTTACTCCTTTTAAAAGCAAAAAACAACCATTCATGTAACTGTTATACTTCGCCTATTCGAAGAGACTACTTACTGACTTTATGTTATAGCTTCTGATTCTACCTTATTATATCATGAAAAAAATCCCAAAAATAAGTACAAGGGTAAGAAAATTATTCTTACCCCTGCTAATATATATTATTCCGATAATTATATAAACCTTATATGAGATAATTATGATACCGATTATTATCTTGAAACATTGTTGTATGCTGCCGGCACCTCGTATTCCTCTTCGCCAACTCCATACTTCTTTTCTTCCTGTACAGGCACAGGCATTTTATTATCCTGAAGAATTATACTTCTTATTGCAAGCTTTTTATCTTCATAGGTTGAGTAGTAACCTCTTAAAAGCTTTTCGATGTTTGTCTTATGTTCATCCTTATTTTCAAGTAATTCATCAAGTAGTGGTATAAGTTCATCCTCATCGGAGCATATCTTACCAATATTATATTTCTCTATCATAGTTAAAGTACCCCTGTCATTTGAGGTTACGGTATCAAATGTAATCATTGGTGTATTGCTGAGCAGACTTTCTATAAATATTCCTGCTGAAGGTCTTGCAATCAAACAATCTGATACAGCAAGAAATTCATCAAAGTTGTTTGTAAATCCAAATGGCATTATATTTATTAGACCATCCTGCTTATTCATAGCCTTTACTTCTTCGTATATTTTATTATCCCTGCCGCACATTACTAAAAGGTTAAGTGGTTTTTCATAGCATTTGCATACGTTTTCCACCATCTCTGTAAGGAATTCTCCACCTATACTTCCACTTACTATAAGAACTGTATCCCTGTCATCTGGTATATTGTATTTTTTCTTTACCTCATCTACATTCTTATGTGTAAAGTGCTTCTTTTCAGCTAATGGTCCTATTACCTCACACTTTGCATTGTTTAACTGTTCAAGCTCGTTAATTGGGTCCTTAAATATGGAATATTTTCTTGGATGCAGCATCATTTCATTATAGCAGTTCAAAATATATTTAAGTTTTCCTCTTCTTGTAGTAGACCTATCAAGCTTGTGCGAGAAAAATTCCATATCAAAATCATAACTTCTTATTGCTTCTGGAGTTTCATTGAAATAGCATATATGGGTTGCATAGGGGTTTATAAGGTCTATAAATGTTGAAATCTCTGTAATGAATATATAAAATGGTATATTCTTTTCCTCTGCATATGCACCCAGTGATTTATTAAATCCATCTGCTGTACTAACTATTATATCTGGCTTTATTTCCTCAAGCTTATTCATAAAAACAGGTGTCTGTTTTGTCTCAACTATTGGAAGTGCAACTATCCTTATAAAGAAATTTAAAAGGAAGTCACAGGTTCTTATAAGGTTTTTCCTTATAAAAAAGTTCCACAGCTTAACTATAGTGTATACATCAGATGTCTCAACAATTTCGCTGCCTGCACGGCTAATTATTTCTACATCTTCACCTCCACCAAGCATATCTGAGAGAATGTTTGCCATCCTTTGATGCCCCATCCCCATTTTTTCATAAACGATAAGAATCCTTTTTTTCCTGGACATTATAATATCAATCTCCCTTCAAATTGTTTTAATGCTCCAAAAACATCCAGGGACAATAACTACTATATTATTACATTTACATAGATTATACGCCTGTACACTGTTTTTTTAAAGTGCTTTTCATAATTTGTAAGAATAAATTAAGGTTTTATAACTTTTAAATCTTCCTAATCCTACCAGATATTTTACGTTATGCAATGAATCACTGAATATGATTATGTAAAATATTTCGATCCAAATAATATAGAATCATTTTTTCGAAACATATAGTATAATAATTGTATACTTTAAGGAAAGGATGATACATTATGGACAAAAACCCCGTAGTAACCATAAAAATGGAGAACGGAAATGAAATTAAAGTGGAGCTTTATCCACACATAGCTCCAAACACAGTAAATAACTTTATATCACTTGTAAGTAAAGGCTTCTATAACGGATTAATATTCCACAGGGTTATTCCTGGATTCGTTATACAGGGTGGCGACCCTGATGGAAATGGAATGGGCGGTCCTGGATACTCAATTAAGGGTGAGTTTACATCCAATGGTTTTGTAAACAATCTTAAGCATGAAAAGGGAGTTATATCCATGGCCAGAGCAAATCATCCTGATTCTGCCGGCTCACAGTTCTTTTTAATGACTGCAAACTCTCCTCACCTTGATAGAAACTATGCTTCCTTCGGAAGAGTTACTGAGGGCATCGAGGAAGTAGATAGAATAGTAAACGCTAAAAGAGATTACAACGATAAACCCTATGAAGATCAGAAGATGAAGGAAGTTACCGTTGAAACCTTTGGGGTAGAGTATGGTGAACCAGAAAAGCTTCCTGAAAGATAGTATTGCTATAGTATAATATATGCAAAAATAAAGGGAGACATGCATAGTACTAGTGCCAGGCAAGTAGCGAGTTGGATAACATTGAGACATTTCAACGTTATCCAACTAGCCGCTTGCTTGGCACTTTTCACTTTTATATCTTTTATTTTAACTTTAGCAGCTCTCTTCTCAACCAGTCCAATGCCTTAACAACAGTTCTATTCCTTATATACTGCCTGTCGCCGGACAGATTTAGCTCCATAGTTTTAACACTGCCCTTTATATAAAGCCCAAGGTATACAAGTCCTACTGGTTTTTCAAGGGTTCCTCCTCCAGGACCTGCTATTCCTGTTACAGATATTCCTACATCGGTTTTTGCTGTTCTTGCAATGCCCTCTGCCATTTCTGCTGCTGTCTGACTGCTTACGGCACCGTATTTTTCAAGAGTTTCAGCCTTAACTCCAAGACGGTTCATCTTTGCTTCATTGCTGTAGGTAACCGCTCCCTCCATGAATACAGATGAAACTCCTGGGTAGTTTATAAGCCTTGATGCTATAAGCCCTCCTGTACAGGATTCTGCTGTTGATATTGTAAGCCTTTTGTTTATGAGAAGCTCTGCTGCAACGGATTCTAATGTATCATCGTCAACACCATATATGTTTTCTCCGAGCCTTTGACGTATCATATCCTCAACTGGTTCAATAAGTTTTTTAGCCTCATTTTTATCCTTTGCCTTTGCAGTAATTCTAATTATTACTTCACCCTCCTTGGCATAGGGTGCTATGGTAGGGTTGGTCTGGGAGTTTATAATATCAAGTATCATTTCCTCCATGTGGCCTTCACCAATTCCACATACCTTTAATACCCTTGATACAAGAACTCCATCCTGATATCTTTCAAGATATGGAACAACTCCATTTTCGAACATAGGAACCATTTCTCTAGGAGGTCCAGGCATTAGAATAAGTATTTTCCCATTCTCATCTATTATGCATCCTGGAGCTGTACCGTGGTCGTTTCTAAGTATTGTACATCCTTCGGGAAAGTAAGCCTGTTTTCTGTTTCCCTCATTTGTCCTCTGGCCCATCCTTGTAAAATGCTCTTCAATCCTATTAAGGGACTCCTTATCTAAAACAAGCCTTTTATTAAAAAACTCTCCTGCAATCTCCTTTGTCAAATCATCCTTTGTTGGTCCAAGCCCTCCTGTTGCAATAACAAGCTCAGCCCTTTTAAATGCAAGCTCATATGCTTCTTTAAGCCTTTCAGGATTATCACCTATTACAGATTGATGGTAAACAGCTATACCCATATCTGCAAGTCTCCTTGCTATATATTGGGCGTTTGTGTTTACAATGTCCCCTAAAAGTATTTCTGTTCCAACAGCAAGTATTTCTGCTCTCATATTTACACCTTCTTAAGATTTTTTATTTAAATATTAAACAAGCTTATTAGATTAAATATCACAAAGATCTATAAGTCTTCTGTTTATAGAAACCCGAGCTCGTTATGTAAGCTATCATGCTATTTAGAATTATATTTTCTGTCAACTCTTTCTAAATAATCATCAAGCCTTCTCTTTACAACATCATTTTCAATAAGATTTCCTGCTATGGAGCTTAATCCATACTCCCTAGATGAAAAAAGCAGGGTTTCTGGGAAAAAGTCTCGGTTTGAAAAGTCATAGAGTGCCTGATGAAGAGCCATATCCCCTCCAGCAGACAGGTTTCCTACTACTATGAAGTTTATCTTCTTTAAATATTTTTCAATATATTTATCATAGTTATCTATTTTTCCCTGTGCCCTTTCTGTAAATGCAAAGTAAAGGGAGGAAAGATGTCCACTGTAATCAGGAATTGAAAATATTACAATATCACTTTCAAAGCATTTATCATATATCATATAAACATCATCATTAACAGGACACTTTTTCCCCTTAAAACACTCAATATCACATCCGCTGCAGGGTGTTATTTTATAGTCATATCCATTTATAATCTCGGTTTCATATCCCTTTTTATTGAAGCCTTCCATCAAATACCTAAGGATTTTCATTCCATTTCCAGATTTTCTACAACTAAAAGCGACCCCAAGAACCTTCATAAAACCCCTCCTATATGTTTCGCATAAATTATTCTACATTGCTTGACCCTAAACATTTACGCGAAATCATTTTCCTTGATTTATTAATCGCACAGCACCCAATGAAAAACCTTTAGTGCGATTAATATAGCATCTAAATTGAAAATATATTTTATCTTTATTACCAGTCTCTAATGTATCAGAACATAGGCCATGAAACATTTACATACAAAATATACTCTTCTTTATTCCCCATTTCAAATATTACTTAAATTTATCCACAGGCAAAATCAATTTTCTTCACATTAATCACAGCTGCTATTGTGGAAATCCCTTAAAGATGCCTTAAAAACTGTTCTGGATTGTTTAAAAAATCCCTCATTATGTTAACATGCTCAAGTTCATCATATTCAACTTTTTTTATTGGTATATTATCAACGCTCAATATTGCAGCTCCAGGATAGGCCATTATTATCGGGGAATGAGTAGCAATTATAAATTGGCACCGTTTATCTACCATTTCCTTCACCATTGAAACAAAGGCCAACTGTCTCATTGGGGACAGTGCAGCTTCAGGTTCGTCTAATATGTAAAGTCCTCCTGGAACAAGTCTAGACTGAAAAAGCTTTAAAAATCCCTCTCCATGGGAGTTGCAATCAAGTCCCTCACCATACATTTTCTCCATCTCATAAAGCGAACCACAGTATGGCATTCTTGCATAGGAAAGTGCATAAGCGGATTTATCCTTATACTCATCCTCAAGCTCTAAAAGCCTTTCTTCCATCTCTGCCCTTATTCTGCTCATTTTTTTTGCATAATTAAAGAAGTCCTCAGCCCTTAGGAAAAACCCTCTATGAGTTCTAACATTCCATGTAAGTTTAAAACACTCTCCGAGCTCCCTTGCATATTTTAGGGTTTCATCATTTTCTATAAATTCTCCTCCAGCTGCAACAGAGCCTGTTGAAGCTGCAAGTGCTTCAACAATAGTAGATTTACCCGTTCCATTTTCCCCAACAAATATTGTAACAGGAGAATCAAATTCAACTTCTTCAAAAGCTCTTATTAATGGTATGTTAAATGGAAATCTTTCCTTATCAATATGTTTATCTTTTATATACTTTACACTTCTTAAATATACCATTAAATCAAACCCCCTCTATATGCGTTTAATATATATCTTTAATATATCACAGTGAAATTTCATAAACAAACCTGTAACAGATATATCTGCTGCAGCATATTATATAAGGATATATTGAAAATAAAGCTCTTTTCGGGAGGTTTTTAAATGTATTGTCCTTTAGGCTATGATTCGAACATGAGGTCATGCTGTCAGCCAGGTATGCCAGTTAACCCAAAGGTTCTTGGTTTAATCATGGAGGCAATGAAGGATGAAAGACATGATAGAATGAAATACAAAATGATGATGGATGCTGCAAGAAGTGAAAAGGTAAGGGATCAAATAAGGTTTGCATATGAGGATGAAGGCAAACACTATGAAATGTTTAAAAAGCTCTACTATCAGCTTACAGGTAAAACTGTAGACGTTCCAACTCCCGAGGTGGAAAGATACAATAGCTTTTTAGATGCCATAGAATCCAGTATAAATGGAGAGCTTGATGCAGTTGAACTCTACAGGGATATTCGTGCAATGCTCCCAACAAGAGAGATGAGAGACATAATGTATGAGATCATAACAGATGAGCAGGAACATGCTACAAGGTTTGTATATCTATATTCAATGATGGAAAAGTAGCACTCATCTTTATGTTTCGCATAAATGATTCTATATTGTTTGACCCTAAACATTTATGCGAAATCATATTCCTTGATTTGTTAATCGCACAGCACCCAATGTAAAATCTTAGTGCGATTAATATAATAACATATCAATTAAAAGGACATAACCATCAAATCTAGGGTTATGTCCTTTTAACATTATAAAAATTATACTATCCTCTTGTTATAATTTAATTTATTGGTTATATTGAAATAAATATAGTTTTGGGGGGATTACTATGAAGATATTTATTTCTGCTGACATCGAAGGCATAAGCGGAGTTGTAAACAGTACTCAAACAGGCCCTGGTGGATATGATTATAATAGAGCAAGACTTCTTATGACAAAGGAAGTAAATGCTGCAATTGAGGGTGCTCTTGAAGCAGGTGCAGATGAGATAATTGTAAATGACTCACACGGCCCTATGACAAATATTTTAATTGAGGAACTTAATCCTAATGCACAGCTTATTACTGGGACACCTAAGAAGCAGGGTATGATGGAAGGATTGGATTCTTCCTTCGATGCTGCCGTACTTATAGGATATCACGGTAGAATGAATTCAAAAGGAGTTCTCAGCCACTCATATCATGGCAAAATTATATATAACATAAGCATAAACGGAATGGATTCAGGTGAGTTTTTTATAAATTCATGCGTATCAGGCCACTATACCGTGCCAGTTATTATGGTTTCAGGTGACAACATTCTTCATGATGAGGTAAAGGCTATAAACAAGGATATAGAGGCTGTTGTAGTAAAAACCTCCCATGGAAGATACTGTGCACAGTGCCTTACTCCTTCAGCAGTGCACAACAAAATAAGGGAAGGGGCTAAAAAGGCCATTAAAAACATAGCAAATATTAAGCCTGTCAATATGGGTAATGATATAACAATGGAGGTAACCTTCATAAAAAGCGGCTATGCCGAAGCAGCAGCAATAATGCCAGGTACAGAGCTGGTTGCTCCAAATAAGGTTTCCTACAAGGCAAAATCAGCCCTTGAAGCCTATAGAGCATTGCTTGCTTTAACAATGATTGTTGAAAGCATACTTTAATAGATAAATAAAAAGGCACCATCTTTAATGAAATCTATTTCATTATAAGATGGTGCCTTTTTATATATGGTTATCTTGAAATCTCTATAACAAACTTATTTCTTTCACCTGGATAAATACTTTCAGAGTATTCAACCGGTACCCCATTCTCTAAAAAACCAGTGGAAGTGATAACATGAACTGCATCACCTTCATTTATCTCCAGAAGAGATGCATTCTCAGCATCTACATTTTTGGCTTCAATTTCTCTAACAACCTTTTTGACACTTAAATTATTTTTATCCAGTACCTCATAAAAAGAAAACACTTCAAAATCATAATTCATAAGGCTTGGAAGCAAATCATAAACAGTATAAACTGTAGTAACAAGCACAGGCTTATTGCGATCATATATGATTTCTTCTTCATCAAGGTGTGTTGCAAAACGCAGTCTTTTTAATTTTATAATCTTTTCACCCTCACACACATTAAGCTTTTCAGCTATTACCTCATCAGCCTCCATAACAAACTTTTCCAATACCTTTGTCTTTGGAATAAGCCCTTTCTTCTTCATTTCTTCGTTGTAACTTTCAATAAACTTTGTATATTCCTGATATATTTTAGGTTTTGTAACAAAAGTCCCCTTACCCTTTATTCTTTTCAGGTATCCTTTATTAACAAGATTATTCAATGCCATTCTAACCGTAGGACGACTTACATCAAAAATATTACTTATTTCAATTTCTGTAGGCAGCATAACTCCCTCTTTAATTTTGTTATCTTTAATAGTATCAACAATAATACTTTGAAGTTGATAGTAAAGCGGCACCGAACTATTCTTATCTAGGCTTTTGTTATCAAAAATCATACTTATTCTCCTTGCTTGTAAGTTTTATATCATCAATTTAATATTATGAACAAAATCTATCTATGTCAATATTTATGTTTTTTTAGCGTAACCATACTATATATAAATCGTAAAATTCTTTACATTTTTTAAACAGCCCTACAGTATTGGTCCGACCTTAGGATGTTTAAAAAGGCAAAATGTAATAGAATTTTTGATTTATATTTATATGGTAATATTCGATAATATTTCTTTTTTAACTTTTTCTATATCTGGAATATAACTTTTCATGAGCCTGCATTTACCCTCAAAAGTATATTCCCCAGCAGTTGCTGGGATGAAAACACTTTCTCCCATCTTTATTTCCTCTAAACAATCACTGTATTTTATATGACATTTTCCATCAACACAGGTGTATATATAGTATCTTTCTATATCACTCTCATTTTTATAAAAGCTTTCTACATCAATTAATTCTAATGCATATTCACTTCCTAGATAGCAGTATGATTTTCTATATCCATCATAGGAAATTAATATATATTTAGGCTTAAAGCACTGCTGCTCCGGTTTTAAAACATCAAAGGACTTTTCTATATCAAGCTTTCTTCCTCTGTTATAATCATAAAATCCATAAGTAGTATCACCATTTTCTCCTATTTCAACTGCCAAGATTCCTTTGCCTAGGGCATGTAAAAGTCCAGTTTTTATTACTGTAATGTCTCCTTTTTTTACAGGAACCTTTACTACATAATCTTCAAGATTCCCATCAAGTACTGCCTTTTTTAATACATTCGCATCCTGTGTTATTGTACCTGCAGTTATATAAGCTCCTTCATCTGCATCCATTATATACCACGTTTCATTCTTGCCATTATCATTTTCATGCATTCTTGCATATTCATCATGTGGATGTACCTGTATTGAAAGACTTTCAGCAGCATCCAGCATCGCCGCTCTCAATATTTGATTTTTATTTATCTTTGTTCCTATTAGCTTTTCTCCCTGCTTCTCCAACAATTCACCAAAGCTCATCCCACTATATATCCCATTTTTTATAATACTATCAGCATTTTTGTGTCCACTAAACTCCCAACTGATTCCAACACTTTTCCCACCTATATCATTCTTCAGTTTTTTTAACTTGCTTCCTGCCCATATTTTTTCTATATATATTGGTTTAAATGTTAATGGATACACACCCAATCACCCTTTCTTTTTTATAAGACACTTATGATAAAAAGGACTGACCTTTAAAGCCAGTCCTAAAGCCTTTAATTTTTAATTAGAATAATCCTATAAATACTCCTATTACACTAACTAGCAAGAATATTCCCATTAGCTTTAAAGGATTCATGTTCTTCTTTTGAAGCAGCTTCCATGAAAGCAGTACAACTATTAATGGAAGAAGCTTAGGGAACATACCATTTAAAATTTCTTGGAATTTGATTACGGTTTCACCTTTTTTATAAATTGTCGCAATGTTTAAGTTAACAAAGTTAGCTGCAATTCCACCCATTACAACAATACCTAGTATAGTAAAGGCTTCTGTTATCTTCTTTGCTTTTCCGCCCATTATCAATTTAACTGAATCAAGTCCCATGTCATATCCCTTCATATAAAGGTAATATGATGCAAGTAAACAAATTGGGAACCATGTAACTGTATAGAATAGAGGTCCTAATATATTTCCACCTGCTGCAAGTCCCATACCTATACTGAGTAGTAGAGGAACAGTTATACCTTGAATAAGAACATCTCCAACACCAGCTATAGGTCCCATAAGACCAACCTTTACACCTTCAATTAAAGCATCATCTACTGGCTGCTTGTTTGCCTTTGCTTCTTCAAGACCTGCTACTATACCGTTTACAACTGATCCTAACTGAGGTTCTGTGTTAAAAAATACAGTGTGTCTTCTTAGAGCTGCTCCTCTTTCTTCATCTGTATCATACAATTTATTGATAATTGGAAGCATGGATTGTCCAAAGGATGTTCCCTCAAGACGCTCGAAGCTTATTGCTGAAAGATTGAATAAAATCCATGACCACCAGCTTTTACGAAGCTCTTTTTTGGTAAGTTTCTTTTCAAAATTATCATTTCTAGCCATTATAAAACCTCCTCATCTTCGTCTTCTACAAGGGGAACATTTCCAGCAGGCGCTGCCTGAGCTGGTACTGTATTGTTTGAATACTTGTAATGCATTACTGCAATTGCTGCTCCAACGATTGTAAGAGCAATCATATTAAGCTTTAAGAAGACTATGCTTACGAATCCTACAAGGAAGTAAACTACAAGAGTATTGTCCTTCATTATCTGGCTTAAAAGCAAGCCAATTCCTACTGCTGGAAGGATACCGCCAAGTACACTCATAATATGGATTAAAGATTGAGGAATTGCGTTCATAAAGCTCTGTGCATACTGTGAACCAAAGTATACAGCTAAAAATGTTGGTACGAATCTTAAAATAAAGGTTGTTATCTGTGGGTATAAAGCATTTGCACGCCAGAAACCCTTAAGATCATTTTTCTCAGCGTATTTGTCTGCAACATGATTCCAAAATGTATTAACAGTTTCAATAAGATTGAATAAGGTAACACCAAGTAAGCCTATTGTTGCTGCTAATGCAACGGCAACATCTGCATTAGCACCTGAAAGCATTGCAATAGCAATTGCAGGGTAAGCAACGAATGTAATGTCTGCTGCAGCTACACCACCAGGTACAATAAGTGATAGATATAATGCCTGTACAGCTGCACCAATTAGAATACCAGTTTGTACATCTCCTAAAATAAGTCCAACAATCGCACCGGATATCAATGGTCTACTTAAGTAGTAGAAACCTCCGGTTGTACCAAAGAACCAAGGAACCCCAAGACTCGCAAGGTAGCAAATAATACCCAAGAGAATTGCTTGTAGTAACATAAGTTTACCCCCTCATTTTTTATTTGTAATAATTATTTCTTATATCACTCCATGTAAAACCTTTTTTATCTGGAGTGAGTTTAAACATAATATTAATGCCATGGCTGTGAAGCACTTCACAAGCATCCATTTCCCCTTTTGTTAGTGATTGATTTGGTCCTACAGCAACAGTATCTGGTCTAAAGCTTGATGGTCCATATATTATTTCCTTTCCAATATCTACTCCATTTTCAACCAGCCTGCTAAGCTCGATAGGAGATTTTGTTATAAGGAAATAATTTTTGCTGCTTTGTTTTGCTTCATTAACCTTTACCAATGCTTTTTCAAAGTTAAAAATATGAACCTTTATATTTGCAGGAGCAGCGTTTTTATATACTTGACCAAGTTCTTTATTCTCTGCTAGATAATCATTTACAACCACAATACCTTCGCATGGATTTATACGCGTCCATTGAGTTAATACCTGTCCGTGGATAACTCTGTCGTCAACTCTAACCAATGAAATTGCCATAATATTACCCCCTAAAATTTATAATGAATCGTCCTCATCAGAATTACTTTTAACATCTTCATAAACATTTATACTCTTGCTTCCAGCCTCTAAAAGAATTTTTACAAGCTCATCAAGTGAGGAATTATTTCTCTGAGCAAGCAGTTCTAGCATTACAGGTAAGTTGATTCCACTTGCTACCTTTATATCAAAATCAAATCCCCCTGTATTCGCCAACATAACACTGGTGTTATATGGCGTACCAAATTGTAAATCCGTTAATATAAGCACTCCATCCTCTGAGGAAACCTTTTTAATGGAAGCTTCCAAATCTCTCTTAAAGGCTTCTATTCCACCTTCATTCTTTAAGCATACTATTTCTAATGCTTCCGGCTCTCCCATTATAATGTTTACTGCATCTACAAACCCTTTTGAAAGTTCTCCATGGCTCGCTACTACAAATCCTATCATGTTGCCGTACCTCCTTTTTATATCATATATTTATGATATGTCATTACATTTAATAAGTATTCTATGATTTATAGGTTATTCAATAGACATTTGATTTAATTTAATGTAATTATAGCAAACGTCACAGAATATTGTCAATATTCTTATCAATATTTTTATAACATACACATAACATACTAAAAAGTACTTTCAATATGTTATATCATATGTTACAATATATTTAATTCAACGAAATAAGCAAAGCTGTTAAACCATGTTTATACTCATTGTATGTTATACCATTACAATATAAAGATATTACAAATAAAAACTACTAATTATAAATAAGGAGGTAAACATATGTATAACTATGATAAATATCCGGAAATAAAGGTATCTGGTTTTGATAGTGAAGTTTTTGAAGGATATGATAGTATTGTTGATAAAATAAAAAACGATATCCTTCTAAAAGAAAAAGCAGTTGTTGTTATAGACTTCTACCCTGGCGTTTCTGAAGATGAAATTCTTAAGGGCTTTAGTTCACTTAATCCTGTATTAACAATTAAAGCAGATGATTGTGCCTATGATGGCGATAAGCTTACTGAAATGATGAAGGATAATCTTACAGATGACAGAGTTTTTGGAGTTCTTACAACAAAAAAATTGCAGGACTACTTTATAAATGAAAAAATAGATGAAGAAAGGAATAAAATTTCTAACATTAAAAATGGAGTTATACTGGTTTATGGTGTAGGTGCCGGAATAATAACCCTTGGTGATGTCTTCATCTATGCAGATCTTGCACGCTGGGAGATTCAGCAAAGATATAGAAAGGGTATGCCAAATTGGAAGCAAAACAATTATAATGAAGATATACAAAGAAAATATAAAAGAGGCTTCTTTATTGAATGGCGTATTGCCGATAGACATAAAAAATCACTATATGAAAAAATGGATTACCTTTTAGATACTAATATAGAAAACAATCCAAAGATGATATCAGGAAAAGCCTTTAGAGAAGGATTAAAGCAGGCTTCTCAAAGGCCATTTAGAGTTGTTCCATACTTTGACCCCGGTGTTTGGGGTGGACAATGGATGAAGGAAGTTTGCAATCTTGACAGAAGTAAGCAAAATTTCGCCTGGAGCTTTGACGGTGTACCAGAGGAAAATAGTTTGTATTTAAAGTACGGGGATGTAAGAATTGAGATTCCTTCTATAAATCTTGTGTTCTACAAACCTGTAGAGCTTCTCGGAGATAAGGTTCACGCAAGATTTGGGGCAGAGTTCCCAATAAGATTTGATTTTCTTGATACAATGGGAGGCCAAAACCTTTCTTTACAGGTTCATCCTCTTACAGAATATATTCAAGAAAACTTTGGAATGCACTATACTCAAGATGAAAGCTATTATATACTTGACTGCAAGGATGATGCATGTGTTTATCTTGGCGTTAAGGAAGGAATAGATAAGTACTCAATGATAAATGATCTTAAGCGAGCAGAAAATGGAGAAATATCCTTTCCAGACGAAAAATATATTAATAAATTCCCTGCAAAGAAGCATGATCACTTTTTAATTCCAGCAGGTACAATTCACTGCTCTGGCTCTAACTGCATGGTACTTGAGATAAGTGCTACCCCCTATATATTCACATTTAAGCTGTGGGATTGGGACAGGGTTGGCTTGGATGGTCGTCCAAGACCAATACACATTGACCATGGTAAAAACGTAATACAATGGGATAGGGATACAGAATGGATTAAGAAAAACTTAATTGACAGAGTAGAAAACATATCTTCAGGTAATGGTTATACAGAAGAAAGAACAGGGCTTCACGAAAGAGAATTCATTGAGACAAGAAGGCACTGGTTTACTGATAAAGTACATCATAACACATTGGGAAGCGTAAATGTGCTTAATCTTATAGAGGGCGAGGAAGCAATAGTAGAAAGTCCTGCAAATAAGTTTGAACCCTTCGTAGTACATTATGCAGAAACCTTTATAATACCCGCCTCTGTTGAAGATTACACCATAAGACCATATGGAAAATCAGAAGGAAAGAAAATAGCCACAATAAAGGCATATGTAAGATGTTAATAACCTAGGAGGTTTGTATGCAAATTAACAGAGAAAAAGGGGCTGAGCCCTTATATCTACAGTTGAAGGAAATGGTAAAAGAAAATATCAAGACCGGAAAATATAAAACAGGAGAGCTTATTCCAACCGAGTTGGAATTTCAAAAGGAATTTAATATTAGCAGAATTACAGCAAGGCAAGCAATTAATGAGCTTGCCTTGGAAGGCTATGTAAAAAGAATTAAGGGCAAGGGGACCATCGTTCAATATCCAAGAATAGAGGAACCTCTGGTAAGAATTAAAAGCTTTACAAGCGAAATGAAAGAGCGCGGAATCGAAGCATCTACCAAATGTGCTGAGATTACTATAACAAAGGCATTTGATGATGTACCCGAAAACCTTCAGGTTGAAAAGGGAGAAGACATATATAAGGTAAGACGTGTTCGCTGCGCCGATGGAGAGCCAATAGTTCTCTTTGATACCTATTTCAAAATGGAATTAAACCTTGAGTTAGATAATGAGCTTTACTATGGCTCATTATATGATTACCTCCATACTACCAGAGGAATAAATGTAGCAAAAATAAAACAGCATATAGGCGCAGCTTCCGCAAATAGCTTTATAAGTGAGCATCTTGGAATTAAAAAAGGCGAGCCCGTTCTTGTAGTTAAGCGTCAATCCTTTGATGAAAATGGAAATTTGATTGAATTTACTAAGGGGTACTACATTGCAGAAAGATATGAATATTATATAGAAATTTAGGAAGGTGAAAATAATGTTTAAGTCCATAATAACAGATCAGATAAGCATGGATCTGGAGGAGGCTTTACAAGTTGCAAAAAAGCATGACTATAGCTTTGTGGAAATACACTCTCTATGGGAAAAAACAATTGAAAGCCTTACCAAAGAGGAAGTATTAAAGGCACAAAACCTTTTAAAAAAATATGAAATGAAGGTTTCCTGCTTGGCTACAACTATATTTTTCATGTGTCCATTATATGAAGATTATACTCTTGAAAACTTCAATTCAAAATTTATTACTTTAAATGGTAATTTCGAGAGTCATATTGAAGGAGTAAAACGAGCATCTGAAATTTCAAAAATGCTTGATGCTCCATATGTAAGAGTATTTCCCTTCAGACTTCCTTCAAATAAAAAAATAGTTGTTAACAATGAAGATATAGAATTAATAACTGAAAAAATAAACACTGCAACAAAAATAGCAGAGGCTCTAGACACTACTCTCGCTCTTGAAAACTGTCCACATTCCCATATGCCAAAGGGAGTTATGACTAAAAGGGTTGTAGACAGCATAAAAAGTAATAATTTAAAGCTTTTATGGGATATAGGCAACAGCTTCAGAGCCCCTATTGATGGAATCTCTCCCGAATATGGAAATATCACTCCCTATGAAGAGCTTGATTTAATATTACCCGATATAAGACACATTCATATTAAAGACTACACAGCACTTCAAAATGGAAACAGCAAGGAGTTCAACCACATCACCTTTGGATGCGGCTCTATAGATTTTGATAAAATACTTAAAAAGCTCTATAAGAACAACTATAAATACGCTCTTAGTCTTGAATCTGAAGTAAACTACGAAGATACCATCAATAGTATGATAAATCTTCAGGATTTGCTTACCAAAGTTGAAAGCGAGGAATAATGTTATGGATAATTTTAATAAGTTGTTTGATCATACTAACCTAAAGCCCTACGCCAGTGATGCTGACATGAAAATATTATGCGATGAAGCAGCTAAATATGGTTTTAAAACCGTAGCTATAAACAATGCAAACATTGAAAGGTGCAAAAAATTTCTTGAAGGTTCTGATGTACTTGTTGATGCCGCTGTAAGCTTTCCACTCGGCCAATGCACCCTAGAAACAAAGCTCTTTGAGACAAAGGATGCAATAATAAAGGGGGCAGGAGAGGTGGACTACGTTATAAATATTGCAGAGCTCAAAATGAGAAATTACAGCTATATCGAAAAAGAAATGAGAGAAATAGTAAGCATATGCAGAGAATTTAAGGTAACAAGCAAGGTTATATTTGAAAATTGTTATCTTACAGATGATGAAAAAATAGTATTATGTAAAATATCAAATAAAATAAAGCCTGATTTTATAAAGACCTCCACAGGCTTTGGGACATCAGGCGCCACTCTTTCAGATGTAAAGTTAATGAGGGAAAATGCCATTCCTGCGATAAAAATAAAAGCAGCCGGCGGAGTAAGAACCCTTGACATGGTAGAACAATTTGTCCAAGCTGGCGCATCAAGAATTGGTACAAGCGCCGCTGTTAAGATAGTAGAAGAGTTAAACAAAAGAAAGTAGTTAATTCAATAGTTAATGTGTAATATAAGGATAATGCGTAGAATCCTAACTAGGTTTATCTGTAATAGACCGTGAAGGTCAAGAAATATCGCTTCCGTCGACTACTCCGTTCGCAAAGAAGTTGTAAGATGTCAAAATGACGAGAGCCTAAGAACTTTTGAGAACTCGTATATGCTGCAAAATTCTAACACTTCGTTCATTCAAACAGCCTAGGGTCAAAGCTATTAAGCAGAGCTGTTTGAATGAACGAAATGTAAGAATTTTAATGCAGCCTCTACTCAAACACTCAAAAGTTCTAAGGCTCTCGCCATTTTGACATCAACAACTTCTATTTACTCGCTCCAATGTCTCCTCCAGCAATATTTCTTGACCTTCACTGGTTTTATTTCCTATTGAAAAGTTATTCATAAACGAGTAGCCATACTTTATACAATTAAAAATAAGTAACTGTCTCCTTGTAACTAGGTTTTAGGATTTAAAAAAGGATTGGCTTGGGTAACAAGCGCCTGAGTTTTGAGTTATTTAGATAGTTTTATGATAATAAGATACTTTTGTTTAAATAACTCAAAACTCAAGAACCTGTCACCTAGGAACTTTCTATCACGTGAAAAACAGTGGAGACCGAGGTGTCGGGGCATTTGACCTCTTGGAAAAACTTCGAACGAAGTGTTAGAAATTCTTGATTGCATGGATGGTGAGA
>DAMCZI010000052.1:0-31702 GCA_032095175.1 Clostridiaceae bacterium
TATGCGAAACATATTCCTTGATTCATTAATCGTACAACACCCAATGAAAAATTGATAATAACATTTGCATATATGAACCAAGATAATTTATATGCGGCATCAATCCTGGTAAAGAATGATGCCGCATATAATTTCTTTATAAGATTATAAAGGCTCTATTACATACTATCGAATCCTATTTATCAACCGCTTCATTATCTTCCTTTGATGCAGCTGTCTCATTTACTGCAATCTTTGATATAGGTAGATTATATTTAGTTCTTATTTTGTTATCTATTTCATTAAGGATGCTTGGATTTTCTCTTAGAAAAGCTTTTGCATTTTCTCTTCCCTGTCCAAGTTTTTGATCATTATATGAGAACCATGCTCCGCTCTTTTGAACGATGTCATTGTTTACAGCAACATCAAGTATATTTCCTTCCTTTGAAATACCCTTACCATACATAATATCAAACTCTGCTTGTTTAAATGGTGGGGCAACCTTGTTTTTTACAACCTTTACTTTTGTTCTATTACCGAGGATATCCTCACCTTGCTTTATAACATCAATCTTTCTTACATCAAGTCTTACAGATGCATAGAATTTTAATGCCCTTCCACCTGGTGTTGTTTCCGGATTACCAAACATGATACCAACCTTTTCTCTTAACTGGTTTATAAAAACTGCTATACATTTTGATTTGTTTATAGCTCCTGCAAGTTTTCTTAATGCTTGAGACATAAGTCTTGCCTGAAGTCCAACATGTGCATCACCCATTTCCCCCTCTATTTCTGCTTTAGGAACAAGGGCTGCAACAGAGTCTACTACAATTACATCGACGGCACCAGATCTAACAAGTGCTTCTGCTATTTCAAGAGCCTGTTCTCCAGTATCCGGCTGTGATACAATAAGGTTTTCTATATCAACTCCAAGATTTTTAGCATATACAGGATCAAGTGCATGTTCCGCATCTATGAAAGCTGCTGCTCCTCCAGCCTTTTGGGCCTCTGCAACAATATGAAGTGCAACAGTTGTCTTACCTGAGGATTCTGGTCCATATATTTCAACGACTCTTCCCCTTGGTACTCCACCTACTCCAAGTGCAATATCCAAATCAAGTGAGCCTGTTGATATACATTCAATATTAAGTTTTGAATCCTCACCAAGCTTCATTATAGAGCCTTTACCAAATTGCTTTTCTATCTGACTTAACGCTAATTCAAGAGCCTTTTGCTTTTCAGTAACCATAAAATCATTCCTTTCTCACATAACGAACATACGTTCTTTAATAATTATAATATACATGTACAATTTGGTCAATAACTTTAATAACATAATATGGTTTATATTGTTTGTAAATTACACCATATGCATTATTAATTATTGCCAAAATATATATAAATTAAAAGCCTCCACAACTCTATTCTGGAAGCTTTTAATATTAGTTACAGATTAAATATATAGAATACTTTATAAATACAATATCCTAATTCTTTGTTTTAAGAACGCTTCTATTTTTGTAGATATAATCAAAGCCTGATATAACTGTAATAATTACTGCAATAATTATTAATACATTGCTATAGGGAAACTCTATTAAGGCTGCAACTATTGCGATTATCTGGGTTACAGTTTTAGCCTTCCCCCATTTGCTTGCTGCTATAACTATTCCCTCTGAAGCAGCAATTGCCCTAAAGCCAGTAATTGCGAATTCCCTTGCAATTATTATCATAACAACAATAGTTGATAGCTTCTTCATTTCCACAAGTGCTACAAGTGCTGCTGTAACTAAAAGTTTATCTGCCAGGGGATCCATGAATTTGCCAAACTTTGTTATCTCATTTCTTTTTCTTGCTATATAACCATCAAGAGTATCAGTCAAAGCTGAAATAATGAATATTCCTGTTGCAATATATTTTCCTACTCCTAAAGGAGCAAATAATAATAGAAAATATAGAAATACAGGTACAAGTATTATTCTTAAAATTGTAATCTTATTTGCTAAATTCATAATCAACATCTCCCAACAAATCATAGGTATAAGCTTTTCTTATATTTACCTTAACAATATCACCTTTTCTAAGTTCTTTATCAGGTGAATTTATAATTACCTGCTGATCTATCTCCGGTGCATCTCCGTATGATCTCCCATAGTAAGTGTTATTATCCTTTATACCATCAATTATAACATTTATATGCTTATTTACTAACAATTTATTTTTTTCTTGAGAAATATTATTTTGAATAGCCATTAATTCATCTCTTCTTTTATGTTTTAAAGCTTCTTCTACCTGTTCTGGCATGTCAGCAGCCTTAGTTCCTTCTTCTCTTGAATAGGTGAAAATTCCTACCCTGTCCAATTTGTAATCCTTTATAAAATTCTTCAATTCTGTAAAAGCTTCAGTATCCTCTCCAGGATATCCAACAATTATTGATGTTCTCAGTATAACATCAGGAATTTCAAGCCTTAGTTTTTCTATGAGCTTAATAGTGTCTTCCTTTGTATTTCTTCTATTCATGGATTTTAGGACCTTATTGCTTATATGCTGCAGCGGTATATCGAAATAATGGCATACCTTCTTACTTTCCTTTATTGTATCTATTAGTTTATCATCTATCTCTTCCGGATAGCTGTATAGAATTCTTATCCACTCTACACCCTCTATTTTCTCAATTTCCTTTAATAGCTCTGGAAGCATCTTTTTCTTGTATAAATCAATACCATACATTGTTGTATCCTGAGCTACAAGTATTATTTCCTTTACACCCTGTAAAGTAAGTTCTCTTACTTCCTTAAGTATGTCTTCAATACTTTTACTTCTAAATCTTCCCCTTAATTTTGGTATGATACAGTAGCTACAGTTATTATTGCAGCCCTCCGCTATTTTAACATATGCATAATGGGAAGGAGTAGTAAGTATTCTTCTTTCGTAATTAAGTTTATTATTTAATTCATCAAGCATTACTGTCTTTGTTTTCTTTTCTATGGTTCTTTCTATAACTTCCCCGATATTCTTATAACTTGCAACGCCTACCACAGCATCAATCTCGGGCATTTCCTTTATAAGCTCGTCACTATATCTTTGTGCCATACATCCTGTTACTACTACAGCCTTACAGTTGCCATCAACCTTATTTTTAGCCATTTCAAGTACGACCTCTATGGACTCTTCCTTTGCTGATTCTATAAAACCACAGGTATTAACTATTATTACATCAGCCTCTTTTTCATTACTTACTATCTCGCAGCCTGAATCCTTAAGTATTCCTAACATTGCTTCAGAATCTACTCTGTTTTTATCGCATCCTAGTGAAACCATTCCAACTTTATATCGCATGTCAAACCTCCATTCATAATTTCCTGGGCAATATTTCCATATTTTCACGATTTATATAAGATTATCTTCATAATACATATATATTCTACGTTTTACATCATATATTGTTTAACGACAACCTTCGATATAATTCACATATCATATAATATCAAATTTGATTTAACACGACAACCAATATATTTGCTTATTCTACATAACTTTTAAAATCAAATGATATTTCCTGTTAAATATTATATCATAAATTCATAAAAACAGCGGAGTGTTTGCTTTAAATATCACCATCTAAATCTTCCTTGCTTATCAAAATTTGCCTTGGTTTGCTTCCATCCTGAGGTCCTACTATTCCCCTTAATTCCATTTCCTCAACAATCCTTGAAGCTCTATTAAATCCTATTCTTAACCTTCTTTGAAGCATCGATGCTGATACTTGTCCATAGTCAACAGCGATATTTATTGCCTCTGGAAGTAGTTCATCAACTTCGTCATTTCCCTTTTGAGTTGATGGGGTATTATTTTCAATTTCATCTATTATTTCATTACTATATTCAGCATTAACAGAACCCTTTAAAAACTTAACTACCTCTTCAACTTCCTTTTCAGATATAAATGCTCCTTGTATTCTTATTGGTTTATTTTCACCAATAGGTAAAAATAACATATCTCCTTTACCTAATAGTTTTTCCGCTCCTGACATATCAAGTATAGTTCTAGAATCAATCTGGCTTGATACTGCAAAAGATATACGTGAAGGTATATTGGCCTTAATTACCCCTGTAATAACGTCTACAGACGGCCTTTGTGTTGCTATTACAAGATGCATTCCTGCTGCTCTAGCCATCTGTGCAAGCCTGCATATGGCATCTTCAACATCATTTGGGGCAACCATCATAAGATCCGCCAATTCATCTATAATTATAACAATCTGAGGAAGCTTTTCGCCATCTTCCTTTGTGTTCATAAGTTTATTATAGCTTTCTATGTTTCTAACATTATTATCTGCAAAATGCTTATACCTCTGACTCATTTCATTTACAGCCCAATACAATGCAGATGCTGCTTTCTTTGGATCTGTAACAACAGGAATCAGTAAATGTGGTATACCATTATATACAGAAAGCTCAACAACCTTAGGGTCAATTAAAAGCATCCTTACATCCTCTGGTGAAGATTTATACATTAAGCTTGTAATAAGTGTATTTATACAAACGCTTTTTCCTGAACCTGTAGCTCCTGCAATAAGGAGGTGGGGCATCTTTGATAAATCTGTTACAATACATTTACCTCCAATATCCTTTCCCATTGCAAATGCAAGCCTTGAACTAAAATCATTAAATTCCTGGGATTCAACAACCTCCCTTAAGGTTACAGCCACAACCTCTTTATTAGGTACTTCTATACCTACAGCAGCCTTTCCTGGGATTGGTGCCTCTATTCTTACTGATGGAGCGGCAAGGTTTAATGCTATGTCATCTGATAGATTTGTTATTCTGCTCACCTTGACCCCAGGACTAGGGTGAAGTTCATATCTTGTAACAGCTGGTCCTCTACTTACTTGAACAACCTTAGCATCAACGCCAAAGCTTTGCAGTGTGTCCTCAAGTATCCTTGCAGTATTTAGAAGCTCTTTTTTATCCTGAGGATTAGATTTAGCCTTATTTCCCATTAAAAGATCTATTGAAGGGTAAACATACTCTATTTCTTTGAACTCCTTACTCTTCGTATTAATCTCATTGGATATTTCATTGTTTGCTTCTTGTTTTTTAACACTAGAATCATTTTTAGTTTCTTGCTTTTGCTCCTGAGGCTTAATTTCCTTTTCTTCCTTCTTATCATCATCTAGGGCCTGTTCATTTTTTAAAAAATCAAGTATCTTAATTTTCTTATCTATTTTTTCTATATCTTCTTCAGCATTTTTCTTTTCCTTCTCCTCAACAGCAATAAGTTTAGGCTCCTTTATTACTGGTTCCTTAACCTTGCTATTGGAGGTTTTTTTAACCCTTTCTTTTATTCTATCAAAGGACTTGCATAACAAATTGCCAATTGATATTTCAGTAGACATTACTATAAAAATAAGTGTTGCACAAGCCAATATTATATATGTACCTACTCTGCCAAATATGTATATAAGAGGAATCTCAATTAACTCGCAGAGGATTCCGCCTCCCTTTGCTTTAAGACCCAATTCAAAGGCATTTACTATACGCTCTGCAAATCCAAGTTTACTATTTGAATATGAATATCCAACATTTAAAATAAGTAAAAGATTGCACAAAATAAGACATATTCCCCAAAACCTTTGTCTTATTTTCAAATGATCTCTAGAGATTAATAATGCTAGTCCGATAAAAAGACTTATTATTGGAAACACATAGGCTCCAATACCCATTGAACCCATAAAAAGATATCTCAGCCATTTTTCCGCTACCCCAGAAGTTCTAAAATAAATACTTACTCCAAAAAGTAAGGAAAGAGCAACAACAATAATGCCGTATATCTCAATTTTTATTGTATTAATTGTTTTAGTAGTTTCAGTCTTTTTTCTTCTTCCCATAAATTCACCGCCTATAATTTACTTTCTATAAATAATTCTATATTATAGTTTTTTTCCCTGCAAAACAATTGAATTATATCAAAACTGTTAATAAAATCAAGAGCAAATGCTATTTAGGCATTTGCTCTTGATCAATGAGTTCTCTTAATTTTTTAATAGCATCGCTTATCCCGCCAATTGAATTAATAAGACCCAGTTCAACTGCTTTGTCCCCAATTAAAATTGTTCCCATATCATTAAGTAAATCCTTTGTTTCAAGCATAAGTTCATTAAATTTTTCTTTTGGTATTTTAGAATTTCTTGTTACAAAATTGATTATTCTTTCCTGCATCTTTGCAAAATAATCGAATGTTTGCGGCGCACCAACCACAAGTCCAGTCATTCTTATTGGATGTATTGTCATTGTTGCAGTTGGAGAAATAAAGGAATAGTCAGTTGAAACTGCTAATGGTACCCCAATACTGTGTCCACCTCCTATAACAAGGGACACAGTTGGTTTAGAGAGGCTGTTTATCATTTCTGCTATTGCAAGCCCTGCTTCAACATCTCCTCCTACGGTGTTTAGTATTACAAGAAGTCCATTTATCTTATTGCTTTCTTCTATGCTTACAAGCTGTGGTATTAAATGCTCATATCTTGTAGCCTTTGTTTGAGGAGGCAGCACCATATGACCTTCTATCTGACCTATAATGTTAATTGTATAAATATCAGAATTTATTTCGGGTATATCAATATTTCCAATTTCCTTTAGATTTTCAAGTTTTCTATTTTCCTCACCCTTAACCTCAATATCAGTCCTTTTATCATCATCCTTGTCTTCAATCCTGCCTCTTTTATCATCATTTAAAATCGTCATGGCAAACACTCCTTATTATATTAAAATAAAAACTTTACATATAATATTCTTGCCATTTAAAAAAATATTATTTGCCATTTCGATTTAAATTTAGGCACTTGAATTATGAATTGTTTAGTTAATAGCATCTATCAATAGATACTTTAACAAAATAATTCATAACTCAAGTGCCTGTTATATACATTACAAGCCAAATATCTTGTGAAGAGAGTTTATTGCCTTTATCGTATCCTCCTCTTTTACAAGACACCATATAGTATTGTGTGAGTCAGCAGTTTGTAATACCTTTATGTTGTTGTTATTCAATGTTTGAAGTATTTTTGCCATAACCCCTGGAACGCCTCTCATTCCATTACCTATAAGGGCTATTTTGCTGCAGTTATATATAAGGGTATAATTAGCATTTATTCTTTTTAAAAGCTCTTTAACCTTTTCTGTATCCTTACCATCTATTGTAAATACCTTGTGGCTTGGAAAAACATTTATAAGGTCAATGCTTATATTGTTTTCTGCCAGCATTGTAAATAAATCATTATTATCTTCATGAGGATCATTTTCATTAAATGTTATATTAACCTGTGTTCTATTTGACATATGGGCTATACCAGTTATTATCCTGTTACTATTAACTCTTGCAGTAGTTATTATAGTACCTGGTGAATTCGACATTGTATTTTTTATATACAATGGAATATTCCCCCTCATTGCATATTCAACAGCTCTAGGATGAATTACCTTTGCACCCTGCTCAGCAAACTGAAAGACCTCATTATAGCTTATCTTATCAATTACACTTGCATCAGGAACTATCCTTGGATCAGCAGTCATTATTCCATCTACATCCGTATATATCTCAATATATTCTGCTTTAAGAGCTTCACCTAGTACAGCTCCAGTTAGGTCACTGGCTCCTCTACCTAATGTGGTAAAATCACCATCACTGTTCATTCCTTGAAAGCCAGTAACAATAGGTATTATACCTTCTTCAAGCATTTTTTTTATTTTTTCAGTTTCAACCCTTAGTATTTCTGCATCTCCATAATTATTATTAGTAATAATTCCTGCCTGTCCTCCAGTCAAGACCTTTACTCTGTATCCTCTTTTCTCTAAGGTTTCTCCCATTACAACACCTGAAATTATTTCACCACATGATAAAAGCAAGTCAATTTCTCTTCTATCTAAATGGCTTTCACTGTTGTTTACCAGAGATAAAAGTGTATCTGTAGCATAGGGATCACCCTTTCTTCCAATGGCTGAAACAACAACCACAGGACTTAATCCCTTCTCCATCGATTCTATAACCTTATTAGCCACCATTTCTCTTCTCTGTTGTGTAGCTACTGAAGTACCCCCAAATTTTTGTACAACTATTTTCACCTAAACTGCCTCCTTCCTTGACATATAAGCTGCAAAATTTCATTACCCATTTTAAACTAAAATAGTAAATGAAATTTTATAAAGCTTATATAGATGCCAACAGCCAATCATAATCTATACATGTTGCAAAATTCTAATATATTTCATTTTCACAAACATCCTATGATCAAACCAATCTGGCAGGGTCGTTTGTAAAGATAAAATGTAAGAATTTTAATGCAACCTATATTACTAATACTATATTATACAACTATATTGGGGGGATGTGAAAAGAATTTTATAATTTACAATCAAAAATTATTGTTCTATCACTTTGTTTAATTTTGCAGCCCCATGGTATTTCTATAAAATTATCTTCTTTTAAAGAAAAGATTGAGGATTTTCCTTCACTAGCACTTATACTTAGAATCTGACCTGTTTTTATGTCAAAATTCATTTCACAATCACCAAGATATCCATATTTCTCTCCATTATTAATATTTATAATCTCAAGTTCAGTAAACTCAGAAAGTCTTTTTTTACTCATACAAACACCCCTTAATGCACTTTTTACATATATATATTAAAAAAAGAAGGTTTATAGACCTGTCGATCCAAAACCTTCATTTCCTCTTGTGGTATTATCAAGTTCTTCTACTTCGATTATCTCGGGAACTTCAATTTTATTTATTACCATCTGTGCAATTCTGTCCCCTCTGTTTATTATGAATTCCTCTTTTCCAAAGTTAATCATAATCACGTTTATTTCGCCTCTGTAATCGCTATCTATAGTACCAGGGGTATTTACCATAGATATACCATATTTGAGCGCTAAACCGCTTCTAGGCCTTATTTGGGCCTCATAACCCTGTGGAAGTGCTATAGAAATTCCTGTAGGTACTAATTTAATGGTTCCTGGCAATAATGATACCGCCTCATCAACGTTTGCTCTAAGATCCATACCTGCAGAACCTTCTGTCATAAAGCAGGGAAGCGGTATATCCCTTGCATTTTCCACTCTTTTTATAAATACCTTCATGATTACCTCCAAATTAGTGATTTAAATTTGTCTTCACTTATGTTTCTTCCAACAGCAGCAGCGGATAGTATTCCACCCTTAAATACATCCTCTATTGTCTTGTGGACATCATCACTTGTTATTTTATCTATTTTATCTAATATTTCCTTAGGCTCATTTACTCTATTAAGCATTAATTCTGATTTTCCCATTCCAAACATTCTGCTCGAAACGCTTTCAAGCCCTAAAATATAGTTTCCCTTTAGCTGTTCCTTTGCTTTTTTTATCTGAACGTCATCAAGCTTGTTATTAAGAGTATCCAAAATTTCATTATGTATTAGTTCCATGGCATTATCAATGTATTGACCATTTAAAGCAAAATAAATATTAAACACCCCTGCATTTTGATAAGAGGATGGGAATGAATATATCGTATAAACATATCCTTTTTCCTCCCTTAGGGATTGAAATAATCTGGAACTTGTACCTCCACCAAAATAATTATTTAAGGCAAGCAAAGTATAAAGTCTATCATTACCCAGCTCAATTCCTTTAAAGGATAATGTAACATGTATCTGCTCTATATCCTTTTTCCTTATAATAACCTCATTATTTATCGCTGGCTTTGAAACACTTAAAATACTATTTTTTTCTGAAGAATAACTTCCAAACTTATCCTCAAGTATTTTTATTATTTCTTTTTCATTGTAATTACCAGCTATTGATATAACAATGTTATTTGGTGTATATATATTACTAAAGTAATCTAATACAATCTCTCTGTTAAAGGAATTCACCGTTTTTTCTGTTCCTAATATTGGATACGCAAGTGTATCCTTCCCCCATGTCCCAAGTGATAGTATATCTACTACAAGATCCTCTGGAGAATCCTCATACATATTTATCTCTTCCTGTATGACTCCCTTTTCTCTTTGAATATCATCCTCAGAAAAGTTTGAGTTTAAAAGCATGTCACTTAATACATCAATACCTATGCCTATATGTTCATCTAAAAGCTTTACATAAAAGCAGGTGGCCTCCTTGCCAGTGAATGCGTTAATTTGACCTCCAACCTCTTCTATTTCTTCAGCAATACGCTTTGCACTTCTATTTTTAGTACCTTTAAAAAGCATATGCTCTATAAAATGAGAAACTCCATTATTTTGAGAGTTTTCATATCTAGAACCGCTTCTAATCCATACTCCCATGCTTATGGAGTTAACATATGGTATATATTCAGCAATAACCTTTATCCCATTCCTCAAAGTATACCTTGTGTACATAAGTCCCTCCTGAGATTTTATGATTTAACATAAATTACATTATTATTAATATAACCTATATAATTATATATAATCCAGGATATATTATCAATATTTAGTAAAATAACTTTAGTTCGTAATTTAAGGAAAAGGGAATAGGTAAGAGTTATGAAAAAAACTCATCGAGTTTTTTATAATCAATTTATTCTAACTTATATCGCAACCACTTCAATCCTTCTTACCTCTTACTTCTTACTTCTTACCTCTTATGTCTTACCTCTCACCTCTTCACTTTTTCCCTAAAATATGATTTAAGGAAAAATAAAAAAGGCTTTTGTGAAAGCCCTTTTCTTTATTGCTGTTCCTCTTCTGTTTCTTTTTCTGTTTCTGGTTCCTTTTTAATTGCATCTTTTCGTGAAAGGTTTATTCTTCCCTGATTATCTATCTCAGTAACCTTAACAGGTATCTCATCTCCAACGTTTACTACATCTTCAACCTTGTTAACTCTTTCATGGGCAAGCTTTGATATATGAACAAGACCTTCCTTGCCAGGTAATATCTCAACAAATGCACCAAAGGTTGTTATCCTGTTTACTTTACCAATATATATTTCTCCAGCTGTAACTTCCTTTGTAAGTCCCTCGACTATCTTCTGCGCTCTCATTCCATCTTCCATGTTAACAGCACAAATAAATAATCTTCCATCGTCCTCAATATCTATCTTAACACCTGTTTCTGATATTATCTTATTTATAGTCTTTCCACCAGGTCCTATTACATCCCTTATCTTTTCAGGATCAATATTCATAGATATTATTCTTGGTGCATATTTTGAAAGTTCTTTTCTTGGCTCAGGAATTGTGCTTAACATGTTGTCTAATATCTCCATTCTAGCTTTCCTTGCCTGGTTAATCGCTCTCTTGATTACTTCCTCTGGAAGACCCTTTATCTTTGTATCAACCTGTATTGCAGTTATACCTTTTTCAGTTCCTGCAACCTTAAAGTCCATGTCTCCGAAGAAATCTTCTATACCCTGTATGTCTGTCAATATTTCTATCTTTGACAAATCTTCACTTGTTACAAGTCCCATTGCTATACCTGCTACAGGCCTTATTATTGGTACACCTGCATCCATAAGTGATAATGTACTTGCACAAACACTTGCCTGTGAAGTTGAACCATTTGAACTTAGAACCTCGGATACCAATCTTACTGCATATGGGAATTCACTTTCTGGTGGGATAACTGGTTCAAGAGCTCTCTCAGCCAATGCACCATGTCCTATCTCTCTTCTTCCAGGACCCCTCATGAATTTAACTTCTCCTGTACTATATGGTGGGAAATTATAATGATGCATATATCTCTTAACTTCCTCGTCTCCAAGTCCGTCTAAAACCTGTACATCACCAAGTGGTCCAAGAGTTGTTGCTGTTAAAACCTGAGTTTGACCTCTTTGGAATACACCTGAACCATGGGTTCTTGGAAGTACCCCTACATCACTGCTGAGTGGTCTTATTTCCTCAAAACTTCTTCCATCAGGTCTTCTTTTTTCCTCAAGAATCATTCTTCTTACATGTCCCTTTTGTATTCTGTAAAGGACATCATCAATTTCTCTTTCTTTCTCTGGGAATATCTCAGCAAAGTGCTCCATTACTTCTTCCTTAACGATGTCTGTCTGATTCTGTCTCTCCTGTCTATCGGTGCACTTAAATGTTTCCCAAAGTTTATCCTCTGCATATTCCCTAACAGCAGACTCAATATCTTCAGGAACAGTAAACAGCTGTGGTTCTATTTTTTCCTGACCAACTTTGCTTCTTACTTCCTCCTGGAACTTTATAATATCCTGACATGCTTTAAAACCAAACATGATAGCTTCATACATGTCATTTTCATCTATCTCCTTACCTCCTGCTTCAAGCATCATTACTCTTTCGCTTGTGCTTGAAACAACAAGGTGAAGATCACTCTTTTCTCTTTCTTCAGCTGTTGGGTTGATAATTAACTTTCCATCAACTCTTCCTACTAGAACACCCGCTACTGGTCCTTTAAATGGTATCTCAGAAACATGAAGAGCCATAGAAGCAGCGTTCATAGCCAATATTTCAGGTGGATTATCTGTATCCACAGACATAACTGTACATACAACCTGAACATCATTAAAATATCCCTTTGGGAATAGTGGTCTTATTGGTCTGTCTATTGCTCTTGCAGATAATATTGCTTTTTCAGTAGGTCTTCCTTCCCTTTTGATAAAACCTCCAGGTATCTTTCCTACTGCATAAAGTCTTTCTTCATAATCTACGCTTAGTGGGAAGAAATCAATTCCTTCCTTAGGTTCAGAAGCGGCGTTTGCTGTTGACAATACTACTGTATCACCATAGCTCATCATAACAGCGCCTTTAGATAACATTGCATATTTACCGAAATCAACCTTAAGTTTTCGGCCAGCAATAGTAGTTTCAAAAACCTGTTGCATTAAATAGCCTCCTTTCTTATAATAAAGCCTAGTTTTAGTATTTCATTATTTAACATTTTTAAAACATCAAATATACTTAATTATACCACAATTACCATTGTTGATGTTAAAAAAAATATATTTTGTATAACATATAGTATATGTAATTGAATTTAATAAAATAACTATATAAATCACAATAAAAATTTTTTAATAAGGTATATTGCGATTTATGAATCAAGGAATATGATTTCGCATAAATGTTTAGGGTCAAGCAATGTAGAATCATTTATGCGAAACATATAAATTCAATCCAAAAATTCTAATATTTCATTCTTTTAGGTATACCAAGTCCAAATCAACAATAAGAGTTTCTTAGAAATAATAAAATGCAAGAATTTTATTGGATTATATATTTTTTTCTGGATAAAAGTAAAGAGCGGCATAGCCGCTCGATTTTACTTTCTTATACCTAATTCCTTTATGATAGCACGATATCTTTCGATCTCAGTATTCATTAAGTAGTTAAGTAAACCTCTTCTCTGTCCAACCATCATTAAAAGACCTCTTCTTGAATGATGATCCTTATTGTGGCTCTTAAGATGATCTGTTAAGTGATTGATTCTTTCAGTTAGAAGAGCGATCTGAACTTCTGGTGAACCTGTGTCACCTTCATGTCTCTTGTACTTTTCAATAATTTCTTGTTTTTTAGCCTTATCCATTAATAAAGCACCTCCTTATAAATATAAACGCCATATGCCAGGTTAACGTCGGAGAATCGGAAAACCCAGCACAGGTTAACATGATTTATTATACCAGAATAGCTATACCTTGTAAACATAATTGCTTTGAAAATATAATTTTACCTTTTCAATATCACTTAAAACCTGCTCTTTTAAATGATTCACAGATGGAAACTTCTTTTCTTCCCTAATGAAATCCAAAAATTCAACCTTTATTTCTTTTTCATATAAGTCACCTTTGAAATCAAAAATAAAGGTTTCAACAGATCTTTTATCGCTTTCAACTGTTGGATTATATCCAACATTACTAATTGATGGATAGTATTTATCATCAATCTTAGTATATGTTATATATACCCCATTTTTTATACATAAGTTTTCAGGTATTTTTATATTTGCAGTTGGAAAGCCCAACTTTCTTCCAAGCTTCTTTCCTCTAAAGACCATACCCTGACAAAAATAATTATATCCAAGAAAAGCATTGGCGTCACATATATTTCCTGACTTTAGCTCTTCTCTTATAAGTGTACTTGAAACAATATTATTGTTGTATTTTACAGGTTTGATAACCTTTAAATCATAATCTAAAGTCTCTTTATATGTATCAAGTAAACTAGTATTACCCTTTCCATACTTCCCAAAGGTGTAGTTATAACCGCATATTATACCACAAGCATTTAAATTCTTTTTAAGTAACTCAATAAATAAAATCGGATCTATATTTGCGAAATCAGCGCTAAATTGCAAAAATATTAAATAATCAACGCCAAGAGCTTCAACAATCCTAGCCTTTACATAATTATCTGTAATCATATTAATTTTTTCTGTAGGCTTTATAATACTAAAAGGATGCCTATCAAAGGTTAAAATAGCACTTTTTACATTTTTCCTATTAGCCATAGATATTGCAGTCTCTATTATTTTCTTGTGTCCTCTATGAATTCCATCAAAGGTTCCAAGTCCAATACACAATTTCTCATCAATCTTTATGTTCTCAATTCTATCCTCTATAATTTTCATAATATACACCTTTAAATCAATAGTTTTTCCATATGTAAAATTCCTTTTTGTACAGTTCCTATTCCCACAAAATCATTGGGTTTTATATACACTTTTACTCTTTCATCTTCCTTATAGTTAGTACCATCTGTAATGTATATACTGTTTCCATTAAGTATTTTTTTTGAAAACATATCATCAACATATAAGCTTTTCATATCAAGTGCATAATCAGGTGTTACCATAAATTTATTAAAGTTATCTCTGTTTATTTCGTCCAATATATACGAGTTAGATAAGTTGAATTTACCTGTTGAGGTACGTATTAAAAAACTCATGTATCCACCACAACCAAGCTTTTCACCAATATCATTACATATACTTCTTATATAAGTACCCTTAGAACACTTTATTTCCATCATTACAGTAGGTAAGGAAAACTTCAGTATCTTGATTTCATAAATAGTTATCTGTTTTCCAGGCAGCTCAACTACTTCTCCTCTTCTTGCCAATTCATAGGCCCTAACACCATCAATTTTTTTTGCTGAAAATGCTGGCGGCTTCTGTAAAATATGTCCTATAAACTCATGAATTACATTTTCTAGTCTATCATATCCAATTGAGCTTATATCCTTATTTTCCTCAAAAATAAAGCTGCCATATCTATCATAGGTGTCTGTTATGTTTCCAAGAGTTAATTCGCATATATATGTTTTAATATCATTCATTATAAAATCAACAATTTTTGTAGCTTTTCCAATGCATATCGGAAGAACTCCTGCCGCACCTGGATCAAGAGTTCCCGTATGCCCAACCTTTTTTATTCCAGTAATTTTTCTTATTTGAGAGACTACATCATGTGAAGTCATTCCCGGGGGTTTAAGAACACTTAATATTCCATTCATATTACCTATTCACATCCATATATCCTTTTATTTCATTAATTAGCTTTTCCTTAACATCATCTAAACTTCCTATAATAGTGCATCCTGCCGCTCTTATATGCCCGCCGCCTCCAAAGATTTCAGCAATTTTTCTAACATCAACATAATGCTTAGACCTTAAGCTTACCTTATATTTTTCTTCTTCTTTTTCCTTTATAAACACAGCAACCTCAACACCATCTATTTCTCTTGCAATGTTTACAAGCTCCTCTGCATCTTCATCCTTTGCACCACATTCTTTTAGCATTCCCCTTGTAACATTAATCATGGACACCTTTCCATCTACATACATCTCAAGGGTGCTGGTTACCTTTGACATAAGCTTTACCTGGCTAATAGATTTTTTGTCAAATATTAAACTGTTTATCTCCGTAAAATCTATTCCTGTATTTATCAAATCTCCAGCTATTGAGAAGGTCATAGATGTAGTATTGGAATATCTAAATCCCCCTGTATCTGTTAACATTGATGTATACAAGCATGCTGCAGTATCCTTTGAAATTTCAAAGCCATTTATCTTCAATATCTGATAAATCATTTCTCCTGTACTAGAAGCATTGGAATCAACGATATTCAAGTGTCCAAAAAGTTTATTGGAAATATGATGATCTATGTTTATTACCCTTTTAGAACTTGATATTATATTACTTGCTTGACCAAGCCTTTCCTCATCACCACAATCAAGCACAAAAAAACAGCTGTATTGCCCGTTTTTTTCAGGAGTTCTTATATCCTGAAATCCTGGTAGAAAGGAGTATTTATCCGGAAGAACATCGTCTATAAAAAGATCGACTTTTTTCCCAATAGATTTCAATGTGTTGTACAAACCAAGCATTGACCCCATACTATCACCATCAGGTGAAGTATGGGATGCAATTGCAAAGTTATCCTCTTCCTTTATTAACCTTCCAATTTCAACATGCAGCATTATTCTTTGTTCATCTCCTTTATTATCTTTGAAATATTGATTCCATACTCGATGGAATTATCAATTTCAAAGATTATTTCTGGAGTATATCTTAATTTAATCCTAGAGCCTATTTCTCTTCTGATAAAACCAGCTGCACTATTTAATCCTTCAATACATTTTTTCCCTTGTTCTTCATCGCCATATACGCTTATATATGCCTTGGCATATCTTAAATCCTTAGTTACATCTACATGAATTACTGAGGTTAGCATTGGAATCCTTGGATCCTTTAATTCATTTTGAATTATAAGACTTAACTCTTTTTTTATTTCTTCTGAAAGCCTAGATGTTCTATTGTTTGCCATATAACACACCTCTTCTTATGCTCTTTGTATCTGCTCCATTGTATAGCTTTCTATTGTGTCGCCTTCCTTTATATCATTGAACTTTTCTATTGTAACTCCACATTCAAATCCTGCACTTACTTCCTTTGCATCATCTTTAAATCTCTTTAAAGAACTAATTTTTCCTTCAAATACAACTATTCCATCTCTAATTATTCTTACATCATTATTTCTATTTATTTTTCCATCTTCTACATAGCATCCAGCTATAGTTCCAACACTTGAAACCTTAAAGGTTGTTCTAACAGTAAGCTTTGCAGTTACTACTTCTTTGTATTCAGGATCAAGCATACCTTTCATTGCAGCTGTTATATCATCTACAGCGTTGTAAATTACTCTGTAGGTTTTTATCTCAACATTCTCTTTCTCTGCTGACTGTCTTGCCATGGTATCAGGCCTTACATTGAAGCCTATTACTATTGCATTTGATGCAGATGCAAGGGTAATATCAGTTTCTGTAATTGCACCAACACCACCATGAATAACCTTTACTCTTACCTCTTCGTTTGATAGTTTTTCAAGAGACTGCCTAAGAGCTTCAACAGATCCCTGTACATCAGCCTTTATTATAATATTAAGATCCTTAACCTTACCTTCTTTAATCTGATTAAATAGATCCTCTAAAGATACCTTTGCAGTGCTTGCATAGTGCACTTCTCTTTCCTTATTCCTTCTTATTTCAGATATTTGTCTTGCAGTTTTCTCATCATCTACACAATAGAATAAATCTCCTGCATTTGGAACCTCTGATAATCCAACTACCTCAACTGGTATTGAAGGTCCTGCAGATTTTACCTTTCTTCCTTTATCATCTACCATTGCTCTTACCTTACCAAAAGCAGCACCTGCAACAATAGAATCTCCTACCCTAAGGGTACCATTTTGAACAAGTACTGTAGCAACCGGGCCTCTACCCTTGTCAAGCAGTGCTTCAACTATAGTTCCCTTTGCTGCTCTTTCAGGGTCTGCCTTTAATTCCTGCATCTCAGAAACTAACAATATCATTTCAAGAAGATTATCAATTCCTTCCTTTGATTTAGCGGATACTGGAACACATATAGTATCTCCGCCCCAATCTTCAGAAATAAGTCCATATTCTGTTAGCTCCTGTTTTACCTTATCAGGATTGGCTTGAGGTTTATCTATCTTGTTTACAGCAACTATTATTGGTACATTTGCGGCCTTGGCATGGTTAATGGCTTCAATAGTCTGAGGCATAACACCATCATCAGCTGCAACAACAAGTATAGCTATATCAGTAACCTGTGCACCTCTTGATCTCATTGCAGTAAATGCTTCATGGCCTGGGGTATCAAGGAAAACTATGGTATTATCGTTTATCTTTACTGTATAAGCACCAATATGCTGTGTAATTCCTCCAGCTTCTGTTGATGTTACTCTTGCATGCCTTATTGCATCAAGTAATGATGTCTTTCCATGGTCAACGTGACCCATAACTGTTACAACTGGTGGTCTTGGTCTTAAATCCTCTTCACTATCCTCATAATCATTTATAAGTATTTCTTCCTTTTCCTTAACTACTTCCTTATCAAGAAGCAGATTATATTGTTCTGCTATCTTTTCAGCTATTTCAAAGGATATTTCATGATTTATTGAGGCAACTACACCACTTAAAAGCAGCTTTTTAATTATTTCAGCTACAGGCTTTCTTAACTTATTAGCAAAATCTCCAACTTTAATAGCTTCAGGAATAATTATTATACCTGATTCTAATTCTTCTTTTTCTCTTTTTTCATCTTCCATTTGGGTATTTTTCTTTATCTTTTCATTTCTTATTTTTCTTCTAATTTTTTCACTTTTTTTATAATCATCACTCATCAAATCAAGATCATCATAATCTTCTTCGGTAATTGTTTCAGTAATTGTTTCAGTAATTGTTTCAGTGCTAGTATCTTCAACTTTTTCAATATTTTTATCCATATCTTGCCCCTTACTATTTTTTTCTTTCATACCTTCTACAAATTCCATAATTATATTTGCTTCATCGCCTTCTATAACACTCATATGACTTTTTACTTCAATACCAAATTCCTTGTATATTAAATCTATCAATTCTTTACTTGGCATATCCAACTGCTTTGCCAATTCATGTATTCTAAACTTTGACAATACCGTCACCCCCATTTATATTGTGGTTCACCTTGTTCAAGAATGCCTTTGCAAAACCATCATCCTTTATTGAAATAACTGATGTTAGCCCTTTTCCTATGTGTGAACCCAGATCAGCCTTTAATCCAAAGTTAACATAATTTACATTATGTTTATCAGCTAATCCTTTGAACCTATCCTTTGTATTTTCACTGGAGTCCTCTGCAATTATTAACAAAAGACATTTTTTCTTTTTGATATCCATTTCAACAACCTCATCACCAGAGGATAACTTTCCAGCTTTTTTTATTAAACCTAAAAAGGAATAGATATCATTATGCATTATTAAGTTCATCCCTCAATCCATTGTATATTTCTTCGCTTATACTTGTTTCAAAGGCTTTTTCAAGCCTCTTCTGCTTTATTGCTTTCTCAAGGCATTCTGAACTTTTGCATATATAAGCACCACGCCCTGGGGATTTTCCTGTGAGGTCAACCTTTATATTCCCTTCAGCATTTTTTACAACTCGAATTAATTCTTTTTTTTGCTTCATAGTCTGGCAGCCGATACACATTCTTTGTGGAATCTTTTTGGCCTTCATATTTAATCAACCCCCAATACTTTATTCTTCACCTTCAGGTATATCCTGAACCTGGGATTCCTGAACCTGGGATTGGCTTTTTATATCAATCTTCCATCCAGTAAGCTTTGCTGCAAGTCTTGCATTTTGACCTTCTTTACCAATTGCAAGGGATAACTGATAATCCTGAACTACAACCTTGGCACTCTTCTGTTCTTCATTTAATTCAACGTTTATAACCTTTGCAGGACTTAATGCATTTGCTATGAACTCTGATGAATCCTTACTCCACTTAACAATGTCTATCTTTTCACCCTTTAGTTCATTTACTATATTTTGAACTCTTATTCCCTTTGGACCTACACAAGCTCCAGTAGCATCAACATTTTCATCCCTTGAGTATACAGCAATCTTAGTTCTGGAACCTGCTTCCCTTGCGATGCTCTTTATTTCCACAGTTCCATCGAATATTTCAGGAACTTCCATCTCAAATAGTCTTTTTACAAGTCCTGGATGAGTTCTTGAAATTATGATGTTAGGTCCCTTTGTTGTCCATTTAACTTCAACAACATAAAGCTTTAACATATCACCATGGTTATATTGCTCATTGGGCATCTGTTCAGTAGGAGTAATAAGAGTTTCAATCCTTCCAAGATCCACAAGAACATTCTGTTTTTCCTTCTTTTGTACTATTCCTGTAATAATATCGTTTTCTTTCTCAGAAAACTCCTTAAATATTATTTCTCTTTCTGCTTCTCTTATCTTTTGTATTACATTTTGCTTAACATTTTGTGCAGCAACTCTTCCAAAATCATTTAGATGCATTTCAATATCAACTATATCATCAATCTGATACATTTTATTTATTTTTTTAGCATCTTCAAGGCTCATTTCTTCAGCGCTGTCCTCAACCTCTTCTACAACCTTCTTTTGAGCATAAATTCCCAAATCACCTGTTTCCCTGTTTACAATAACCTTAATTGCAGTACCATAATTTTTTTTGTAAGCTGTGGTCAGGGCTGATTCAAGAGCTGTAAAAATCAATTCCCTATCAATCCCCTTTTGTTTTACTATATCCCCCAAAGCTTCTATCAATTCATTAGTATTCATCCCTGTACCTCCTTAAATCTCCTTTAAATTAACATTTTTAACATTAGCTCTATCAACTTCAATAACTCTTCCCTTGCAATTAAGTATAATTTTATTTTCAGCTAAGCCTAAAAGCACCCCCTCAATTATATCCTTACCATTATAGTTGTAGGACTCCAAAAATGCTATTTCAATTTTTCTATCCTTATACCTTTCAAAATCCCTGTCCTTCTTTAATGCTCTATTTATACCCGGAGAAGAAACCTCAAGGTAATAACCAATTTCTATTGGGTCAGCTTCGTCAATTTTATCGCTTAGAGGTCTGCTTACAGCTTCGCAATCTTTAATATTTATACCATCTTCCTTATCAATATAAACTCTTAGAAACCAATCTCCCTCTTCTTCCACAAATTCAACATCAACCAATTCACATTTATTTTCTTCTACAATTGGTAAAGCTATATCTTCTACTGTTTTTACTATGTATTCTATGTCCATACAAGACCTCCTCGTTTGATTATTCGTTTTTTGTAGTATTTGTAAAATTAGTACAGTTATACTCTAACATAAGATAAAGAGTGGGGACTCCCCACTCTTTATCGTCATTTTTATTATGCCTCAATCTGAATTATAGCATTAGGTTTCATTTTTGGCAAGTTAAAACAATGAAAGCTGTATTAGGCACATTAAAAAAATAAATAAGTCATCTTACTCGTCCTTTTTAATTGGCAATCTGACTCATTTATTTTTTTAATGTGCCTTACATCCTTATACATTTAACTATCTGCCAGTACATTCTCATTCTTTCACCAAATCCATGTATCAGTCCTAATTTTTCTTCCTTCATAACATGGGTTAATTCACTCAGTTTTACCTCTAGCAGCCTAAGGTTATTTCTTTTAACAGCCCTTGTTAGTGCTGTTTCTATACCATATCTGGTAATTTCAAAATCATGAATATATTTTATAGTACTTCTTTTCATTGCCCTTTGTCCTGACAGGTATGGTGCAACCTTTTGTGCAAGATCAGTTAAGAATCTTCCATTTTGAAATATTCCAACCGTCATATCAGCTTTATCAGATATGACAGGTGCTACTAAAGCTGCAACATGCTCCTTTGTAAGCCCCAATAAATCCGCATCCAAAAAGAGAATGATATCTTCATTACAGAAATCAATGCCTGTCTTCATTGCTGCTCCCTTTCCACGATTTTCCTCTAGTTCAATGGTAATTGCTCCATGAACCCTGGATACTTCAGAAGTTTTATCTGTTGATCCATCACTTACTACAATTATACTATTTATTATTCCAGCGGCTTTTACAGCATCAATTACATTTCCAATCGTACCTTCTTCATTGTATGCAGGGATAACACATGCAGCCTTCATTAGCTTCACACCTTTAAAACATTATATTTTTTCAATCTCTTTTATAAGTTCCTCAAGAAGCTTATCTTCTGAAACCTTTCTTAGTATTTCCCCTTTTTTAAATATTAAACCTTCCCCAATTCCACCAGCTATACCTATATCCGCTTCTCTAGCTTCTCCTGGACCATTAACAGCACATCCCATTATTGCTACCTTTATGGGTTTGTTAATATCCTTTAACGCTTCCTCTGCCTTTTTAGCAAGGGATATAAGGTCTATATTTGTTCTGCCGCAGGTTGGACATGAAACTATTTCGATACCCATCTTTCTAATTCCACAGGCCTTTAATATTTCCTTTGCAACCTTAACTTCCTCAACTGGGTTATCTGTTAGGGACACTCTAATAGTATCACCTATCCCTTCGCAAAGAAGGCAGCCTATTCCAATTGATGACTTTATGGTTCCGGAAAATATAGTACCTGCCTCTGTAACTCCAAGATGAAGTGGATAATCAGTTTTTTCCGACAGCATTCTGTAGCTTATTATGTTCTCCATGACATCTGATGATTTAACAGAAATAACTATATCATAAAACCCGAACTTTTCAAGTATGTTTACATGTCTTAGAGCACTTTCAACAAGAGCTTCTGAAGATCTTCCATACTTATCAAGGATATCCCTTTCTATTGAGCCAGTATTCACCCCTACCCTTATTGGAATATTCCTATCCTTCGCAGCGGTAACCACTTCCTTTATTTTAGCTTCGCTTCCTATATTACCAGGATTAATTCTTAATGCATCTACACCACTTTCTATTGATTTCAATGCCAGCTTATAATCAAAGTGGATATCTGCAACTAGAGGAATATTGATTTTATTTTTTATACTGTAAATTGCAGTGGCAGCTTCCATATCTGGAACTGCCACTCTTATTATCTCACATCCTGCTTTTTCTAATTCATTAATTTGTCTAACAGTCTCATCAATTTTACGTGTATCTGTATTAGCCATGGATTGTATCGTTACAGGAGCATCTCCTCCAACAAATAAATTACCAACTTTAATTTTTTTAGTAGCTTTTCTCATAAAAACATCTCCTATATATTTCACATAAATGATTTTACATTTTTAATAATCATTTATGCGAAATATTTTCTTAAATTCATATAACGCAATAAATACCTTAATGTGAAATTTTTATTGCGTTATATAAAAGTATACTAAAACAAATTTAACTTCATTATATCCTTAAAGGTTACGAGTATTGCAAAACCTATAAGTATTGTAAATCCAATAAGGTTTATAACGCCTAATTTATTTTCATCTATTTTTCTTCTAGATATACCCTCTATTAATAATATTACTACCCAGCCCCCATCAAGTGCAGGAAATGGAAGAAGGTTAAATACCCCGAGGTTAATGCTTAAAAATGCTGCAAAATAGAGAAGCATAATCATTCCATGCCTTGCAGCTTCTCCTGAGAGCTTAATTATTGCAACCGGACCACCTACATCCTTAAGGTTAGCCTTTCCTCTGAACAAGTTCCCGAGGAACCCATACATTTGCTTTATTGATAAAAATGTTTCACTGAAACTTGATTTTATTGATTCAATTAAATGTCCCTTTTCCAATACAGGACCAACACCAATTAAATACTTTTGCTGTTCTTTACTGTATACAGGTTTTATAATTTTATTCTGTGTGCTTCCATTTCTTTCAATGACTAATTTGAATTCCTTATCCTGATTTTTTTTCATTAGTTTTATAAATTCATTCCATGTATCTACCTTTTCATTATTAAAATACATTATCTTATCATTTGACATAAGCTTTTGGGCTGCAGCAGGAGAACCCTCAACTATACTACCTATAATTGGTTTTACCGCAACTCCGTTATTTAAAAAAACTATGCTGAATAAAACAATTGCAATAACAAAATTCATAAATGCCCCTGCAATTATTATTGGTATCCTTACCCATGGATTTTTATTGCAGAATGCTCTTGGATCGGAAGATTCATCCTCTTCCCCAAGCATTTTTACATAACCTCCAATTGGAAGTATTCTAAGTGAATATGTTGTCTCTTTTCCTTTAAAACCGAATAATTTGGGGCCCATTCCAAGGGAGAATTCAAGAACCTTTACCCCTGATAATTTAGCAATTGTAAAATGTCCAAGTTCATGGCCTGCAATAAGTAAACCAAAAACAAATAAGACAGCTAAAAAAGTCTGTAGTGCTCCAGTCATATTAAATATCCCTCACTTTCTATTTAATCAAGGAATAAACATATTTTCTTGTATCATTATCAATATCAATTACACCATCGATATCAATATTTTTCTCAACTTTATGATTATTCATAGCCTTCTCAATTATTTCTGCTATATCTAAAAACTTTATTTTTCTATCTAAAAATAGCCCAACTGCTTCTTCATTTGCTGCATTTAGAACAGCAGGCATACTGCCGCCAATTTTTCCTGCTTCTATTCCCAGTTTTAAACATTTAAATGTTTCAATATCAGGTTTTTCAAAGGTTAAATCACCGCAAGCTATTAAATCAAGATATCCAGAGGTTGATATTTTCCTTTCAGGATAATCTAATGCATATTGTATTGGGTGTCTCATATCAGTATTTCCCATTTGAGCAATTATAGAACCATCAATAAACTCAACCATGGAATGTATAGTACTCTGAGGGTGAACAACAACATCTATATTGTTATAAGCTATATCAAAAAGCCAATGAGCCTCAATAACCTCTAGCCCTTTATTCATAAGCGTTGCAGAGTCTATAGAAATCTTTTTTCCCATTTTCCATCTTGGATGATTTAATGCTTCATCTACTGTTACAGAACTAAGATCCTCCTTTTTTCTACCCCTGAATGGTCCACCAGAAGCTGTAACTATTAACCTATTTACTTCCTTTTTATCTCCTGATTTTAATGATTGATAAATTGCACTGTGCTCACTATCTACTGGTATAATCTCAGCTTTTGATTTTTCAAGTTCTCTTTTTATAATTTCCCCACCAACAACCAGAGTTTCTTTATTCGCAAGTGCTATCCTTTTTCCTGCCCTTATAGCTGCAATTGTCGGCTTTAACCCTATCATACCAACAACCGATGTCAGAACTGTATCAACATCCTCAATAGTGCTTATATATTCCAAACCATCAAATCCATTAATAACTTTTATTCCAAGAGGATGAAGCTTTTCCTTAAGAAAAGAATAGCCTTCCTTATCTACAATAACAACATAGGATGGTTTAAACTCCAAAGCCTGCTCATATAAAAGTTTGGCATTTGAGTGAGCCGAAATAGCACATACTTTATAATCGGAAGGTCTCTTTCTAACAACATCAAGTGCCTGCGTTCCTATTGAACCTGTGGAACCAAGTATAGATATCTTTTTCATAGTAGTATACCTCTTTCTTTTCCAGTGTAATAATAATTGAAGATTTCCATTATCAAAATTATAATAAAGGGTCCTAATATTACTCCCCAAAGCCCATATAATTTCAATCCAAGGTATAGGGATAGTATTGTATATACCGGATGTATATGAAGATTGTTACCTACAAATTTTATCTCCATTATCTTTCTATTGATTTCAAGCAATATGTATAGACAGATTAATCCAATCAATTTAAAAAGATTTCCCGCAGCAAGCTCAAATAGCATCATCGGTATAAAAACCATAGTTGTTCCTATGATCGGTAACACATCAAGTATACCACAAATTATGCCTATAGTTAAAGAATCAGATATACCGAGAATATACAATCCTAGAATAGTTTGGACTGTTGTTGCAAGGACTAATTTAAACTGTATATTGACAATACTCATGCTTCTATTTACTACAATATTTCCAAGTTCATATAAATCCTTAGGCAAAAATTTCTTTATCTTTTGTGCAATTTTGTACTTATCAATACTTATAAAAATTGCAGTAATGATAACCATTATAAAATACACTACTCCATTTACAGTAGTAATGGCTGTATTAATTATTTTTTCCCTATATGCAGATATTATATTTTGTAAAGTTTTAATGAATTGCTGATAATTAAACTTTTGTATATTTAAAAAACCCAATTTATCTGATATCGCTGATATAATATCAGGGAATTTCTTCAAAAAATACAACAACTGATAATAAACATAATTCCCTACATAATATAGTATTATAATTGTAATTGAAGAAATGAGCACAAATGAAATAATAACTGACAACTTTCTTGATATTTTTAGTCTGCAAAATAGCTTAACAAAGGGGTCAATTACTGCTGCTAAAATCAAAGCTGCTACAAAGGGCCATAAAAAAACAAGGCTAAGCTTAAGCATAATCATTATAAGTAGTATCAACAATATACACTTAAGCATAGCCTGATTTTTTTTAATCATTTTATCATCCTAAAAAAAGTACTATATAATAGTATACTATAGGTATTACAAAAAGTATGCTATCAAATCTATCAAGTATTCCTCCATGTCCTGGCATTATCTTTCCAAAATCCTTTATTCCAACATTTCTTTTTAGTAAAGATGCTGTAAGATCTCCAAGCTGAGCGGCAATACTTCCTAATGCGCCCAGCAGTATTAACTGGTACCAGCTAATAGATACATTCTTTACAAAATAACCCCATATAATCACACCAACTATACTTCCTAAAACCCCTCCAAGAGAACCTGCAATTGTTTTTTTCGGACTTACTTCAGGGCATAATTTTCTTTTTCCCAAAAATCGTCCAAAATAATATGCTGATGTATCACAGAACCAGGCAATTATAAATACAAGCCAAATCAACCAGTTTCCATTTTCGTGTCCTCTTATTAAAACCAGCATAGTAAAAAAATCAACCACATATATGTATCCCATTATAGTAATTGCTGATGAAAATATATTATATTTTCTGCTAAAAATAGGAACTGCCATGCTCATTAACACTATTAAAAAGGTAACTGGCATTATCAGATCTCTTTTATCACCAAATATAACATATATATTCAACAAATATCCAAGAAACAAAATAAAATCAATTGCTTTTGAAGTATTGTTTTTAAAAGCAGAAATATATTCATGCAGAGCTATGGCCATTATAATAGTCAACCCTATTTTAAAAACTAATCCCCCAGTAATAACCAGAACCAACACAATAGGAATCATAATTGCAGCACTTATAACTCTTTTTAACTTATCACTCATAAATATCTCCCCTTAATCAGTTAATTCCCCCAAACCTTCTATCTCTTTCTTGATATTCTAATATTGCTTTATATAAATGATATGGTTTAAAATCAGGCCAATAAATATCTGCAAACCACATCTCAGAATATGCAATCTGCCAAAGTAGAAAATTACTTATCCTGTATTCTCCACTTGGTCTTATTAATAGGTCAGGGTCAGGCGTTCCAGAGGTATCAAGATAACTGGAAATCAGCATATCATCTATATTTTCGATTTTAAACTTTTCAGCTTTAAAATCAGAAAACATTTTATTTATTGCTCTAACTATTTCATCCCTTCCCCCATAATTAAGGGCAAGATTTAGTCTTAATCCAGAATTATCTTTAGTTATATCATATGCTCTATCTAGTTCTTTCTGACATATTTCTGGGAGTTGGCTTATATCGCCTATTGTTTGGACAACAACATTGTTGGAATTTAATTCATCTATCTCCTTACGTAGGAACTCAACCAATAAAGACATGAGAGCACTTACTTCATCTTTTGGTCTCTTCCAATTTTCTGTTGAAAATGCATAAAGAGTTAGATACTTTATACCAATTTTAGATGATGCTTTTACAATATTTCTTATTGTTTCGACTCCAGCACGGTGCCCAATAGTTCTTGGAAGGCCTCTTTTCTTTGCCCATCTTCCATTTCCATCCATAATAATGGCTATATGCTTAGGTATATTATTACTATCTATTTCTCTTAGAATTTCCTCTTCTTTAATACTTACTTTTTTCTTAAAGAACATCATATTTACTCCTTTATATTAAAAATCCCCTCTATTGAGGGGTATATTAGTAAAAGCTGTCCCAAATAAAGGAATATCAAGCATTATCAATGAATAATGTAGATTATCATATTTTATAAAATTATATACAAACACTTTAACATTGATAAAACTTTAAAAGTATGAGGCATAGATAATTATATTTCCATCATTATTTTTGATATTTATAACTCTAAAATCATCACCAAGTTTTGTCTTCTTTACATCCCATACTTCCATTACACTATAGGAAATACCGTCCTTATCCAACAGCTGTTTTACATAGTCAAAGGGATATCCAATATAAGAATTTAATTCCATATTAAACAGCCATTATCTCCTTTTCCTTTTGTTCTACTATCTTATCTATTTCTTTTATACAGTTATCTGTAAGCTTTTGTATTTCATCCTCTGTCTTTTTAACATCGTCCTCAGAATGAGTACCATCCTTCTTAAGATTCTTAATCTTATCATTTGAATCTCTTCTTATTGATCTTATAGCAACCTTAGCATCTTCTCCATGTTTTTTTACAACCTTAACAATATTCTTTCTAGTTTCCTCAGTAAGTTCTGGAACGACAAGTCTTATTACCTGTCCGTCATTAGTAGGATTTATGCCAAGTTCTGATTTTTGTATTGCCTTTTCTATGTCTTTAATTACTTTTTTATCCCATGGCTGTATAACTATCATTCTTGGTTCTGGAGTTGATACAGTTCCAAGCTGCGCAACCTGAGTTGGTGTTCCGTAATAATCCACCATAATTTTATCAAGCATTGAAGGATTAGCTCTTCCAGCCTTTAAACCCTGAAGCTCCCTTTTTAATGCATCAATTGACTTCTTCATCTTTTCCTGAGAAGCATTTACTACTTCCTTAATCATACCTTACCCTCCCTTTTAATTTTCAACAAGTGTTCCGATATTTTCGCCGCAAACTGCTCTTTTAATATTTCCTGGAGTATTTAATGCAAAGAGCATTATTGGCATATTATTGTCCTTACATAAAGATGTTGCAGTAGAATCCATAACCTTTAAATCTTTAGCAAGTACTTCACTAAATGTTAATCTATCGTACTTCTTAGCGTTGCTGTTCAAGCGAGGATCGGAATCATACACTCCATCAACATTCTTTGCAAGTAATATTACCTCAGCTTCTATTTCAATACCTCTTAAAGTTGCAGCAGTATCAGTTGAAAAATATGGATTACCTGTTCCTGCTGCAAATATTACAACTCTTCCTTTTTCAAGATGTCTCATTGCTTTTCTTCTGATATATGGTTCAGCAATTTCTCTCATTTCAATTGCTGATTGAACACGTGTAAGTACATTCATACTTTCCAGGGAGTCTTGAAGAGCCATTGAATTTATACATGTTGCAAGCATACCCATGTAATCAGCAGTAGTTCTGTCCATTCCAGCACCATTTCTACCTCTCCATATGTTTCCTGCACCTATTACTATTCCAACCTCTACTCCCATTTCCACTACTTCTTTAATTTCTGAAGCTATCCTGTTTACCACATCAAAGTCTATTCCATATCCTTTAGTTTGATCCGCCATAGACTCGCCGCTTAACTTAAGCATTATTCTTTTATACTTAGGAGTATCCATTTATAAAACCTCCTTAAAATTATTCTACATTAAAATCAAATTTCCTTCAATTTACACTTCAAATATATTTAATACCAAAATGAACCTTTAATCTCTTAAAAAAAAGGAACACAGGAGTGTTCCTTTAAGCCTTCATTTGCTTTCTTACTTCTTCAGCGAAATCTTCTTCCTTCTTTTCAATTCCTTCGCCCTTTTCAAATCTTACATAGGACGCAATTCTTATTTCGCTTCCATTTTCCTTTGATTTCTCTTCAATGAATTTCTTTATGTTTATATCCTGATTTCTTATATATAGTTGTTCCATTAAGCAAATTTCTTTATAGTACTTCTGAATTCTTCCTTCAACCATCTTTTCAACAACTTTTTCAGGTTTTCCTTCATTTAATGCCTGCTGTTTGTATATTTCCTTTTCCTTATCTAAAGCATCCTGAGCAACTTCTTCTCTAACCATGTATAATGGGTTTGTTGCTGCAACCTGTAATGTTAATTCCTTTGCAACTTCAGCAAGTACATTATTGTTTTCGCTCTCAACGTTAACTAAAACGCCTATTCTTCCACCACCGTGGATATAGCTTGAAACAATTCCCTTGTCAGCAGTTATTTTTCCAAATCTTCTAAGAGTCATGTTTTCTCCAAGCTTTGCTATTAGCGCAGAGATCGCATCCTGTACAGTTTTTGATTCATCTGCTATGTATTTTTCTGCCGCAAATTCTTCTACACTTGATGCTGATGATACTGCAGCTTGCTTTGCTAAATTATTTGACATAGTTATAAAATCATCATTTTTAGCAACGAAGTCTGTTTCACAGTTGAACTCAACTATAGCACCAACTTTATGATCCTCAGTAATATATGTGGATATTAATCCTTCTGCAGCTACTCTTCCTGCCTTCTTTGCAGCTGCTGCAAGACCTTTTTCTCTTAATATTTCTATAGCCTTATCAATATCTCCATCAGTTTTAACCAATGCCTTTTTACAATCCATCATTCCAACACCGGTTCTCTCTCTAAGTTCAGAAACCATTTTTGCAGTGATTACCATCTCTATTCCTCCTATACATTATTAAAGGTAAGGGTTAAGCATCCCCTTTACCCTTACCTTCTATTCATTATTCAGCCATCTGCTCTCCCTGTCTTCCTTCGATAACAGCATCAGCTATTTTTGAAGCAATAAGCTTTACGGCTCTTATTGCATCATCATTTCCTGGTATTACGTAATCAACTTCTTCAGGGTCACAGTTTGTATCAACTATACCAACTACAGGAATACCTAATATCTTAGCTTCAGCTATAGCATTCTTTTCCTTTCTTGGATCAACAACGAAAAGAACGTCTGGTACTCTTGTCATATTCTTTATACCGCCAAGATTTTTCTCAAGCTTTTCCATTTCATGTCTTAGCTTTATAACTTCCTTCTTTGGAAGAAGTGCGAATGTTCCATCCTCTTCCATCTTCTGTAATTCAGTAAGTCTATCAATTCTTGTTCTGATAGTTGTGAAGTTAGTTAACATTCCACCAAGCCATCTCTCGCTAACAAAATGCATTCCACATCTTGCAGCTTCTTCCTTTACTGAATCCTGTGCCTGCTTCTTAGTTCCTACGAAAAGAATTTCCATTCCTTCTACTGAAGCACCCTTAACGAATTCATAAGCTTCTTCCATCTTCTTTACAGTTTTCTGAAGATCTATTATATAGATCCCGTTTCTTTCTGTAAAGATGTACTGAGCCATCTTAGGGTTCCATCTTCTTGTTTGATGTCCAAAATGAACACCAGCTTCTAGTAATTGTTTCATTGAAATTACTGACATAAATACACCTCCTGGTTTTTTCCTCCGCCATAATCATTTTTCTAAAAGGCCCTTTGGGCACCCTTTTAAAAATTATACAGCGTGTGTAATATTTCACCTTAAGTAGTATAACATACAAGTACTATATTGGCAATAAAAACTTTGAACTGTAAAAATTTTATTATTTACAATTCAAAAAGCTTTAAAAATTGGTGACTATATATTTCGCATAAATGATTTTACATTTTTAAAAATCATTTATGCCAAATATTTTCCTAAATTCATATAACGCAATAAATACCTTAATATCAAATCTTTATTGCGTTATATATAATAATATTTTT